>CANRDN010000007.1 GCA_947629375.1 uncultured Bacilli bacterium | reverse complement strand
TTACAAAAGAATATAGAAATTATAAATAAAATAAAGAAAAAATGGGTAGTTTGTATATAAACTATGCACACTACCTAGTGATTTATGGGGTGATGTTATGAAAAAGATAACAGATTTTGTGGTAGAAAAGAGATATTTCATCTTAGGAATAGTCTTGTTCTTTACAGTTATAAGTTTATTCCTTGCCGATGATGTAAAGATAAATAGTGATATGGCTAAGTATCTTCCAGGTACTTCTGAAACTAGAATTGGTATGGATATTATGGAGTCGGAGTTCGAAGATGTAAATGGAACTTTGAACATTTTACTTGAGGACTTATCAGATAAAGAAAAGGATGAAGCTTATAATTACTTGATAAAACTTGATAATGTCGATGATGTCGAATTTCAAGAAAAAGATAATTTACAGTTTTATTCTATAACTGCGTCTGTTACAAGTGACACTAAAGAAGCTAAGAAACTTTTTAATGAAATAAGTGATCACTTTGACGATAAGATAGTGGATACTTCAGGAAGTATCTCCGATGAATATAAAACAGTTCTTCCTTTTTCTATCATCTTATTAGCAGTTGGTTCTGCTTTAGTTATACTTATAATAATGTGTGAGTCTTATGTTGAACCATTCTTATTTTTAACTTCTATTTTAATAGCAGTTGCTTTAAATAATGGAACAAATATAATGTTTTCAAATGTATCTAATATAACTAAGTCAATTTCCTCAATTCTTCAAATGGCTCTTTCTATGGATTATTCCATAATGCTTATTAATAGATATCGTCAGGAAAAAGAACACGAAAAAGATAATGTTAAAGCGATGAAGAGTGCTTTATATAATGCTTTTAAAGCAATTTCAAGTAGTTCTGTTACAACTATAGTAGGACTTTTAGCTCTTGTATTTATGAGTTTCACTATTGGTCGTGACCTTGGATTCGTTTTAGCTAAAGGAGTTTTATTTAGCTTATTTAGTATATTCACATCTCTTCCTGCACTTATCTTGATGTTTGATAAATTAATTACGAAAACAAAGAAAAAAGCTCCAACAGTTACTTTAAATAAATTAGGAGCATTAAGTTACAAATATAGATACTTAATATTATGTGTATTTGTTCTTATCTTTTTAGGAAGTTTCCTTGCTAAAGGAAATCTTGGATATATTTTTAATGCAACTGAAGAAAGTGAAATAACTAAGAACTTTAAAGTCGATAATCAGATGGTAATAATATATCCAAATGATAAGGAAAAAGAAATAACGGCCTACTGTTTATCTTTAGAAGATAAAGTAGACGATATATTATGTTATGGAAATACGATAAATCAACCACTTGTATATAACAAATTGAATACAAAGATGGAAGACTTAGAAAGTGATATAACTATCGATGATTACCTTGCTAAAATAATCTATTATCATTATTACAATAAAGATGAAGATAATACTGCTACTTTAGGAGAAGTAATAAGTTTCATTAAAAATACAGTTTATCAAAACGAAGAATTAAGTGAAGATATTGATGAAGAAATGAGAGTAAATATCGATAGAGTAGAGAAGTTTAGCACAACAGAAGAGTTAAATAAATTAAGAACTGCGAAAGAGATAGCAGAAACTTTAGAACTAAATGAAGAAGATGTAAAAAATATTTTAATCTATTATAATTCTAAGAAGACTAATACCAAACTTGGAGTAGATGAATTCGTTAATTTTATGAATTCTAATATTGTTAATAACCCTAAATATAATTCAAATATCGATAGTAATACTAGAAATAACTTAAGTACTATATCTAAGTTTATTTCAAAGAATACGATAAATAGTAAGTTAAATTCTAGTGATATGGCAAAACTATTTGGCCTTGATCCAAGTACTACTCAAGATTTATATACATACTATATGTTAGTTAATGGAACAGATTCTAAAATGACAATAAATCAGTTTGCTAATTTTGCTTTAAGTTATATTGAAATGACTGGAAGTAATACTGAAAAGAAACCACAATTAGAACAGTTAAAAATGTTCAGTGATAGTAATACGATTAATAAAAAAATGACGGCCGATGAATTATCTAAGTTATTACCTGCTGGATACCAACAATTTGTTGGACCATTTATCAAAAATATTTTATTAAGTAAAGAATGCACTCTAACTCTAACAGTAGATGAGTTTATAACTTTGTTGAATTCTCTTTCTCTTAACGAACCTGAAGTAATTTCTACTTTAGAAGAAAAACTTGCAGATGGAACTTTAGATGAAAGTAAAAAATATTCAGTAGAAGAGTTAGCAACTGCTACAGGTTTAGATGAATCTAAAATAAAGGATTTGTACGTTTCAATTGAAATTGCTACTGGTAAAGAAATACTTACACCTTATGAATTTATAAGTGAATTAAAAAGTATGATAAGTATAAAAGAGTTAAATGATGCTTATTTCATAATGGATAGTACAAATAAAAATTTAACTTTCTCATATCAAGAAATGGCTAATAGTATAGGAATTGAAGAATCATTATGTCAACAAATTTACAGCCTTTACTTTAGTTCAGGTTTAAAATTATCACCATATGAATTTGTTTCATTTATTTTAAATCATCAAAGTGATGAAATGCTCAAAGGAAAAATTAATAGCAATACGCTTGCATCTTTAACACTTTTGAAAAAGATTATGACTAGTATTTTAAATAATACTAAATATTCAAAAGAAGAAATGTCTAACTTACTTGGAATTGATAAAGAAAGTGTATCTCTTGTATATTCTTTGTACGATGATATTAAATTAAAGAAAAATATGTCTATTTCATTTAAAGACTTTGTTAATTTCTTGTTAAGTGATATTATCAATAATAAAAAATATAATAGTGGTATTACAACAGATAAGAAAAACAAATTAAATAGTTTGAAAAAGGTTATAGATAACACATTAAACAATAAAAAATATACTAAAGATACTCTATATAATACATTGAGTCCTTTATCTAGTGATTTAGAGAAGAACTTAATAGATTTAGTCTATATCTATTATGGAAGTATATACGATTATAATGAAGAGTGGACTATGACGATTGAAGAAGTTGTAAATTACCTAAACAATGATATATTAAAAGATGAAAGATTTGATAAATATACAGAAAAAAGAAAAGATGATATCTTAGACTCTAAAAATACAATTAAAGATGCTAGAAAATTGCTTATTGGTAAAAACTATTCAAGAGCGTTAATTACAACAGATTTAGAAATTGAAAACGATGAAACTTTTGATTTTGTAAAAACTACTAAAGAAGATTTAGCAAAAATAGATGATGATGTTTATTTAATTGGAAACTCTCCAATGTCCTATGAAATGAGTTTATCATTTAATGGAGAACTAGACTTTATCACAGTATTAACGATGCTCTTTATCTTTCTAATTGTAGCAATTACTTTTAAATCTATTTTAATACCAATAATTCTTGTTTTGATAATTCAAACAGCAGTCTTCTTCACAATGTCTATTTTATCTTTAGGAGATTCAATTTACTTTATTTCAATATTAATCGTTCAAAGTATATTGATGGGAGCTACTATTGACTATGCTATTTTGTATACTTCTTATTATATAGAAGAAAGACAAAAGAAAGGTACCAAGGAATCTTTAATAGGTGCTTATAATGAATCAATTCACACTATATTAACAAGTGCATCTATTCTTATAATTGTTACTCTTATCGTAGGAAAATTTTCCGATGCTATTGCTGCTAAAATATGTTTAACAATATCTGAAGGAACTTTCTTCTCAGCATTATTAATCTTACTATTACTACCAGGACTTTTGTCAGCTGTTGACAAACTTATAGGAAGAAGAAAGAAATTTATAGAGAAAAATTAGGAGTCTTTGACTTCTTTTTTCATTTATGTGCTATTATAAATAGAGAGGAGAAAAGAAAATGAGAGAAAAAATAAATGTAACTGAAGGAATATTTCCTATGCCAGTGTTGATGATTGCTACTTATAACGAAGATGGAAGTGTAAACGTGATGAATGCTGCTTGGGGAACAATGTTAGAAAGAGATGAAGTATTACTAAATTTATCTAGTGAACATAAAACGGTAAAGAATATAAAAGAAAGAAAAGCATTTACTATAAGTATTGCCGATGCAGATCATACAAAAGAAGCTGATTACTTTGGTGTAGTATCTGGTAATAAAGAGACAAATAAATTTGCTAAAAGTGGATTAACATCTACTAAGTCTGATAACGTTGATGCTCCAATAATCAATGAATTTCCAATATGTCTTGAGTGTACTTTATTAAAGGTTCAAGATGATGAATATAACTATGGAGTAATTGGTAAAGTTTTAAATGTTACAGCATTAGAAAGTGTTATGACAAATGGTAAAGTAGATGTTACAAAGTTAAATGCCATTGCATTTGATCCATATACTCACGGATATTATAAAGTTACTGAAAGAGTGGGAAATGCTTTTAAGGATGGTTTAGAAATAAAATAATAATGATTTTTTCTAGTAATTAGATAATCACCGTGATATAATTTAAAATGTAGTAAGTGAGGTGCCCAAGATGCGACAAAAAATAATAGTACTTTTACTAATCCTTATTCCAGTATTAACATTAACTGCTTGTAGTTTTGGTGGCAAAGAAGAAAAAGAAACATCAAAAACAAATGAAGAAGAGAAGGAAACAGCAAAAACAAAAGAAAAGGCTTTAGCATTTAAAGAAGATTATGAAAAAATAAATAATGTTGAAACACCAAGTGGAGTTCATAGAAGTGTCACGTTAAGTGAAGACAATAGATTTATGGAAACAACTGTTCTAGATATCATAAAAAGAATAGAGAACAAAGAAACTTTTTATGTTTATTTTGGGTCAAATCTATGTCCTTGGTGTAGAAGTGTTATAGAAACAGCTGATAAAGTTTCTAGAAATAATGACATTGAAAGAATCTATTATGTCGATATTTGGGACGAACAAGGAAACGAAATATTAAGAGATAAATATACTTTAGAAAATGGTAAAGCAACCGTTGTCAATGAAGGAGCTCCTGAATATAAAAAGTTACTTGAATATTTAGGAAGTCAACTTGATGATTATACTTTGACAGATAGTAACAATAAAACTATTATGGTAGGAGAAAAGAGAATATATGCGCCAACTTATTTCTATATTGAAAAAGGTAAGGCAGTTAAATCTACTACAGGTATTTCTCCAAAACAGACGAATTCAAGAGCAGAATTAACAGAAGAAATATTAAAATATCAAGAAGAAGAATTCTCAAAATTATTTAAAAATTCTTGTGATGTTGATAGAAAATGTTAAAAGGTAGTGAAAACTATCTTTTTCTTTACATTTTTTAGATAAATTAAGTGTTAAATAACTTGTTTTTTACTTTTTTGATAATTTTATATGTGTTATTATTAAATTATAAGAGAAGGTAGGTGATATCTAGTGTTTTGTGGAAATTGTGGTTCAGAATTAAAAGATACTGACAAATTTTGTGGCAACTGTGGTACTGAAGTACCTTCTACCAAAATAGAAAATGTAGAAGAACAAAAAGCTCAAGTTTTTGCAAATTCAATGTCTAAAATAATAGATACAAAAATAGATATTACTAAACCAGCTGAGGATTTAGAGTACACTCACATAAAGAAAAAAAAGAAAAGAATGTTACCAGTAATGTTGATTATTATTGGTGTAATGTTACTTTCTGTCTCTCTTTATGTATTTATAAATAAAGATAAAATTTTTTATTCTAAAGATGGTAAAAGAACAATAATGATCTATATGATTGGTTCAGACCTAGAGAGTAAATATTTGTCTGCAACTAAAGATATAAATGAAATATTAGATTCTAATATTAATTTTGAAGATGTTAATATTCTTATATATACTGGTGGTGCTAAAAAGTGGCACATAGATGAAATCCCAAATGACAAACAAGCTTTATTCGAAATTAATGAAGAAGGACTTAAAAAAATTGATGAATTTGATTCAACAAAAGATATGCTTGATTACTCAAACATAACTTATTTGCTTGATTATGGTTATGAACATTATGAAACTGAATTTTATGATTTAATACTTTGGGATCACGGAGCAGGACCAATTTATGGATATGGTTATGATGAATATAATAAAATTGGAACAATTTCAGTAGAAGATTTAGAAAATGCTTTGAAAAACAGTCACTTTAATGGTGGAAATAAATTGGAATTGATTGGGTTTGATGCCTGTTTAATGTCAAGCGTTGAAATTGCTTCAGTTTTATCTGACTATTCAGAATATATGGTTGCAAGTCAAGAAACAGAACCAGGAGCCGGTTGGAATTATAAATACTTATCTAAAGTGGATGCAGATACTAGCTCTTTAGAAATGGGAAAACTTATTGTCGATTATTATGATGACTTTTATGCCCAAAAGAAATATATAACAGGTGTAAGTTTATCACTTTTAAAATTAAATAAAGTGGAAAATGTTGAAAACGCTATCGATAATTTATTTGCTAATATGGATGAGAAACTAATAGATGAATTTTCAACTTTCTCTAGAACAAGAAGCAAATCAAAAACTTTTGGAAGAATTGAAGATGAATATTACTATTACGATTTAGTTGACTTAAAAGATTTTATCGATAATTTACCGGAAGAATATTATGAAGAAGTAAATTCTTTGAATGCATCTTTGGAAGATTTTGTTATCTACCAAAAAACAGATATTTTAAATACATATGGAGTATCTGTATTTTTCCCTTATGAGAACAAAAGAGAAATAGAAAATAATATGATGATTTATTCTTCTATAGATTTTGTTCCTACTTATTATGATTTTGTTGACAATTTTGTAGAAAAACTTATAGGAAAAAGATTACAGAATTGGAACTTGACTAAGAATAAGGTAGTAGCACAAAATGAAGGTAAAGTATCAGTAACACTTCCTAAAGATGTCGTAGATAATTATAGTAGTGCTAGTTACATATTATTTGATAAAGATGATAGTGGCTTGTTTACTCCGATATTTAATAGTACGGATGTAATTGTAGAAGGAAATACTTTAAGTACCACAGTTGCTAAAAAGTCATTGGTAGCTACTAACTCTTTGGGAGACGAGATGATTGTCACGGCTATTATAAGTGAAGAAGGAAAAAATTATGTTAAGTACAATATTCCTGCTACTTTATCAAAGTGGGATAAAGATAAGTTTGATTATGAAATGATGTCAGTTTACTTAGAATTTGTGGTAGACGAAGAACATCCAAATGGATATGTTGCGACTGTACTTCCAATGAATGTAAACGAAAACTTTACATATAGAAAAACAGAAATAGATATAAAAGAGTGGGATACATTACAAATATTAAGCTTTAAATATAATATTTTAGATAAATCAGGTAAATACATTACTAATTGGGCAGATAGTAACACTTTAGTAAGCATCGAGTTTGATACTGATGAAGACTTAAATTTAGAATTTAGAGACTTAGATATCGCAAACGATTATTACTGCGTATTTAAAGTTAAAGATAGTCAAGGGAATTCTTATTACACAAATATCGTTAAAGTAAATAATAAATAGATATTTGTCGAATACTTATTTTAGCTTCTTTTGTCGAAATGGTATACTTTGTTTAAAAAATAGTCTATATTTATAAAACAAAGGTGATTAAATGGATAATGAAACAGTAGAGCTGTTTAAGAATTTAATATATAGTATTGCTAAAAAATATAGTCATAACCCTAATGATTTAGAGGACTTATATCAAGTAGGTAATATAGGACTTCAAGAGGCTTTAAAACATTATAAAAGTGATAGCAATGCTAAATTTTCTACTTATGCACACTTTTATATAAAAGGCGAAATACTTAAATACTTAAGAGAAAATAGAACTATTAAATTAAACTATGATACTGATAGACTTATAAGATCAATTGCTAAAGTAAAAGAATATTTAACACAGGTTAATTCTTGTGAACCAACAATCGAAGATATAGCAGTATATCTAGAACTTCCTAAAGAAGATATTATAAATGCTATAAATAGTTCTCTTTCTGTTAAAAGTTTAGATTATGAACTAAATGATGAAGGTAAAGATTTAAATCTTTATGATTACGAGTCTTACGAAGAAAAAGGTTACGATGAAGATATCTTAACTTTAAAAGAAGAGATTAATAAACTTCCTGAACTGGAAAGAAGATTAATAGAGTCTAGATACTTTCAAGACAAGAGTCAAAAAGAAACTTCTAGGGAGTTAGGTATGACTCAAGTACAGGTATCCCGTAAAGAAGTTAAAATACTTTCAAAAATTAGAAATAATATTACAAGACAAGTTTAAGACTTTTTTGTATATTATTTTTTTTATTGCAAAAAATACTATTGGTGATGATATGGAAAAGAAAGATTATAAAGAGATTGTAAATAGGCATAAACCTACAGAAAGTAGAGTAGCAAATGCGATAACTTCCTTTCTAGTTGGTGGTCTTATGGGAGTAATTTCAGTATTCTTAACAGAACTATATTCTTATTTATTTGAAATACCTACTAAGGACGCTACGACATTTATGATTGTTACTTTAATCTTTGTTGCTTGTTTATTCACAGCACTTGGCTTCTTCGATAAATGGGTTAATTTTGCTAAATGCGGATTAATAATTCCTATAACAGGTTTTGCTCATTCGATTATGAGTGCTGGATTAGAATTCAAAAAAGAAGGTTTAATATATGGCGTGGGTAGCAATATGTTTAAATTAGCAGGAAGTGTTATTGTCTTGGGTATTGCTAGTGCAGCGTTTTTTGGAGCAATTAGATTCCTAATCTTTGGAGGTGTTTAAGATGACTTTTAAATATAATAATGTCTACATTAATAATCAATCGACAGTAGTAGGTCCTTATGAAAAGAAAGGTCCTTTAGGTAACAAATTTGATAAAAGCTATAAAGATTTATATTGTCAAGAAAAGTCTTGGGAGATGGCAGAAGTAAAATTAATGCAGGACTCAGTTGAAATCTTGTTACGAAAAGCAAGAAAAAACATCAAGGAAATAGACTTAATAATTGGTGGTGATTTATTAAATCAAATATGTGCAACTTCCTATGCTTTACAAAAGTTTAAGATACCTCATCTAGGAATATTTAGTGCGTGTTCTACAAGTACTGAGGGAATGCTTATTGCCGCTAACTTTATAGATTCAGGAAAAATTAGAAATGCAATAGTAAGTGTTTCAAGTCACAATTTATCGAGTGAAAAACAATTTAGAAATCCTGTTGAATACGGAGCACCTCGTCCATCTAGTGCTACTTTTACAACTACGGGTGGCGCTAGTGTATTACTTTCAAATACCAAGTCAAGAATCAAAGTCGATAGTGCAACAGTAGGAAGAATCTGTGATATGGATCAAAAAGACCCCAATAATATGGGTGCTTGTATGGCAGTGGCAGCAGGGGAAACGATAATGGATCATTTAAGAGAAACCAAAAGAGATGTTAATTATTATGACTTAATAATAACTGGTGACTTAGGTCTATATGGAAAAGAAATATTAAAAGACTATATGGCTTCAGAATATGGAATAGAATTATCTAATAACTATTCCGATAGTGGCTTAATGATTTTTGATATTAAAAACCAAAAAGAAACTTTAGCAGGTGGAAGTGGACCAGCTTGTTCACCTCTTGTAAATTATTCTTATGTTTTCCCTTTAATTGAAAAAGGAATCTTAAAGCGTGTTTTAATCGTTGCCACTGGTGCTTTATTTTCCCCAACCTTTGTCTACCAAAAGAATCCTATTTTATCAATTAGTCACGCTGTTAGTTTGGAGAGTGTAAGATGACATATTTAAATTCATTTTTATTTGTTGGACTAATATGTTTAATTGGTCAAATAATTTTAGATAATACAAAATTAACAGCAGGACACATTACGAGTATCTTTGTAGTAATTGGAGCTCTACTTGATACTTTTAATATCTACGATATGATAATAAATTTTGTAGGCCCAGGCGCAATGGTTCCCATAACATCTTTTGGTCACTCTTTAATCCACGGAGCCATTGCAAAAGCAAATGAAATGGGAGTTATTGGAATCCTTATGGGAATGTTTGACTTAACAGCAGCAGGTATAGTCTCAGCAGTCTTTTTCTCATTTATATTATTACTTATCTTTAATCCGAAAGATTAACATTAAAAAATGTTCTTTACTTAAAAAGTTATTACTCAGAACCGTAATAACTTTTTTTGATGCAAAATTTTTGTATGCTTTATTTATAAATCGGGTTGTTCTTTTATTGTTAATATTTCTTGCTTCGTGTTATAATAACATTGTTTATTAAGGAATGATAAAGATGGAAATAACTCTAAAAATTGATGATTTTGAAGGACCTTTAGATTTACTTTTACATTTAATAAAAGAAAAGAAAATGGATCTTTTAAATTTAAAAATAGAAATAATAATCGATGAGTATCTAGATTTCATAGAAAAAATGGAGAAAATGAATCTAGAGATTGCCAGTAGTTATCTTGTAATGGCAAGTGAACTTATCGAGATGAAATCTAAATTATTACTTCCAAGACAAGAAGAGGAAGACGATGAAGAAAGTGTTGAAGACTCTAAAGAAGCTTTAGTAAATAAACTTATTGAATATCAAAAATATAAAGATTTAACTGAAGATTTTAAAGAACTTGAAAGTGAAAGAAAACAAATATATACAAGACTTCCAGAAAACTTAAAAGAATATAGTGATACTGATAAAATGATTAATAATAGTGATGTTACTTTAGATGACTTACTACTTGCATTTCAAAAGTTCTTGGAAAGAAAAAGGTTAGAACAACCATTAAATACTAAAGTTACTCAAAAAGAAATGAGTGTAGAAGAAAGAACAGTATCTATAAGAAATATTTTAAAAAAGAAAAAGAAAGTTAACTTCTTAGAGTTATTTGATGTCTTAAATAAAGAATATGTAGTTGTAACTTTTCTAGCTATACTTGAAATGGCAAAGAAAAATGAACTTAAGATATCTCAAGAAACAGAATATGGAGATATCATATGTGAGGTACAAGATGAATAGATTTATTGGAATACTTGAAGGACTTTTATTTGTAGTGGGAGATGAAGGATTAACTCTTGAACAAATACAAGAAATATTAGATATAAATGAAGAAGATGCTAAAGAATTGATTAGAATATTGAGAAGTAGATATGAAGATGAAACTTATGGAATACAACTTAGCTTTTTAGGAAACACTTTTAAATTGACAACAAAAAAAGAACATCGTGACTATTATCAAAAATTAATTGAAAATCCTACTACCAATACTTTGTCACAAGCTGCTTTAGAGACTTTAGCAATTGTTGCTTATAACGAACCAGTAACTGTTCAAGATGTCGACAATATAAGAGGAGTAAACTCAAGAGAAATGATAAGAAGATTAATGGCCAAAGGATTTATAAAAGAAGTAGGAAAAAGTGAGGGAGCTTTTAAGTCAACTACTTATGCTACTACAAGAGACTTTTTAGATTACTTTGGATTATCTTCCAAAGATGAATTACCTAAATTTGAAGAAATAGTAGAAAATAGTGATGAAACAGATTTGTATCAATCTAAATATAAAGAAGAATAATCAAGCTATAAAGAGGTGAGCTATGAAAGTTGTTGTAATTGGTGGAGGAGCAAGTGGACTTGTATCTTCTATAGAAGCAAAGAAAAATGGTTGTGATGTTACAGTACTAGAAAAACAAGAAAATCTGGCCAAAAAAATATTAGTAACAGGAAATGGTAGATGTAACTATTGGAATGAAGACTTTACTAATAAACATTTTTATTCAACTGATGGTAGCTTTATAGAAAAAGTAAACACTAAAGAAAATAGAGAAGAAGTTTTAAATTTCTTTAAGGATATCGGAATAGTGCCCACTATAAAAAATGGATATTATTACCCAATGTCAATGCAAGCTTACAGCATTCGTAATGCTCTTTTAAATGAAGCAAAATGTCTTGGCGTAGAAATAAGGAACAACACTTGTGTAAAAAGTGTAAAGAAAGAAAATAATGAATTTTATATAGAGTGCCTAGATAACGAAATAATAAAAGCTGATAAAGTTATTCTTGCAACAGGAAGTAATGCTTACTATAAGGATAAGAATCTAGGGTATGACATATGTAGAAAGATGGGTCACAATATTATTGATGTCTTACCATCTTTAGTTCAGCTTGTAGGGCAGGATAATTATTTCAAAGACTGGATGGGAGTAAGGAACACTTCAAAAGTTTCTCTTTATGTTGATAATCAATTAATAAAAGAAGAACTAGGAGAAGTAATGTTTACAGATTATGGACTTAGTGGAATATGTATCTTTAATTTAAGTGGTATTGCAAGTAGAGCACTTCATAATAATAAAGAAGTAAAAGTAATTATTGATTTTTTACCTTCAATCGAAGATGTTAAAGAGTTTTTAGAAGAAAGAGTTAAAACTTTAAAAGATAGGAGTCTAGAACAATTCTTAGAAGGAATTTTAAATTATAAACTTGTTAAGATTGTTTTAAATAAATCTAATCTAAATAAAGATAAAAGTTGGGAGTCTTTAACGGAAATAGAGAAAGATAGATTAATAGAAAATCTAACTCATTTTGATGTTTTAATTGTTGGAACGAAAGACTTTGATAATGCTCAAGTTTGTACTGGTGGCGTGGACACTAAGGAAATTGATTCTTTAACTATGGAATCTAAAATAGTAAAAGGCTTTTATGTAGTTGGAGAACTTTTAGATGTCGATGGCGAATGCGGTGGTTACAACTTAGGTTTTGCTTGGATATCAGGCCTAGTTGCAGGAAGAAGTGTTAAAAATGGTTAGAGTAAGACAAATTAAAATCGAAGTGACTAAAGATTCAACTGAAGCTTTAAAAAAGAAAGTACTAGATAAATTAAAAATAAAAGATAAAGATTTAAAGAATATAAAGATTATAAAGAAATCAATCGATGCAAGAGATAAAAGAAATGTTTTATATTCTTATGAAGTTGATGTATCTGTAACAAATGAAGATAAAATCCTAAAAAGAATAAAGAGTAATGATATTCTTAAGGCACCTAAAGAAGAGTATATACTACCTTCTTGCGGAAAAGAAGTGCTAGAACATAGACCGGTTGTCGTGGGTAGTGGACCTTGTGGATTATTCTGTGCTTTAATTCTTGCTGAAAGTGGATATCGTCCTATTGTTATCGAGCGTGGAGAAAAAGTAGAGGAAAGAGTTAAGACTATTTCGGAGTTTTGGGAAACAGGAAAGTTAAATACTAACTCAAATGTCTGCTTTGGTGAAGGTGGAGCAGGAACGTTTTCTGACGGGAAACTTAACACGCTTGTAAGTGACGAGAATAATAGAATTAAAAAAGTATTCGAAACCTTCGTCGAAAACGGGGCACCTGAAGAGATAACTTATGTAAATAAACCTCATATAGGTACAGATATTTTAAGAAGTGTCATAATTAACCTTAGAAATAAGATTATAAGCCTAGGTGGAGAGTTTTACTATAACACTTGTCTAACTGATTTTACGATAAATGATGGGAAAATAGAAAAGATTACAATAAACGATAAAGATACAATTATATGTGATGTTTTAGTTCTAGCTCTTGGTCACAGTGCAAGGGATACGATTAATATGCTTTACAATAGACATTTAAATATGGAATCCAAGTCTTTTGCTGTAGGTTTAAGAGTCCAACATAAACAGGATACAATCAATGAAAGTCAGTATGGAAACTATAAAAATGTCTTACCACCAGCTAGTTATAAACTAACTCATAAAGCTAAGGACGGAAGAGGAGTGTACACTTTCTGTATGTGCCCAGGAGGATACGTTGTAAATTCTTCTTGTGAAGAAGGACATCTAATTATCAATGGGATGAGTAATTACAAACGTGATGGAGAAAACGCTAATAGCGCTGTTGTAGTAACAGTAACAAAAGAAGATTTTGGGAATCATCCGCTTGGTGGTATGGAATATCAAAGAAAGCTTGAGGAACTTGCCTACAGAAAAGGTGATGGAAAAATCCCTGTACAGCTTTGGAAGGATTATAAAAAGAATACTTCATCGAATAAGTTTGGCAATATAAATCCAGAGTTCAAAGGATCCTATTCCTTTGCAAATTTAAACGAAATATTTCCTTATTACATCAATGAATCTTTAAAAGAGGGAATAGAGGCAATGGGACAAAAGATAAGTGGATTTTCTGACGATGATGTCATCTTAGCAGGCGTAGAAACAAGAACTTCTTCAGCAGTTAGAATCTTAAGAGATGATAAATTTCTTTCAAACATAAAAGGAATCTATCCAGCAGGAGAAGGGGCAGGATACTCTGGAGGAATAACAACTTCGGCTGTAGACGGAATAAAAGTTGCTGAAGAAATAATAAAAAAATATACAAATGAATCTCTAAATTAATAGAGATTTTATTTTGCATTTATAATATTAATATGATACAATAACCTAGTAATGCCTGAGTGATGGAATGGTAGACGTGTCGGACTCAAAATCCGATGGTGGCGACACCGTGTGGGTTCAAGTCCCACCTCAGGCACCAGATTGATAGAAAACTCGAACTTTTCGAGTATTAATATAAAGCAAATATAAAGCAAATATAAAGCAAATATAAAGCAAATATAAAGCAAATATAAAACGACTTGTCAAAAAGTCGTTTTTATGTTACTATGAATATGCCAAGGGAACTTGCATAAAATAAAAAAGGGAACATTCAGTTTTTGCAAGTTGAATGTCTACCCAATTAACATTGCTTAGACATTTAATTCTTGTAAGAATTAAGTGTCATTTTTTTATTACTACTATCATAACGATAAGGAGAAATAAAATGATAGCAATGAGCTTTAGAACTTTTATAACAAAAGTCTTGGTCTTCATCTTTATCAAACCTCCTCTCTATAAGAGATTTGGTAGACACTCAACAACTAATATTCCCTACGAAAATTATATCAAACGTTTGTTCTTTATACAATAGAATTTGATACTAAATTTATGACAATTTAGAAAACACACTTGTAAATTGACAATCCAATATGCAAATCTAAATTAGATGGGAGATAGAAAATGAAAAATTATTTTATTATTCATGGATTCAAAGGTAGTAATATTGAAAATTGGTTTCCATGGTTTAAGAAACAAGTGGATAACCGAGATTGCTTATATATAATACCTCAATTTCCGATTGATGATAAGCATCATATCTATAGTGAGTGGAAAGAAATTATTGATGTTTATAATAAAGAATTTAATGGATGAAAATACTATTATCATAGGACATTCAACGGGAAGTATATGTGCATTAAAATATATTTTGGAAAATAAAATAAGTACAAAAAAATTAGTTTTAGTTAGTGGCTTTAATAATTATTTATCACCAGACAAAAATGATATTCATAATAAATAAATCCATCTTATTATGTTAATGATTATGTAATATCTAAAATTAAGGATTATGTAAAAGAAATAGTATGTATGTACGGAGATAATGATTCATATATACCACAAAATGTATTAAAAGAATTTGCTAAATCTTTAAAAGCTAAAGAAGTCATAATAGATAATGATGGACATTTAAATGAAGAAGCTGGATATAATTCCTTCCCAGAACTTTTAAAAGAAATTAAAAAAAGACAAGTCGTTGTACTTCTTCCTTTTGGGTACCAATAGATATTAAACTCGGGCCACATTCGGTTCGAGTTTTTATAATAATTACATTTTAGAATAAGATATACTTAGAATCATTGGAGATATTAAAATGGTAAAAAATATATAGATAATCATAATTTTCACATTTTTACAACAGATGAAGTAAAACAATGCTGTAAAGATATTGGACTTGTTGCTAAAAAAAGTATATGAAAATTATGATGTTAGTAAGCAAGGCTCAATTGCTTCTAAGAACTTACAATTTTTAATATATAAAAGTTTTGATAAAATAAAAAACAAACAGCATAATAATTGATAACAACCTTTGAATGGTTGCTTTTTTTGTTTCCTAATATTTAAAAATGTAAAATTGTGTAAAAATATTTGCGATGTATGGTTACTTGTTATTTTATAAATTCTTTTTTTGTTTGTAAAATGTTAAATTAACAAATATAAAAAAAATTCTATATTTTACAATAAAAAGTTGCCAAAAAATGAAAAATATTTTAAAATGGTATATATAGTATATCGATAGGTAAGGTGATAATATAAAATGGCAAACAATGTTTTGACAATGGACGAAGACGAAATGAATCAGGCAACATCAGGTTTTGATAGATGTTCTGCCGATATTGGTACTACTGGACAGGGAGTCCCAGGTCAATTTTCTAGTGCAACAAGCGTTGGATTTTTAACAAATAGCGTTTCTCAAATTAGTAAACAAATTAATTCTATTGCAAGTTCTCTTTCAAATATTTCTGGAACAATAAAAAAACAATCTGCACAGATGTTTGAATATGATAGGTCAATGGCTCAAATGGCTGATGCTATTGAGATACCAAAAGACTTTTTAGCAGAAAACTCAATGGAAGTAAATCAGTATAATATGACTCTACTTGGAAAAATTGATGGTAAATCTGTTAATGAAGGAGAACAAGCTAAAAAATTCAATGAAATTGACGAAAGTACTATTGCAGCTGAGGGATTAGTTAATATCACGAAAGCTGATACACAAAAACAAGAATACGATGCATCTTCTGTTATCGGAAAATCTGTACTTGGAGATATTTCTGGTAATCAAACAGAAGCTCAAACTTATGATGCTTCATCAAATGTCGCAAGATCAAATGTTGAAAATATCAATAAGAATCAAACGGAAGAACAAACTTATGATGCTTCATCATCTGTTAGTAAGTCTAATTTATCAAATATAAGTGGAAACCAAACAGAACAACAAAAACTAGATGAAACAACTACTATTGGAAGTTCTGTACTTGGAAATATTAATAAAAATGATGCTACACAACAACAGGATTACGATGCTTCTTCTACAGTAGCTGCTACTGGCTTAGAAGATATGGGTAACAAAGGTGAGAGCCAAGGACAAGTAGATCTTATGATGGATCCTAACTTAACTAGTACTGTAGCATTTAATCAAATGGTAGCTGCCACAACTCCTGAAAAAGAGAACAAAGAAGAAGAAATAAGACGAGTTAATACTGATGCTTAGTTATTAACTTTGAGATAAGAAAGATAGATAGGTGATAATATGGTATTAAAAGTAAAACATGAAGAACTATATAATGTTGTGGATGTTATGGAAAAAGATAGTGATGCATATGACACTGAAATAGAAAATATGTTAAAAGAAATTGAAAAGCTAAGAACTATTTGGCAGGGTCAAGATGCAAAAATATTTTGTGACAACATTTACAATTATGTAACAAAAATGAAAAATATTCCTATAGCATTGAGAAATATGTCAAAATTCACAAGAAAAGTTAATGGTGGATATTCAGACAATGATGATTCATTTAGTAAAGAATTAGAAACGGAGGCGAACAATTATGAAGAGCTACCTACAGATATCCAATGATGCAGAATTTGAACAAGTAATTAATTCTTTAGAAAAATCTTATAATAAGATTAAAGAAATTTTTCAAAGTCAAAAGAAAAATGCAGAAGAAATAAATGCAACAGATACTTGGACAGGTGCTACCGCAGACGCAATGTACAATAAATACCAAGAGTTAGCAGAAAACTTCGCCCCAATTGAATATTCGTTAGAATTATATATTAAATTTTTAAGAAAAACATTAGAAGATTATAGAAGAGTAATTGAAGAAATGAATAAAAATATTGATGCAAATGATCAATCATTTGATGTTGTTAGTTAGGAGGTGTAATAATGAATGAAAAGTTTAGATTTAGAAACAGGCAAGATGCTTACGAATATTTTCTTAATCAATTATTAGAAAATAATCCTAAAATGAGAATTAATTATTTTTCAGATCCAACTGGTGTTAGTCAATTTAATAAAGCGGCTGTTGATCGATTATTTGATGACGGAATAGCAATAACAGTTAATGGACCAGCGGCAAATTTAACTTATGATTCTCGTAGAACACAAGCTCCAGCATCAACAGCAGCTCCAGTTCCGTCAGCTACTCCTGGTTCAACAGCTACACCAGCAACAACACATCGTCCAGGACAACCTCAAGGACCAGTTGCAGTCACAATTGATGAGAATGGTGAAACAGTTACAATAGCTTCAACAAAACCACCACTACCTTCATCAACAACAGCTCCTGATGGAACTCCAGAACCATACACACCTGGAGTAACGACGCCGCCACCTGGAGGAACAACGGCTCCTGATGGAACGCCAGAACCGTACACACCTGGAGTAACGACACCACCACCTGGAGCAACAACAGCTCCTGATGGAACTCCAGCTCCAGCAATGGAATCAACACCACCGCCAATAGACACATCGGCTAATACAGATGTAGGAAAATTGGTAAATAAAGAAGAAGGATCAATGTATGCAGTTACGGTTGATGGTAAAGATGGAAATATAAATGCTACTTTGGAATTTGGTGAAGACGGCAAATATACTTTAAGAGATTCTCAAACAGGTCAGCTTTTAATAAAAGATGAAAATGGTAAATATGTACCTGATCCTAGTGGTAAGGGTCAAGAATTTACAAAAGATAACTATGGCGATGTTAAGAAAGTTTGGGATACTGATGCATATAGTCGCCATGGCGATAATTATTCAACAATTTCTGGCGAAGTGGAAGAACCTGAAGCAATAATTTATCATAGCACAGATGAAAAAGTTGATTTTAGTAAATTACATGAAGGACAAGTCATTATAGATTCAACTTCTAATAAGTCTTATGTTGTTAAAACTGACGAATCAGGACAAACATACTTAGAAGAAACTGGTACAGGAAAAAGAGTTTTGTTAGCAGAAGGTGCCGGAGAAACAGCAGTTGACCAAGATGGTAACACTGTTGTATTTATGGATAATTTTGTAAATAGCTCAGAAGAAAAAATAGAAGGTTGGCAAACAAACGAAACTCGTAGATTAAATGGTATGGGAGCTAAAGATAGACCAGATCAACATGATCAATATATGCACCATACTCATGTAACACAAACAACAGGTTCAGGTGATGAACATAATGGATATCTTCCTGGACAAACAATAGATTTAGCAAGTAATCCATATTTGGATTCAATAATTAATACAACGGGTAATATTTTAGGTCAAACGGATAAAAAGCAATTTACAAAATATGATTATATAGCAACTTATGCTGGAACTGGACAATATTCTGTTCAAGACTTAGTTCTTACTGCTAATGCTTTACAAAAGCAAGGTATCCTCCCAAAAGGACACTCTGATACATATTTCTATGGAACAGAGTTTCAAACTGTATATGAAACTATAATGCAAGGTGGAGGAGCTGAGGCACTTGAAGCAAGAGCAGGTGCTTTGAGAGAAGAAGTTGAAACTTTAAAGGGTCATTTTAATGATGTTCATCAACAAATGACACAGTGGGCTGGTAGTGCAAATGATGTTGCTCGTGAGGCCATAGAATGTGTACTTGGTAAATTTGAAGTTACAATGGGAAATATTGAAAAGGCACTAGATCCTACTTGCGAAGCAATTAAAACTCTTCTCACGAAATTAGAAACATTAAAAGATGCAGAAGACAAATTAAAACAGTTAGAAGCAGAACTTATAGAGATAGGTGATGCACCTCTAGAACCAAGTCCAAAAGACGAAGTTGTAGGTACATATAAAGATAAAGACGGAAAAGAACATGATCAATATGGGGAGACAGACACACATAGAAGATGGAGAGAAATAGAATATCCAGATTGGTCTAAGAGAAGAGAGGCAAAACTTGCAGAAATTGAACAACAGAAAAATGATTTGGATGGATATTTGATAGATGCTTTGGTTGCTTACTACCAAGCTAAAAATTTCGATACAACAGTTTCATCATTCAAAGAGTACTTTGCAGGTGGATCTAGAAATTATATGATTAAAGATGCTGCCAGTGTCGTTAAATTCCACGATCAAATTGTTCAGGACTTTGAGGACTTTGAGCGGATGCCGGTAATAACCAACCTGAGCGATTATCATGTAGGAGATGTTATTCTTTTTGACGATGCTCATGGTTATGTATATGCAGTAAGCGGTGAATTTGATCCATTAACTGGAACAATTAAGATTGCTTGTTATGATAAAGATGGAAATAAAATTGGTGACGATATAACAATTTGGGATCAAAGAGAAATTGTACCAATTAAGTATATTAGAGATAATCATCCTGATTTACACCCTGAATATGTGGATTATCCAGATACATTTGGCCCATCAACTTCTCCAACACCTGAACAAACAGTTCCATCAACACCTGGCGTAACAACAGCTCCACCTGGACCAGGAGCAACAACAGTTCCACCAGGACCTGGAACTACAACAGCGCCACCTGGGCCTGGAACTACAACAGCTCCAACAACAACATCGCCTACAACAACAGCACCAACAACAACATCGCCTACAACAACAGCACCAACAACAACGGCTCCAACAACGACACCTCCGACAACTACTGAGCCACCAGTTACTAAACCACCAACAGATGCACCAACTGAACCACCTCTAGTAAGTGGACCATCAACACCATGGACACCAGGAGCTCCTAATACAGGACTTGATGCTATATATTCAGCAGCTTCTGATACTAAACAAGGTTCTACTGGATTAGGTGCTTTAGCAGGATTAGCTTTAGGTGGAGCAGGACTTGGATTAACAGGTTTGATGGATAAAGATAAAGATAAAGACAAAGATAAGGATAAAGAAGAAAGCGAAGAAAAAGAAGAACAAAAGGAAGACAATAAAGAAGAAATAAAAGAAGAGAATAAAGAAGAAAATAAACAAGAATCAATAGAAGAAATAAAAGCTAGAGGATTACCTTCTTTGAATGTCGATGCAAGTGAAACTTCTTCAGGCTCAAGTGGTTCTATTATCCAATAAATAAAGTGTTAAAAGACCTTCGGGTCTTTTTACTTTTAAAAGGTGTAAAATAAGTTTAAATATGTTATTATTTGTGTTAAAATTAAATAAGATAGGAGATAGTTATGAAAAAGAAAATTTTATATGTAGTTTTTACATTAATAATAGTTGCATCAGCAATAGTGTTATATATTGATTACACAAATAAGCCTGATGAAGAAGAACCTGAAATTTATCAACCAACTTTATCTGAGGTTGAAGTAAAAGAGGAAGAAAAACAGGAAAAGGTAGTTGAAAAAACTACGATAAAGATGGCACCAGATCTTGACTTAAACGCTCAAAGAAAGAAATATAATAATAATGAAATAATAGGAAGACTTGAAATTCCTGATTTATTCAATGTACTTGTTGCAAAAACAAATAATAATGAATTCTATTTACATCATGCTGTAGATAAATCTTCTGATGTTAGAGGTACTGAATTTTTAGATTATAGAGTTAGTCCAACAAGTAAACAGGTAAATATTTATGGACACAATACAAGAGATCAAAATATAAAAGTTGCTTTTCTTAAATTAGAAAAATTCTTGGACAAATCATTCTTTGATAAAAATCCATATATAATTTTTCAGTATGATGGCGGTAAGAGTATCTATAAAATTGTAGCTATTAAAGAAGTATATGATAGCAACAAAGAACATTTAAATGTCAGCTATACTGGGCAACAATTTTTAAATCATGTTAAAAATATGACTACAGGTAATGGTGTAAGGAATTCTCGTAGTGATGTTGAAATAACTGAAGATTCCGAAATTATTGTTTTACAGACTTGTTCACATCATTGGGATAATGCTTATTATACTGTTATTGGTGTAAAAATTGATTATTAGGCCACTTAGGCCTTTTTTCATCTTAAAATTGACGAGGTTGATATGGATAATATTGATAAATTAATAACTAGCTTATCTAAATCTAAATTTAGAGGAAGTTTTCATTTAAACAAAAAAATGAAAGAGTATGTTTTAGAAAAAGGTATGGGAAAAATTGAACAGGATGCTTTTGACTTAATCGAAAAAAGACTTAAGCCTGCTAATCCTAAAAACGATGGTAAGCAGACTCCGATGAAACAGATTCATCCTGTCTTTATTGCACAACACGCCTGTGGATTTTGTTGCAGATCATGTCTTGAAAAAATACATAAAATACCAAAGGGAAGAGAACTTACTGGTGATGAAGTTAAGTACATCGTAACATTTATTTTGCGTTGGATTGAAAGAGAAGTTAGTTTGTAAAGTTTAAAACTTTATGATATTATAGACACACATAGAAATATAAATAAGGAGAAATAATTATGAAAATATTAAGAAATAGAATAAAGAGCCCTTTAAATTTAAGAACAGAGAAGGATTTCCCTGTTAAAGGAGTAGAGTACATTGATATTTCACCTTTGATATTACAAAAAGATTGTTTTAAAGAAATAATAAATTTGTTTGTTAAAGAATTAAAAGATAAGAAAATAGACTATGTAGTGGCTCCAGAAGCTAGAGGATTTTTATTTGGTTCTGCTGTTGCTGATAAATTAAATGTTGGACTTGTTCTCGTTAGAAAAAAAGGAAAATTACCACCAAGTATAGTTGCAGCCCAATTTGATTATGAAAAAGAATATGGAACTGATACTTTAGAATTGCCAAAACTTGTAAATGACGATTATAAAGGTAGAAAATTCTATATAATTGATGATATTTACGCAACTGGAAATACAATGAAATCAATAAAAAATGCTATTGAAAAGCTCGGTGGGAATGTCGTTGGTGAAGGAGTAGTTATGAACATTGTTGAATTGAATGACAATAAGAACTTATTTTCTTTGCTTGATATAAACGAGGAATAATATTTATAAAATAAGGAATTAATCTTAGTGAATAAAGTTTAATTCTTTTTCTTTCAAGCATTATGATATATAATAAATTTATAGACATTTTTCTTTAAGAAAATGGAAGGTGTAAAAATGAATTTATTAGAGTGTAAGAACTTAACTAAAATTTATGGTAAAACTTGTGCAATTGATAATATTAATTTAGAAATACCAAAAGGAAGAATAATTGGAGTTTTTGGAATAAATGGAGCAGGTAAATCAACTTTCTTTAAGCTTATCAATCAACTTTTAATTCCTACTGAAGGAGAAATATTGTTTAAAGGTGAGAAATTAGGAATCAAATCAAAAGAAAGGATTGCTTATTTACCAGAAAGAAGTTACTTAAATAATTCGAAGAGAATAAAAGATGTTTTAAAATATTTTGATGATTTTTACGATAATTTTAATTTAAAAAAGGCTTATAAACTTTTGGATGAATTAAAACTCGATAGCAATATGCAACTATATAAGATGTCTAAAGGAATGCTTACTAAGTTTAATTTGATTTTGGTTATTTCAAGAGATGCTGATTTGTATATTCTTGATGAACCTTTAGATGGTGTTGATCCTTCAACAAGAGATTATATCATTGAAAAGATTTTATCTAATGTTAAAAATAAATCTAGTATGCTAATTTCTACACATATGATTTCAGATATTGAAAAAATACTTGATGATGTTATATTCTTGGATAGAGGAAGAATAGTGTTATCTTCTCCTCGTGAAGAACTTGTTAAAAAAGAGAAATCTTCAGTAGATGAAATCTTTAGGAGGATGTTTAGATGCTAAAGAAATTATTTAAATATGATTTTAAAGAAATAAATAAATCTTTATTAGTGCTTTTTATCATAACGATTATTTTATCAGTCGTAAATGTTTTGACAAGTAATCATGGATCCAATGAAGTTTTACTTTCACTATTTATTGTTACAACTGATTTGGCTCTTGTCTTTATTTTCTTGATTTTAGTTTTTTCTCTTATTGTTACCTTTAGTAAATTTAGAGAAACAATGTATAAAGATGAAGCTTATTTAACCCATACACTTCCTGTTAAGACAACAACCATATATGACGCTAAAGTGCTTTCATCTATTGTATCTATTCTTTTATCTCTTTTTGTAGCAGGCGTATGTTTCGTCTTTGTGTTCTCACATTCTTTTTTGATTAAATTTATTTGTGATACTTTAAAGGATTCTAAAGATACTATGGAAACTATCTATTTTTGTTTATATGCAATTATAGATGTAGTTATGTTCTTCCTATGTTTAATAAATGGCTTAATAATTGGTTTCAAGTTTGATAAAAGGAAAGATTTAATGGTATTCATTATAGGCTTCGTAACTGTATTCTTAATTCAATTTATATCATTGACAACTATTCATTTGTTTAATGAAAGCATTTGGAAAATAATGGAGTTAACAATATGCTTTATTATAGATGTTATTCTTTACTTTACAGGTAGATATCTGATAAGAAAAGTCAATATACAATAATGGTTTCTTCTTTTGAAGAAACTTTTTAAATTTATTTAAAATGTAAAGTATCTTTGTTATAATTCTATTAGACAATATGTGACCAATGACATTGTATTAATTTTTTAATTACTTTATAATGTTTTAAAAATTAAGGAGGATATTATGTTAGTATTGAAAAATTTTGATGATGTTGTTATGGTTATTAAAAATAAGGGGAATGTTTCTATTGATTTAGAGTTTTTAAACTCTGAAGATTATATGAAAGCTATTTCTTTTATTTCAAGATTTAAAGGATTCTTTAAAAGAATAAGTAGATTTAAATTTATATTTAGTTATGAGTAGGTGTATTATGAAGATTTATGAACAAAATGGTAATATATTGTATATTTTAAATGTCTTGAAGAAATATTCTGATGAAGATCATATGCTTGATATTAATGATATTAAAGAGTATATAAATAAGGAATATGATGTCGATATCGACCCAAGGACTATAAGAAGAAATATAACTCTTTTAAAAGAAAAGTTTGATTATGATATCGTAACTTGGAATGAGAATAGAATGGGTTATTATCTAATTAAAAATCCTGATATGGACTTTGAACCAGGTGAGATTAGGACAATAATCGATACTTTTTCTTATTCTTCTTTTATTCCTCAATCTGTAACTGAAGAAATAATTGATAAATGTAAGAATATGCAAAATATTTATGAAAATGAAAAGATGAAGGATTACCAGGTTTATTCTTTTTCTGTTAAATCCAACAACAAAGAAATTGTTAAGAATATCGAAGATATCTCAAATGCTATTTACAATAAGAAAAAAATAAAATTTGATTATTATAAATATGAGTTAAATCCTCTATTAAAGAATGTTAATACTGGTGAAAGATTTATTTCGCCTTTTGCAATTGTTTATCAATTGCAAGAAATGTATGTAGTAGGGCTTAAAGATGGTAAGGATAATCTTGTGACTTATCGACTTGATAGAATGAAAAATATAAGAGAAACGAAAGATAAAGTAGAAGGAAAAGTTACAAATAAGGATATTGATAAGTTTGTAAAATCTACTGTTATGATGTTCGGTTCAACTGGTGAAGAAATAGAAATTATATGTAAGATGGAACTTCTTGACAATGTAATCGATTTATTTGGAGAAGGATCAATTATTAAGTATGTTGATAAAGATCACTTTAGATTGATTACTAATAAAGATCTTGAAGGATTCAAAAGATATGTATTAAGAAACTTAGATATGATTAGTGTTGTAAAGCCTGTAAAATTAAAGAATGAAATAGAAAGAATAGTTAAGGACTACTTGAAGAAATAAAAATAGACTCATTTCTATAAAAGGAATGAGTTTTTATAAAATATTTATTGACATATATTAACTTGTAAGTTAATATAAATTTAATTAATTGCTAACATTATTCTAATTTCAGCGAAAAAAGGGTGATTTATTATAATGAATGAATTTGGTAAGGAATTAAAAAAATATTTAGAGCATTTTAATATTAGTCAAAAAGAATTTGCTGATAGAATTAACACAACACCTAAAAATTTAATTGACATTATAAATGGTAAGATAGAATTAACACAAAATATGATTTATAACATATCTTTTGTTACTAATATTCCAGTAAGTTATATAGTTAATGTAGAAAATAATTTTAAATTAAATAACAATATTGATAAATTTTTAAATGACAATAATTTAACTATAAGAAAATTCATCAACAAATTCTCTTATAAAGAATTACCTAGTAAATATAATCTTGAATATACAAATGAGAGAAATGACTACAGTATTGCTAAAGATATTTTAAAATATTTAAGAATAACTAACCCAGAAAGTTTGTATAAAAAAGATAACAATATTTTCTATAAAAGTAAAAATGAAAAACCAGAGTTACTAGCATTGTGGCTTGAAAGATGTTATCGATTATTAGCTAATCAAAAAATACAAAAATATGATAAAAAAAATATACCTAAATTAGTTGAATATATAAAAAATCAAGCAAAAGGAAATAAATTTAATAAAGAAGAAATTATCAAAGTCTTCAATGAAAATGGAATATATCTTGTAATTGAAGATGATTTAAGTACTTCTAAAATAAGAGGAGCATTTAGAGTTCATAATGATAAACCAGCAATATATTTAACTACTAAATATAAAAGATGTGCTGATATTTATTTTGCTTTGCTTCACGAACTTGCTCATTGTAAAAGTGATTTTAATAGAGCTAAAAATGGTAGTTTAATTAGTTTTAATGATAATAGTGAAGAAGATTATGAGAAAAAAGCCGATAAAACTGCATTTAACTGGATGATCGAAGATAATTATTATGATGAAATTAAAAATAAATATAATGACATAGAAAAATTAAATGTTGTTAAATCGTTTTATGTTTATCGTTTAGCAAATGATAAAATAATTGAATATAGTTCTCAAATCTATCAAAAATACAATAAAATAATTAAAGAATAAAGCTGTAATAAACGAATTAATTTTGTTACAGCTTTTCTTATGTAAACAAAAAATGTAAAGGACATTTTGTGACCAGTGCAATTGTTTAAAAAAATTAGGTGAGTATAATGGTTTTCATAGTAGGAGGAAGAATATGAAAAAATTAGAATATTATATGGAAGCTAAAAATACTCACAAACTTAACAATTATTTTGAAGGAAATTTTTACACCGATGAAAGACTGCTTGAAGTAAACGATGATGAGGTTATTGCGAATAACCCGATGATTAAAAATTTCTTTAAATATTATAAGGACAAACTATTATCTTATAACATTGAAGATTTAAGAACTATCTTTCGAGATTGTAATTTTAGAATATCCCATCTTATTATGACTAAGAACAAAAGCCTGTCGATAAGTAGAGATCATATAGAGTTTTATGATTACGATAACAGTGATAATTCATATTACGATATGGATAGTAAATATGAAGAAGCACTTCTTGATTTAGACCGTTACATAAATGAAATTGAAAAGAAAGGTAAAAATGTAAAAAAACTAAGTGAAAGCACATTTAAAGTTATAGATAACGATATAATTTTTCACACTGTTGTGGATGATCTCGATAAAGACTTATTTGGAATTTATATTGTTAATAACGGAAATAAAAAATATATTTATGATTTTGGGAGAGTTGTATATGAATAATTTAGATAAAGTTTTAAATGGAATAAATTTATATCCAGTAGTAGGGGATAAATATGTAAATATTGTTTTAAAAGTTGATATGAAAAAAGAGTATCAAGATATCTTTGAAGTAGATTGTAGCTTTGAAGAATTAATTAAAGATTTTAAAGAAGATAGTTACACGAGAAGCATTATGCTTGATATTTTATATGAATATTTTGGCTTTAAAAAGATGCCAATTATTACAGATTCTTCTTATGAAACTTGGTATTTTGTTACTTATATCGACAAAGTAAAAACACCTTATACATTTGGTTATGTCGATAAAATTGGAAGTATGAATAAAAGTACTATGCTTGAAGATTATGTTGATTTATTTAATAACACCATAACTTATAAAAGATGTCTTGCTATATAATAAAAATCCCTTCTATAATATAAGAGAAGGGATTTTTTATGAAAAGAATTTTAATAGATAAAAATAAAAAAATTGATTGTGATTTACTTTCTTCTTATGGCTTTTCTAAAAGTGATGATGTTTATCTTTATAGTAAAAATATTTTAAATAATGATTTTAGAGTGGAAATTAAAGTAGATAGAGATAATATTACTTCAAGAGTAATGGATAACGATACTGATTTTGAATATACGCTTGTGGATACTGCTAAAGAAGGCAACTTTTTAGGAACTGTAAAAGATAGTTATGAACTTGTAATTAAAAACTTTTTAGATAAATGTACAACGGTTGACTTGAATTACAATAATCAAGTAAATGAAGTTATAAAGTATATAAATAATAAATATAAAGATGATATTGAATATCTATGGGATACTTCTCCTAATTCAGGTATATTTAGAAATAAGATAAATAGTAAATGGTATGCAGCACTTTTAGAAGTGAAAGAAAATAGAGTAGGAGGAACAACCGATAAAGAGATAATGGTAATCGATTTAATGTATTATAAGGATAAAACTTCTAGTGTCATAGATAATAAAAAGATATATCCAGGATACCATATGAATAAGAAAAGTTGGATTACTATTAGACTTGATAATGCTGTCGATAATGACTTTGTTTTTAAATATATAGATTTAAGTTATGAATTATCAATAAATAAAAAATAAATATTTTATAGACAACACCCCCTGGGGGTGTTATAATTTTCCTAGGTGATAGGTATGAAGACTAAAAAAAGAACCGAAGAAGAAAAAAAGTATTTTAGAAAAAGGTTAAAAATAATAGATGGTCAAATAAATGGCATAATAAAAATGATTGATGAAGACAAATACTGTAACGACATTTTAATTCAACTTCTGGCTGTTAATAAATCAGTTAGGGGAATAAGTGAAGACTTATTAAAGAATCACTTGAATACTTGTGTAGTAGATGAAATAAAACAAGGAAATAGCGAAATAATCGATGAAGTTATGGAACTTATAAAGAGGTTAGGATAATGAAAAAGATTAGTTTAAAAATAGAAGGTATGAGTTGCAGTGCTTGCTCAGTTAGTCTTGAAAAATACTTAAATAAACAGGATGGTGTAGTAAATGCATCTGTTAATCTTGTCCTTGCACAAGCTCAGATTGAGTACGATGGGAAAAAGTTAAAACTCGATGATTTAAATAGATTTGTAAGTGAAGCAGGATTTAAAAGTGCAGGGGAGTACAAGCTTGACTTAGAAAATAAAAAGGATCATTCAAAAATAAAATTAATAATTTATTTAATAATTCTACTTGTATTAATGTATGTCTCTATGGGGCATATGTTAGGACTTCCTCAAATTCCTTATTTACAGATGATGAAATATCAAAAGAACTATGCTTTAGCACTACTTATATTGACGCTTCCATTCTTTATTTATGGTTTTGATATTTTAAAAAGTGGATTTAAAAACTTATTTTATAGACATCCTAATATGGATTCTTTAGTTACTATAGGAGTATTTGCAAGTTTTATTTATAGCACTATAAATACCATCTTGATTTTTAGAGGTCACATATCTTTAGTAGAAAACTTGTACTTTGAATCTTGTGCTACCGTTATATATTTTATAAAACTAGGAAGACATATAGATAATAAATCAAAAGAAAAGACAAAAGATGCGATTAAGGAGCTTGTCCAGATAACGCCACCTAAAGCCTATAAAAGAGTTAATGATGAAGTAATTGAAGTTACTATTGATGAAGTAGAAATAGATGACATTTTAGTATGTAAACCTGGTCAAAAGTTTGCAGTAGATGGGATAATTGTCAAAGGTAGTGGCCATATTGACGAGAGTTTTATAACTGGTGAAAGTACACCATCTAAAAAAGGAAAAGACGAAAAAGTAGTTGCAGGAAGTATCAATGTTGATGGATATATCGAGTATGCTGCTAAAAGAATTGGTAAAGATTCAACTATTTCGGAAATAGTTAGACTTGTTATTGAAGCAAGTGGTACCAAAGCTAAAATATCGAGAATTGCCGACACTATAAGTTCTTATTTTGTACCAAGTATCTTTATAATTGCTATTTTAACTTTTATCTCTTATCTAGTATTTGGCTCTTTAAATGAAGGGGTAATATCTTTTGTAACTGTTTTAGTTGTCGCTTGTCCTTGTGCTCTTGGTCTTGCTACACCACTTGCTATGGTGGTAAGTGAAGGAGTGTGTGCTAAAAACGGAATCCTTGTGAAGTCGAGTGAAATCTTGGAAAACGCAAGTAAAATCGATACCATAATATTTGATAAAACAGGGACATTGACTTACGGAGATTTAAGAATTTCTAAAATGTATAATTATTCTAAAATGAAGGATGAAGAAATCTTAAAGTATGTGGCAACTCTTGAAAGACAATCAACTCATCCGATTGCCAAACCATTTAAAGAAATTAAAACGGATTATCTTATCGATGAATTTGAAAATATTGCAGGAATTGGTATCTATGGAGTAATAGACGATAAAGAAATTTATGTGGGAAATAATAAATTATTTACTAGATTAAAAATAAAAAATAATCATAGTGCTCACGAAGATGAGTTAACCAAAGACTTAAACAGTGTCATTTATGTAGTTATCGATAAAAAAGTAGTTGCTCTTATCGGCGTAAAAGATATCGTAAGAAATGATATAAAAAGTGTAATTAAAGATTTAAAGAAACAAAATATAAATGTTATTATGTTAAGTGGTGATAACGAGAAAGTTGCTAATCTAGTTGGTAAATCTCTTGGAATAGATAAAATAATTGCCAATGACTTACCAGAAGAAAAACAGGAAGTAATCGAAGAGGAAATGAAAACTCATTCAGTTATGATGGTAGGAGATGGCATTAATGATGCCCTTGCTTTGACAACTGCTACAATTGGAGTAAGTGTAAATAGTGGTACTGATATAGCCATTGATACTTCAGATGTTATTCTTATGAATGATGATTTAAAGAAAATAATTAAACTTATTGAAATAAGTAAAAAAACGATTAAAATAATTAAAGAAAATTTATTTTGGGCTTTCTTCTACAATATCTGTATGATTCCAATTGCTATTGGACTTTTAAAGGGAATTGGTATTACTCTTACACCGATGTTTGGAAGTATTGCTATGACTTTGAGTAGTTTAACAGTAGTGTTAAATTCTTTAAGACTTAGAAAGATGGATTGAGATGGAAAAGTATAAAGAAATAGAAAAAAGTATAATAAAAAAATATCGTAAAGATATTTGGAGTAAGTTTGTAAAAGCCGTTATGGATTACGAACTAATTAAAGAAAACGACAACATTATGGTATGTATTTCTGGTGGTAAAGATTCCTTTTTACTTGCTAAATGTATTCAAGAATTAACTCGTCACGGGAAAGTTCACTTTAAAGCTTCCTATGTCGTTATGGACCCAGGATACAAAGAAGAAAATAGAAAAGCAATTTTAGAAAACGCTGAAATATTAAATATACCTATTGAAATATTTAAAAGTGATATCTTTGATGCAGTTATAAATATGGATGCTAAAAGTCCTTGCTATATGTGTGCTCGTATGAGAAGAGGATACCTTTATAGCAAAGCTAAAGAGTTAGGTTGCAACAAGATAGCTTTGGGTCATCACTTCGATGATGTTATAGAAACGACACTTTTATCGATGTTATATGGTTCTGAAATCAAGACAATGATGCCTAAACTTCACAGTGATAACTTTGAAGGACTTGAACTAATTAGACCACTTTTTCTTGTCAAAGAAGAATCGATAATTTCTTGGAAGAACTACAACGGATTAAACTTCTTGAATTGTGCTTGTAGACTTACTGAAGATGACACAACAAAGCTTGATACTCCAAATAAAAGACTTGAAATTAAAGAACTTATTAAGAATTTAAGAAAAGTAAATAAAGATGTTGACTATAATATTTTTAAAGCTTTAGATAACATAAATTTAAATTGTGTACTTGGTACTAAAAAGAACGGTACTTATAAAAGTTTTTTAGATGAATATGATAAATAGTTGAGATAGCAAAATGCTATCTTTTTCTTGATTTTTTGGCATTTTTTTGGTATTATATGTCGTACAAAAAGGGAGGGTTTTGTATGATATGCGTTTTAAACCTAGATCCAATGTATGAAGGATTATTAAGAGGAGAAGAATTAACAACTGATAACTTACATCGTTATAACTTAAAAGACGGAGATATTCAATTTTTAGTAGATAAAGGTATTCTAGAAAAAAGAAACGATAAATATGAACTTAAAAAAGTTGGAGGATTTTATAAATACGAAAATAAACTTGTCGGATTGAAACAATTTGATAAAGCTTTAGAGTGTCTTAAAAAAATTCACGAAATAAATCCAAAATATAGATATGCTACTTATCAACTTATACTTTACTATATTCGTAATGAAGAATATAATGAAGCAGAAGAATATATAGATGATTTAGATAGCGATGAGAACAAGTATTATCATAACGATTATAATTTTCTATTATATTTATTAAGCTTAGTAAGTACTTTAAGTAAAGAACATCAAGAATATGTCGATAATCTTACTTTTGATGATATAAAAATATTTGAAGAAGATAAAGAAAGGCATAGAGATATTGAAATAAACAACGATATGAGAAAAATGTTGTTTGAAAAAGACTTTTATAAAGCTAGAAATATAGTAACTAGTTATATGAGAGGATTAGATAAAGTTTCTATTCAAGATAATTATTTAAGAATATTATTTAATGCTATTTACGACAAAAATGATATTGGAAGAAGAAAAATAAAGAAGTTAGTGGAAGATAAAAAATATCAAGAACTAGTTGAATCTTTAGAGTATAAACAAAGTCAAATGGATATATCTCTTTCTGAACTTTATACTTTAAAACTATCAAGAGTATTATTTGAAATAAGTAGTACAGGAATAATTCCTGAACCGAGTAAAAAAATATCACATAATTTATTTGATATTATAGAAAACAAAAGATATTTTACAGCACTAAATATGACAATAAAATATTGTAAAGAAAAAGGCTATGATCCAAATAATAACACTATGTACTTGCTTTTGAATGAAATATGTTCTTTAATTAATAAAATAAGTGCTAAGAACAAAAAAGAAGAAAAAGATAATGATAGTGAAGTAGATAATACTAAAGAAACAATAGTTAGCTTAATGAAAGAAAATAACTTTGATGAATGCTATGAACTTTTAGATAAATATTTAGAAAAACAAGGATACCAAAAATATAAAGCAGTATTTATCTATTTAATAAAAATTGGCGTATATAAACAAGATGATAATTATACTGAAGCATATAACTTCCTTTCAAACATAAAATTAGTAAATGATAAAACTTATGTAAGAAAATATATAACTTCTTTTTATGAGTCTTTAAATAATAATTTGTTTGAAGAAGCAGAATTATACCTTAACATTATAAGAGAATTAGAAATAGATAATAAAGATAGTATTATAAATGAACTTGAAAATGCTTTAAATAGAGGAAAAGATAGTAAAAAATTAATAAAAAATTAATAAAAAAATAGATAGGAGAACATTATGATAGAAGATGGAAAAGAATATATATACAAGGGAGTAACAGTGTGCCCAACGGCTAGTGATATTGCATTTGTTGAAGAAAAACATAATGAACTTGTAAAAAATCACGGAATTATGAGACTTGAACCAATGGGAGGCAAACAAAGAAAAGTAATCCATTTTCTAGTTAGACAATATGATGATATGACTTCTTTTAGTATAGATGAAAGAGAAAATAAACATATTGTTCTAAGATATTGTGTACCTAAAAATGAAGTGGATTATAAGACTTTAATTCACCTTGGAAAAAACGCTTATTTTGCTGGAGATTATGAAGGTTGTTTAAAATACTTTGGAGAAATACTTGAAGAGAGTGATTTTCCAAGAGATTTCATCTATTTTAGAATGGGAATGTGTTATCAAAAATTAGGTGATTTAGAGAAAGCTATCGATTACTTAATTGTAGCTCAAGAAGTAGCTAAGAAATTTTATAAAGAAAATGTTTACGATTATTCTAAGCTAATTACAAGATTACAAAGAGTTCTAGATACTAAAACAAAAGGTAAAAATACAAGAGCAACTTTTACAGAAGATGAATATAAAGAACCCGTAGAGCCAATAGATAAAGATAGACTTTATGAAATTGCAAACTTTGCTGTATCGAATAATCTAAATATAGAAGATGCTTGTGAAAAATTAAATATGTCTTTGGAAGAAAGAGATATTGCAAAACTTCTATGTGCCATAGAGTACTATAAACAAGGTGATACTAATATGGGGGATCTTTACTACAACACAGTAACGAAGACAAAAAATAAGACAGAAAATGTAAAAAGACTTTTAAAACAAATAAATGAAAGAAAAAGATTCTATCAAAATGATAATGATAGTTCTAAGAGATTAGTTTACATAAAACCTGGTAAAAGAAAAATGTAAATAAATAATTACCGAGATGTAAATACTTTGAAAAAGATTATTTAAGTATTATAATAATATTGGTGATAATATGAGTAATATAGGTAAAGGGTTTGTAAAAGCTTTAGTTATACTTGGGGTACTTGGACTTGCTTTTTATTATATTTCTTATCGAGTATGGTTAAGCAAAGGTGTAGGGAATGTTGATATTACTTATCGAGAAGAAGGTAGTAGTGACACTAAAGAAGATTTAGAAAAGATACCTTATAAAGATATTTATGAAAAAGTAAGTTTTGAAACTTTAGAAGCTAACTTCGGAGAAGAATTTAGTGATATTTATTATCAAGGAAGAAACTTTACGAGTGAATACTATATTTACACAGCAATAATCAATCTACTAAAGGATAATTTTGTTACTAATTGTAATTATGAAACTGTTATACCTAGTGATGAAGTAGAATTTAAAATTAAAGAGTTGTTTAATACTCCTATTTATGAATTAAAATCTTTTAAAACAAAAAACGGATTATTATCTATTACTTATAATGCTTCAAATAAAACTTTTGGAGTTAAGATATCAAATTGCAGTGGTTATAATTTTGATAATGGTGGTATAAAAGTAGAATTCTACAATAAAGAATTTGCAGGTAATTATCTTTATGTATATGAGAAAGCTTATTATATTGATCACAGCAAAGATGCAAGTGGTGCAATGACTTTTAATTATCATAGTGGTCCTAGTAGTGAATATCCAGTTATTGCAAATAGTTATGAAAAGTTAAAGAAAGAACAAGTAGCAACATTTAGATATTCATTTATAAGAGAAAATGGAAAATATTATTTAACAGGTATCAATAGAATTTGATTTTATAATTTTTTCTTGAACATTCAATCCGTTTGTAATATAATCTTAATTGTTAACAGCAAATGACGAAGACGTAATTAAAGAAAGCTTAAAGAGAGCGAATGGTTGGTGCAAATTCGTAAGTCATATTTAATTAAGATCACTTCCGATGCGTTTTATGGATAAGATAAAAACGGTAACGCGTTATAGTTATGAGTGCATAGATTATCTATGAAATAAGGTGGTAACACGGTATATTCGTCCTTTGGAATATATCGTTTTTTTTATTTTAGGAGGTTTAATTATGGCAGTAAAAGGATTTAAAATGGCTGGAAGTGCAATTTTTGGTTATAAAGTTGTTCCAGTAATTGATTATGGTGCAAAATATGCACAAGGAATGAAAAGTGTAAAAAAGGGAGTTACTGAAACGAGAGCAAGCAGTAACATTAATTGTGATAAAAAGCTAAGAAAAGTTTTATATAGTAATAAAAAATAAAAATAAGGGTGATATTTATGTTTAAAGAGTTGGAAAAGGGAAAAAATAGTGAAGTTGAAAAGAAAATAAGTGAAAATTGGCAAAAGATGAACATCTTAGAGAAGACTATCGAAAATAGAAAGAATAGTAAAAATTTCGTTTTCTACGATGGACCAGCAACAGCTAACGGAATGCCAGGAATTCACCATATGCTTGCAAAACTTTTAAAAGATGTTTTCTGTAAATATAAGACGATGCAGGGAAATAGAGTACTTCGTAAAGTAGGATGGGATACTCACGGATTGCCTGTCGAAGTTCAAGTAGAAAAAGAACTAGGATTCACTGGTAAAAGTGATATCGAAAAATATGGAATAAAAGAATTCAATGAAAAGTGTCGTGAAAGTGTTTGGAAAAATGAAAAATCATTTAGAGAATTCACAGATTTAATGGGACAATTTATCGATCTTGAAAATCCATATGTAACTTATCATAACTCTTATATTGAGACTGAATGGTGGATACTTAAAAAGTTCTTCGATGAAGGCTTAATTTATGATGGATTAAAAATACTTCCTTATTGTCCAAGATGTGGTACTGGACTTGCTAGTCACGAAGTAGCTCAAGGATATGAAATGGTAAGTGTAAACACTGTTACTGTTCCGTTTAAAATGAAAGATGAAGAAAATACTTATTTACTTGTATGGACAACAACTCCTTGGACACTTTTATCAAATGTTGCTGCGTGTGTAAATCCAAATGAAAAATATGTTAAATGTCTTTCTAAAGGATATAACTTTATCGTAGCAAAAGCTCTTGCTAATAAGGTTTTAGGAGATAACTACGAAGTAGTAGAAGAGTATCTTGGAAAAGACTTAGAAGGAAGAGAATACGAACAGTTCTTACCAATATTAAAAGTAAATAAAAAAGCTTTCTATGTTGTATGTGCTGACTATGTTACTATGGAAGATGGTACTGGCATCGTTCATATTGCTCCTGCTTTTGGTCAAGATGACTACGAAGTAGGTCTTAAATATGATTTACCAGTGTTAAATCCAGTCGATGAAAATGGATGCTTTACAGAAGGACCTTGGAAGGGAAGACTAGTTGTCGAAAAGGAACTAGAACTAGATATAATTAAATATCTATCAGGTGAAGATAAACTATTTAAGAAACAAAAGATAGAACATAATTATCCACATTGTTGGAGATGTCATACACCACTTGTTTACTATTCTAAGCCAAGTATCTATATAAAAGTAACAGATTTAAAAGATAAGATAATCAAAGAAAATAAAAAAGTTAACTGGTTTCCACAATATGTTGGGGAAAAAAGATTTGGAAATTGGCTTGAGAATTTAAATGACTGGGCAATATCAAGAAATAGATATTGGGGTACACCAATTCCTTTATGGAGATGTGAGTGTGGTCACGATGAGATGATCGGATCTCGTAGAGAATTAGTAGAAAAAGCAGTGGAAAAAATCGATGAAAATATAGAATTACACCGTCCATATGTCGATGATGTACACATTAAATGTCAAAAATGTGGAAAAAACATGACACGTGTTAAAGAAGTAATGGACTGTTGGTTCGATTCAGGAAGTATGCCTTTTGCTCAATACCACTATCCATTTGAAAACAAAGAATTATTTGAATCACAATTTCCAGCAGATTTTATCTGTGAAGGAATAGATCAAACTCGTGGATGGTTCTATGCTCTAATAGTTATATCAGTATTCGTAATGGGAAAAGCACCTTACAAGAATGTTCTTGTTAATGACTTAATACTTGATAAATATGGTCAAAAAATGCATAAATCAAAAGGAAATGCTGTATCACCATTCGGATGTATCGAAACTTATGGAGCAGATCCAACTAGATGGTATATGTTATCAACAAGTCCAGTTTGGACACCACTTAAATTTGATGAAGATGGAATAAAAGAGGTTCAATCAAAGTTTTTCAATACTTTAAAGAATACTTATACCTTCTTCCAAATGTATGCTAATACGGATAAGGTTGACCCAAGAAAATTTAAGGTAGAGTATAAGGACCTTGAGGATATCGATAAATGGTTGCTTTCAAAATATAATAAACTAATTCTTGAAGTAACAACATCTATGGATTCTTATGATGCTTATAAAGCAGTTAAAGCAATAAATAACTTTGTAAATGAAGATTTATCTAACTGGTATATTAGAAGAAATAGAAGAAGATTCTGGGGTAGCAAGTTAGATAACAGTAAGAAAGCAGTATATCAGACAACTTATGAAGTTTTATGTGGAGTATGTAAATTAATCGCTCCAATCGTACCATTTACAAGTGAAGAAATATATACAAAACTTACTGGTGAAAAATCAGTTCATCTTGCTGATTATCCGGTTTACGATAAGAAAATGGTCGATGAAAAAATCGAAACTAAGATGGACTTAGTAAGAGACTTAATCTCTCTTGGAAGAAACGCAAGAGAAGAAGCTAAGATTAAAGTTAGACAACCAATAAGTGAAGTAGTACTAGATAACAAAGTTAAGAATACAATTAAAGATTTAGAGTCTTTAATTGTCGAAGAATTAAATGTCAAAGAGATAAAGTATGCTAAAGATTTAAGTGAATATATGACATTTACAATTAAACCTAACTTTAAAGTATGTGGCCCAGTCTTTGGTAAAAACATCAAAGATTTAACTACAAAATTAAATGAACTTAGTCAAGATGAAATAATAAGTTTATCTAATGGAAATGAAATTAAGGTTACATTAGATAAAGAGTACACTCTTAATAAAGAAATGGTCGATATAAGAATCAATTCTCGTGAAGGATTTAATGCTGCAAACTTAGGAAATAACTTCATTATACTTGATACAGTATTAACAGATGAACTTGTAAACGAAGGAATTGCAAGAGAATTAATCAGTAAAGTTCAACAGATGAGAAAAAATAAAGACTTCGATATCGTCGATAGAATTAAACTTTATTATGAGAAAAATGAAAAGTTTGAACACGCAATTAAAGACTTTGTAGAAATGATTAAAAATGAAACATTATCTCTTGAATTAATTGAAAAAGAAAATAGTGGAGAAGTACTTGACCTAAATGGTATTGAAGTAAAAGTAGATATAGAAAGAGTTAAAAAGTAAAGCTTATTTTGAGCTTTATTTTTTTCTATACAAAAATAAAGAAAGTGTGTTATACTATTTAATAGAATAGAGGAGTGTGTGATTATGACTGGTGAAAGTGAAGGACTTAAAAATATTCTTGAAGTAAAGGAATTTGTAAGAAATACTATTGAAGATGCAAAAGTAAAACTTGATAGTGCTTTAGTAAATAATCCTAAATTTGAAGAAGTTCTATATAAGGAGATTAACTACTTGTTCTATAAAACAGGTGATGTTAAATTTACGGTTACAATAGCAGATGATAAAAAATCTATTACATTGAATAATTACAGTCCTATCGTCGATTGTAGCAATCCTGCATTCAATGGTAAAAACAAAGCTTTTATTAGGACGGTTATTTATCTAGATAACAAAGATTTAGTTTGTGAGTACAACCAGGGAGTCCTTTTTGATAGAAATTTACTAGAACAGAATAATCTTAGAACAGGATTACAATATGAATCCAAACTAGAGACTTATTATGCTTTAAAATTTTACGACGAAAATGGTATTGAATATTCTGATAACTCTTATTCTGATATCTACCACTTTGATAATCCAAGCTCTGAGATAGATTTAAGAGAAAGAACAATGTCCTCTTTTCATAAACCAGTTTTTAATAGGTATACTCTTGCAAGCATACCAATTCATGTTATGAAAGCAAGTGTCAGAAATACTTATAGAAAGAATGGTTCTTTAGCGATTATTCACTCTAATACTGGTACAGCAACAACCAAAGGTTACAAAGATGTAAATTCAACACTATTTACTTGTCATCCATTATTTCCTGAAGCATTGAGAGGACAAGTAATGATTGCTAAAACAGTTGAAGATGAAAATAAAGAATTAAAATTTGAAATAGTTAACAACTATTGTGAATCTTTCGAAAAGGCTTTTGAAAAAGCAAGAAATGAGTTTAAAGCAGGAATGGAAGACTCACATTTAAAAGAATATAATAAAAGAGCATATGATTTTATTTTAGCAAATATTTAAAAACGCTTTGGCGTTTCTTTTAATTTGAAAATAAATTTTTAATAATTATTTTGTGTAAATTTGATTGATTTGATTTGATAAAAATGTTATTATATCATTAGAGTAAAATAGTGTGATAATAGTGGAAGATGGTGAATTGATATGTTAGTTTCTTTAATTAAAAAGGAGAGAATATATTCAGTTTCATTGCCATTAGCTGTCGATGGAACATATTGGGTTTCAGATAGAGACAAAAATGGTAATGAAAGAAAATTACTTAGTATTCAAGATGTAAATGGGAAATGGGTACTTAAGAGTAACAATGATAACAAGATAATAGAAGAAGATAGAATTATAAGTGAAACAGAATTAACAAATTACACATTTCACTATATTCAGATTGAACAAGAAGAAATAGCGTTGCTTTATTGTTGCCCTGTTTATGATGAGAACAATATTCAAATAGAGATTAAAAATCCTTGTGAAATCTTAATTGGAAAAAGTCAATTGTGTAAGATTATATTCAATCTTCCTACGGTATCCGAGGAACACGCAAAATTAACATATAACAATGGTAATTGGGCAATTACAGATTTAAACAGTAAATTTGGAACTTATGTTAACAATGAAAGAGTTCTTGGAACAAAATTATTGAATCATGGGGATATTATTTTTATAACTGGTTTAAAAATAATAGTTCTAGGAAATTATTTAATTACTAACAATCCGTTTGATAGAGCAAAGTATAGTGGGGATGTATTTAATTTATATAACAAGCCAAATATTGCCATTGAACCTACAGACGAAGAGAAAAATAATGAACTTGAAGTTTATGAAGAAAATGATTACTTCAATAGATCACCAAGATTTAGAACAATAATTGAAAAAGAAGAAATGAATATCGATACTCCTCCTGGAAAACAGCAAGAAGATGATACGCCAGCTATCTTAACAATTGGACCTCAAATTACTATGGGAATGAGTTCAATGTTAAGCTTAATGAACACTTTGGAAACAATTCAAAGTGGTGATAAAACATGGCAACAATGCTTACCAACTCTAGTAATGGGATTTGGAATGCTTATGTCAATGTTCTTGTGGCCAACTCTTACAAAGAGACATCAAAAGAAAAAGAAAAGAGAATACGAGCAAGAACGAAGAGAAAAATATGGTGCTTATGTTGAGGGCAAAAGAAACGAAATTGACCTTATAATGAAGAAACAAAAACAAATCTTGATAGAAAACTATATTACACTTGAAGAATGTGAAAAAATTATTTTAACTAAGAATAGACAGTTATGGGAAAGAAAAGTAGATCACTCTGACTTCTTGGATTTAAGACTAGGTATTGGAAATAGACCGGTAGAACTTGATATCAAATATCCAGAAGAACATTTCTCAATGGATACAGATGATTTAAAAGAGATTACTAATACTCTTGTTAATAAATCAAAAGACTTAACTGATGTTCCAATAAATATATCTTTGACTGAAAAATTCATATTAGGTGTAGTTGGTAAAAGTGAAGAAACTCGTGAATTTATTAAACAATTATTACTTCAAATAATCACTTTCCACAGCTATGAAGATGTAAAACTTGTATTCTTTGTAGATGAAAAGACTCAATCAGAGTGGGATTTTGCTAAAATTTTACCTCATGTATGGAGTAATGACAAACAGATGAGATTCTTTGCAACTAACTATGAGGAAATGTGCGAATTAAGTGGTTTCCTTGAAAGGACATTAGAAGCAAGAACTGAAGATGATAAATTAGATTTTAAATCATTTAGCCCATATTACATTCTTATTACGGATAACTATAAAACATCTAGAAATGTACCAGTTATGTCTCGTATGTTAAAACTAAAAAACAATATTGGTATGAATGTAATAGTATTAAATGAAAACTTATCAACACTTCCAAATGAATGTACAACATTCTTAAGTATAAGTGGAAGAAATGGTGCCGTATTTGAAAGCGAACTTACTAGTGATAAGCAAAAAGAATTTGCAATCGATAATTACACTCAAGGGAACTTTATTGCTTGCTGTAAGAAAGTTGCAAATATACCTATTAAATTTGCTCAAGATAACTATAATTTACCAAATGTTGTCGATTTTCTTGAAATGTATGGGGTAGGTAAAGTTGAACAATTAAACTGTACATATCGTTGGAAGATGAGTAACCCAACATCAACATTACAAGTTCCTGTTGGAATCGATTCTCACGGAATGTTATTTAAGATAGATATTCATGAAAAAGCTCATGGACCTCACGGATTAATCGCAGGTATGACTGGTTCAGGTAAATCAGAATTCATAATTTCTTATGTATTATCTTTAGCAGTTAACTACCACCCAAATGATGTATCATTTGTACTTATCGACTATAAAGGTGGAGGCCTTGCTGGAGCATTTAAAAACGAAGATACAGGTGTTAAACTTCCACACTTAGCAGGAACTATCACAAACCTTGATACTCTTGAGATGAATAGATCTTTAGTATCAATTCAATCAGAGTTAAGAAGAAGACAAGCAGTCTTTAACGAAGCAAGACAAGCTTTAAATGAAGGTACTATCGATATTTATAAATATCAGAAGTTCTACAAAGAAGGTTTAGTAAGAGAACCGGTATCACACTTGTTGATTATTTCCGATGAGTTCGCTGAATTAAAAGCTCAGCAACCAGAATTTATGGATCAATTAATAAGTGCTGCTCGTATCGGTCGTTCCCTTGGAGTTCACTTAATCCTTGCAACACAGAAACCTAGTGGTGTTGTAAACGATCAGATTTGGTCAAACGCAAGATTTAGAGTTTGTTTAAAAGTTCAAGATAAAGCAGATAGTAACGATATGATTAAAGTACCAGATGCTGCAATGATTAAACAAACTGGTAGATTCTACTTACAAGTTGGTTATAATGAATTCTTTGCTCTTGGACAGTCTGCTTGGAGTGGAGCTCCTTATTTCCCAACTGAAAAAGTTAAAAAGAAAATTGATACAGCAATGAACTTTGTTAATAACATTGGTTACGTTGTAAAAGAATCTGATGAAATTAGAACAGATAAGGCAGCAGCTCAAGGAGAGCAACTTACTAATATCGTTAAATATTTATCAGATGTAGCAAAAAGAGAAAAAATTGAGATAAAACAATTGTGGCTTGATAAGATACCAGCAATAATTTATCTTGATAAATTGACAGAAAAATATCATTATGTTCATGAGCCATTCAATATTGCACCAGTAATTGGAGAATTTGATGACCCATTTAACCAAAGACAAGGAATCTTGACACTTCCTCTTTCAACAGAAGGAAATACAATTGTTTATGGTTCTGCTGGTAGTGGTAAAGAACAGATGTTAAATGCAATTATTTACAATACAATTACTAATCATAAACCAGAAGAAGTTAACTTCTATATCTTAGAGTTTGGCGCAGAATCACTTAGAATTTTCTCTAAGGCACCACACGTTGGAGACATCTTATATATTAATGATTCAGAAAAAATTAATAACTTATTCAAAATGCTTAAAGGTGAAGTAGATAAGAGAAAGAAATTATTCTCAGACTTCAGTGGAGATTATCAAACTTATATTAAGCAAAGTGGAAAAACAGTTCCAACATATGTCGTTATTATCAATAACTATGAAGCATTTAACGAAGTATATGGAACTTATGAAGATGTTATCTTACAACTTACTCGTGAAGGTAGTAAGTATGGAATCTTCTTCCTATTTACAACAAGTGCAAGTAATATGATTAGATATAGACTTGCTCAAAACTTCTCTCAAAAACTTGTACTAAGATTAAATGATGAGAGTGATTATTCATCTATTCTTGGAAATGTAAGAGGAACAAAACCTTCAGATATAGTAGGTCGTGGTTTAATTAATTTAGGTTCTATTTATGAATTCCAAACTGCATCAATAACGCAAGAAGAAAAATTGAATGATACAATTAGACAAACTTGTGAAGAGTTGAGAAACAGCACTACATTTAGAGCTAAAGGCGTTCCAATCTTACCTGAAAAAGTTACATTTAATTATGTTAGAGATGCCTTTGAAGGACTTAACAAATTACCTGTTGGTATCGAAAAGAAAAGTTTGGATGTATCTACAGTTGACTTGAGGAAAGGTTATATTACTTTATTGACATCACTTGACATTACAATTTTGAAACCAATTGTCAATATGCTTGGTAAAGAAATAAGCTTACTTGGTGAAACAAGATTTATTGGTATCGATACAGAAGAACTAATTGATACTACAAAAGCAGAAAAATGTGAATTAATAAATAACAATTATGATGACTCATTTAAGAAGATTTATGATGAAGTATTAAGTGTTCACGATGCTTTCCAAAACAGCAATTTTGATAAGAATTCTATAGCAAGTGTACCTTCTACAGTAATAATTATTTCAGGTTTGGATAAGTTTATGACAAAGCTTACACCTGAGAATAAAAAGCTATTTGGAAAGATGTTTGAGCTTGGAAAAGAACTTGACAAATATTGCTTCCTGCTTGTCGATTCCGTTGACAAGTTTAAAAAGGTAGAGTATGATGATTGGTATAGAGGTACCGTAAATAATACAAGAGGAATTTGGGTTGGTGATGGTATTGCTAACCAGTTCTCTATTAAACTTACTAAGACAACAAAAGACTTATATGATGAAATTGGTAATAAGTTCGGTTATGTTGTTGAAAGAGGTATGCCAGTATTAATCAAATTGCTTGAAGAAGGAAATGGAGATGAAGATAATGAATAAAGTATTTATTATAGTTGAAGTTCCTTTAATAGAAGAAAGATATGAAGTTTATATACCAATTGGAAAAAAAATCCATAAAGTGACTTCGATACTTGCTAAGGCGGTATCGGAGTTATCTGGTGGACATTATCCGATGAAGAAAGATGCAACTTTGTATAGTAAAGCAACTGGCAAACCTTACAATATAAATTTGACAGTAAAAGATACTGATATAAGAAATGGTACAGAAGTAATTTTAATTTAAACAAAATATAAAGATAAAGGATGTGTTTTTATGGCTGAAATAAAAATAAATAGTCTTGAAGCAGGACAGGCGGCTTGTGATACTTTACTGCAAGGAATAAATAAGTTGAATTTGGTTTGTCAAAGCTTGAATTCTAACCCTTTTAATCCGCTGACACAATGTAATCCGGATTTAGGTACTACTTTTATAAATGAATTGAACATGAGTGTATCAGATATTTATCAATTCTTACAAAATAATATCTATCCAGCTGCAGTAGCATATTTTCAGCCTGATGACCCAGCAAATCCACCTGGCGGAGATGACCCAAATAATCCTGATCCACCTGGTGGAGGTGGAGACAATCCTGATCCACCTGGCGGGGGCGGAGATAACCCAACAGGACCAGAATCACCTGGTGGCGGTGGAAATCAAGTAGGTGGTGGTGAAGACCCAGGTACAGTTGTACCACCAGATATAATAGGTGGAGATTCTCCAGAACTTGAAAATCTAGATACTTCATCATTAAGTGATATGAATTTATCTGACCTTGATGGATATGTTGGTCAATTAATTGAATTAGCTCATCAACATGAGACACCACTTGATACTCTAGTAGCAGACGATAAATATGCTGATGAAATAAAACAAATGATTATGGATTCGCCTTATATTCCACAAGAATTTAAGGATCAAATAAAAGATTTAGATAGCACAATTGTTCGTCAATATGTTGAAAAATTACTTAAGGGAGGAGACCCTGATGTCTTCGATCTTAACCCTATGACTTTGGGAATAATGTATAAATATTTGGATCAAATAGCTAAAGAAAACAATATAACTGTTGAGCAACTTCTTGAAGATCCTCAATACTCTGAATTACTAAAAACTACTTTAGCTAAGTTTAAAAATATAGTTGATTTATTTGGTGGATGGGAAGACTTGTCGCCTGAAGAAGTACAAGAATACTTGTTAAAATTATATGATGGAGACGAAGTCTATGAATTACCAGATGAAGATGTCGAAATAGTTAGATCTTTTGTAGACTTTATAACAGAAGAAACTGAAATCCCTTATGAAGATTTACTTATGGATCCTTCTTACGCAGAAACAATGAAAGATGCAGTTATGTCTCTTGGAAAATCCGCTTCATTCTTCTATTTAACATCTGAATTCTCTCAAGAAGGAATGGGACCAAATATTCTTCAAATGTATGATGGTACTAACTACAAAGCATATGGAATGGATGAAACATCTGTTACAAGCTTTAAAGCAGAAATGGATGCTTTAGCTAAAGAGAATAATACGACTACTGATAAGTTGTTTACTGATTCTCAATATGCTGATAAGGTTAAGGATGCTTTAAAAAATAGTGAAAGTGCTAAAGATGTAGGTTCTATATTTAAGAGTGCAGATTCATCTGTTTCTCAAAAAGTTGCTAAAAACTTATACAATACAGAATTTAAAGAAACAGCAACAGAAGTTACAGGTACAGAAGGTACAACAGTAGCAACAAATACAACTACTGGTACAACTGCAAGTACAGGAACTACTACAGATACATCTACAGCAACGGGTACAAACGCTAATACAAGTAAAACAAACTATGTAAATGGTTAATAGGAGGTTTAATATGTCAAATGTTGTGGTTGATACAGAAAAATTAAAAGGTTATGGAACGACCTTAGATGAAAAATCTAAAAGTTTCAGTGAAATAGTTACTCAAATGCAAAATATAATAACTGCTGTTAGTGGAAGTTGGGATGGATATGATGCACAAAATTTCATATCTAATGCCAACGCCTATCTTACTAATTTAAAAGCAGTAGAAAATGCACTTCTTGAATTTGGAAATTGCGTGAAAAATTGTTCTACTAATTATAATAATAGATGTGCAGATTTGTATTCATTTTTAGGATAAGGAGGGACAAATATGGCTGATATATCAATAACTTCAGAATCTCTTGCAAGTAATTTGTCGTCTTTTAAAGCTGAAATGGATAAAATGACTACTTTACTTTCAGAAATAGAAACAGCAACAACAAATGCCAAAGCATCATGGGAAGGAAATGCAAGTGATATTGTCATGGGACAAATCGAAACATTTCAAGCAGTTTTTTCTGAAATACAAGCACAAAATCAAAAATATGAAGAATTTATTAATTCAGTAATTGATAAGTATACTGAAGCAGATAATAGTGGCATCTCTTCAGTAGAATCAAATATAAATAGTTATAGTATTAATAACTAGCAGAAAGGAGTGTGCTTATGGCAGATTTACATCCGTTATCAAGCAATTTGTCGACATTTAAAGGTGTATACGATGGTAGTTTCTCAAATATGAGAAGCAAACAAAGTGATATTTCTAATACACTAAGTGAAGTCATAAATTCTATTGATTCGGCAATTAATGGTTTTACGACTGCTGGAAGTGATTCACAAATTACATCTTTAAAAAGTTGTTTGACTTTGGCTAAAGATGGTACTGAGAGAGTAAAATCACATGTAGATGGAGATTTGACTAATTTATTTTCAAATGGTGATGAAGTAAGAGGTAATGATTCTGGTCAAGAAATAATTGGTGAGATTGTAAAACTTATTAATGATGGTAAGAATTGGAAAGAATCATTTTGGCAAAGAGTTTGGAATGCCATTAGAGAAATTTTTACAGATGAATATATAGAAAATGATCAAGCCAAAATAGATAGAGCAAATCAAAGAATTGATCACTTGAACAAAAAAGGTGAAGCACAGTTAGCAGCTATGTCAAGTGCTATCAATTCTGTTGCATTTGGAGTAGCTGGTAATATGAAAAACGGTGGTTCCCTTGGTACTAGCATTACTTATGAAGAACAATATGAATTTAATGCAGAGGCTTGGGAACAAGCAAATCCAGAAGTTCATCTTAATATACTTCAACAAGCAGGTTGTGCTGTTGTTGGAGCTGTTGAAGGTGTTGCTCATGTTGCAGAAGGAATCCTCGATGTAGGTGCAACTGCTTTAGCAGGAGTTGTGTCATGGTTTAATGCTGATGCAGGACAAGCAATAGCAGATTTTGCTGCTAGAGATTTGTCAGCAGAAACTGCAGCAGGACTTATGGATATAACATCTGGTATTACTGGAATAACTGGAGATGCATATCTTGCATCCGGTGGAAGAAGACTCGGAAGAGGTGCTGGAGAACTTGTTGCTCATGGTGCATTGTGGTTAACAGGTGGAGGTGCTATACTTTCTGCCGTATCTATTGCAGGTAACAGTATGGAATCAAATTTACAAGCTGGTAACGGAATTGGAAGATCATTCTTTACTGGTGCTGTTACTGGAGTTGCTTCTTATGCATTAGGAAAAGCTGGACAAGCCATTGCATCAAAATTTGCAGGTTGGGCAACAGGATCTGGTAGTACAACAGTAATTGGAAAAGTTTATAATGCAGCTGCCAAGGCAATTACAACTCCATTTAAGGATGCTCATGGATTAGGTGGAAAACTTGTTAGTATTGTCACATCTCCATTAAGGTTTACTGGTAATATGATGCAAAGAGGTGCAAATTTCATTAATAGAACTGTTGGTACAACTGGGGCGTTCCAAGTGTTGAATAGAGCTGATGCAGCTGCAAGTGGTACATTTAATAGATTGTTCCACGTCAATAGTGGCGCAACAGGTGCTACACGAGTATCAGGTGATGGTGGTGCAGGAGATGCAACTAGAACTCCTGCAGATGGAGATTTAGCTTCAACAGTTGATGCCAATAAATTATCAAGAGGAAGTATGACGGCAGATGGAAGATACCATCCAGCTGCTAATACAAATGGTGCTCCGACTGATGCAGCATCATCAGCATTTAACAATATGCCAGGAAGTGATGGAGATCTAGCAATCGGTGTCGATCCACGAACATTAACTACTGGAGGAAGTATGACGGCAGATGGAATGTATCATACACCTGCAGCATTGAATGGTGCTCCAGCCGATGCAGCATCATCAGCATTTAACAACCTACCAATAGATGGTACTTCAGCATTTAACGTTGATCCAGCTGCTTTATCAGCAGGAAGTATGACGGCAGATGGAATGTATCATATGCCAGCATCATTAAATGGTGCTCCAACTGATGCAGCAACTTCAGCGTTTAATGTATCATAAAACATTTGTGGACCACTCCACAAATAGAGATTAACCTGTCAATGCTAAAAAAATAATGTTGGTATTATTACTTAATAAAATAAGTAAAAATATAGAGAATTAAAAGGAGAAATAGTATGAATGAAGAGTTAGAAAAAGAAGAATATTTACCTATAGGAACTGTTGTTCTACTTAAGGGTGCAACAAAAAGGCTTATGATTACTGGTTTTGCTAGTATGTCACCAGAGACAGGAGATACAATTTTCGATTATAGTGGATGTACATATCCTGAAGGATTCCTAAACTATAACGAAGTATGTGTCTTCAACAACGAACAAATTGATAAAGTATTTGCAAGAGGATATTCTGATCAAGAAGAAGTTGAATTCAAGAAAAATCTTGTGGAACAACTAAAACAAATATCTGTTCCTAGAGAAACTGAAACAACAACTACACCACAAGAAAATGGATAATTAAAAAGTAAAAAATGTAAAAAAGTGTTATATGTTTTATAAATAAATTGACAAAATAAAAAAAATATAATACGATTAATACATAAGAATAGTGAGGCTAATGTTCTACCTATTTATATATATTCAAGGAGGTGAATATAAATGGTTTTAAAGGCAAGCCCAGAAGAAATCAGAACTGCAGGAAAGAGTTTAGTAGGAAATGCTGAATCTTATCTTGGATCAGTTAAAAGTCTATATGAAACTGTAGACAATCTACAAGCAAATTGGCAAGGAAGCGATAATGTACAATTTGCTAATACTGTAAATGGATACAAGGAGAATATCAATGCTTTAGGACAAGTAATTGGTAACTATGGTGTATTCTTACAAGAAACAGCAAATAGTTTAGAGAAGTTACAAGCAGAAATTGCTCAACAAGCTAGTAACTTATAATTTCAGAAATTGTAAAGGAGGAATATTTTATGGATGGAATGCAAGTAAACTCAGTTGAATTACGTAATGCTTCAAGTTCATTAAGAAAAAATGTTAATGACATGAGTGCAACTCTTGATGAAGCAACTCAAACAATTAATGGAACAGCAGCTTCTTGGGAAAGTGCAGCAGCTGAAAATTTAAGAGCTAGATATACAAGTCTATCTGCTAAATTCTCAGATTTCTATACTGCAATTAACAATTATGCTACATTCTTAGATAACACTGCAGCTGCTTATGAAAGCGCTGATAAGAAAATCGAAGAAAGAGCTAATGAATTGCTTAACTCTGATTATGGAGCTGCATAATAAAAATGCAAAATTAAGAGCTATGCTCTTTTTTTTTGCCATTATTTAATGTAAATGATATAATCATACTATAGGAGAAAATATGAAAAATGAATGGCATTTATTAGATGTAAATTATATATATAATTATACTGAGAGTAGTATTAATGGACTTAATAATCATCAGGTTGAAGAAAGACTTAATAAATATGGAAAGAATGCTCTTCCTAAAGAAAAGAAAGATGGATTTTTAAAAATATTCTTGTCACAATTTAAAAGTGCTATTGTCCTTGTAATGATTTTTGCAGCTATTGTGTCTTTTATAGCTAATGAAATAGTAGATGGAATAGCAATAGTCTTTATAATTATGCTTGATGCGATATTTGGTACAATTCAAGAGTGGAACGCAGGTAAAGAAGCCGACGCTCTTCAAAATCTAATTAAAGTTAAATCTAAAGTAATTAGAGAAGGCAAAGAAAAGATAATAGATTCTGAAAATTTAGTAGTTGGTGATATAGTTCTTTTAGAGTCCGGAGATAAAATAGCAGGGGACTTAAGAATAATAAGTTCTAACAATTTGACAGTCGATGAATCTGTATTAACTGGAGAAAGCGTAGCAGCCATTAAAAATGAAGAAATATTAACTTCGTCTGTGGGATTATCCGATAGAACTAATATGTTATTTGGTGGTACTTCCGTTGTAACAGGAAGAGCTACTTGTATTGTTGTTGAAACGGGTGTAAATACAGAAATTGGTAAAATATCTAACAAAGTTGTGGAAACTAAAAGTGAAAAGAGTCCTCTTACTGTTAGAATGGAAAAACTATCAAAACAAATTACAATGCTAGTTTTAGTAATTGCCGTTATCATAACTATTGTTATGCTTTTGCAAGGACAAGACTTTAATGAAGTATTTATTTCCGTTGTAGCTTTATCAGTATCAGCAATGCCCGAAGGACTTCCTCTTGCACTTACTCTTGCTTTAACAATTGGATCTCGTAAGATGGCTAAAAAACACGTCGTTGTAAAAAAACTTAATTCTGTGGAAAGCTTAGGAAGTTGTACAGTTATTGCAAGTGACAAAACGGGTACTCTTACAGTTAATGAGCAGACAGCTAAGAAAATAGTATTACCGGATGGCTCTACTTTTGAAGTAGAAGGAAGTGGCTATAACGATGAAGGAAAAGTTGTAGAAATAGAGGATGCTAAAATAGATGATGCCATTAAAATTGGTAAACTTGGAGTAATTAACAATGAAGCAAGCCTAGAAAAAGTAAATGGCAAATGGGTAAATAGAGGGGACTCTATCGATGTAGCATTCTTATCTCTTGGAGAAAAATTGAATATAGGTAAATCTTTTAAGATTCTTAATAGAATTCCTTATGAATCCGAAAAGAAGTATTCTGCTGTTTTCTATGAAGAAGAGGATTTAAAATATTGTACGATTAAAGGTTCTCTTGAAAAAATACTTTCATTTTGTGATTCGATGTATGTAGATGGCAAAATATCTAATTTAAATATAGGAACTATTACAAAGCAAAATGATAAATTGGCAAGTGAAGGTTATAGAGTTATAGCTCTTGCTAAATCAAGAAAACTTGAAAAAGTACCAGGTGGTAAACTAATTACCGATATCGATATACCTCCGATGGTATTCGTCGGTTTAGTAGCCTTTATTGACCCAATTAGAGAAGAGACAATAAGTTCTGTTAACGATTGTAAAAAAGCAGGAATTAAAGTTATTATGATAACAGGAGACCATCCGTTAACGGCTTTCTCCATTGCTAAACAGTTAGGTATTTGTGAAAACATAGACCAAGTTGCAACTGGGGATGACATAGAGAACAATTTGAAACTTGGATACGATATCTTTGATAAGTTTATAAAGACAAAAAGAATATTTACAAGAGTTACTCCTCTTGAGAAACTTGAAATAGTTAATTCTTTAAAAAGACAAGGAGAGTTCGTAGCAGTAACAGGTGATGGTGTAAATGATGCGCCTGCTATAAAGTCTGCTAATATTGGTATTGCTATGGGAAGTGGTACTGATGTTGCAAAAGAAACAAGTAAGATGATAATAATTGATGATAACTTTATGTCAATTGTTTCCGGTATCGAAGAAGGAAGAAATGCTTATAACAACATAAGAAAAGTCGTATACTTACTTTTGTCTTGTGGATTATCTGAAGTACTTTTCTTTGCTTTATCAATCTTTTTAGGACTTCCTGTACCGCTTATTGCTGTTCAATTATTGTGGCTAAATATCGTAACTGATGGATTACAAGATATGGCCCTATCCTTCGAAAAGGAAGGCAGTGAAATAATGAGAGAAAAACCAAGAAGTCCTAAGGAATCAATATTTGATAAGCTTATGTTCCAAGAAGTATTGGTAGCGGGTCTTACGATGGGACTAAGTGTCTTTGCTCTTTGGGTTTATCTAGTTCACTTTAGAAGTTTTGATTTACCTGTAGCAAGAGGATATGTAATGATGCTTATGGTATTTATGCAAAATTTACACGCACTTAACTGTAGAAGTGAAAAAATATCAGCATTCAAATTGCCAATAAGTCGAAATTGGTTTATCTTATTAAGTGTAGTTGGAACAATTATTTTACAGATGTTAGTTATGGAAAATGACATTACAAGTAGTATTCTAGGAACAACAAACTTACCGTTTGTAGATATTTTTAAAACTTTCTTAATAAGTATCCCTATATTGTTAGTAATGGAAATATTTAAGAAGGTTAAATTTAGAAAGAAGTGATTGAATGGATAAACTATTAGAGAAATTAACCGAAGGTGGAATCGATTTAGGGTTCAAATTATTATTCTTTTTCCTAATTCTCTTTATTGGATTTAGAATAGTAAAATTTATTCTTAGATTTATTAAAAGAGGAAAGGGCTTCAATAGGCTAGAAAAGAGCGTACAGACATTTATTTTAAGCTTTGCTAATATCTCACTTAAATGTATGGTTTTTATCATCTCTTTAAGCTATTTGGGCATTCCAATGACATCCTTAGTAACTGTTTTGGGTACAGCATCCTTAGCAGTTGGACTTGCAATGCAAGGTGGTCTTACCAATATGGTTGGAGGGCTTTTGATACTTGTCTTTAAGCCTTTTAAAGTAGGTGACTGGATAGAGTGTGACACCTCATCAGGAAGTGTCGAAGAAATCGGTATTTTCTACACGGTATTAAAGACTTTAGATTGTACTAAAGTAGTGCTTCCTAATGGTAATTTAGCAAACGCTACAGTTAAAAACTTTAGTTCTAATGAGAAAAGAAAACTTTGTATCGATTTTTCTGTTAGCTATAATAGTGATATAGATAAGGTCAAGAAGGTATTAAACGAAGTTATCGATAAAGAAGAGTTAGTCTTACACGATGAAGAAATATTTGTAAGATTAACTGAACACGCCGAAAGTGCCCTTATATTTACTGTAAGGGTGTGGACAAAAAATAGTGATTTTTGGAACTTAAAATTTAATTTGTTAGAAAATGTCAAAAAAGCATTTGATAAAAATAAAATTGAAATACCATATCCACAAGTTGATGTTCATATGGATAAATAGGAGGATTTATGAATAAAAAAGGATTTACATTAGTTGAACTTATAGCAGTTATAATAATTATAGCTATTATTTCTACAGTAGGAATTATATCAATTTCTAGTACTACTCAAGGCTCAAGAAAATCAGCATTTGTCGATCTTGGCAAAAACTATGCTGAATCAGCAAGAACGATGCGTGCAGAAGATAGATTACCACACGACCCAAGAGATGGTGAAGCGGTTATTATTAAAGCAGAGGCATTAGATGGAGTAGAAATTGAAAACAAAGATGAATCTGGTTTTGGGGATTTAATCTACGATTCTTCATACATTGCCATAGTAAATGACAATCACAATTATAAATATTATATATTCCTTTTAGATGATACAGATCACGCTATAGCTGGTGCTGAATATTCTGTAATTGATGAAGATGATGTTTTATCAGGTGCTTCAACAAAAGTTTTAAGATTTGCTAATTTAGCTAAAGACACAGTAATAAAAATTAATAACACTTCTTATGTCGTAACAAATACTCACAGCACATATGTTGTTCTAAAAAAACAATAAAACTTGTCTAAAAATGTATAAGAAATTTACAAAATTAAACGAACAAAAAAGAGATGCTTTACACCATTAAAAGTCTCTCTTTTTTTGTGATAAAACCCCTATAAAAAAAGAGAAAAAAATAAAAAAACAAAAAAATCGAAATTTTAAAAAAATCGATTTTTTAAAAAAATAAAAAAATTAAAATTTTTAAAATTCCTTGAAAAATAAGGAAAAGGTAAGAATTTTAACTTTTAAAAAAATCAAAAAAAATCAAAAAAATGCTTTACACTTTTTATAAAAAAATTAATTTTCTTATTTTATAAGGGTTTTGAAAAAAATGCGAAAAAAGGTGATTGATTTTTTGTTTCTATGTATTAAAATTGAATTATCAAATGTAGAAAATGTAAGAGGTAAAAAAATGGAGAAGGAAGAATTATTCGAAAACTTAAAAGTAGTAAAAAGAACAGGCAAGAAAGTTGATTTTGATGGCGCCAAAATTGCTCTTGCTATAAAAAAAGGGTTTGACAATATCAATGTTTCTGATGACGATATAGAAACAAGAACTGACTATACTGAAAAAGATATGCAGAAAGTGTATCAAGCTGTTATTAATAGAATAGCAAAAGAGTATAAAGATGAAGATAAAATTAAAATCGAAGATATTCAGGATATGATTGAAGATGAACTTGCTAAAAAAGGTTATGTCGATGTAGCTACTTCTTTTAAAGAATATCGTGAAAGACGTGCTCAATCTCGTGAAATGTTCTTCGATGATAAAAGAAAACATAAATTCTTAAAAACTCTTGAAGGTCTTGGACTTAAAAGTGCAAGAGAAGACGACACTAAAAGAGAAAATGCTAATGTCGATGGTGATACAGCAATGGGAACTATGCTTCAATATGGTTCTACTGTATCAAAAGAATTTGCTAAATCATACTTAATGAAGAAAAGATTTGCCGATGCTCACGACGATGGTGATATACATATTCACGATTTGGATTTTATGCCAATGGGTACAACAACTTGTATGCAAATTGACTTAGCTAAATTATTCAAAAATGGTTTCTCAACTGGACACGGACACTTAAGATCACCAAAAGATATTATGAGTTATTCAGCACTTGCTGCCATTGCAATTCAATCTAACCAAAACGATCAACACGGTGGTCAAAGTATTCCAGCTTTCGATTATTATATGGCTCCAGGTGTTCTATTAACATTTAAAAAACAATTAAAACAGACACTTGCCGATTTACTTGATTATGCAGGATTCGATGGATTCGTTAATATGAACATCCTAGTAAGAGAAATTGATAAAGTAGATAGTATCGGTGTTACTAAAGATTACTTTGAAAAGTTTATTAAAGATAACGAAACACTTGAAAGATTATTTACAATGGCAATTGATAAATCTTACAAGAAGACAAATAGAATTACATATCAGGCAATGGAAGCATTTGTCCATAATTTGAATACAATGCATAGTAGAGCAGGAGCACAAGTACCTTTCAGTTCAATAAACTTTGGAACTGATACAAGTCTAGAAGGAAGAATGGTAATGGAAAATTACTTACTTGCTGTAGAAGCTGGACTAGGTCACTCTGAAACTCCAATCTTCCCAATATCAATATTTAAAGTTAAGGAAGGAATTAACTACAATCCAGAAGATCCAAACTACGACTTATTTAAATTAGCATGTCGTGTATCGGCTAAAAGATTGTTCCCTAATTTCTCATTTATCGATTCACCATTTAACTTACAATATTACAAGCCAGGAGATTACACAACAGAAGTTTGTTATATGGGATGTAGAACAAGAGTTATTGGTAACCATGTTGACCCAGATAGATGTATAACTCCAGGAAGAGGAAACTTATCATTTACATCAATTAACTTACCAAGACTTGGAATTAAACATGGAATTGCAACAAAACAAAGAGAAAAAGCTGATATGGATGGGTTCTTCGCTGAACTTGACGAACTACTTGATTTAGTTAAAGATCAGTTACTTGAAAGATTCGAGATTCAGTGCAATAAAAGAGTATACAACTTCCCATTCTTACTTGGTCAAGGAGTATGGCTAGATAGTGAAAAACTTAAAAATACTGATAGATTAAGAAAAGTACTAAAACACGGAACACTAAGTATCGGATTCATCGGACTTGCTGAATGCTTGAAAGCTTTAATTGGCGAGCATCACGGTGAAAGTGAAAAAGCTCAAAAACTAGGACTAAAAATAATTGGTCATATGAGAGAAAAATGCGATGAATATAGCGATAAATACAATTTGAATTTTACTTGTCTTGCAACACCTGCTGAAGGATTGTCTGGAAGATTTGTAAATATAGATAAAGCTATATATGGAAAAATAAAAGGAGTTACTGATAGAAATTACTATACTAACTCATTCCATATACCAGTTTATTACAACATAACAATAAAGAAGAAGATTGCTCTTGAAGCACCTTATCATGCACTTACTAATGCTGGACATATTTCTTATATCGAACTAGATGGAGATACATCAGAAAATGTTGAAGCATTTGAAAAAGTAGTAAGAATTATGAAAGAAGAGGGAATTGGTTATGGAGCAATTAACCACCCAGTAGACAGAGATCCAGTTTGTGGATATGTTGGAATTATTAAGGACGTATGTCCAAAGTGTGGCCGTCGTGAAGGCGAAGGCGTAAGTTTAGAGAAAATCACATCACTTGATTGTGATTGTTCAAGATAGAAAAGGAGAGGTAAAGATGAAAAAAGAATTAGAAGTGGAAGCAACAACAAAAGAAAAGAAAACTACAGGAGAAGGAGTAGGATTCGAAAGAATCAGAAGAATTACAGGATATCTTGTAGGAACAGTAGACAGATTTAACAATGCTAAACAATGTGAAGAACACGATAGAGTTAAACATTCATTTTAGTTATGTTAATAAGACTTGCTAGTAAGCTTCAACAAAACAGTATCGTTGATGGTGAAGGAATACGTGCAGTAATATGGACTCAAGGTTGTCCACATCACTGTCACAATTGTCAAAACGAAGAGACTTGGGATTACCAGGGTGGCTTTTTAGAAGATGTCGAAGACTTAAAGAAAGAGATTAATTCTCTCGATGATGAAGTTGGAGTAACATTTTCAGGAGGTGACCCTATGGAGCAAGCTGAAGCGTGTTGTATACTTGCTAAATACTGTCATAGTGTTCATCTAAATGTATGGTGCTATACTGGCTATACATATGAACAATTGTTAAAAAAAAGTGAGACTGATTCTCACATAATGGATTTCTTAAAAGAAATTGATATTCTTGTAGATGGAAGGTTCGTAGAAAAACTAAAAAGTTATGAGGTTAAATTTAGAGGTTCTAAAAATCAAAGAATCATCAAAGTACCTGAATCCTTGAGGGAAGGAAAAGTAGTAATCTACGATATTGACGCAAAAAAGCCTTCAAAGAAGAAACAAGAAGTGTATTTATAACTAATAGAGTCACTCTATTAGTTTTCTTTTTCTTTTAAGATGTGTTATTATATTTCTTGTAGGTGATAAATGTGAAAGACGAAAAACAATTTGTATTATTCTTTGCTAATGGATTAAAGATTGATAATACCCAATTAGCAGCAGAACTTGCTAAGGAGTTTCCACAACTTGGACAACCAGCGGTATTTCCTTTCGATAGAACAAAAATGGATCGACCATTAATAATTTTTAATCAAGGAAAGCTAAAATTAAATGTAACTGTATCTGAAATTTCTTTTATTTACAATAGTGAAGATCATTCTAAGATGTTAAAAGAAGTTAAAGAAATAATAGAATTTTTTGAAGATGAAGACTTTTCTTTTGAAAGAATGGGATATATTTCAACGATATTACATACTAAAAAAGAAAAGAATAAATTTAAAGAAAATGTCTTTAAAGATAAGAATTTAGTGGATTCAGAATTTCAACTTTCTTGGTATAAAAAGGAACTTATCGATTCTGTTTCTGTAAATGTTTGGGAACGAGAGATGACAGATATTTTAAACAATGTCGAACTTGTATCCATATTTGATATAAATACTCCAATCGATGAAGTTTATAATATTACAAGCGATTTCGTTTACGATTTTGCTAAACAATGCGATAAATATATTGAGAATAAAGATAAACTTTTAAAAGAGTAGACGTGTTATAATCTAATTAAGGGTGGTGATTAAATGGACGGTAAACTTTTGCCTGCAGATACTTATATTGTAGTCAATAAGACGATATTGACATTGGAAGATAGAAAGAAAATTACGATGCTTTATCAACCTATCATTGGTCACAATGCTGTCTCTTTATACTTTACGTTAATTGACGATTTAGAAAAGAGAGAATTTATGAGCAGTGAATTAACTCATCACCACTTAGTAAGCACGATGCAACTTAAGCTTAACGATATTATTATTGCAAGAGAAAAACTTGAAGCAGTAGGACTTTTAAAGACATATGTAAAAGAAGAAAATGTCAATAACTATGTCTATCTATTGTACTCACCATTATCAGTTAGTGACTTCTTTGCTCACCCAATACTAAGTGTTGTCTTATACAATAATCTTGGTAAAAAGGAGTTCGACAAGTTAATAAATTACTTTAAAGTACCAAAGATAAATCTAAAAGATTACAAAGATATAACAGCAAGTTTTTCTTCAGTTTTCACAATAACAAGTGGAAATATCATGATAGATAACGATAACGTAATAAAAAAGAATATAGGAACAATTAATGTCGATGAAAAAATCGATTTTGACTTATTAATTTCAAGTATTCCTAAAAGTCTTATAAATGAAAAGTGCTTTACAGATGAGACAAAAAACTTAATTAACTCTTTAGCATTTACTTATAATATCGATGATTTAAATATGCAAGGATTAGTTAGAAACAGTCTCAATGAAAAAGGACTTATCGATAAGAATGCTTTGATAGAAAGTGCTAGAAACTTTTATGAATTTGACAATGCTGGTAAACTTCCAACTCTTATATATTCAAAGCAACCTGATTATTTAAAAAGCCCTGCTGGTGACAATTCTAAACGCGCTAAAATGATTTACACTTTTGAAAATGTTACGCCATATGATTATTTAAGAAGCAAATATAAAACAGGAGAACCTACATTAAGAGAATTACAAATAATCGAGGACTTAATGGTCAAACTAAAAATGAAACCTGGTGTTGTAAATGTACTGATATCCTACGTTTTAAAAGTAAATAACAATAAGTTTACAAGAGCTTACGTAGAAACAGTAGCATCCCAGTGGTGCAGATTAAATATAGAAACAGTAGAGGACGCAATGGCTGTTGCGGAAAAAGAACATAAAAAGATTAAAAAATTAACAGAGAAGAAATCTAGCTCTAAAAACGCAGTTAAAACTAAAGAAGAGTTACCTGCTTGGTTTGGAGAAAAAATAGAGAAAAAAGAGATTACGAAAGAAGAGCAAGAAGAACTTGATAATCTGTTGAGAGATTTTTAATCTTTTTTTTGTATTCTTACAAAATATTTGATATACTTAATATATTAAGATAGGTGATTTGTATGTTTTTTAAAGTAAACTATGATAAATTGGGAGAAATAAGTAAAACTGTTACCACTAAAACTGATGAAATTAATGATTTGTATATGGACATTGTGGATATTTGTAAGAAGATAAATGATAACTGGCATAGTGAAGATTCTTCAGTTTACATATCAAATTTTGTAAAGTTCCTTGCTGAAAGAATAAAGGAAGACGAGGTGCTTTACAGCACAGGAGCAACACTTGGTGTAGTGGCAGGAAGATATAGTGAACAGGATGCTAAATGGAAAGAAGAAGTAATTAAAAGCGATATAACGAAAGGAAGTCTATAGTATTATGAATAATTATAGTATGGTTATGGACACTGATGTTCTAAAAGAACTAGCAAGTGAGTTAAATCAAAAAATAATGGATATTGAAAATTGCTATTCAGATATAAGAAAAAGTGTCAAAGATATAGATGGTTCCAATGACAATTGGAAAGGTAACAATCAAATGAAATTTTACAATAGTTATTTTGAGTTGTCTAAAAACTTCCCAGAAAATATAAAAAAGCTTACAGACTTTTATAACTTTTTAGTAAATACGATAAAAAGTTACGAAGAAAGAGACAAAGGTCTTTCACAAGATATTGATAGCAACGCTGATAACTTTGATATTTAGGAGGTACTATGGAAATTACATACGATTCAGATGTAAATGAAAAGGTTTCATCACTTTTGACAGAATCTGTTGAAACATTAAATACGGGATTTGGAAATACACTTTTAAGTGATTTTAGTCCATTTACTCAAGTTGGTCTTTTTACGACACAATTAAATAATTTAAAAAAAGGTATAGATACTTTAGTAAAGTCTTACGAAAGCCTAAATTCTAATATTCAAAGTAATAAATATGAGTGGACAGTAACGGATCAAGAAATTGGTGATCAAATATCAGGGATCGGTTCATATGGCGGTGGCGGAAGCCGTTATAGTGGCGGTGGTGGAGGAGGAAACTCTACATATAGTGGAAGTCAATATGTTTCAGATATAGTTGCAGGTCTACCTATTAAAATAAGTGATCAAGATGTTAGCAGCCTAATCGGAAAACTCGATGGTGAAACAACGATTGCTCTTTTAAAGAGAATATATAAGTTAAAAGGTAATAATGATATTATAGAAATGTTAACTGATGAAAAATATTCAGGGTTACTTACATCTATACTTAAGAAAATACTCGGTGATACATCGACTGAATTAAGTACAGAAAGAACAGCAGAATCTGATGCAATACAGAAAGCTCTTCTTGAAAAAGTAAACACAAATAACTGTGATATTACAACAGAAGATGGAAAATCTCAATTAGAAAAACAAGTATTAGAAAATATTAATAATTCAACAGTTAGTGAAGATGCATTAAATACTCTAATTTATGGAGATAACACCAAAGTTGTAAGTATGCTAGATGGCAACTGGGTAGTAGCAGATACTAAATATGACTTATCAGCATATGCTTCATATATTTCAAATAGTGGTGTAAGACAAAATATTGATACAGCTAAATATGGAGATTCTTGTCTTGCTTTCTCTTATGTACACGCATATGATTTGTTTACTGGAAATAAAGATAGTGCAGCAGCTGCAGGGAACTATGCTCATGCTAGTTGCTTCCAAGACTATATAAATGATGATAAATCAGCAGTTCTATCAAAAATCTACGATGAAATAATGAATGGAAGACCTGTTGTACTTCAAGTTAATGGAAATAAGCAAGGAACAAGTAGACACTTTGTTACAGTAGTTGGATTCAAAGAAGGTGTAACAAGTGGTAGCGATTTACAAGAATCTGATTTACTAATCGTCGATAGCTGGGATGGTAAAGTTGAAAGAATGGATACATCTTCATCAAGGTTTATGACAACAGGAAAAGCTGTCGGCTGGGGAAACGAATATACTGGATACAGATTGAGAGTATTAAAACAGGATGTAGCTTAGGAGGTAAGTTATGGATGGTAAATATCAACAATACTACAATGCTTTAAATGGAAAAGAGTTTAATTCTTACATTTCAAAATATACAAGTACACTTAATTTAGTAAGATCAAAACTTTCTAGTTTGGAAACTATTATGTCGGGTTCTTGGCAAGAACAAGGACTTGAATATATAAAAAGTACAATAATTCCTAATTTAAAAAAGCAGGAAGTTAATATTGAAGAGGGTGTATCAATTTTATCTGGTGTCGTTTCAAAGGTATCAAGTTTAGTTGGTAAATTGAGCGAGTTGCAGAGTGCTTGCAGTGCTTATGCAAGCTGTGATGAAGAACAAAAAAGTTCATATTTATCAAGAATAAATAGTCTTGAAAGTCAAATAGACTCAATGATAAACGAAATAAATAGTACTTCTCTTGAAATAGAGGATGCCAAAGCAAGTGTAACAGCTTCTATGACAGATCTTGAAAGCTTATCAGATATACAAGCAAAGAAAGCAGCGTTCCTTGGGGATGTTAATGATGCAAGTAGCTATTATGTAGATCCAAATTATGCTACAAAGGCTAAAGAACTTCTTTGTTTTGATAATACAACTGGTCAAATACTAAAAGAAGGAGACGTTTTAAAATTAAAGCCAGGAGAGACGAGAATTTTAACGGTAAAATTACCGAACAATGCTGGTCAAATTAAACAGTTAGTTAGAACAACTGCCGATGGTAACGACCTTTATAGAACAGGTTCAGTAGTAACTGCTAAAAGCGATGTAAATCCTGATTCTAATGTAATAGATTATGTAAATTATAAATTTGGAAACCATTGGCCACAGGGTGTTGACTTACATACAAATCATTATGACTGGATTATTACAGCTAATAGTGCAGGAGAAGTTGAAATAAGCCAAACTTGTGAATATACAAACACAAATGGAGACACTCCAAAAGGTATGATTTCTCTTAATGTACAAGTTGCATAATAAAATAAACTATTAAGTAAAATGCTTAGTAGTTTTTTTCTTAAAAAATATATCATTGAGTCTTATTTTATTGCTTTTTGCATTCAAAAGATATAAAATGATAATAGTGATAATAAGAATCTTTAGAAGGAAAATATAAGTATGGAAAAAGGATATATAAGTGTAAACGAGCAAGAAATGAATGATGTTTCTAATTATCTTGATAGGAACTCTTACAAAATAAAAGATGCTTGCTTGTCTTTAGAAGACAAACTACAATCAATGACTCGCGTAGGTTTATTTGCAACTGGAGCAAATAAGATAGGTAAACAGATGACTGGACTATCTGGTAACATTAAAACTCTTGGAAATAATGTAAAAAAACACTCGGATTCAGTTGTTGATATGGAAAATACTTTATCGAATAAAGCAAGTGAAATACAAATACCAAAAGATTTTGTTAAAAATGATGCTTCTCAAGAAGTTTCTTATGAAACAGGAAGTTTAAATAAAGAAGATGGACAAAGCATTAATAGCAATAATGAACAGACAGAAATAGATTATGAACTAAATAGTTGTTTAGAATACAATCAAAAATTAAAGAATATTGTTAGCGAATATGAACAAAATGAGCCACAACTTAAAGATAATTATGTTATAAGTTTGAAAGATTTAGGAAAATTAAAAACAGATTCACAATTGGATATTGATGACACACTAGATGAAAGTATTATAAAAACGAAAACTCTAGAGAAACAGAAAGTAGCTGAAAATGAAGAAAAAGAATTAGATTTTCGTAAAACTTTCGCTGCCTTAACGCTTAACAAAATGGGTGCTGAACAAACACAGCAAGTTAATTTTAGTGATGATTATGATATAAATAATACAATTCTAGAAAATGTAAATATCGGTAATGTACAAGAAATTGATCCGGATATTCAAATTGAAGGTGAAAGAATTAATTTAGAAAATATTAATAATGGTTAGAAAATAAAAAGGTGATACTATGGAACTAAAAGTTACTCACACTGAATTAGATGAAGTTTATGATATAACGGAAAATAATAGTGAACTATTAAAAGAAGAAATAAATTATTGGCTTAATCAATTGAGTGAATTGAAAAATGTTTGGAGTGGAGACGATGCTTCTCAATTCTTTGATAATGCGACATATTTTTTAAAAAAAATGACATCGATAAGCGATACATATGATTGCTTAAATAACTTTATTAGAGAATCAAACAACAAGTATAGAGATAATGACGAATCTGCAAAAAAAGACTTTGAAATTGTCTCAGAAGAGGATGTGATTGAAAAGTATGTCTAATGTAGTAATTTCAGATAGCAGTAAATTTGAAGCAATAGTTAATAATTTAGAAAAATCAGTTCAGCGAATCAATGATGTATTTACAGATGAAAACAACAATATAGAACAAATTAACAATACAAAATGTTGGAGTGGAAAAACAGAAGAAACTGTATACGGAAAATATAGAGAATTAACAAATAATTATGAACCTATAAAAGAGGCTTTAACAAATTATGTTAAGTTTTTAAAAATAACTTTAGAAAATTATAAGCAATATGAGGCAATGTTAGATAGACAACTAGAAGAAAATAGTGAAAATATGAATGTAAATTAGTGGTGATAAAATGGCGCAGCGCGAGTATTTAATTGGAAAATATGAAGAATATTATAATTCATTAAGCGGAGAAGAAGCAACAGCAGGTAAAGTTTCTTCTTTTGCTAGTGATGTTAACACTCTTGTAAATGAATTCCAAAATGTAAGAAACTTAATGAATTATTGGAGTGGAGAAGCAGCAGAGGCAATGAGTTCTAAGGCAATTGAATCAATAATGGAAAAATTTGAAACGACTCAAAGTAACATTCAAGAAGCTTTATTACCATGTTGCGAAGCTGTAGATGGGTTGTCTCAATATCTTGGCTTCATGAAGATGACAGAAGATGAATATCTTTTAAAAAAGGACGAATTAGAAAGAGTAGAGAGAAGAAGTGTTCCTAGTAAATTAGAGGATGGAACAACTAATCCAGAGTATAGTGCGTGGCAACAAGAAAAAAGTAGACTACAAGGTGAAATTGCAGATTATAAAAGCCAACTAGATGAAATTAAGAGTAAGTGTGATGAGTACATAGATAAAATAGAATCTTTGGAAAGTAGTTTAAAAGAATTTACAGATTATTTAACAATGACTAATACTATAATGGGACTAGATGGATCTAGTAACTTTAAAGATTTATCTTTGGAAGAAAGATTACAATACCTACAAGATATAATAGATAATTATAATGAAATATATGAATCATTAAACACTTTTTATGAACAAAAATACGGAAAAGGATTTAGTTTTTCTCCAGAAGATTTCAAACAGATAGACTTTTTGTTTGATTCTTTTGACATTTATTGGATGAGTCAAGTAGATAGAGACAAATTAATAAAATATAATTTGGGTGGTACTCTTTTATTTGACATTGACAACTTAACAAAAATAATAAATTATTGCTCAGCAAATGATGTATTTACAAAGATAGAAAGTTATATGAATGGTGCCAGCTGGACTGATTCTGGACTTGAATCTTTGTATAACAATTTTTGGGATACTAACTCAGCAAATTTTTTGAATGGTAATATTTATGACGAAAAGAAATTTAAAGAAAGATTAAAAAAGAATTATGGAGTTACTGGAGATGTTAGAGAATATCTTAAAAGTCAATATGAATCTATAGTGGGCTCTTATTCTAATTTAATGGATTCATACGGAGAATATCAACAATTGATTTCTACGATGGCAGCAGTAAAAACAAAGATTGATAATATAAAAGAAGCACAAAAATTGATGCCATATGAAATACAAATGGAGAATCCTAATTTTGAAAAGTATTATAGTAAAGATTTTTCTGGATACTCTTTATTAAGCGAAGAACAATTATCGGTTATGAGTCAGCAAGAGGTTGCTTTATATGATTATTTGTATCATACGAAATCTAAAGCAGAAGCAGAACAATATCTAAAAGCAATGGAAAATACGATGAATCAAAGAATTGGTGCCTATAGAGCAGCAAGTTATATTGAATATTTAAGAGAAGATGGTTATGGTGTTGATGACCTTTTTAAAAGTGGTTGGGAAGGTACAAAAGATGGAGTTAGGAACTTCTTTGATGGCTTAGCAGATGTTTTTAGAGTAGCAAATACTGAAGCTGGTACAAAATCAGCATTAGATTATGAAATGCTTTATAAAGCACAATTTATGCAAGAATTAATGAACGATGTTTCTTATGTGGATCCAAATGTAGATAAAAGTACTTTGGGATTTGGAAATATAACAAATTGGTATAATACTGGATCATCAATAGGAAATATGGTTATTCCATCACTTGTTAGCTTTATTCCAGTTGTCGGACAACCAATGTCATCAGCATTAATGACATTGTCAATTGCAGGAAACTCAGCTGTAGAAGCTAAACAAGATGGATATTCTACAGCCCAAGCTTATTTTTATGGTGGAGTTACTGGTGCTTCAGAATTGTTCACTGAGAAGTTATTAGGAGGTATTCCTGGTATTTCAAATCTTGAAGGAAAAGGTTTTGTTGCATCAATGCTTAGCGAGGGTACAGAGGAATTTGTTCAAGAATACTTGGATGTTGGAACAAGATATTTAATACTTGGAGAAAAGCCAACAGCGACTGCTAAAGAATTATTTAATCAAGCAATGCAATCAGGTGTTCAAGGTGCTATGACATCAGGTGCTATGCAAATTGGAAATTCTGCTTTAGTTCATGGAATGAATGTTGCTACAAGAGCAGCATCAGCAACAGTAGGAGTAGACGTAAATGGTAAACCAATTAAAAAATATAATAGTTACCTAGAATTTAAAAATGCAAAAGAATCATCATATTTTACTGCTAAGGCTCAAGATAGTGTACAAAGCTCAATAGACAAAGTAGGTGAAGGTGGTAAGCTATCACTTGCTGAAAAAGTCAAATTAAATAGAGCAGTAAATAATATATCTGTAGAGGAACTATCAAATATTACAGATGGTCTTGATACTAAACAACAAGAAGCTTTGGACACCGCTTTAGATGGTGTACCATCACTTTCTGGAAAATCTCATAATAAACTAGCTGCAGCTAAAACATTTAGTGAAGTAAAAAATGAAACTAAGTCACTTGCTCATGTAAATGGTTTGAATGAGGAAACTTTAAACACAGAAGTAACAAGAGACGGAAAAACAATGGCTGAATATATTGCGGATAATAAGAGCAATACTCTTGACGAAGTAACGATGAAGAGATTAAGCTTGGCAAGCCCTAAAACAGCTAAAGGAATTTCTGCAAGAGTAGAGGCAAATCAAAAAGCATTTGATAAATTAAATGCAAGAAGAGGAAATCCACAAGTAACAGACAGTACACAACAAACTACAACAAATACTACAACAACAAATAATACTAATAATAACGGATCAACAGACACTGGTAGAGGGCCAAGCAATAGTTCCAGTGCCAATAGTATATATTCAAATAATAGTTCTACAAATAGTAATTCAAATACAAATAATGGCCAAACAAATATTAATGTAGAAGCAAATAATACAAATAAAGTATGGGAGTATACATTAGAGCATAATAGCAATGCAGGAAAAGCAGGAACGACAATAAAAGTTGATCAAAGTTTGTTAGATAGTTCATTAACGCCAGAAGGAAACTTAAGAGTTGCACAAAAAGAGTGGGATGCAGCAGGAAGACCAACAGAGGGACAAGTATATGAAAAGTTCCAGTCAGCATATGGACTTGCTAAAATGGTAGGATCAACAAATGCGGATGCAATAGCACAATTACATCAACAAGATGGAAATATAAATTATCAAACATCAATGTTTAGAAGCAGTGATACAACAACACAAGGAATGTCACGAGAAGAGTTTAATGCATACCAAGCAAGAGTTGATGAAATGATTTCACAACGACAAAATGAAACAAACAATGTTACTCAAACAACAAATAATGTTGCCCAAAATGGAAATACTTCAACAGGAAATGTATCAAGTAGCACAGTAGATGCTAGAACAACAACAGTAAATACGCAAACGACAAATAATGTTGGACAAGTAGTAGATACTTCAACAAGAAGTGATGTATCAAGTAGAACTGATGATGTCGTTTCAGCAACAATGGGAATTGAAGCAACAACGATGTTTGACACTCAAAGTAATAAGAGAAATTCTAGAAGTAGAGTTAATCAGGATGTTAATTTAGAAACTAGAGATGTGTCTCAATCTCATCAGGTAAGAGGAAATGACACGATTGCACAAAGACAAAATACTACAAATACAACAAATACGACAAATACAACAAATACGACAAATACAACATTTAGTGACGTAGCAAGCCTAGGTGTAGGACTTGCGTCAACAACAATGGACATCGGTGCAACAACGACAATGAATACACAAACGACAAATCAAGTAAATGCAGAGACAGTAAACAACACAACGACAACGCAAA
>CANRDN010000006.1 GCA_947629375.1 uncultured Bacilli bacterium | reverse complement strand
GGGTAGAATTATCCTATGAAGGAGAAAAACCAAACTGTGAAGTTTGGACGTGATTTATTTATAAATCACTTTGTTCTTATAATTTTATATATGGAGGATTGTATGAAGGTTTGTTTTGTACTTGAAGGTGGAGCATTAAGAGGATTATATACTTCTGGTGTTCTAGATTACCTTTATGAGAAAAAAGTTAATATAGATGTAATAATTGGTGTTAGTTCAGGAGCTTTATTTGGCGTTAATTACTTTTCTAATCAACCATATCGTGTCTTAAGGTATAATAAGAAATATAGTACAGATAAAAGATATATAAGTGTATCATCTCTTCTTTTAACAGGTAACCTTGTAAATAAAAGATATGCTTACTATAAAGTAACTAAAAAACTAGATCCGTTCGATCAAGAAACATTTGTAAAAAACAATAAAGAATTTTATGCAGTTGCTAGTAACATAGAAACAGGAAAAGCCGAATATATTAGAATTGAAAGGCCAATTGACCAACTAGAAGAATTAAGGGCAAGTTCTGCAATGCCTTTATATAGTAGAATTATTAAAATTAATGATAAGAAGTATCTAGATGGTGCTGTCTGTGACAGTATTCCCGTAAAGAAAGCAATTGAATCTAAATACGATAAAGTAGTAGTGGTTCTTACTCAACCAGAAAATTATCAAAAAAAAGGATTACTTGGTAAAAATTTAAAGAGAATAAAGCATCGCTATAGAAAATATCCTAAATTTATTGAAGCATCTATAAATAGAGCCAAGATGTATAATGATACTTTAGATTACATTAAGAAACTAGAAAAAGACAAAAGAATCTTTGTTATAAGACCAAGTGAAAAAATAGATATAAATCCCATTAAAAAGACTAAAGATGATTTACAAAGAGTATATGATATTGGAAGAAAAGATATAGAAGTATCTTATAAAGATTTATTAAAGTACTTAAAACAATAATATTTTGTAGAAATAGACATCTATGATATAATTAAGTTATTGAGTATAAAGGACGTGTTTTATGTATAAAGATCCTCTTTTTTATAAATTTATTAGACCACTTGCTAAGGGATTATTTATTTTGTTGTATAGACCAACAATTAAAGGAAAAGAAAATATTCCTAAGGAAGGTGGAGTTGTTTTAGCGTGTAATCATAAGCATAACTTCGATTGTGGTATGCTTTTATCAGGTACTAAAAGATGCATTCACTTTCTTGCTAAAGAAGAACTTTTTAAAGGTTTATTCGGGTGGTTCTTTAAATTTATGGGCTTTATTCCAGTAAAGAGAAAAACAAAAGATGGTAAAGCACTTCCTATGGCTGTCGAGTATTTAAAAAATGATAAAGTTATTGGCATATTTCCTGAAGGAACTTTCAATAAGAGTGAAGACCCTATATTGCCATTTAAAATAGGGGCAGTTAAGATGGCTTATGACTCTAAATGCCCAATTGTTCCTTGTATAATAAAAGGGGAATACAAAATGTTTCATAAAGGACCTACAATTGAATTTTATGAGCCTATAAAGATAAAAAATAAAGATTTAGATAAAGATAACCAGATGTTAATGGACTTTTTCAGTGATAAATTAAAATAGAGAGGTATAATTATGAAGTTATTAAATCTTTTAAATTTAAAAAAGAAAAATAAAACTCCTTGGAATGAATATTATAAAAAAGAAAATATTAAGTTTGAAGTACCAGAAGGTTCAATATATCATTTAATCTATGACCAAGTTAAAGATAGAGATGGAATGTATGCGTACTCTTATTTTGGACATTCTGTAACTTATAAAGAATTTATGAAGCAGATAGATAGTGCTGCTAAAGCTTTTCGTAGTCAAGGAATTAGAAAAGGTGATGTCGTTACAATTTGTATGCCTAATGTTCCTGAAGCAGTAATAAGTTTTTATGCTCTTAATAAAATAGGGGCTATTGCCAGTATGGTCCATCCACTATCTAGTGAACAGGAAATTAAAAATTATCTTATTAGCACTAACAGTGTTATGATGGTTATGATAGATTTGTGCTATGAAAAAGTAGCGGGTGTCATAAAAGAGACTGATGTTTATAAGACGATAATAGTATCCGCTGGTAATTCGATGTCTATACCAATGAAACTCGGATATATCTTTACTAAAAGTTATAAGATTAAAAAGCCTTACTTCAAGGGTGAATATATGCACTGGAATGACTTTATCGCCAAGGGTGCAAAGTATCACGGAAAAATAGAGTTTGAAACAGATAAAGATACTCCTGCTGTAATGCTTCATAGTGGTGGTACGACGGGTACTCCTAAAGGAATAGTTCTATCAAATGGTAACTTTAATGCTCTTGCTGAACAAGTAAAAATAATCTTTAATAAGCTAGAACCAAACGATAAAATTCTTGCCATAATGCCTGTATTCCACGGCTTTGGACTAGGTGTATCAATCCACTCAGTTCTACATATTGGTTCGTGTGTCGATTTAATTCCTCAATTTGATTCAAGACATTTCGATAAATTAATTAAGAAGAACAATCCAAGTGTAATTGTTGGCGTTCCAACTTTATTTGAAGCTTTATTAAATACTAATAATAAGAAACTTGACTTGTCAAATCTAAAATATGTTGTAAGTGGAGGAGACTGTCTTACTGAAGCTCTAGGTCAAAGGGTAAATGAATTCTTACTTAATCACAAGTGCGAAGTTCAAGTAATGCAAGGATATGGACTTACTGAAGCAGTAGCAGCCACTTGTCTTGCTTATGGCGAACACAATGTCCTTGGAAGTATTGGAATACCTTTCCCAGGTAATACTTTTAAAATAGTAAGACAAAACACTCAAGAAGAAGTACCAAATGGTGAAATCGGAGAAATTTGTATCAATGGACCTACAGTAATGATGGGATATTACAATAACGAAAAAGAAACAAATGATGTCTTACAAATTCATAAAGATAAAAAGTTATGGTTACATACAGGAGATATGGGTTACATAAGAGACGATGGAATAATATTCTATCAAAGTAGATTAAAAAGAATGATAATATCTTCTGGTTACAATGTATATCCACAACAAATAGAAAACATAATTGAATCTCACGAAGCTGTTATGAAATGTACAGTTATTGGAATACCTCACAAATATAAAGTTCAAGTAGCTAAAGCTATAATTGTCTTAAAGAATGGTTATCAAGAATCTTCAAGTTTAAAAAAGAGCATTAAAGAACTTTGTGAAAAGAATCTTTCTCATTATTCTTTACCCTATGAATACGAATTTAGAAAATCTTTACCAAAAACTTTAATAGGTAAAGTAGACTTTAAAAAACTAGCAGAAGAAGAGGAGGAAAACAAAAAGTAATGGGCAAAACAAAAGAAAAACTTCCAGAAAGAGGATACAAATTTTTTAAAATTTTTTTAGGGCCAATCTTTAAGTTTTGGTATAATCCTAAAATATATGGTAAGGAAAATATACCTAAAGAAGGTCCAATTTTAATAACTGCCAATCATAAGCACGTAATGGATCAATGTGCTATGATTGTTTCTACTAAAAGAGTAATTCATTATATGGCAAAAAAAGAATATTTTGATGGTAAACACGCTTGGTTTTTTAAGATGGCTGGTTGTATTAGTGTCGATAGAAGTATTCACGATGACGAAGCAAAAAATAAAGCTTTGGATGTTTTATACGATAATGGTGCAATTGGGCTTTTCCCTGAAGGAACAAGAAATAAAACAGATGCTTTCTTACTACCATTTAAGTTTGGAGCTGTTTCAATGGCCCAAAAAACCGATGCTTATCTAGTGCCAGTAGGAATTAGTGGTGACTATAAGTTTAGAAGTAAAAATTTAGTATATTATATAGGAAAGCCTTTTAAAGTAGGCAATATGACCCTAGAAGAAGCTAATAAAAAATTGGCTAAAGAGATAGGAAAACTTATGAAAAAAGGTGGAACAAAAGAAAAAAAATAGATGCATTGAGCATCTTTTTCTTTATAAAAATTTATGAGTATTTGCATTTTGTTCTTGTTGGGATTGTTGTACTTGTTGATTAGCAACAGGTTGTTGTGGTTGAATTTGAGGAGCCACAGTTTGTTGCACTTGAGGTTGTTGCTGTACTTGTTGCTGATTTACTATAGGCTGTTGTACCTGCATTTGTCCTTGCTGAACCATTTGCATATTCATATTTTGTCCTGTCTGCATCGGTTGTTGATTGATTCCAGTATTATTAACTGGTGGAACTTGTGGCTGTTGTTGTTGAACTTGTCGTTGCACTTGCTGTGGTGGTTCATTTTGTTTTAATGTTTCATTTACAACTGGACCACTTGATAAAGGCATAAAGTCTTCAACTGATGCGCCGACGATATTAACTTCACGAGCAGCGTGTTCAACTTTTCCAACATTACTATCGTTTCCTAATTGATTTGTAATATTCATTAAACCTTTAACTTCTTCTTGTAGAGGTGAAACAGGTTCTTGTTGTTTTTGATTATCTTTTTCATAAGCACCCTTCATTTGTGCTTCACTTACTTCAATTGCTTTCTCTTTAAGAGCATTATAATCTAGATTTTCTACTTCAATATCATTTCTCGTACTAAATCCATAGTTTGTCATAAATAGAAGGATGATTGAAAACTCTTCGATAATAATTGATGCTGAATAAATTTTACTTGCAACTTTTTCTGTTTCACCAAGTTCAGCAAAATTAAATCCACCATATCTATCATATTCATAAACATTAGGCAAAGTTTCAACCATATATGCTTTAACTTGAATATAGACAGCAAGTATTACATTTATTGCAATAGCTGCATATGCAACAAACTTAACTCCTTTTGATATTATATTATTTGGTTTAACGATAAATAAAAGAGAAATAACAGTTGCAAACAAATATGTAGTAGACATAAAAGATATAATATTAGATATAACCTTAGTAGCGCCACTTCCAAGTTCGATAAATGTTATAAAAACGGATAATAATATTGGAATTGACATTAAAAAGGGAACAATTCTTGTAAAATAATTAGTGTCGTTTCTTTCCATACAATAGGAACAAAGTCCAATAGAAATAAGTGGAAGAGTATTCATAGTTAAAAGAGCTGATACATTCTTAGCAAGGTTAGAGAAGTCTTTTCCCATTTCAAAGTTTGAATCAAGTAATACTATAACAGCACCAACAGCAACAAGTAATGATAAAATTCTTACAATATTCTTCATAAACTCACTCCTATTATCTATATTAATTTATCATATTTATGAAAAATTTACAATATTGTTTTACTTGTGTTATAATGTCTTTGGTGATTTTATGATTAAATATGACTTGATACACAAAGAAAAAAATACCGAAGCAAGACTTGGAATGCTTCATACAAATTATGGCGATTTTGAAACTCCAATGTTTATGCCTGTTGGAACACAAGCAACGGTTAAGACTTTGTCACCTGAAGAATTAAAAGATGCAAAAGCTGGAATTATTCTTTCTAACACATATCACTTGTGGTTAAGGCCTGGAGAAGATGTAGTAGATAAAGCTGGTGGCCTTCATAAGTTTATGAATTGGCAGGGACCAATATTAACTGATTCTGGGGGATTCCAAGTATTTTCTCTTGCTAAACCTAAAGATATAACCGAAGAAGGAGTTAAATTTAAAAATCAATATAATGGTGATGAACTGCTACTTACGCCAGAAAAATCTATTGAAATTCAAAATAAACTAGATAGTGATATTGCTATGTCGTTCGATGAATGTGTAGGTTTCCCACATACAAGAAAATATGTCGAAGAAAGCGTTGAAAGGACACTAAGATGGGCTAAAAGAGGTAAAAAGGTTCATAATAATCCAAGACAAGCCTTATTTGGTATCGTTCAAGGAGCTGAATACGAAGATTTAAGAAAACACTGTATAGAAGAACTTGTTAAAATGGATTTTGATGGATATTCGATAGGGGGAACAGCAGTTGGAGAACCAAAAGATGTCCAATATCTTCAAGTAGAGTACTCAACAAAGTATCTACCTAAAGATAAAGTAAGATATTTGATGGGAGTAGGAGACCCAATAGACATTATTGAAAATGTCATAAGAGGAGTTGACATCTTCGATTGTGTAAGTCCAACTCGACTTGCAAGACACGGTCACGCTTTAACTAAGTATGGGAAGATTAATTTAAAGAATGCTAAATATAAAGAAGACTTTACTCCAGTAGATGAGACTTGTGACTGTTACTGTTGTAAACATTACACTAAGGCTTACATCAAACACTTAATACAAGCTGAAGAAACTTTTGGAGCAAGACTTTTATCTATTCACAATATTCGTTATTTGATTCGTCTTACAGAAGAGTTAAGAGAAGCTATTAAAAATGATAATATTTTAGAGTATCGTGAAGAATTTATTAAAAATTATTATGGAGGTAAGAAGTAGTGAAAGGTGTGTATTATCCTAAGGGAGTTTGTTCAACTTTGATTGAATATGAAATAGAAGATAACAAAATAAAAAGTTTATCTGTTACTAATGGATGTAATGGTAATTTAAAGGGCATTGCTAAATTATGCCAAGATAGAGATGTCGATGAAGTAATATCTTTACTAGAAGGTATTAGGTGTCATACTAAAGAAACATCTTGCCCTGATCAAATTGCTAAAGCATTAAAAGAATATAAACAAAAATGTTTGGAGCAGTAGATGAAGAAATTTCAAGAAAACATTGTTGTAAAAATAGTTTTAGGACTTATTACTGCAGTTATAATGGGTGTTCTAGTTATTCTAGTAAATGATTATTATAGGGAACAAGCAAGAAAAGAAATGAATAACTCTGTTGAAGAAGAACCAGCTCAAGATGAAAAAGAAGAAAAGAAAAAAGATATTGAATTTTCTAAATTTAAAAATAGAAAGACTAATATTTTTATAGATGATCAAAAAAATTATTTAGATATTGAAAATACTGATGCTGGAATTCTACTTACTTTTAACGAGATTGCTATTATTGAAGTTACTCAGTATGAAAATATCGAATACGCTGTTTTAGATGATGTTTTACTGGTCAAAGTTATATATAAAGATCATCAAGATTTTTATATTGTAGATCAAGATAGCAGTATCTTATCTAGTCTAACAAGCACTAGTTTAGATAACGAAATGTATAGAATAAATGACCCAGTTATCAAAGATAAGTACCAAAATTCAATTGAAGTAAAAGACAATAGTATTTATATTACTTATGTAATTGATGATTTAGAAAAAGAAATGGATAGTGATACAACTATTCAGTATACGACAAAGATTACATACGACAATGGTACTGTTATTGATGAAGATGAGATTGTTTCTAAGTATACTTTTAAAGATTATAAAGAAAAATAAAAACTTTTTAATGGTTTTTATTTTTTTCTTTCTTTTTATTTATTCCAATGATACTTCCTAGAACAGATACTAATAATATTAAAAGAGATAAAATAAACTTTTGCAGTCTAAATTTTCGATAAAGAAGAAATCCAATTATTAGAAAAGTTAAAGAGATAAAACTTCCAATTTTTACACCTTCCAAGTATCCTTTTTCACTTGCTTTACCACCAAGAGTATATCCACCTAGAAAAGAACTTAAAAACACTGTTAAAGACTTTAAAATATTGAATATATTTTCACTAATTATATTAGCATACGATAAACTCCCAAGTATAATTGTTCCAACGATAATAATTAACATTGCTATAAGATAAACTTTTAAATATTTCATTTTCTTCACCTGTTAAAATATATGCATTGAATATTTAATTATTATAAATATCAATATATATTAGGTGATTATTTTGATATTTAGACTTTTATTTGTAATTATGTTATGTGCTTTATTAAAAGTTTTTATAAGAAGATTTGACTTTAAAGATTATTTTAATGTTTCGATTTTCTTTTTATTTATCTTGGTAAGTTTATTATATTTAACAAGTAATGATAGGATTTATGTCTTTTTGATGATTATCTTTTGTCTTATTTTAATTATTTATTCTATCTATTTTGTAAGTGACTCTGATAGCTCAATAATTGTTATCGATGGAAGTATCAATTTTAAAAATTTGATAAGAAATAAATACAGTTTATCGAAATTACTTCACGATTTAAAAAGTAAGAAAATATTTAATCTAAATAAGAATTTATGTGGCATCTTACAAGATGGAAACTTAGTGTTTTATTACAAAAGTATCGATAAAAAGTTTGTCCCTATAATAATTGATGGTACTCTAGAAGAAAATAATTTATTTAATTTAAAAAAGGATTTCACCTGGCTTTATAAGACTTTAAAAAGAAATAATTGCTCTATTGATAAGACATTTCTTGCTTTTTACTATAATTCGATATTTTATATTATTAAGAAGTAATTTATAATAGAATAAAGATTAGGAGGAACTATGGAAAAGTTAAAAATAGGGGAAGTATCTAAAGTAGAAGTGTTAGATTATCCTAGCGTTACTATGGAAATTAAAGAAGGTACCTTAAATAGTGAAGGTGCAACTATTATTTTATCTAACAATACTGATAGTGTTTTAGAATATGGGACACCCTACGAAATAGAAATAAAAAAAGAAGATGAGTGGTACAAAATAAATATAGAAGGAGCCTTTACTTTACCACTATTTCATCTTCCACCAAATAATAAAGAAGAAATAGAAATAAACTTTATATATCTTTATGGAAGATTACCAAAAGGAACTTATAGAATTATAAAAAACTTTTATTTGCCTGACAAGAATCAAGGTATAACATTAGCTAAAGAGTTTAATTTGGCATAGAAAAAATAGACTTAGTGTCTATTTCTTTTTATTTATAAGTTTCTTTCTTTATTTGTTCAAGGTTATATTCCATTAAACTAAAGTAATCGTCACCATTATTTCTTTCTTCATCTGTAATACTATCAAGTCTTTTTAATTTTATTTCGGTTAAGTTTTTATTATTTTCAAGAAGTAGGGCAACTGTTTCATTTTTGTTTCCATTTTCAAGTGAGTATACATATTTAATTGAACCATCTTCAATCATTTCAGTAACTTCTTTTACTGTTTTTTCAAGAGCAGTGTTATCATCATCTAGAGATATTACATTAAAACCATATTTCTTTAAGAAGTTTAGTGATTTTGTTGATGTAACAATCGTATTACTTGTTGAGTTTTCGGCAGTTAACTTTATTTCAGCATCTAGTAAAGATAATTTTAGTTTTAAATCTTCATACTTTTCATCTATTTCTTTAATTAAATAGCTATTATTTATATATTCACTTAATCCTTTTTTAACATTTAGTGCAACCATAAGTAAGTTAGAAGGGTTCAACCATAATTCATCAATATAGTCAGGTTTCATTCCAAGACTTCCATCAATTATTAATAAATCGTTATTTTTATTAAGTAGGTTTACTGCTAAATCTTTATCTCTTCCGTAACTAACATAGACAAATAAATCTTCTTTACTGTAGTTTTTCAAAGCTACTTCGTTAAGTTCATAAGTATAAGTGTCAACGCCATCTGGGAATATTGACTTAACAAGGGAATGTTCACCATACAAAGTTTTAATAATATACTCAAGTGGGTAACTTGTAGTAATAATATCTATATCTTCCATATTGTCTACTTTAATAACATCACATCCAGTAAATAATAAAAGTGCTAAAATTGGTATCAATAATAATTTAAATCTTTTCATTCTTTTTCTCCTTTAATGGTACAGGATCATATCCATATTTTTTATTAAATGGATTACACCTTATAATTCTTTTAAATGCTAAATAACTTCCTTTAAGATTTCCATATTCATTTATCGCTTCAATCGCATAATTAGAACAAGTTGGTTGAAATCTACAAGAGTTATGGGATGATAGAGGAGTATTTTGATATAATTTAATAATTCTTACTAATACTTTCATATCATCACGACCACTTTTATTTTACTATTTTTTATGTATTTAATCAATATTTTAAAAACATATTTAATTAAAGAATAAATTTTGATATACTTATTTTGGTGATATTATGGAAGAACTTTTTGAATTATTAAAAATAAAACCAAAAGATTTAAAATATTATACAACTGCTTTTCAACATTCTTCATATGTCAATGAAAATCATTTAAAAAATGACTATGAAAGACTAGAATTTTTAGGGGATGCTGTACTTGAACTTGTAATGAGTGACTATCTATTTAACAATTTGAATGTTAAAGAAGGCGATATGACAAAGTTAAGAGCAAGCTATGTCTGTGAAAATGCTTTATACGAGTATTCTATTGGACTAAATTTAAGTAAATATATTAAGGTTGGTCACGGTGAAGAAATCGATGGTGGAAGATACAAAAAAGTTATTATGGCAGATATTTTTGAAGCTTTAATGGGGGCAATATACTTAGATTTAGGCTTTGCTACAGTTAAAAGAGTAATACTTAATGTAACAGTTCCTTATATAGAAGATCCTAAAGTAACATTCTTTAGCGATTATAAAAGTGCCCTACAGGAATTTGTTCAAACAGAACAGAGAAGTCTTATGTATGAAGTAGTAGATGAACAAGGACCTGCTCACAATAAGACTTTTACAGTCGAAGTAAGAATTGATGATATCCTTTATGGAAGAGGCTGTGCTGGAAGTAAAAAAGAAGCAGAACAGGAAGCTGCTAAAGATGCTTTAAAGAAACTTTCGGTTTAGAAAATTAACATAATATTGACAAGCACTATATTTGGTGACTTGTTTTTTTCAATCTATTTTGGTATAATCAGTTAGTATTTTCTTAATAAATAAAAAGAAAGGAGATTTATTTTGAGTAAAATAAAAATTTTTAGTTTAGGTGGACTAAACGAAACCGGTAAAAATATGTATGTTGTTAATGTAGATGAAAATATTTTTATTTTCGATGCAGGACTTAAATATGCGACTGACAAAATGTTAGGAGTAGATTATATCTTACCGGATTATAGTTATATAAAAAATAATAAAAACAAAATAAAAGGTATATTTTTAACACACGGTCACGATAGTAATATGGGTGCAATGGCAGATATCTTATTTGATATGCCAGACTTACCTGTGTATGCTACTAAGTTTACGATGAATATTTTAAAAGAAGACTTACAAGAAAGTGGTGTAACTGCAACTAACTTAAAAGAAATTAGACCTCATTCTAAGCTTACTTTCGGTGATTTAGTTGTTTTCCCTATCAGTGTAACGCATTCGATTCCTGATTCTGTTTGCTATGTTTTATATACAGAGGATGGTGCCATCGTCTATACAGGTGACTTCGTTTTTGATTCGACAATGATGGGAAACTACAAGACAGATATTGGAAAACTTGCGTATGTTGGAAAACAAGGTGTCTTATGTTTGCTTTCCGAGTCAATTTATGCTGAAAAGGAAGGACACACGAGTCCTAATAACCGTGTAACTGGATTTATTCGTGATGTACTTGCTAAAAATGAAAATAGAATTATCTGTACAATTATGACCGCCCACATCTATAGAGTTCAAGAAATATTAAATGAAGTTTCTAAGACTAAAAGAAATGTCGTTATAATGGGTAAAAACCTACAAAATATTATCAACAAATCAATCGATGAGGGTTACATTACTTTCGATAAAACAAGAATAGGGGACCTTACCAATATAAATGATAAGAATGTAGTAATATTAATTTCTGATGAAAAAGAAAAACCTTATATGAATCTTGAAAGAATCTTAAGAGGTTTTGATAAATATGTTAAATTAAAAGATACAGATACAATCTTTATAACTGAGCCACCATATGAAGGTATCGAAAAGCGTACAGCTCTTATAATGGATGAAATAGCTAAAAAAGATGTAAATGCCATAAGTTTGGATGCTAAAAAGCATTTATTACATCATTCATCAAGAGAAGATTTGATGCTTATGATAAATTTAATGAATCCTAAATATTATTTCCCAGTTAAAGGTGAGTATCGTCACCAAGTTAAAAATGCGGAAATTGCAGAGCGCCTTGGAATACCTAAAGAAAATATTATTTTGAAGCAAAATGGAGATGTAGCTACTTTTGTCGATGGTAAATTAACAGAAGATTTAGAGCATATCCCAGTTGATGAAATTTTAATTGATGGTAAAAGTCAAGGTGATATCGGTGAACTTGTTTTAAAAGATCGTGAGATGCTTGGTGAAAATGGAATAGTAATAATAAGTTGTACTTTAAATAAAAATACTAAAGAGATTCTTGCTGGACCAGAAATTTTAACAAGAGGATTTGTCTATGTTAAAGAAAGTGCCGATTTAATAAAAGAAACAGAAGAGTTATGTCTTGAAGTTATTAAAAGTAATATCGAGGAAGACAGCAAAAAAGTTGATTATACAAAAATAAAGAATGATGTAAGAGATAGATTAGGAAAATACTTTTATAAAGAAACTGAATGTAAACCTATGATTATCACAGTTATACAGGAAGTATAAGAAGAAGTGAACTCGTTAAAGAGTTTCTTTTTTTGGCGAAAATAAAAAGATCCTTTTTAAGGATCTATATCTCCACCCCACCATATTTGGATTCTGTCTTTTATCTTTTGTAATAGTTTCTTGATTTTTTTTAACATTTTTTGATTTCCTTCCAACTAAAGAATATATTCCATCCTTTATTTTGTCAATATGTTTGTTTTGTAACATAGTTTCTTTGTTTTTAACTGGCTTTGTTACTATGAGCTTATCTACGGTATATAATATCTATTGGAACATTTGATGTGAGTGTCACCCTCCAATCTTGAAAAAGAAGGGAGGTAGATATTAATGAAGATTAAGACTTTTATTTTGAAAGTTTTAAGACTTATTTCTATAATTTTATTACTCTCTACCTTATTGGTACTAGCTATAAAAAAATAGACACTCATCAGCAGAGTGCCCAACCCATTTTTTAGAGGGTGACATTCACTTGCGAATTCAAATGTTCCTCTTTTTTATTTTATTCAAGTTTCCTTGACAAATACATTGTATTATAATTTATATATTTTTACAAGTAGTTAACCGAAATATTTTAATAATTGAAAAAAATAGTAATGATAAATCTGTAATAAAATGACCAAAAAACTTCAAAAAATGCTAAAAAATGTAGAATTTTCTTGAATTGTAGTAGTTACTATGCTATAATTTTGGTTAGTGAGTACCGGAAGGAGGGGAGAACAATGGCACAAGTACAAGTAGCCGTAAAAAATGGTAACTTAGATCTAGCTTTGAGAAGATTAAAACAAAAATTGGCAAGAGAATCTGTCCCTTCTGAATGCAAGAAAAGAGAATTTGCAGTAAAACCTGGTGATAAGCGTAGAGAAGCTAAAAAAGCTGGAATCAAGAACGCTCAAAAGAGAAATAGACAAAATAGAGACTAGTTACTAGTCTTTTTCTTTTACTTTTGATATAATGGAAATGGAGATGATATTATGTACGATAAAATAAAACAAGATATAGTAAGTGCTATGAAAGAGAAAAACACCTTAAAGCTTCAAACATTAAGAGGAATTAAAGGAGATGCTGATTTAGAGCACATCAATAAAGGTGTTGAAGTAAACGATGAATTAATGATTGCTGTTCTATCTCGTGGAATTAAAACAAGAAAAGAATCAATTGTCGAATTTGAAAAAGGAAAAAGACAAGATTTAATTGATAAAACGTTGGAAGAAATAAATTTATTACAAACATATTTACCTGCACAACTTTCTAAGGAAGAACTAGATAAAACAATCGATGAAGTATTTAAAAAAGTTAATCCTAAAAGCGAAAAAGATATGGGATTAATAATGAAAGAGTTAACACCATTAGTAAAAGGAAAAGCTGATATGAAAGGAGTTAGCTCTCTAATAAAAGAAAAATTAAGTAACCTATAGAAGAACATTAAGTTCTTTTTTTTATTTAAAGATTATATTATATATTAGGTGACAATATGTTAAAAAGCCTTAATAGATATGTAAAAAATGATGAATTTTCGATAAATATATGGGATAACTTTATAAATATTAATAACTTTACTGATGTACCAATACTAGAAGAAAATAAAGTTGTTGTTACTTATCTTGATAAAAGAATAATTATCAAAGGAGATAAGATAATAATTAAAAAACTCTTAGATAATGAAATATTGTTATCAGGTAAATTTACAACAATTGATTTAGGTGATCTCTATGCTTAAGAATTACTATAAATTAAAAATTAGTGGTAAAAACATTCGAAGATTTATTAAACTTCTTTATAATTTAAATATTTCTTTAAGTAAAATAGAAATCTTTGATAATTATTTTTATGTTAAAGTAGATGAAGAAAACTATAAGAAAATTCTAAATATAAAGACTAGTTACGAGATAAACATTGAAAGAGTATATGGACTTATCTATATAAAAGAAGAAATAAAGAAAAACTTACTATTTCTTTTTTCTTCTTTACTCTCTTTTTTTCTTGTAATTTTCCTAAGTAATTTTATCTTTTCTATTGAAATAGCTCACGATGACCCGAAAATAAGAGAGATAATTCAAAACGAATTTAAAAAATATCATATTGAAAAGTTTCATTTAGTTAAATCTTATAACGAAATCGAAAAAATAAAAGAAGAGATATTGAATTCAAATAAAAATGATATCGAATGGTTAGAAATAGAAAGAAGTGGGACTAAATATACAGTTAGAATTGAAAAAAGAATTATAAATGATTTAGAAAAAGAAGAAAGTATTCGACATATTGTTGCAAAAAAGCCTGGAATTATTAAAAAAATAGAAGCAAGTGATGGGGAAATAATTAAAAAAATCAATGATTATGTAAATACTGGTGACATAATAATAAGTGGTGAAATACATAAAGGCGAAGATATTAAAGATAATGTATCTGCAGATGGTGATATATACGCCGAAGTATGGTATAAAGTAAAAGTAGAATTACCAATAAATTATTATGAAAAAAAGTATACCGGAAATAATAAAAAAGTAATAAATATTTCATTTTTAAATAAAGATATTAATCTTCTTGATGAAAGTTATAAAAATAGTGAAATAGAAAGGACTAATCTTTATAGTGACCTTTTTGGCTTGTTTTCTATTAATATCGACTTAAAAAAAGAACTATATGTTAATGACAGTGTAAACCTAATAACAAATGAAAATGATTGTTTAAGAATAGCACGAGCAAAAATAGAAGAAAGATTAAAAGAAAATGAGTATATTATATCCCAAAAAAAATTGAAAACGACGCTAAATAATAGTACAATTAATGTAGAGGTATTTTTCAAAGTTTACGAAAATATAGCTAGTTACAAGTATTACACAATAAATGAAGGAATGTGATTAAATGATTGAATCGCTTTATGGTAATTTTAAATCATTAATGGAAATAACTTGGCCGATGGTTTTTGTTTCGATGATTATTTTAATTTCTTTTAGAATATCATTTATCTACAAAAATAGAGTCAAGATTGTTATATATAAAGAGATTTTACTATTTTTCTTTGCCTTTTATGTTTTATCTTTATTCCAAGCTGTAACAACTACTGATGCATCAGCATCTGTCGGAAGTAACTTTGTACCTTTTAAAGAAATAATGAGATATGAGTTCTATAGTCCTTTATTTATTAAAAATGTAGTTGGTAATGTCGTCTTATTCTTGCCATATGGTTATTTTGTTGGTAGATACTTTTCGGGAAAGAATATCTTTTTAAATATGTTCTTAGTCCTTTTAGCATCTATTTCCATCGAAGTAACTCAGTTATATATTGGACGAGTATTCGATGTCGATGATATATTATTAAATGTTTTAGGGGGCTTATTTGGATTTCTAATATATTTAGTTTTAGATAAAGTATATGAAAAGCTTCCTAAGTTTTTAAAGGCAACTTGGTTTTTAAATACAATTCTTATAATACTTTTAGGTTTATTTATAACTTTAATTGTTATGTTACTTATGTAGGAGGATATATGCAGATAGAAGTAGTTAGTTTAGTTGATGAAGAAATAGAAGAATTAGATTCTTTAAAAGATTTTTTATATAAAGTTTGTGAAGATGAAAAACTTGATAATGTTATGTTTAATGTAATTATTGTCGATAATGAAAAGATACACGAGATAAATAAAGAGTATCGTGGAATCGATAGACCAACTGATGTCATAAGCTTTGCGTTAGAAGATGATAAGACATTTAATAGAAGCGATATAAGAATACTTGGTGATATTTATATTTCTTTAGATAAAGTTAAAAGTCAAAGTTTAGAGTATGGTCATTCTTTTAAAAGAGAACTTTATTTCCTTGCACTTCACGGACTTCTTCATCTTTTAGGGTATGATCATATGACTAAAGAAGATGAAAAAGTAATGTTTGGTAAACAAGAGGAGGTACTTTCTAGATATGGCATCGAAAGATAGAAAAAAGTATAAAAGTAAGAATATATTTAGTAGCTTTAAATATGCTTTTGAGGGATTATTCTATGGCTTTAAAACAACAAGAAACTTAAAAATTGATTTAGTAATTGCTATTTTGGTAATTATTAGTGGTTTTGTATTTAAAATATCACTAATGGAATGGGTTGCTGTTGTAATGTGTATCGGTCTAGTTATGTCTTTAGAACTTATTAATACGGCAATTGAGGAAGCAGTAAACCTTGCTATGCCAAATATTCATCCGATTGCTAAAATAAGTAAAGATGTAGCAGCAGGTGGTGTTCTTTTAGCAGCAATATTCTCCTTTGTAACGGGATTATTAATCTTTATTCCCAAAATAATTGCACTTTTCTAAGGAGGTTTAAATGGCCTTAAAAATATTAAATGAAAAAAAGCCATACGAATTAAAAGAACTTTATCAAATGAATGATCAAGAGATAAGAAATTCTTGTAATGGCGTATACTGTGATAAAGAAACGATAGAAAAGGATCTTGGGACTTTTATTAAGACTATTTTGTTACTTGATGATCCTGACTTTATAAAATGTCGAGATTATGAAAGTGCCCTTATGGTAAATGAAGTTTTTAAGAAAAACAATAAAAAAGTTCCTATATATCTAATTGATGACCAAGAGCAAAAAGATAGGTCATATATCGATGTAACACAGTTTGATAATTTAATTATTCCACCTAGTTATGTTATGTGGGGAGTAAAGTTTAATGATTCAGTAAATGTTTCTGATTATACAGATGCTTTAGGAGACCCCAAAAGTGATCAAGGAATAATTACTACATATGACAGAGAACTTATTAGTGAAGTTAAAAGATTAGCATCGATGATAAGAGAATTTGAACCTAATTTAACTGATACCGAAAAAGTTATTTTGGTGTCTAATTATCTTCAGAAATATTTTCAATATATCGATGGCAAAAAGGATAGTTATGTTAAAGATGAAGCCTTTGTCCTTAATGATTTAGACTCTTTGCCATATCAAGCAACAGAACAAGATATAAGTAATCCTAAAACAGCACTATTTAATAACTTTGGAGTCTGTCGAACTTTTGCAGCTGTTACAACGCTTCTATGTAACAATCCTTATCTTAATTTAAATGTAAGAAGTGTTAGAGTAGGAGATCACGCTTGGAATGTAATAAATCTTGATGGATTGCTTTATAATATTGATAACACAAGAGCGATAACAAGAAGCGAAGGAAGAATGGAACAAGCTTTGAAGACAACAAAGTTTTCAAAGGATTATCTTCTTTTTGGACAAGATACTTCAAATAACTTTAACCACGAGCCACTAAAAAGTTATGCAAATAGAGAAATAAGTAAGATGGACTTTGATAGAAATTATATAGACGCAGCTATCGAACATCTACAAGATACCGGACTTGTAGACTTCGAGTACGGCGATAGACTTCCCTATGGACAACACAAAAAATAATGGAGGTAAATATGAAAGAAAAATTAATAAATTTATTAAACAATAGCTATGCACCTTATTCAAAATATCGAGTTGCAGCAATACTGGTATGTAAAGATAATACAGAATTTAAAGGAGTAAATGTTGAAAACGCATCATACGGAGCCACAATCTGTGCTGAAAGAAGTGCTATCGTATCAGCAGTTTCCAACGGTTACAAAAAGCACGATTTTAGTCACTTGTATGTAATGTGCGATAATGACAAGATTGGAATGCCTTGTTTTATTTGTCGTCAAGTTTTTCTAGAGTTCTTCGATAAAGATATGGAAGTTACTTGTATGAATCCTAAAGGAGAGACTCTTACTTATACTGTTGGAGAACTTTGCCCATATCCTTTTGATAGTGAGGATCTTTCATAATGAAAAGTGGCTTTGTAAGTATAGTAGGAAGACCTAATGTTGGGAAAAGTACGCTTTTAAATACACTACTTGAAAGAAAGCTAGCTATAACATCCGATGTTTCAGGAACAACTAGAAATATCATCGAAGGAATTTATAACGATTTAGACTCTCAAATCGTCTTTATCGACACACCAGGAATTCATAAGCCGGTAAATAAGCTTGGAAGTGTTATGAATAATGAATCATATCACATAATCGATGAAGTGGATATCATTCTCTTTTTAGTCGATGTCACTAAAGAATTTGGTAAAGGTGATAAATTTGTTCTCGATAAAATTAAAGACTTAAAGAAACCAGTTTTACTTATCTTAAATAAAATAGATTTAATCGATAAAAGAAATTTATTAAGTCTTATTACTAAATATAGTGAGTTATATGACTTTAGTGAAATAATACCAGTTTCTTCTTTAAAAAATGACAATATTACAGATCTTATTACGACAATTAAAAAGTATTTGCCTCGTGAAGGAATTTTGTATGATCCTGAGACTATTACAAATATAAGTAGAGACTTTTATATTGCCGAAGTAGTAAGAGAAAAATTATTAAGATTTACTAAAGATGAAGTTCCTCATACCGTTACTTGCGTTGTCGAATCATTTGAAGAATTAGAAAACTATATCGATATTGGAGTATTAATAATTGTCGATAGAGAAAACTTAAAGAAAATAATAATTGGTAAGAATGGTCAAATGCTTAAAAAGGTTGGAATATACGCAAGAAGTGATATTGAAGAATTTTTAGGTAAGAAAGTAAACCTTAAGACATATGTCAAAGTAATCGAAGATTGGCGTGAAAAAGAAAAATATTTAAAAGAATTTGGTTTTTATGAATTAAATTAATTATTTCGCATCATTATAATAATGGTGAGAGTAATGGAAGATTTATTATGGGAACTATTTAAAAAGACAGGTAATATTAAATATTATTTACTTATTAAAGAACTTGGAAGTGTTAATGATGAAACTAGTAAAAACAAAGGGAATAGTAGTGGGGGAACAAAATTATAGTGAAACAAGTAAAATATTAAAAATATTTACTGAAGATTTAGGTGTAATAAGTGTTCTCTCTAAAGGATGTAAAAGACCTAAAAGCCCTTTAAGGGAAGCAAGTTCTAAACTGATACTAGCAAACTTTGATATTTCATATAAAGAAGATGGCTTATCTACTTTAATAGGTACCGATATTATTAAAATATATAAAAATATAATAATGGATTACAAAGATTTAGCTAAGAAAATGTATGCTTTTGTAATTGTCGATTTAACTCTACAAGTTTTATCTCAAAAGCAGATAGATAACGATGAAATAAAACTAATTTATGAAATACTTTTATCGTCTCTATCTAAAATTGATGAAGGAATAAAACCTAAAGTAATACTTGATATTGTAATGTTAAAGTATCTAAACTTTTTAGGAGTTTTACCAAGTCTTGATTCTTGTTCTAACTGTGGAAGTACCGATATTGTAACGATGGACTCTAAAAGTTTTGGCTTTATTTGTAAAAATTGCTATACTGATGAAAAAATGGTAAATCCTAAGGCTTTAAAATTAATAAGAATGCTTTACTATGTCGATATCGATAAGATTAAAAATTTAGATGTCGGAGAAGAAATAGAAGATGTTGAAGCATTTATCGATAATTATTATGATGATCACACAGGAATTTACTTTAATATAAAGAAAAAAATTGCAACACTTAACAAGATGGAATCAATAATGTAAAAGTATCACTTTGATACTTTTTTTCATATTTAATAAGTGGAGGTAATATGAAAAAGTTAAGTGAGTTATATGCTAATTATCCCCATATAATGATAAAGGATATTAAGATAAATTCTAAAGAAGTCGAAAAAAATGATATCTTTGTCTGTGTTTCTGGTGTAAATAAAGATCGAAATGACTTTATCGATGAAGCAATAGAAAATGGGGCTTCTGCAATAGTTACAAATAAAAATATTATAAAAAGTGTTCCAGTCGTATATGTCGATAACCCTAACACCGAACTAGTGCGTCTTGCAAAGAAATTTTACGACTATCCAGATTCCAAACTTACTTTAATTGCAACTACAGGAACAAATGGCAAAACAACGGTTGCAACTATAATCCAAGAACTTCTTGGAAACGACATTTGTGGCTATATTGGTACTAATGGAGTGGCTTTTGAAAACTTCGAAGAAAAACTAAGAAATACGACACCTGATGCTGATAAACTATATAAATATTTTGATAAATTTGTCCAAAACAATTGTAGATATGCTAGTATTGAAGCAAGTAGTGAAGCTTTTTTAAGAAATAGACTTAGAGATTTAAAATTTAAAGTTGGAATAGTTACTAATGTCACGGAAGACCATTTAAACGTCCATAAAACGATAACTAATTATATAGAAAGTAAAAAAGAATTAGTAAAAAATGTTCGAAGTGATGGATTTTCGATTTTAAATATAGATGATAAATATTATACTGATTTTTTAAGTGTTGCTAAGGGAAAAGTTTTAACTTATGGTAAAAATAAAAGTGACTTGCAAATATTAAAAATAGACGAATATATAGATAAGACTGATATTTTAGTTAAATATAAAGAAAAAAAGTATTCTTTTACATCACCACTTCTTGGAGAATTCAATGCCTACAATTTATGTGCTGCCTTACTTTCTTTACTGGCTCTTAATTTTGATCTTGATTATTTACTTGCAAGAGTTAAAAACCTTACTGTTCCTAAAGGAAGATTCGAAGTTCTAGATTTTAACAATTACAAAGTTATTCTTGATTATGCGCATACTACTGATGCTTTAGAAAAAGTCTATAAATTCTTAAACAAAGTAAAAAAGGGTAGAATAATAACTGTTACGGGTAGTGCTGGTGGAAGAGAAAAAGAAAAAAGAAAAGATATGGGAAAAGTAGTTCTTGATAACTCCGATTATGTAATTTTTACGATGGATGACCCAAGATACGAGGATCCTAATAAAATTATCGATGATTTAGTAAGTGCCAGTGAAAAAACAAATTATGAGAGAATAATAGATAGAAAAGAAGCCATTAGAAAAGCTTTATCGATAGCCAAAGAAAATGATTTTGTACTTATCGCTGGTAAAGGAAGAGATAATTATATGGCAATAGAAGATAAATATTTAGACTACAACGATTACGATGTTATTTTAGATTATTTTAAGGAAAAGTAAGTACTCTTTTTCTTTTCTTTTTACTGGGAAGATATTATAATATTGATAGAAAAAAGGGTGATAACAATGGATAAAAGTCACATAAGAAATTTTTCGATAATTGCACATATCGATCACGGTAAGAGTACACTTGCTGATAGAATTCTAGAAAAAACGCACGCCGTCAGTGAAAGAGAAGCCAAAGCTCAGCTTTTAGATAGTATGGATATCGAAAGAGAGCGTGGTATAACAATAAAACTTAATACAGCATCTTTAAAGTATTACTATAAGGGTGAAGAATACCTTCTTAACTTGATTGACACTCCAGGTCACGTCGACTTTTCCTATGAAGTATCAAGAAGTCTTGCTTCGTGTGAAGGTGCAATTTTAGTTGTCGATGCTGCTCAAGGGATAGAAGCTCAAACACTTGCTAACCTATATCTTGCTCTTGATAACAATTTGACGATTATCCCAGTTATTAACAAGATCGATTTACCTAATGCCGATATTGAAAAAGTTAAAAAAGAACTTATCGACTTAATTGGTTTCGACGATGACGAAATAGTGCTTACAAGCGCAAAAACAGGTGTAGGTATCGAAGAGTTATTAAATAGAATCGTCGAGAAAATCCCATCACCAACTGGTGATGAGAAAGCACCACTTCAAGCTTTGATTTTTGATAGTATCTTTGACCCATATCGTGGTGTCGTTATATCAACTCGTATATTTAATGGAACTCTAAAAGTTGGTGATACCATTAAAATGATGGAGACAGGGGCAACTTACGAAGTAGTAGAACTTTTAATAAACACTCCTAAAGAAGTTAAGAAAACGACTTTAACTGCTGGCGAAGTAGGCTTTATTTCAGCAAGTATTAAAAGTATCAGCGATGTCAAAGTAGGTGATACCATAACTCTTGCCAAAGATGAAGCAAAGTCACCACTTCCTGGATATAAACCAATGAAATCAATGGTCTTTTGTGGACTATACCCAATTGAGTCTTCTAAATTCGAAGATTTAAGAGACGCTTTAGCAAAATTACAATTAAATGATGCTTCATTAGTTTTTGAACCAGAAACATCGACAGCTTTAGGTTTTGGATTCCGTTGTGGTTTCCTTGGTTTATTACATATGGATATTATTAAGGAGCGTGTCACAAGAGAGTTCAATATCGATTTAATTACTACTGCACCTTCAGTAGTATACGAAGCAATACTTACTAACGGCGATAAAATACTAGTAGATGCACCAACTAAGATGCCTGATAAAACAGTTTTAAAAGAAATAAGAGAACCTTATATTAGAACAAGTATATTTACTCCGAGTGAGTACATCGGACCGATAATGGAACTATGTCAAAATAAGCGTGGAATCTATGTAAGTATGGATTATATTGACCCAACAAGAGTGAACATTCACTATGAATTGCCACTTTCGGAAATCGTCTATGACTTCTTTGATAAACTAAAATCATTTACTAAGGGTTATGCTTCTTTTGATTATGAAATGATCGGTTATAAACCAAGTGACCTTGTAAAGATGGATATCTTATTAAATGGGGAAATAATCGATGCCTTATCAGTAATCGTTCATAAAGATTTTGCTTACACTCGTGGAAGATGCGTCGTACAGTCTTTAAGAAAATCAATTCCAAGACAATTATTTGAAGTACCTATTCAAGCAAGTATCGGAAATCACGTCATTGCAAGAGAAACAGTTAAAGCCTTAAGAAAAGATGTTCTTGCTAAGTGTTACGGAGGAGACATAACTCGTAAGAGAAAATTACTTGAAAAGCAAAAAGAAGGTAAGAAAAGAATGAAACAAGTAGGAAGTGTCGAACTACCACAAGAAGCATTTATGAGCGTCTTATCGATGGATAGTGAGGACTAAGATGCCAAAAAGCGTTTATATTCATATCCCTTTTTGTAAATCCATCTGTTCTTATTGTGACTTTTGTAAGATTCTTTATAACGAGAAATGTGCAAGTCTTTATCTTGATAACTTAGAAAAAGAAATAAAAGAAAGATATAAAAATGAAGAAATAGAGACAATCTATATTGGTGGAGGAACACCTAGTGCTTTAAGTATCGAGAACTTAGAAAAACTTTTCAAAATAATTAAAATCTTTAATCTATCCCCATCTTATGAATTTACTTTCGAAATGAATGTCTCTGATATAAATAAAGAAAAACTTGAGTTATTAAAAGAAAACAAAGTAAATAGGGTAAGTGTAGGAATAGAAACAGTAAACCCTAAATATATGAAGTTTTTAAATAGATATAATTATAAAGAAGATGTCGAGGAAAAAATTACTCTTTTAAAAAGATATTTTAGTAATATAAATTTAGATTTGATGTATGCTTTTCAAGGTGAAACCTTATCTGATGTAGAAAGTGATTTATCTTTTGTTATTAACTTAAAACCCCAACATATTTCTATTTATTCATTAATTATTGAAGAACATACAAAACTATATGTTGATAAAGTTAAACCAATCGATGAAACTTTAGAAAGAGATATGTATTATAATATAATAGAGATATTAGAAAAGTATGGCTATAATCATTATGAAATAAGTAATTTTTCTCTTCCACACTATGAATCAGCTCATAACCTTGTGTACTGGAACAACGAAAGATATTATGGCTTTGGACTTTCAGCATCCGGTTACATTGATGATTTTAGATACACCAATATTAAAAGTATCAATATGTATAACGAAGGTATTTATAAACACGAAGAAGAGAAAATATCCAAAAGAATCGATATGGAAAATGAACTTATTTTAGGTTTAAGAAAAATAAAAGGAATAAGCAAAAAGCATTTTAAAGATAAATTTTCTTCCTCTATTGAAGATAACTTTGATATAATAGATTTAGTAAAAAATAAAATGCTGATTGATGATGGAGAAAATATCTATATTCCTAAAGATATGCTGTATGTTTCTAATTCGATATTAGTTAATTTTATTGGAGGCAGTAATGACTAGTGAAGAGAAAATTAAAGTATTTGTAAATGAATTTTTATATATAAAAGATGACGATTTAAGAAGTGATGCTAAGTATTTAGTAGGAAATCTTCCTGACTACTTTTTCGTAGTAGATGCATCAAGTACAGGTAAGTATCATCCTAAATATGCTCAAGGAGAACAAGGTCTAACAAGGCACGTTAAATCAGCTTGTAAGTTTGCTTACGAGATGCTATCTAACCCCATTATTGGTAAACCATATACTGATAGAGATAAAGATTTAATAATTATTGCTTTATTAATTCACGATGGTTTAAAATATGGTAAAGGAGAGAAAGAAAAGTATACAAGGTTTGATCATCCTCTTCTTGCAAGCAATTATGTTAAAGAAAATAAAGACAATTTGAAGATGAATGAAGAAGATATTGAAAAAGTAGCAAGTGCTGTTGCAAGTCATATGGGACCTTGGAACACAAATCCTTATAGTGATGTTGTTCTTCCTATTCCAAGACTTCCTATGGAGAAGTTTGTTCATATGTGTGATTATTTAGCAAGTAGAAGGTTTATAAATCTTGATTTTGATGAAAATAGTAATGTAATAGATGAATCAAAAAACTAATAAGAAAGAGGTATTGTTATGGATGAAAACAAAGGTAAAATAATTGTTATTGAAGGAACAGATTGTTCTGGAAAAGCTACTCAATCAAAACTACTAGTTGAAAGACTTAATAAAGATGGACATAAATGTATTTCTTTAAGTTTTCCTTGCTATGATACACCAACAGGAAAGATAGTAGGGGGAGCCTATCTAGGTAAGCCTGAAATTTGTGAAAGTTTCTTCGATAGTGCTGTAAATCTTGATCCTAAAATTGCCTGCCTTTATTATGCAGCAGATAGAAAGTATAATATTTCTAAAGTTATCGATTATGTTAATCAAGGCTATTATGTAATTCTTGATAGATATGTAACAAGTAATCTTGCTCATCAAGGTTGTAAGATAGAAGATAAAGACGAAAGATTTTATATGTATCAATGGATAGATAAGTTAGAGTATTGGCTTTTAGAATTACCTAAACCAGACAAAACAATATTCTTACACGTCCCATATGACTTTACTAAAGAGTTGGAAAAAAATCGTGAATTCTTAGATGAACACGAAAAAAGTCCAGAACACTTACAAAAGGCTGAAAGAGCTTATGTCGAATTAGCAGAACTTTATAACTGGACAAAAATTGAGTGTATTAAAGATAATAAATTAAGATCAATTGAAGATATAAATGACGAAATATACGATATAATTTTAAAATAATTTTGGTTTAACTGGTTTTCCAGTTGAATAGAAAAGGGAAGGAGAAATATGAAAGAAAGTAAAAATAAAGAAGAAAAACAAGATACTAAATTAAAACTTTGGTTATGTGGTTTAGCTGTAATGGTTGTATGCTTATCAGTAGGTCTAGTGTTTTTACTTGTAGCATATGAAAACTTAGACGATAAGTACGATGATTTAGCTGAAGATGCTTACAAATATGGTGGAAGATATTCTACTGATTTGGATGATGATTTCGTAAATGATCCTGGAACTGGAACAGGAGAGGATAATCCTTCTACGACACCAAATAGTCGCATAACACAACAACAAGCATTACAAGTAGCACTTAAAAATCTAAATGTAACGCAAGATAAGATATACGATTTAGATTATGATCTTGAATACAAAGCAAGATATAGTACTCTTGTTTATGAAGTATCTTTCGATTATGGTAACTACGAATATGAATATTACATAGATGCTTACACAGGAAAGATTCTTGATTCATTTAAAGAAAGAGATTTCTAATAAATCAATCAATAATTAAAACATAAAAAAATAGCAATTTGTTTGCTATTTTTTCTTTTCTTTATTATCTTTATCTTCTTTAGCTTCTTCCTTAGTTTCTTTTGCTTTATCTTTGTTATCTTCTTTTTTCTTGCCGTCTTTATTATCTTCTTCTGTTTGTTCTAATCCTTCAAAAGCATCGATTAAATCGTTATCCTTAATAGCAGGTTTCTTACGATATTTCTTTTCAGCATCTTTTTTAGCTCTATCTTTAATTCTCTTGATTTCTTTTTCAGAGATTTTAACATTTTCATTTTCTTCATCATTAAAGTCGATAACTTCAAGATTTTCTTTCTTACCTTTTTCTTTCTCTTTAGCACGAATTTCTTTTCTAATCTTTCTTTCAAGGTCGAAGTCGATATCAACAGCTCTATATACTTCCTTAAATGTTGTAAGTCCTTCTACAACTTTTTGAAGACCATCTTGTAATAGGGTAGTAGTATCACCATCATAAACGGCTTGTCTCAATTTCTCTTTATCAGTGTTTTCATCATTTATAAGTTCACGAATAGCATCTGTTAAGAATAGTACTTCGTGAAGAGCAATTCTTCCACGATAACCTCTATTACAATCATCACAACCAACTGGTTCATAAACTTCTTTTACATCTTGTCCAAGTATTTGACTAAAGATTTCCTTCTCATAGTTAGTAGTAGGTCTTTTCTTTTTACATTTTGGGCAAAGAGTTCTTGCTAGTTTCTGTGAAACGATTCCATTTAAAGCAGTAGATAGTAGGTATCTTTCAACATCCATATCCAAAAGACGCTCGATAGTATTTAAGGCACTGTTTGTGTGGATTGTTGATAATACTAAGTGTCCTGTGATGGCAGCACGAACTGCTATTTGAGCTGTTTCACTATCACGAATTTCTCCGATAAGAATAACATCGGGGTCTTGTCTTAAGATAGATCTTAAAACATTAGCAAATGTAAGACCAATTTCAGAGTTTACTTGAACTTGGTTAATTCCTTCGATATTCATTTCGACTGGGTCCTCAACTGTAATTATATTTCTATCTTCAGTATTTAAGGCTGAAAGCATAGAGTAAGTAGTTGTTGATTTACCTGTACCAGTAGCACCTGTTACAAGGATAATTCCGTTTGGTATTTCAAGTAATCTATCAATTTTTTTCATATTGCTAGCAGAAAAACCTAAAGTATCAATTCCATCCAAACTTTGGCTATAGTCAAGTAGACGGACAACTATCTTTTCTCCTTCGTTAGTAGGTAGTGCGGATACACGCATATCTAGTTCTCTACCATCAATTATACCCTTAATTGCACCATCTTGAGGAACACGAGACTCAGTAATATTCATCTTTGAAATTAATTTAACTCTGGTAGCTAAGTTTTTTTCATACATTTTAGGTACTTTAGCGTGGTCATTTAGTCGACCATCCATTCTCATACGAATCATCATACAATCTTCTCTTGGGTCAAAGTGAATATCGCTCGCTTTGTGTTGAGAAGCATAAATAATAATCCTATTAACAATATCTACTATTGGCGTATTTACAAAATCATATTCTATCATATCATCTGCCCCTTATTTTCTATAATAACACTAATATTATATAATAACTTTTTTCTTTAATCAATAGAACAAAGTGATTTATAAATAAATCACATCCAAACTTCACAGTTTGGTTTTTCTCCTTCATAGGATAACTCTACCCTCCAGAGACCAATTTCCGATAGTCGCTACCGTACCTATATTTTTTTATTTATTTTTAAACCATTTGTCCTATATATTTTCTAATTCCTTCTGTTAATATATTTATACTTGCATTTATATCTCTATCCATCTCATTTTTACATTCTTCGCATACGAAACTTCTTATTCTTAAATCTTTTAGTTCTTTCTTTCTATTTCCACATATACTACATATCTGACTACTTGGATAATATGTATCTATCTAAATCATCTAGTGATGTTCTTAAACAAGAACTATCTACTTCCTTTAACCATTCTTTTTCTTTTGATAAAAAGGGTATATCTTTTTTCATATCGTTTAAAGTTAATATTTCATTATTTTTATACATCAATTCTTTTTTATTTAAATAGTAATTATAGACAAATCGACTACAACCAATACACTTATTAATTAATTCTTTTTGTTCTTCTGTTGGATATAATCTAAATACATATGCTTTATTAATTAACATTTTATTACCCCCTAACAATTACATTATAATTCAAACGTATGTTTTAGTCAATAAAAAATTACTTTTTAGAAAATTCCTTATAAATAAGAAAAGTAAATCAATTTAATTTTTAAATTTTAGTGGAACTTATTTATAATTTATTATATAATTAATATGATATATACATTAGAAAGAGGTGTTCTATGAACAATAAGGGGTTTGTCTTAGTAGAATCAATTGTTGTTTCTGTCTTTGTATTAGGCCTTTTTACCTTTATGGTTGCTAACATTTTACCTTTAGTAGGTGAATACGAAAAAGTAAGAAACTATGATTCTATCGAAAGCATTTATGATGCTCATATGATCAGAAAAATGATTTTAAAAAGTGATGAACAGAGAGTTACTAATTTAGTTACATTACCATCAGAAGGTTATTATTTGTTTGAAGGAACAGATATTTGTCTTTATGTTTCTAATGTCAATTATTGTAGGAAACTTTTATCGAGAGATTACTTAGATGTCTCTAAAATTATTATTACTAATTATGTTATAAGTGATGATTTTGTAAAGAGAAGTAAAGGATTTAATAGAGCTCTTCGTGAATATATTGAACAGATGCAAAGATATAACAATACGGGATTATCTCCAACTCAATATAATTATGAAAGAAGATTAATAATTTCCTTTAACGATGGAAGAGTTGTCAATATCGAGTTACTACTTGATGGAGCTCCAGGAGGTGCAACGTGTTAAATAAAAAGGGATTTACTGTTGTAGAATTAATAGTTAGTTTCGTCTTTACAAGTATCCTTGCTATATCTTTATTTGCAGTAGTACTTAACTATCGTGATAAGCAGATGGATACATCTATCGAAACTCAATTACTTGATTTTAAATCACTATTGATGATTGATATCGAACAAGATATTCAAAGACTTGGACTTAATTCCATCGATTATTGTACAAATCCTTCCAATGGAAATAGAATTGCTAAATGTATTACATTAAGATTTGATAATGGAACTACTAAGAATTTTGAAGTAAAGCAAGATTCAAAAGTAGATAGATTTGAAAATGATGATGGTTCTTTTGATGACTTCTTCTATACAATTCCATACATATCTTATGGTGGTAGAAAATATGAAATACCTGATGCAGCAAATGTAATCGTAAGAAGTGATTTTATGCTTGAATCTACAAGCGTATCAGATGGATTAGAGACAAATACACCACTTTATAAAATTCGTGTAAGCTTAGCTCACGTCGACTTGGAAACAGATATGGATATTTCCATTGTTGCCGTTGGTTCACAAAATTTAAATACTACGGCAGCACCATATAAAGCTTATAATATTGGAGATAGAGTAGGAGTTCAACTTAACGCCACAACCCAAAAGTACTTTAGAGTTATTCAAAATACCAATGGTTATAATGGTAATGCGGTATTGCTTTACGATGATAGTTATGATTCTTCTTTAGTACTTAATGCCGTTCAGTTTAATTCAGTAAGAAACGCAGGTAATGTTTTTGATTCAAGTTCAATTAAAAGTTATGTAAATGCTATATACTATACTTGGACCAATGTAAATACTGTTAGATTAATATCATCAGAAGAAGTAGGTTATATAATAGCAACTTGTCCAAAATATAGAGGAATTGATGCTCCAGCAGTAAGCCTATCACGAGCACCAGATTGGCTTGTAAGTAGCAACTACTGGACGATGTCCGAAAAACTTGTTTCAGATGAAAGCAGTAAAGGAAAGAAAGTATGGTTTGTAAATGGATCATCAAGAACTCTTACTGATACATTCGTCGATTCAACTTACGCTTTAAGACCTGTTATTGAAGTAAGTAAAACTTATTTAACAAACTAATAGATAAATATGTTAAAGAGAAGCATAATATAGCGTGAAAAATTCTAGCAATTAAATAATTCTTATACTTAATTTGCGAATTTTCTATTATGCTTTTTGTTTGGAAATGAACGCTTATTCCACTAAAAGAGATAATAAAACCAATAAGAGATGCTTTCAAAGTAATATTTATGTTCATTCTAGCAATATTATTTATTCCTATCGTAATTTCTATGATTCCTTTAAGAATTGCTGTTATAATATTATTAGGTAGAAGTTTATCGATTATAGAGATTACAATTAAAAAGAAAATAATAATACCTAGCATATTTATAAGAATTCTAAAACCATTATTGATGGATTCTGTTAAGACTTTTATAAAGCTCTCTTGGTATCTTTTATTAGATTTATAATTTACTACTTTTCTTTTCTTTTTAAAGATAAAACCGACAAGTAAACCTGAAATAATATGCATTATCAAAATTATTATTCCAAGCGTTTTACTTTTGAGCATTCCTTCGCCAATACCGGACACCACAAAAAGAGGATTAGAGTAATTAGTAAACATTATTAAGTGGTTCGCATCCTCTTTTGATATCATTCCTTTGTCGAGTAAGTCTCTTACATATTTACTTCCTGTTGGGAATCCTGTAAAAAAAGAAATGATGACCGCGTATGTTGCTTCTTTAGGAAGATTAAAGATAAACTCTACAAAGCGACCTAAAAAAAGACTTAATATATCAATAAAGCCATAATTAATTAATAAATTTGATATAATAATAAATGGAAAGATACTAGGTATTAAAGTATTAGTCCATACATCAAAAGCATACAAAATATTTTCTTTAACATTACTAGAATAAAGAAATATAAAAATAAAAAGATAAAATAAGATAATATTTACTAAAAAAAATAATAAATTATTTTTCATATGTTTCAATCTTTCTGATATAATTATTAAGGAGTGAATTTATGACTAAAGAAAAAAATGAGAAAAAAATTAATAATAAAACAAGTATATTTGAGAAATTTTTATGGTTTATAAGAGAAAATTATAAGACTTTAATCTTCTTTATAATTTTTATTCTAATCATAAACTATCCTTTACCATATTATGTTTTTGTATCAGGTGGTATTACAGATTTATCTGATAGATTCGAAGTAGAAGATGGATATAAGCAAGAGGGAAGTTATAATCTTTCTTATGTCAATGAAATTAAAGGAAATGTTTTAACTTATCTTTTATCTTACATAGTTCCTGATTGGGAAAGAGAAAAAGTAGAAAGTTATCAGATAAGTGAAAAAGAAGACATAGAGCAAATTGCTATAAGAGATCAATTAAGTCTTACAAATGCTAATCAAACAGCAGTTCTTCTTGCATACTCAAGAGCTGGTAAAGAAATAGTAGAAAATGGAAAGAAAATTTATGTATATGCTCTTTTTGATGTTTTAGATAGTGATAAAGAAATAAAGATTGGCGATATCTTATTAGAAGCTGATGATACAACAATTGAAGATGTAAATACGTTAAGAGAAGTAATCTTGAAAAAAGCAGGAAACGATACCGTAAAACTTAAATTTAAAAGAGGAGAACAAACATATACTACCAATGTTAAAGTAAATGAAGAAAATAATGCTAGAGTTATTGGGTTATCTTTCGTCACAATTTATGATTTAGATGTAACTCCTAATATTACTTTTAAGTTTGCTCCATCAGAAAGTGGATCAAGTGCTGGACTTATGACAACACTTGCAATTTACGATTCTTTAATCGAAGAAGATCTAACTAATGGCTTAAAAATTGCTGGAACGGGTGGAATAAATCTTGATGGAAGTCTTGAACAAATTGGTGGCGTTAAATACAAACTAACTGGTGCTGAAAGTGATGATGCTGACATATTTTTCGTACCGAGTGGTGAAAACTACGAAGAAGCTATAAAAATAAAAAAAGATAGAGGATACGATATCGAAATTGTTAAAATAGATTCTTTTGATGACGCAATAAATTATTTAAAAAATTATAAAAAATAAAAAGAATAATTGATTTATAAATGGAGAAATGATATTATATATTTATAATAAGAAGGGGAATAGAATATGGATGAATTAAAGGATTTATACTTTCGAATTGAAAATCCAATGGACGATAGAGCAAAGTGGAATAAGTTACTTAATATATATTCTACTTCTCGTGATTATGAAGATTTTTATACCCAAGTAACAAACAAAGATAAAGTAAAAGAAGAAATTTATTACGATGTTGAAGATAAGAAGACATTTTGTCTTGTTATGTGGTCAATTTGGAAAAAGAAGATATTAAGTATTCCAGAGGAAGAATTAAGAACTTTAATCGAAGAAAAAGAGTATGATTATGATATCTATGATGTAATTAAGAGCGTTAGAGAACTTGATAGTATTAAAACATACACTGAACTTGAACAGGTTTTAACAGATTCTAAAATAAATAAATACTTTTCTGATTTATTCGATGATTTCAATCATAAAGTAATAATTTATTCAGATTTAAATGTAAAAAAGAATGTTACATATAATACTGTATTATCAGTAAATATAGATGCTTCAAAATTATATAAAATATTAAAGACTTATATTAATGAGTGCATATCACAAGAATTACCATACTATATTAAATACAATGAATATGGTGAAAAAATTTCAGTATCTTTTTATACGACGATTGAAAACTTTAGAAAAAACGAAACAATTCTAAATATTTTAAAGAAAGAGAATTATACATATTTTTTCGATGATATGGATTTATTATCTGGTCGTATTAATGATTTAATCTCTATAAGAAGTAAAGATTATTACAATACTTATCAGTACTTAAGAGAAAGAAGTTTAATCTTCTTTAAATCAGTCGACAGTGTTATCTATGACTATATAATGAGACATATGAATATCTTGGTATCTTATAAAGATGGAAGAATGAATGTTCTTGATTATCTATGTACTTATATTACAGAAAAAGAAGTAGATAAACTTGTAGATAAAAGTGTTAAAACAAAAAAAGAATTCTTTATGCTTGCTAATAGCGAAGACCTATTTAGACTAAGAAATTATGTTAAAGAAAAATTATCTTTGAATATAAAAGAAATCTTAAATCAAAGATTATTCTTAAAACCTGGCGATGAAGAAATAACTTTAAAACTTAATGAAAATCACTCAATTAATATTAAAGTTTCTACAATTATGAGCGGTATGAGAAACTTAACTCAAACATTAATATTAAAGGATAGAGCTATAGAAAAGGCTTTTAGAATTAGAATAAAGAACGAGTGTCAATTCTTTAAAATAGATTATGATAAGTTCTGTCTAGATGCTGGTTTCTCTAAAAAGTTATTCTATGATAAAGAAAAGAGTGAAACATATCAACAAGAAATAGATAAGATTCATTCTGAAATTAAGAAAGTTGCTCATCTAGAGACATTGATGGCTAGTGATAAAACTGAAGAAAATAGAAATTTAATATCTGATAGTCTTTCAGAATTAAGAGAAATATTTAACTTAGAAGAAGGAAATTAATCCTTCTTTTTTTAACGCATTATGTTATAATAAATCTTACGAGTAAAAAGAAATTTTGTAGGTGAAAAAATGAAGCGTAGTGAAGTTGATTTAACAAAAATAAGTCCAATGATGGCAAAATATCTTGAAATAAAAGAAAAATATAATGATACGATTATTTTCTATCGTCTTGGGGACTTCTATGAGATGTTTTTTGAAGATGCAATATTATGTTCTCGTGAACTTGAACTTGCTCTTACAGGAAGAAATGCAGGGCTTGACGAAAGAGTTCCAATGTGTGGTATTCCACATCACGCCTATCTTCAGTACCTTGAAAAACTAGTAGACAAAGGTTATAAAGTTGCTATATGTGAACAGCTACAGGATCCTAAAGAAACCAAAGGAATGGTCGATAGAGATGTAATTCAAGTAGTAACTAAGGGAACCATAATTGATAATACACTTTCAGAAAAAGATTCTAACTATATTGGAAATATCTATGATTTTGAATACTCTTATGGAATAAGTTACGCAGATATCACAACGGGATACTTCTATGTTTTAATGCTTGATCACGACAAAGATAAAGTAGTAAGAGAAATAATTAATCGAAACATCAAAGAAGTAATTGTAAACGATAAAGTCGATAGAGAAATAATCTATATTTTAAAAAACAACTATGGAATACTTACAACGATAAGAGATGATATCTATAAAGAAGATGACTATAAATATATTACAGAAGACTTAAAAGATATAAGAATGACTACGGTAGTTAATCATTTACTTTCCTACATTTTAGATACAAAAAAAGGAGATATGTCTCACTTACAAAAAGCAAGTATCGTAAACCTAGATGAGTTTTTACTTTTCGATAATCATACTAAAAGAAATCTAGAGCTTACAGAGACATTGAGACTTAAAGAAAGAACATACTCACTATTATGGTTACTTGATAAAACGAAAACAGCTATGGGAAGTCGTCTTTTAAAATATAATATTGAAAATCCTTTAACAAACAAAGAAGAAATAGAAAGAAGATATACGACTGTAGAAACACTACTTACTGAGTTTATTTTGAAAAATGATCTAATTACAGCGTTAAATGAAGTATATGACCTAGAAAGACTATCTGGAAGAGTAAGTTATGGTAACTTGAATGCCCGTGACTTATTGCAACTTAAAAGAAGTCTAAAGGTATTACCTCAAATAAAGAATATTCTTAAAGAAATAAACTTCTACAAGTCTATTGATACTTTTGAAGAGTTATACGAACTACTTGAAACATCAATTAATGAAGAACCTCCTATTTCTATTAAAGAAGGGGGAATTATTAAGAAAGGTTACAGTAGTGAATTGGATGAATTAAAGGACATAAGTAGTGGCTCTAAGGACTTTATTTTAAAAATTGAACAAGAAGAAAGAGAAAGAACTGGTATTAAGAATCTTAAACTTGGTTACAACAAAGTATTTGGTTACTTCATCGAAGTAAGTAAAGGAAATATACCTCTTATTAAACCAGAATTTGGTTATGAAAGAAAACAGACTCTTGTTAACTGTGAAAGATTTATAACACCTCTATTAAAAGAAAAAGAAAACATAATTTTAGGAGCCGAAGAAAAAATTATCAATCTTGAATACAAATTATTTATGGATATAAGAGATAAAGTTAAAACATATATCGATAAACTTCAAGAAACATCGAAGACTATTGCTCTTATCGATATGTTAACTTCCTTTGCAACAGTAAGTGAAGAAAATAACTTTATAAGACCAGTCTTAATTGATAAAAGAAAAATAGATATTAAAGATGCAAGACATCCGGTAGTTGAAAAAGTCATTAAAGATGAGTTTGTACCTAACGATATAGTAATGGATGAAGATACAGATGTCTTACTAATAACAGGACCTAATATGGCTGGTAAATCAACTTATATGAGGACTCTTGCTATAATTATAATAATGGCTCAGATTGGATCTTTTGTTCCGGCTAAAAGCTGTACAATTCCAATATTTGATAAGATTTTTACAAGAATTGGAGCAAGTGATGATTTAGTAAGTGGAGATTCAACTTTTATGGTCGAAATGAAAGAAGCTAACAACGCGATAAGAGAAGCAACTAATAGAAGCTTAATTTTATTTGACGAATTAGGAAGAGGTACTGCTACATATGACGGAATGAGTCTTGCACAAGCAATTCTTGAATATGTTCATAATAACATTAACGCTAAGACGATGTTTTCAACTCACTATCACGAACTTACAACACTTTCTCACGATTTAAAGAAACTTAAAAATGTCCACGTAAGCGCTGTAGAAGAAGAGGGAAAGATTACTTTCTTACATAAAGTAAAAAACGGAGCAGTCGATAGAAGCTATGGAATTCACGTTGCAAGTCTTGCTCATCTTCCTAAGGAAGTAATAGATAGAGCTAACGAGATTTTAAGTTTTTATGAAACAAAGAATAAAAAAGAGAATAACTTTAAACAAATTGAATTACCTTTAGATTTCTCAGAAGATGATAAAAATGAAGATGTAATTGTAGATAAATTAAAAAAGATAAATCCTCTTGAAATAACACCAATTGAAGCCTTAAACATTCTATATGAATTAAAACAGAATATTGATAAGTAATTGAAATAATATCTTCCTTAAGTTATAATAAAATAAAGTAGGTGAGTTATGAATATTATTGATGTAATTGTTATTTTGACAATATTGTTCTGTGGGGTTTCAGGAATGCATAGAGGACTCATTAGAAGCTTTGTATCTTTTGCTGGTATTGCTCTTGTCTTTACAATTTCTTATCTGTTAAAAGATCCGATTGCAGAGTGGTTAAGCCTTAATTTACCATTCTTTGAATTTGGAGGAAGTTTTGCTGGAGCAACAATCTTAAATGTTGTTCTCTACCAGTTAATAGCTTTCTTAATTGTCTTTATTGCATTTATGGGATTATATACTTTACTAGTACATATTTCTAATTTGGTTGAATTAGGCCTTAAGATGACATTTATTCTTGAAATACCATCAAAAATTGGAGGTTTTATAATAGGTCTATTTGAAGGATTAATAATTACTTTAATTATGATAATTGTCTTATCTCTTCCAATATTAAATTTAGATATTGTAAGAGAATCTAAAGTAAAAAATTATTTATATGAAAATAGTCCAATAATTGGTAATGTTACTAAGAATACTAATAAGGCAATTGATGAGATAATCGAACTTAAAGATGAATTTAAAAACAATAAAGATCACGAAGAATTTAACTTAGCTTGTCTTGATGTATTACTAGAACACAAAGTAATTCGAGTTGGCTATGTTCAAAAACTTATGGATGCAGGTAAATTAAAAATAGATAAAGATAAAGTTAATGAAATATTAGGAAAGTATGAGGATTAAAGGGTATGAAAAATAAAAGTTTTATAGTTATATTTCTTCTTGTTGTCGTTATAGTTGTAGCAGCTGCTTTCTTCTACTTTAAAACTGAAGATGATAAAAAAAATAGTTCGACAGGTGATGAAAATAAAGTAGTGTTTAATGATACACAGAAGAAATTAGTAAAAAAAATAGAGTCTAAATTTAAAACAAAAGATTATTTTGATTTAGATAACTTAGATGATTTTGAAGTAGTTAAATTACAAAAGATTGGTTATTATAAGAGTGAAAAAGACTATTACTACGCTATTGTAAATTATAATGCTTTATGTATTGACGGTACATTAGATTGCGATAATTTATGTGAAAACAAATACTTACTTGGAGCAACTGGAGAGCCATTCAACTTCTATATTAAAGTTAATAGTAAAACATTAGATGTAGAAAAGGTACCACAAGTAATCATTAATAGTACTAACGAAGATGACTGGGTTAAAGATGATTCTGAAATAAAATAGAACTCAAAAAGAGTTCTTTTATTTTTCTATTATTTTTTCATTTTGCGATATAATGTTAAAGTTTTTTAATTTATCTAATTCTTCTTTTGTACACCATATTGTATATTTAACATCTTCTTGATATTCTTTCTTGTAATTATCTTTTATTAAGTATTCGATATCTTTTTGCTTTTCGTAAGGTACTTTTATAACTACTTCGTAACCTTTAATTAAATCACAGAGACTTGCTTCTTTAATACAATCACTTACAACTTTTCTATAAGCTCGAGATAGTCCTCCAGCCCCAAGCTTAATTCCTCCAAAGTATCTTACAACGACACATAGCACATAATTTAGATCATTTTTATTTAAAGTATCCATAATAGGAACTCCAGCAGTACCACCTGGTTCTTTATCGTCACTTGATTTTCTTTTATCATCGATAATATAAGCATAGCAATAGTGAGAGGCATCTTTATACTTTTCTTTAACATTAGTAAGTTCTTCAAGTATTTTATTATAATCATCTATCTTTATAAGTTCACAGATAAATTCCGATTTATTAACTATTAATCTATGAGATATATTTTCTTTAATTGATTTCATAAAATCACCAAAGTAATTATATAATATTTTTATAAAATTTAAAAGAAATGGATTTTACATCTTTGATTATAAATGGTATAATAAGCACAAATTATTGAGACATAATATTAAAGTGTTGGATGTGATAATATGACAGAAGAGATAAAAAAACATATCAAAGAAAAACTTTCTTTAGTACCAGAACTTCCTGGAAGTTATCAAATGAAAAATAAAGATGGTATTATAATCTATGTTGGAAAAGCTAAAAATCTAAGAAGAAGACTTAAAAGTTACTTTACAAGAACTGTTACAGGTAAGACCTTAATGCTTGTAAACGATATCGTCGATTTTGAATACATCGTTACCAATAGTGAATTAGAGTCCTTAATTTTAGAGATAACTTTAATAAAGAAATATGATCCTAAATATAATATTTTACTTAAAGATGATAAGAGTTATCCATATATCGAATTAACTGATGATGTTTATCCAACACTTAATGTCGTAAGAAATATAAAAAGGAAAAAGAAAAGAAATAAAAGTAAGTTTTTTGGTCCTTACCCAAATGTAACTGCAGCAAGAAAGACCGTTAATGTAATAAATAGAGTTTATCCCTTAAGGAAATGTACGCATCTTGGGAAAGACGTCTGTCTTTATTATCATATTGGAGAATGTCTTGGATACTGCAAAATGGACAATGTAAATAAAGAAGAACTTGAAAAAATGAAACAAGAAATTATCTCATTTTTAAATGGTAATAAAGAAATAATTGCTAAAAGACTTGAAAGTGATATGGTAAAAGCAAGTGAACAGATGAACTATGAAAAGGCATTAGAGCTTAAAAATATGCTTGAAGATATAAAAATTACTTTAGCAAAACAAAGAATCGTTTTAAATAGAGATTGTAACTTTGATTTATTTGGTTACTATCAAGAAAAGAATTACTTATCTATTCAAGTGTTTTACATAAGAGAAGGTATTCTTTTCGGACATCATTCTGAGATTATCAACTATGTAGGAGATGTCGATGAATCACTCCTTGAATATATTATTAAATATTATGAAAAAGGGCAGATTATTCCTAAAGAGATAATGGTTACAGAAAATATCGATAGTGATATCTTATCTAATTATTTATCTACTAAAGTATCTATCCCTAAAAAAGGAGATATTAAAAACTTAATTAATCTTGCTTGTTCGAATGCTAAAATGGCTCTTGAAGAAAAGATGTCGACACTAAAGCGTGATGATTCAGCAAGACTAAATGCCTTAAAGGACTTAGAAAAAGCATTGAAGATGCCAGTTCATCGTATTGAAACTTTCGATAACTCACACTTGTTTGGTACTTTTTATGTGGCAGGTATGGTAGTATTTGATGACTTTCTTCCAAGGAAAGACTTGTATCGTAAATTTAAAATAAGTACCGATGTTAAAGATGATTTGGCAGCGATGAAAGAAGTTATTTATCGTCGCTACTTTAGAGTACTTATGGATAACCTAGAAAAACCTGATTTAGTTATTGTCGATGGTGGTGAACTACAAGTAAGTGTTGCCAAAGAAATAATTGATTCTTTAGGACTTAAAATCAAAGTAATCGGACTTAAAAAGGATGATAAACATAGAACAAGAGAAATAATTGATTCCGATTTATCAGTAATTGATATCGACCCAAAAAGCAATTTATTCCTCTTCTTAACAAGAATCCAAGATGAAGTGCATAACTTTGCTATAACATATCATAGAACTATCAAATCTCACGGAATGCTTTCAAGTTTACTTGACCTCGTCGAAGGAATTGGTGAAGTAAGGAAAAAAGAACTTTTAAAGAAATATGGATCTCTTAAAAAGATAAAGGAAGCTGATAAAGAAGAACTAGATAAGATTCTTTCTAAACAAGTTGCTGACAATTTGGTTGAATATTTAAAAAAAATCGAATCTTAAATTTACATTTAAAACTTAATATTGTATAATTTAAAATAGAAAGGTAGATGTGAAATGGAGAATAAAAAGATTGTAAAAGAAGGAAAAGGTACAAAACCTGTAGTTAAACAACCAATAACGGTTAATACTACATCAGCAAAACCAAAGCCAAAGAAGACACAAAAAGTTAACAGTACTATGCTTATAGCAGGAGCAGTAGTTGTAGTTTTAATAATTGTTTTAGTTGTCTTTTTATTAACTGGTAATGGAAAAAGTGACAAAGAAAGTAAGAAAGATGAAAATGAAAACAATGGACCAACAGTAACTGATAAAGATATAGAAACAGCATATGGAATGAGTAAACAAGACGCTATCGATATCGTTAAACCACATTTCAATAGTGATAATTTCTCATTTGCTGCTGAATTAAATGCAAATAATAAGTATACTGTAACAGTTACTAATACTTTAACTGATTCTGTTTACAAGTATGAGGTAGATCCTTTAAATAAAACTTATTATGAAATTGATGAGTAATTGATATGGGAAAAATAGAGGTAATGAGTGAAAACTTAGCTAATAAGATAGCAGCAGGAGAAGTAGTCGAAAGATGTATGAATGTTGTTAAAGAATTAGTTGAGAATTCGATTGATGCAAAAGCAAAAGAAATTAAAATTAACTTGATAGATAGTGGCGTTAAGGAAATTACCGTAATTGATGATGGAATAGGTATGGACAGAGATGATGCTGTCCTTGCTTTTTCTCGTCACGCTACAAGTAAAATTAAAAGTTTAGAAGATTTATTTTATGTCGACAGTTTAGGTTTTAGAGGTGAAGCTCTTCCATCTATCGCAGCAGTTAGCCTTGTAGATTTAAAAACTTGTAATGGAGAGAAAGGGACTGAAGTAATAATTGATGGTGGAGAAATAAAAGATGTTCTAAATAGTGATTTAAAAAAAGGTACAAAGATTACAGTTAAAAATCTTTTCTATAATACACCAGTAAGATTAAAATATTTAAGAAATTTATATACGGAACTTGCTAATATTTGTGAGTATGTAAATAAAATGGCTTTATCTTTTCCAGGTATTAGATTTGTTCTTACTAATAACGAGAAAGTCCTTCTTAATACGACGGGAGATGGTAACTTATTAAAAGTAATCGGAAATGTCTATGGAATTGAATTAACTAAAAAGATGATAGAGATTAATAAATCCAACGACGATTATGAATTAAGTGGTTATATTTCATATCCTGAGTGTGCAAGAAGCGCTAAATCTAATATAAATATTTTAGTAAACGGAAGAGCTATTAAAAATCAGGAGATAAATAGAGTGATACTTGACGCATATCACACTTACATTCCTGAAGGTAAAGTTCCTATAATTGTTTTAGATATAAGTGTCGATCCAATTTTAATCGATGTCAATGTTCATCCTACCAAGATGGATATAAAGTTTTCTAAGATGGATACTTTAAAAGAGTTAATTACGAGTGCAATTAAAGAGAAGTTGGAGTCAATTAACCTTGTTCCTAATATCGAACATCACTATGAAGAAGTTGAATATGACTATCATAGTGACAATGAATCTAAACCTTTAGAAGTCAAAGAGACAAAAGAAGAAAATGTCGAATTACGACTTGATTTAGATGATAATGTAGCAGTTAGTGACCAAGAAGTAGTCTATAATGAGGGAAAAGAAGAAGTAGACACCAATAGGATTAAAAAGATGTATCCAGTAGGAGTCGTGGATGCAACCTATATCATTGCAGAAAATGAAGATGGTATGTACTTAATTGATCAGCACGCAGCAGCAGAGCGAATCAATTATGAAAAGTTCTTAGATAAGTTATCAAAGCACGATAATACAGCAATCGATTTATTGGTACCGATTAAAATAGAGATGACAAATAAAGACTTTATTATCTTAAAAGAACACTTCGATATTCTAACTAATATGGGTTTTGTAATCGAAGAATTCGGAATAAATACAGTAGTTATAAGAAGTCATCCATATTGGTTACCACCTGCAAAAGCTGAAGATTGTATTAAAAAGATAATAGATATTATTATAACAAGTGAAGACTTTGATAATGAAAAGTTTATCGATAGAGTAGCAGCAGGAGTTGCTTGTAAGGCTTCAATAAGAGCCCACGATGTAATTTCTAAAGAAGATATGGAAGATTTACTAGAGCGTATTAGAACAGTAAAGAATCCATTTACTTGTCCTCACGGAAGACCAACAATTATAAGTTATTCATTCTATGAAATGGAGAAGATGTTCAAAAGAGTTAAAGATTAACTCTTTTTTGCTATTTATTTTTTTATAAGGTATAATAAGTCTTGGTGATATTATGTCAAAAAATATTATTGTCATAGCAGGACCAACTGGTGTTGGAAAGACTAAACTTAGTGTCGAACTTGCCAAAAGATTAGATGGAGAAATAATTAATGCTGACTCAATGCAGTTTTATAAAGATTTAAATATTGGTACTGCTAAAATAAAGGAAGAAGAAAAAGAAGGTGTACCTCATCATCTCTTTGATATTGTAGATGTATTAAAGATGTATACGATTTACGACTATCAAAAAGATTGTCGAGCTAAGATAAAAGAAATAGAAGATAAAAATAAAGTTCCTATTTTAGTTGGGGGAAGTGGATTATACATAAGAGCAGCTCTTTATGACTACAAGTTAGAAAGTGAAGAGATCAAACTTGATTATGACGATTTAACTAACGAAGAACTTCTAAAAAAATGTAAAAGTATTGACCCATCTTGTGATATTCACTTAAACAATCGTAAAAGATTAGTGAGATTTCTTAATAAATATGAGAATAACTCTCAAGTTGAAAACAACTCTAAACCACTTTATAACTTTACGATAATTGGTCTTACAACTAATAGAGAAAATCTTTATGATATAATTAATAAAAGAGTAGATAAAATGATCGATGATGGTCTTATTGACGAAGTAAAGGCTTTCTACGATAAAAATATAAGATCAAAAGCAATAGAAACAGGTATCGGTTATAAAGAGTTATATGACTATTTTGATAATAAAATTACACTCGAGGAAGCAATATCATTAATAAAACAGAATTCAAGGCACCTTGCTAAAAGACAGTATACTTTCTTTAAACATCAATTTCCAACTATAAAATGGTTTGAAACCAACTATCAGGACTTTAATAAAACAATCGATGAAGTAGAAAAATATATAAGAGGTTAATATGCAGAGATATTTTGTTAAAAATAAAGAAGATGACATAATTACATTGAGTGATGAAGATAACTATCATATAACTAAAGTTATGAGGATGAACTTAAAAGATAAGGTAGAACTTGTGTACCAAAATGAACTTTATATCGGTGAAATAGAGTCACTATCACCAGTTACTTGTCGCGTCCTTGAAAAACAAGAAAACAAAGAGAAAACTATTCCAAATGTTATTATTGCTCAAAGTCTAGTTAAAGAACAAAAGATGGATTATATCTTACAAAAATCGTGTGAACTAGGAGTATCTGAAATAATTCCAATAAGTACTTCTAGATCGATAATTAAAAGAGATAAAGACGATAACAAAAAGATTCTAAGATGGAATAAAATTCTTAAAGAAGCAAGTGAACAATCAAAAAGATGTGATATTCCAAAACTTGAAAAAGTACTTGATATTAAAGATTTAATTAATCTTTCATATGACCATAAATTTCTATGTTCTGTAAACGAAAAAGCAAAATCTATTAAAAGTGTCTTATCAAACACTAAGATTAGTGATACAATATTATTTGTAATAGGGCCTGAAGGTGGATTTACAGAAAATGAAGAGAAATTACTTATAGATAATGGATTTGTTTCAATTACTTTTGGAAGTAATGTCCTAAGAACTGAGACAGCATCTTCATTTATTTTATCTTCTATTAACTATGAATTTATGAGGTGATACTAATGAACGAACTTTTTGACAGTTTATATTCCGACAATTTAGTTTTATTATGTGTCATTATGGGTGTAGTTGCACTCGTTCTTGCTATAGCAATATTTATTGAAATATATAATAGCAACAAGAAGAAAAAGAAAGATTTTGAATTTGCCGAAGAATTTGTCAAAGAAGTAGAACCAGTAGAAGAAAAAGTAGAACCTCCTAAAGAGGAAGTAAAACTAAATATAAAAGAAAGTTCCGATATTAAATATGTCGAAGAAGATCAAGAATTAGAAAAAACAAAAGCTCAGATGGAACTTGCTAGATTAAGAGAAAAATTAAGACAGGAAGAGGAAGAAAAAAGTAGACTTCTTGCTTTGAATATAGAACTAGAGAAAAAAGCGAACGATGATAAAGGTGAAAAAGAGGAACAGGACTTAGAAAAGACTAAAGAAATCAAGATTGTAAGTCCTAATATTACTCCTAATGTTACTGCAAGCGTTACACCTACCATTAATAAAGAGGAATTACTTGATAAAGCAAGAGATAAAATACTTCCACCTAAAGTGGTTACAGAAACAAAAGAAAATAAATTTGTTGAAGTACCACCTATCGAAAAGATAGAGGATACAAAAGAAGAACAGGAAGTACCATTATTTGATGATTATCCATCGGATGAAGAAACAGCAATAATTAGTTATGATGAACTAGAAAAAGCTGAAAAGTTTGGATACACTGATGAAGAAATGGATAATTATGTCGATGAAAAAGACGCTATAATAAGTATTCAAGAATTAGAAAAATTATATTCCGAATCACAAAAAATTGAAGTTCCTACAAAACAAACTGCAAAAGTTGAATTTGAGATGAAAAGAGTCGAAGAATTACCTAAAATTGCTGATAATAAAAAATTTCAAACTAGTCCTTTTATCTCTCCTGTATATGGGAAAACAAAAACTGAAACAGATAGAGAATTAGTACTTGAAAATACAGCTAATTTAGAAAAATTAAATGATGAAATAAGAAAGACAAATGAATTCTTAAAAACATTAAAAGATTTAAGAAAGAACTTACAATAGTTCTTTTTCTTTTTAAGAGGTGAAGATTATGAAAGTTGGTATTTATACTTTAGGTTGTAAAGTAAATACATATGAAAGTGAATATGTAATAAACAAATTAAAAGAAGCAGGATTCGAAATAAATGATTTTGATGCTGTTAACGATGTTTATATTATAAATACTTGTACCGTTACAAATACATCTGATTCTAAAAGTAGAAAGATGATAAGACACGCTAGAAAATTAAATAAAGAAGCCTGTATCGTTGCTATGGGATGCTTTGTAGAATATGAAAAAGATAATATAAGTGAAATATTACCTGAAATAGATATCGTAATTGGTAATAAAGATAAAAGTATCGTTGTCGATTTAATTAAGGACTTTTTAGAGTCTCACAACAAAATTAATAGATTATATGATGACTTTGATTCTTCATTTGAAGATATGTATCTTGATAAATATAACACAAGAACTAGAGCATTCGTCAAAGTTCAAGACGGATGTGAAAACTTTTGCAGTTACTGCATAATTCCTAAAGTTCGTGGTAAATGTCGTAGTAAAAAGTTGGATGTTGCCGTAAAAGAAGTCGAAACACTTGTAAAAAATGGATATAAAGAAATAATTCTTACTGGAATTCATACGGGTAATTATGGAGTAGATCTAGGAATAAATTTTGCTACATTGCTAAGAGAACTTGTTAAGATTGAAGGCTTAAAAAGACTTAGAATCTCATCTATTGAAGTTACTGAACTAACTGATGAAGTACTAGAAATAATCAAAAACAATAAAGTAATCGTAAATCACTTTCATATTCCTATACAAAGTGGAAGTGATAAAGTTCTTAAACTAATGAATCGTAAATATGATATCGAATACTTTAAGGAAAAAATAAAGAAAATAAGAGAAATAAGTAAAGATGTTTCAATTACAACGGATATAATTACAGGACACCCTGGAGAAACAGATGAAGAATTTAAGAAAGTAATTGAAAATGTTAAAGAAATAAACTTCTCTAAATTGCACGTTTTCCCTTATTCAGTAAGAAAAGATACTCCATCTAGTAGACTTGCACAAATACCTGATTACTTAAAGAAAGAACATACTGATAAATTACTTCTATTATCTCAGAAACTTGAAATTGACTATATGAGAAAATTCTTAGGTAAAAAACTTGAAGTATTATTTGAGACAAGTAAGGATGGCTATTCTTATGGACATACTACTAACTATTTAAGTGTTAAAGTTATTGGAACAATTCCAAGTTCTACTTTTAAAGAAGTAACATTAATTAATGTTGAATATCCATATATCTTTGGAGAAATAGATAATGAAGATTAAGGTTAAATGGAATCTTGAAACATATAATAAATTTCTTAAATATTTAGAAGGACTTAAGGATGAGAAAACTAAAGCATTTAATGAGAAAATAATAAATACTAAGTATAAAGTATTAGGAATAAAAATACCTATTTTAAGAGTAATTGCTAAAGATATAAGTAAAACAGATTATAAAGACTTCTTAGATATTCCAAAAAGCACTTATTATGAAGAAATATTAATTGAAGGATTACTTCTTGGGTACATCGAAGAACCTAATGAGTTTTTAGAGTACTTTTATAAATATTTACCTAAAATAGATTGTTGGGCTTTATGTGATTCTCCAGTTTCTAATTTTAAAATAATGAAAAAAGAAGATTTTTCTGATGTTTGTTATGGATTAATTCTAGATAGTAGAGAATTTTATGTAAGAGTAGGGTATGTTATTCTTCTTAATTATTATGTCGATAGTGACCATATAAAAGATATTCTTTCTATATCGTTAAAAGACTCTGATTACTACTATGTAAATATGGCCATTGCCTGGCTTTTATCTATCTGTTTTATTAAATTTAGAGAAGATACACTTGCACTTTTAAAAGAGAAAAAATTAAGTAAAGATGTTCAAAATAAAACAATATCTAAAATTTGTGATTCTTATCGAGTAACAAAGAAAGATAAAGAAACTGTTAAAAAATATACAATAAAATAAGGAGAAATTACTATGAATGATATTACGACTAAAATTTCAGATAAATCAAACTTTATAACAGGATATACATTTGTCGGTGATAAGGTTAAAGTAAATTATGCAGATTCAACTTATAAATTAAAAGACTATAGTGTTGAACTTATTGAAGAATTAGAAAACAAAATGAAAACACAAGTCTTAGATCCTAAAAGAGAAACGAATTTAAATAAAAAAATGAGTATAACTAATCTTGCTATCAATACTTCTTTACTATTATCTTTTGGTTCTGTTATTGCATCAGGTGCTTTTGTTGTACTTAACAACAAAAAACTATCTATTGCATCTTTAGCAGTTTCTTTAGGTTTTATTTTAATGGATTCTATAGCAAATGAAAAAAAGAAAAAATTAGAAAAGAAACAAGAAGAACTAGAAAAATATAGATTAATTGCCGAAAATCTAGATCTTTTAAATGATTCATATACTGAGAACTATCCATTAAGTAGATTTACAATGAATAATGCTGATAGATTCGATACTAAAAGCATTAAGTTCTTAATCAAACAAGCGAAGCATTAAGCTCCTTTTTTATTGCTCTATAATGTAGATAAGTAGTAATTAAAATACTTAAAATAATACCGATAATTAAGTTATAAAGCCCAATCTTAAAGAAACTAAAGATAAAGATAGATAAAAGTTTTGTTAAAGTTCCGATAATATTATTAAGCATTACACTTTTAGATTTATTGATAGCTTGTAAAATATTTTCAAGGGGATTTTGAATATATAAGATAATAAAGAAAGGAGCAAGGACTTTTAAATAGTTACTTCCTTCATCAATTTTGTATATTAATTTTAAAAAGTAACTTGGATTTAGATAAATTATACTTAAAGATACTATCCCAATTATTAAAGTTAACTTTATTACTTGCTTGATTCTTCTTTTAATGGCCAATAAATCCCTTTTAACGAATCTTTTGGATATATCAGGTATAAGAGCACCACTTAAGGCATTTGTTAAAAATGAAGGTATTAAAAGAAGTGGTAAGACAAAGCCCTCTATTATTCCATATTCTTTTATAACAAAAGAGGATAAATAACCTTGATTAATTAATGTTGTCGTAATAATAATTGGTTCAAAGAAATAAGAAATAGAGCCGATTAATCGCGATAGAGTAGTAGGAATAGAAATAGATAAAACATTCTTTATTTCTTTTTTATTTAATTTAAGTTCTTCTTTACTTATCTTTTTATTCTTTATAAATAGTAATAAGACAAGAGTAGAGATAAACTCACTAAGCATATTTATTCCAATTAAAGATGATACAGTTACGACAATTCCTTTAGAAAGTAGGGAAGGTACAATAAGTAAGATAAATAATAGCCTTATTATTTGTTCTGTTATAAGAGAAAGTATATGAGGAATCATTTTCTGCTTACCAAAGAAATACCCTCTTAATATCGATGATAACGAGTCAAAAGGTAAGACTAAAGCAATAGACATAATGGGATACAATGCTCTTGGATCATTTATAAAATGAGTGATTACAGGACTCATTGTTATAACAACAACCATTAGAATAATATTAAATATTAATGAAAGAGGAATAATCGATAATATTAAATTTTTATTATTGTGAGTCTCTTCTGAAATAAGCTTGGAAATTGCTGTTGGAAACCCCAGTTCTGCAATTGTCATAAATAAAGAAAAAGTAGGAAACACTAGCATATAAATACTTACACCATCTATTCCTACAATTCTTGTCATTATTATTTTAATAAGCATCCCTAACATTTTAGTTAAGGCTCCTCCAATAAGGAGAATTAATGCTGATTTAAAAAAAGTATCTTTCATATGCCACCTAAGACATATTATGAAAATACTTTATTTATTATTATTTCTTTTAATATTATATTCAAAATTTCTAAGTGTTAAACTCTTATTAAATCTTCTTCTATTTTCTTTTTCAATATCCAAGTCTAAAGCATTACTTAAGTAGTTTTTAAAAGCTTTATACTGCATAAAATTAGGATGTGTATCAAGTTCAACTGTCTTTATCTCATTAGTTCTACCATCATACAATGTATTTTTAAGTACACCATCTACAGTGATATATCCAATTATCTCTGATTCAAGCTTATTACCATCAAGTTTTTCGTTTGATTCAGCATAATCAGTGAACCTTAATAACTTTCCATCAGTATCACTTACAACTTCAAGTGATGAGAAAGTAGGGGAGATTATTTTTTTTTCTTCTAAAGAATATAAATATGCATTATCTTTATCGTTCTTTTTAGATTTAACAATAACAATCTTTTTATCTTTGCAAGGCCAGATAGTACTTACTATTCTTTCTGTATTATTATCCTTAAGTTCATCGATACTTTCTAGTTTTCCATCTTTATATTGATATAGAGTAACACTTTCGCTATTTTTAGGTAATTCTAAATTATTTACTCTTTTTCTTTTATCGATTAATATTTCATCGTTATCAACTTTAAGAATTGTATAACGATACTCGAAACAGTCAGATCTTTGATTTAATAAGACATTACCAAGTCTATCAGTTAAAATTAAATTATTAGATATATCGATATTAGACATATTATTATCGAGTGCTAATAACTCATTTACAATAATCTTACCATTCTCATCTACTGTATAATCACTCAAATAGAAGACTGGTTCATTATCTTTTTTACTTTCTCCATAAATATTTTCAATTCTTTCTTTAATTTCTGCTATTCTCATAAAACACCTCTATAAAATTCCAAACAAAAAGGAATTAATAACTATTAACTTTAACTCCCTTTATTCTTTTATTCTTTTTACCCTTGTCCTTGTAACATTAAAACCCAACCAGCAACTAATGTGAATATCATAACACCTGCTAATATAGCAGACACAATCTTAATTGTTTTTTGACTCATTTTATTCACCTCATCAACAATTATATAAAAAAATTAAATAAATGTCTATGTTTTTAGAATAAATTATTTTATAGAGTAATATATTGTAGTGGTGATAGAATGAAAAGAAGAATATTTATTAATAAAAGTAATAATAGTAGACAAAAATTTTTATATTTAGTATTAATTGGACTAGCATTTCTAGCATTTATTTTTGGTATTCTATTTATCTTTATGATAAATAAAGAAAGCCTTAATTTAATAAAAGAAACACTTACTAATTACATAGATAATGTTGGAGTTTCTCTTTCCATATTCTTTAAAAATCTCTTTAATAACTATCTTTATATTATAATTATCTGGATATTAGGTATCTCAATAATAGGTATTCCTATAATTATTTTGATGTTTTTATTTAAATATTTTCTATTTGGTTTTTCATTATCTAGTATTTTCTCTTCTTTTGGATTTAAAGGAGCACTGCTTTCCGTAATCGAGTTATTTCCTCATAAGGTTTTATATCTTATAGTCCTTCTTTTAATTACTTTTTATGCTTTATCATTTTCTTTTAAAATATTTAGAAATTTCTTTTTAAAAAGACCAATTAATTTTAGAGAATCGATGAATAGATATTTAAAGATTTTATTAATTTGTTTAGTTACTACTTTATTTATATCTTTATATGAATCTTTTGTAGTAGGTTATCTCATTAATTTCTTTTATTAATTATAATTATGTAGTATAATTACCTTGGTGATTTTAATGAGTAAAGTTATTATTGGAATGAGTGGAGGAGTTGATTCTTCAGTGGCAGCAATTCTTCTTATGAAGCAAGGTTACGAAGTTGAAGGCTTATTTATGAGAAACTGGGATTCATCTATAAATAACGATATTATGGGTAATCCTAATTTAAATAATAATATCTGTCCTCAAGAACAAGATTATAATGATGCGGTTGAAGTTTGTAAAAAGTTAGGTATTCCTCTTCATAGAATTGATTTTGTTAAAGAATATTGGGATTATGTTTTTGAATATTTTCTTGATGAATTAAAAAAAGGAAGAACGCCTAACCCTGATATTATGTGTAATAAATATATTAAATTTGATTTATTTGCTAAAGAAGCTAAAAGACTAGGAGCAGACTATATTGCAACAGGTCACTATGCTAAAATGGAAGATGGATATTTAAAGAAAGCTAAAGATAGTAATAAAGATCAAACTTATTTTTTGTGTCAGTTAAGTAAAGAACAGTTACAAAATGTTTTATTTCCTCTTGGAGATATAGATAAAACAGAGGTAAGAAAAATAGCTGAAGAAAACAATTTAATAACGGCTCATAAAAAGGATTCTACTGGTATTTGTTTTATCGGTGAAAGACACTTTAAGGAGTTTTTAAGTAATTATTTACCAAGCCAACCTGGTGATGTAATCGATATAGATACAAATAAGAAAGTAGGGGAGCATAATGGTCTTATGTACTACACTATCGGTCAAAGAAAAGGACTAGATATTGGTGGTAATAAGGATAGATTATTCGTTGTAGGAAAGAACTTAGAGAAAAATGTCCTATATGTTTCTTTTAAAGAAGATAATGATTATTTAATTTCTACAAGTTGTGAAGTTGAAGATGTTAATTTCAATTGCGAATTAAGACCTACTATGTGTACAGCAAAATTTAGATATCGTGCGACTGAATATCCAGTTAAATTAACTTATTTAGATAATGGCAATGTTTTAGTTGAATATGACGGTGTTAAAGCCGTAACACCTGGACAAGCGTGTGTCTTCTACTTTGAAGATAAATGTATCGGTGGAGGACTTATTAAAGAAGTAAGAAAAGATGGTAAAAAACTTTGGTATTTACTATAAGTAATCTTTGTCAAGGTATAACATTAAATATATTTTTTAGTTTACACTTGACAATGTAAACAGTTTTGATAAAATAAAGTTATAAGGTTGGAGGTTATTTCAATGGATAGATTAAATGAAATATTAAATGAATTAGGGATTTCCAAAGTAAGATTAGCTAAGTATCTTGGTGTATCAAGACAAATGTTATATAACTATTTAGCAATGAATAGTATTAGAGATTGGCCAAAAGAAAAGTCAACTAGACTTTTAGGATTATTAAATATTAAAGGTGAAGAAGAACTTGCAAATCTTCCAGTAGATAGTAATTACATAATGGATGTCGAATCTCGTCTTAATGATGGTGTAAAGGATAGCTCCGATAAAGAAATACTAACTGATTTAAAAGGATTTAGTAAGAAAGAACAAGAACTTTTATCGGACATTATTAATTTATTAAAAGATAAATTAGCAGAAGATAAGTCAAAAGATACTTTCTTTGCATACACTTATCTATATCATTTTTTACAATCTATGGAGACAAATAAAGATCTTAAATATATTCTTGCATATGTTTCTAAATCTATGGGATTTACGAATCCAAATGAGTTCCTATTTAATCAAGATCAACAATTTATCTTTGAAGGTATCTTATTCTCTGGATTAACTCTTTACAACAATGGTGGTGCTTCTAAAGTTAAACTTGCTGAAGCTCACAAGAGATTTGTTCAAGATATTGAACATAAGAATGAAGAGAAATTATCTAGAACTCAAGAGTTAAATACTGCTAAAGTACAAGCATTAAGAGAATTAGGATACACTGAAATAAATGAAGACAATGCTAAAGAAGTACTTGAAAAAATAGCAGAAATTCAATCAAGACAAACAAGAAAAGTATAACAGGTTACCCTGTTTTTTTCTTGAATATAAAAGGTTAGGGAAGGGGACTTCCCTATTTTAGATGTATGTATAATATGTTATATATCATAAAATTTATATATCAATAATTACTTTATATATTTATACTTAATTATTGAAATATTTTATATTACTTGAATTATATATGGTAATTTTTCTTTAATAAATTAATTAATATAAGAATTAATAATAAATAGATAAATTAGTATATATACCCCCAAAAAATATGTTTAACTCCCCTATTATTTTATTTGCTTTAGAAGGGGTAGAATAGAAGTATTTTAAGTGTATTTAAATATTTGATGATGGATTATCCATCAGGTTATTTAAAAAAATAATCTATAAGTAATAGATGATAATAAAATTAAATAATAAAATAAATTTAAAATATAATTTTAAAATAAATATATATAACATATAATTATGTATATATAATTGATATAGTATACAAATATAATAAAGTATATGTTATATTAAAAAGGTATTAAAATGAACAACTATTAAGCTTTTTATAGAAAACATCCGACTTCCTATAATTAAAGTTATGTTGCCTTGAATAATATTAAAAATAAAAAGTAATAATTATATCAATTACTACTCTTCATATAACATTGTATCTATTATTATATAATCATCTAGATTAGATTTATTTATATAGATAACTATCTCTTTTTCTAATAACTCTGGATCAAATAAAATTAAATTTGATTTATAAATAATATTATCTTCAATTACTAAACGATAAATATTAATATTAAATATTTTAATTGTATCTATATAAGATACTTTTTTATTTTCTTTGATCGTATATATCTTTTTATCAATTAACTTTTCATTTAATGATTCAATATACCTTATTAAGTATACCTTATCTTCAATTACTACATAGAGTAGGAGAAAATATCCTATAAGGGATACTAGTAAGAAAGCACTCTCCCCCACTGAATAAATTGAAAGTAGGGAAATGATGAAATATATAAGTATTAATGTTAACTTCTTTAAAAAGAATAAATCTTTTGTATAATCAAAAGCAAACTTAATTCCAGGATATTCGTGAGCTAAAGTAATAGATTTATAAATTTTATCGCTTATTATTCTTATTTTCTTAGCTTTCTTTATAATTACTAGAAATAAAATCAGTGCTACAACGATATAAAAGATATAAATATAAGGTATTCTTATAAAGACAAACATTATAAATGCTGCAATATAGATTAAATAATTTATAAAATTACTTATTTGAACCTTTTTATAGAATTTAATATCCTTAAAATAATCTTCTTCTGAAGCAGTATAACAAGTATACCTTCTATTAGCCAATAATAAGCTTAAAACAGGGTAAAAACCTATCAATATGAATAAAGACATTAATATATATAAAACAAGCTTATATTGGTCATTTAAATAAGAAATTCGACCGGATAATAATATTACCATTGGAATAGTTACATATAATATATCTTTTAATTCAAATAACTTCATATCTATAAGTTTAAATCTTTTATCTTTAACTTTTCTATTTAATTCAATAATTGTATAAGTTAAAACACTTATAATAAATAACACTAAGTCAATGATATTAATCTTACCTTTATCAAGTATTAGAATAACATAACTAAAAAGACCTAATAAGATATTAAAAATATTAATTATTCTTGCAAGTAGTTTAATTTTTCTTTTATAAAAACTATTTTTTTCTTTAGTATATAAATTATTAGCATCATTCTTTTTATTTATATAACTTATAAATAAGATATTCAATAATATAAGTAAAATATAGGAATACATCTTATCATCTCCTCTATTATTGTATCATTCATTCTAGATAAAGAAAAGAGGGCATCTCCCCTCTCCTACTTCAATTTATTTAAGAAACTTTCTCCAATTTCTGGTTTATCTACTTCAAAATTATCTGCAATAGTAGCACCAATATCAGCCATTGTCTTCAAAGGTTCTAATTTTTTAGGTTCTTTAAAGCGTCTTGAATAAATAATTACTGGAACATTTTCTCTAGTGTGTGAGTTACCAGGGAAAGTTGGATCATTTCCGTGATCGGCTGTAATTATTAAAAGGTCGTCATTTTCAAGTTTATTTAAAATTAAAGGTATTTCTACATCTAATTCTTCAATTGCTTTAGCGTATCCTTCTACATCTCTATTGTGTCCATATAAAGCATCAAAATCATTTAAATTAGCAAAGCATAATCCATTAAAATTCTTACCCATAATGTCAGTTAACTTTGTTATAGTATCCATATTATTATTTGATGATTTAACTATTTTAGTAATACCTTCTCCATCGAAAATATCATTTATTTTACCTATTGAAATAACACTTAAGTCTTTATCTTTAAGGGAGTTTAAAACGCTTCTTTTAGGTGGTTTAACTGCATAGTCACATCTATCTTGAGTAAACTTGAATTTACCAGGTTTACCGTTAAATGGTCTTGCAATAACTCTTGCCACACGATATTGATCATCAAGGGTAATCTGTCTTATCTTCTCACAGTATTGATATAGTTTAGGAATTGGTATAACATCTTCGTGAGCTGCTACTTGAAGAGTTGAATCACTTGATGTGTATATAATTAAACTTCCATAAGATAAATGTCTTTCTCCTAATTCATTTATTATCTTTTCTCCATTAATAACTTTATTACCGATAACTCTTTTACCAGTTACTTCTTCTATTTTAGCTAAAAGTTCGATTGGAAAAGCTCTTTCACTAAATACTTTAAAGGGAGTAGTACTTTTAATACCTACTAATTCATAATGAGATGTTAAGCTATCTTTTCCAACATTAGTTGGTTTGGCAATCGTATAATAAGCATCTACATCTTCTTTATCACTCATATTAAGTGTATTTAAAAAACCTAGTTTTTCTAAATTAGGAATAAATAAATCATAATTTTCTGTTATATGCTTTAGGGTATTAGCACCTGTATCATTATAGACATTAGCATCTAGTGCTTCCCCTACTCCTAACGAATCTAATACTATTAAAAATATTCTTTTAAACATTAATAAACACTCCTATTTTTTACTTCTTGGATGATACTCAATATAATCATTTTCAACTTTTTTATTTGTTATATGAGTATATATTCTTGTTGTAGCAATATCACTATGACCTAAAAGTTCTTGAATACTTCTTAAATCGGCACCATTTTCAAGCATATGCGTTGCAAAACTATGACGAAGACTGTGAGGTGATACATCTTTTTTAATTCCTTTTTCTTGTAATAATTTCTTAAGTATTTTAAAGAAACTAAATCTTGTTATTCTTCCTCCAAATTTATTTAGGAATAAATAGTCACTAACTTTTTTAGGATTAATAAGTTTATTTCTTCCATTTTCTAAATATTTGTTTAAGGAATCTATAATGTATTCTCCTATTGGAACAATTCTTTCTTTACTACCTTTACCAAAGCACCTTAAAATGCAGTTTTCAAAGTCAATATCACCAAGTTTTAAATCGAGCATTTCAGATATTCTAAGTCCAGTGCCATAAAGTAATTCTAACATAGCTTTATTACGATAGTCAAATGGGCTTTCAGTTTTAATATCTAAAAGCTTATCTACTTCTTCTACTGTTAAAACATTAGGAAGGCTCTTTCTTAATTTAGGTCTTTCAATTGTAAGAGCCAAATCGACATCTAATTTATTTGTTGCAAGTAAATATTTATGAAAGTTTTTAATTGCTGTTAATTTCCTAGCTAAAGAAGTAGTCGTATAATTGTTTTTATTTAAGTACTCTAAATAACTTTCTATATCTTTTTTAGATATATCTTTAATACTGTTTACTTTTCTTTCTTTTTCAAGAAAATCTTTATATCCTTCTAAATCTCTTATATAAGAGTTAGTAGTATTTTTAGCCATTCTTCTTTCAAACATTAGGTAATTTTTATAGTCTTCAATATCATTTTCCATAACATCACCTACTAATATTATATAACATATTTTTCTTTTAGGATTGCAACATAATATCATTTTTTTCCTAATAGACACTAAATTTGTTGAATTTTGATATTGAATATATATTTATATATATGGTAAAATAAGGTTATCATATCTTAGATATGTAGTTTGAAAGGAGTGAAAAAAATAAAATGAAAGGATTAGGAATTAATAAAGCTGCTGGTATACTTGATATCATTGCTTCAGTAATGTATTTTCTTGCAATATTTATTATTGTAGGTGCTGCTGTTAATGATGTAGTTTCAAATGGCGATGTTGAACTTACAGGTGCTCAAGTATTTGGATATGTAATGTTAGGATTTGCAGCTGTATGTGTAGTATTACACATTGTTGGTCTTGTTCAATCTAAAAAAGCAGGAATGAAACTAACTGGAAACATTCTTGGAATTATTGGACACGCTATTTATTTCTTATTTGGTGCAGCATTCGGATGGGTTGCTATGATTTTAACAATCTTATCTGCAGTATTTACATTAAAAGATAATAAGATGCCAACACATCATAGTACTGCTAAAGAATAATTTGTTTAGCAATTTAAAGGCTTTACTTAGTAAAGCTTTTTTTATTTAGTAATTTTATCTTATCATATATGTTTTAGGTTAACACCTGCCTTACTTTGTTGTTGGAATAAATCCAACTGGAAATATTCTAGAACTTATTGGTCACACTGTTTATCTTTTATCTGAAATAATAATTCTACCACATTATAGTATAATTGTAGTTTTGTTTAGTCTAGTACTTGGATTCATTGCAATGATTTTAACAATCCTGTCTGCAGTATTTACTTTAAAAGATAATAAAATACCAACTCGTTATGCTACTAGATAAAATAGAAAATAATAAGGGCTTTACTTAGTAAAGTCCTTTTTGTATGTAATTGATGCCTTGTCACATAAAAGAATCAAATCTATTAAATCATCATCTTTTTTAAATAAGATGTGTTGTTCATACTGTTTCTTGCTTTTATAGATTTCATCAAATATCCAATAGGCATTTGTAATATCCATATCTTCTTTTATAATAGATGTGTTAAAGAATGTAAGAGATTTTATATGTCTTTCATTTTTTTTATCGTCGAATATTAAGACATAATTATTAAATATTCTTTTAAATTCTTTTACTTTTAAATTTTGAAAATTTTCTTTATTAGTTGGAAAATCATATCTTTGTTTTATTCTTTCTTTTGAGGCGTTTATTATTAATTCTTGTTCTTCGGGAGTAAACTTTGTACCTCTATCCATTATTCTATATAGTTCTTTTGTAAAATACTTCATTCTATCACCATATCTTTATTATAAATGTTTAAGAAAAAAAGATAAACAAAAAGTTTATCTATCATTTCTAATTGTAAAGTTATCAAAATCTTTTATTGTAGAATCATCTAGTTCCGTATCTTCAAGTTCTTCAAATAGTTTCTTTTGATCTCTTGAAATCTTTTTAGGAACCCTAACATCCATTATTACATACATATCTCCTTTATTGATACCTTTTCCTTTGATTCTTTGCTTATCACCGGTATTTGTTCCTTCAGGGATAGTTAGTTTAACATTACCAAATAGTGTTGGTATTTCTTTTTTCGTACCTAATACTGCTTCCGTTATATTGATTGGAACTTTTAGATATATATCATCTCCGTCCCTTTCATAAAACTCGTGTTTATCTACGACAAACTCTAGATATAAGTCTCCATTAGGTCCACCGTTTATACCAGCTTCACCTTTTCCTGAAATTCTTAATCTATTACCTGTATCTACACCTTTTGGAATTGACACCGTAATTGTCTTTTTAGAAATAATTCTACCAGTTCCACCACAATAAGAACATCTATTTTTGTAGGTTTTACCTCTTCCTCCACACTTGTTACAAGTAGTCTTAGACATAAATGTTCCGAATAGAGTTCTTTGCTCTTTTGTTACAGTACCACTTCCGTGACATTCAGAACAAGTCTCTTCTCCTGTTCCACCTTTACCATTACATTCGTCACATTTTTCGTTTACTTCTAGTTTAATATCTTTTTCACATCCGAAGACTGCTTCTTCAAAGGATAGTCTTATACGCATTAAACGGTCTTCGCCAGCTTGAGCTCTAGATCTTGCTGAGCCTCCTTGGAATCCTCCAAAACCTCCTCCAAAGATATTATCGAATATATCTCCAAAGTCGAATCCTGAAGCATCGAATCCTCCAAAACCACCGGCACCACCATAAGCACCCGCTGAGCTTTGATCGAAGGCAGCGTGACCAAATTGATCATACTGACGACGCTTGTTTTCATCACCTAAAACATCGTAAGCTTCTTGAATTTCCTTAAACTTAGCTTCTGCTCCTTCTTCTTTATTAATATCTGGGTGATACTGTTTTGCAAGTTTTCTATAAGCACTTTTAATTTCAGCATCAGATGCACTTTTATCTACGCCAAGCACATCATAATAATCTTTTTTATCCATTTACCTCACCACTACTCTTTTTATATTCTTTGTATGTTTTTTCAAATTCTGTTACGAATTCACTAAACATCTTGATTGCACTGTCACAGACAGATTTCTTTGTTAAATCTACACCATTTATTTTTAACTCTTCATTAGGTGCCATTGTAGATCCCGTTTTTAAGAATTCTAAATAGTTAGAAACAGCATTTTCTTTGTTGCTTAGAATTTGTTCTACTATCTGGCAAGCACAAGATAATCCAGTTGCATATTTATACATATAGAAGTTGTAATACAAGTGAGGCATCCTACCCCATTCGTATCTTATCTCATCATCGAGTACAACATCTTTACCAAAATATTTTTTATTCAACTCATAAAATTTATCACATAAAACGTCAGATGTCAAAGTTTCTTCTTTTTCTACTTTTTCGAATAAGAATCTTTCAAACTCTTCATACATCGTTTGGCGATATATTGTTCCTTTAAATAGACTCATTAATCTATCTAGAATATATAACTTTTCTTTAGGGTCATTTGACGTTTTTAAGACGTGTTTTGCAAGTAACAATTCATTTACTGTCGATGCAACTTCTGCTACTAAAATAGAATAATTTGCGTACTGATATGGGTTATTGTTTCTAGAGTAATAACTGTGCATTGAGTGACCTAACTCGTGGATTAAAGTTGAAACATCGTTAAACTCTTGTTGGAAGTTAGTTAAAATGTAAGGATATGTGTCATAGCATCCGCCAGAGAAAGCACCACCTGTTTTACCTTTATTAGGTAAGAAATCAATCCAGTGCTCGTTAAAAGCTTTATCTATTGTTTCTACATAGTCTTTACCAAAAACTTGTAAAGTTTCTTTAATTAACTTTTTAGCATCATCTAAAGAATACTTTTTATCATAGTCCTTAATAATATCAGCATATGTATCATAGATATGTAACTCATCTACCCCAAGTATTTCTTTTTTTATTTTGTAATATCTAAATAGTGGGTCTAATCCTTCACTTACACTTTGTATTAGAGAATCAAATACTTTAGTATCAAGCTCATCTTTGTACATTGCGCTATCTAAACTTGATTTATAACCTCTTATTTTATTGAAGGTAGCCGTCTGTTTTACTTCGCCTTCTAGAAGTCTCGATAGTGTTGTTTTATATCTTCCATAAGTTCTATAAAGTGTTAGGAAAGCATCTTTTCTTACTCTTCTATCACTTGATTTTACATACGTTGTATAGTTTGTGTTAGTAAGAATTACTTTCTTATTGTGTTCATCTTTAATCGTTCCAAAATCGATATCAGAGTCCGTCAAAGAACTGAAAATAGTCTCATTATCGGCATATGTTTTAGATAAGTCACTTATTAGTTTTTCTTTTTCTTCACTAAGCATATAAGGTTTATATCTAAAACTTTTTTCAAAGTATCTTTGATACTCTAGTAACTTTGGATATTCTTTGTACATTTTTTCAATATCACTATACTCTAAACTAAGTAATGTTGGGTCATAGAAAGAAGTAGTTTGATTAAATAAGATATCTAAATTTTCTGCTTTATCTAGTAATTCAATAGATAGAGAATTACTTATATCTTCATTATATTTCAAGCTGGCATAAGTATATATTTTTTCAATCTTTCTTGAAACATTAAACATACTTGTTGTTGCTTCATATAAGTTTTTGGCAGAAGTAATCATCATATCTTTATATTTAGATAAATCTTTTATTTCTTCTTCGACACTTTTAATTTCATCTAAAAAGTCTTGATTAGTCTTATATATTGCAGTTAAATCCCATTTATATTTATTTGCTACTTCATCTCTATTTTTTGTCTTACCCATAATTTTCTCCTTTAATAGCAGTGAAGTTCTAGTTTCCTAGAACTTCTTTTTTTTATTTTTCTTCGTAATCGGCTTCTTCTACATCGTCATCTTTTTTCTTTTTATTTTTAGGTTTTTCTTCCTCTTCGTTGTCATTGTCATCTTTTTCAGATTGTTCTTTAGATACTTGTTCGTAAACCTTTGTAGCAAGAGCCATTGCTTTTTCTTGAAGAGCATCTTTCTTTTCTTTTATTTCATCTAAGTCGTCATCTTCAAGAGCTTTCTTTAAGTCTTTAATTAAGTCTTCAGCTTCATCTTTTTCTTTGTCACTTACTTTATCACCAAGATCTTTTAATGATTTTTCAGTTTGGAATACTAGTTGTTCAGCATCATTTCTTAATTCAGCTTCTTCTTTACGTTTATCATCTTTTTCTTTATTTTCTTCTGCTTCTTTAACCATTCTATCAATTTCTTCATCTGTTAGGTTAGTAGATGCAGTTATTGTTATATGTTGTTCTTTGTTAGTTCCCAAGTCTTTAGCTTTAACATTTACGATACCATTTGCGTCGATATCAAATGTAACTTCGATTTGTGGAACACCACGAGGTGCAGCAGGAATTCCTGATAATTGGAAGTTTCCAAGTGTCTTATTGTCGGCAGCCATTGGTCTTTCACCTTGTAATACGTGAATATCAACTGCTGGTTGGTTATCTGCTGCTGTTGAAAATACTTGTTTCTTACTTGTAGGTATTGTTGTATTTTTTGGAATTAATGTTGTCATAACTCCACCTAAAGTTTCAAGACCAAGTGAAAGTGGTGTAACATCAAGTAAGACGATGTCGTTTACTTCTCCAGTTAATACTCCACCTTGAATAGCAGCACCCATTGCTACAACTTCATCTGGGTTAACTTCACGAGATGGTTCTTTATCTAGTTCTTCTTTAATTAATTCTTGAACTTTTGGTATACGAGTTGATCCACCAACTAATAATACTTTATCGATATCTTTAGCTTTTACTTTAGCATCTTTCATAGCTTGACGAACAGGGTCAAGTGTAGATTCTAGTAAATCACTTATTAAATCTTCAAATTTAGCACGAGTAAGTGTTACATCTAAGTGAAGTGGTCCATCTTCTCCTTGAGATATAAATGGTGCTGATACTTGAGTTGTCGTCATTCCTGATAAGTCTTTCTTAGCTTTTTCAGCAACTTCTTTTAATCTTTGCATAGCCATTTTATCTTTAGATAAATCGATATCATTTTCTTTTTTGAATTCTTTGATTAAGTATTCCATAATTCTTTCATCAAAGTCATCTCCACCTAAGTGGTTATTTCCTGCAGTTGCTTTAACTTCAAATACACCATCACCTAGTTCTAGTACTGATACATCGAATGTACCACCACCAAGGTCATATACTAAAACTGTATGTGTTTTATCTTGTTTATCAAGACCATAAGCTAAAGCTGCTGCTGTTGGTTCGTTAATGATTCTTTCTACTTCAAGACCAGCAATCTTACCTGCATTTTTAGTTGCTTGTCTTTGAGAGTCATTGAAGTATGCTGGTACAGTAATAACGGCTTTAGTTACTTTTTCTCCTAAATAACTTTCAGCATAATCTTTCATATATCCAAGAATCATTGCTGATACTTCTTCTGGAGTGTACTTCTTACCATCAAGTTCAACTTTCTTACTAGTACCCATCAATCTTTTAATTGATGAAACAGTATTTGGGTTTGTTATTGCTTGACGCTTTGCAGCATCTCCTACTATTCTTTCTCCTTTTTTGTATGCTACTACTGATGGAGTTGTTCTACCACCTTCTGGATTTGGTATTACTTTTGCTTCTCCACCTTCTAACACTGCGACACAACTATTTGTTGTACCTAAGTCAATTCCTATTATTTTACTCATATTTATCTCTTCCTTTCAAATATTAATCTAATTTATTTACTATTACTTTTGCAGCTCTTATAACTTTACCTTTTAAAGTATATCCTTTAAGAAGGCATTCAACTACTTGCTCATTTGGTTTTGTTTCATCGTGAGCAGTCATAAGTGCTTCGTGGATGTTTGGATTAAACTCGCATCCAACTGTCTCTATTTCTTCAACACCATATTTTTTAAGTGTCTCGGTCAAATGAGAATAAATCATTTTGAATCCAGATAAGAACTTTGATAGTTCATCTTCTAGATTGTTGTCATCAAGCTTTATTGCTCTTTCAAAATTATCAGCGATTGGGATAAGTTCAAGAATTAAATCTTGATTAGCAAATTTAAGTAAGTTTGCTGTTTCTTCATCTTTTCTTTTTCGATAATTTACAAGTTCTGCTTGTTGGTATTTTAATTTATTTTCTAAATCTATTATGTTATTTTTTAATTTATTTAATTCATCTTCACTAGTAGTTTTACTAGATCCTTGATCACTACTAGGTTCGCTATTATTAACTGGAACATCAGTATTAGGAACGCTATTTTCATTATTCATTTCCTCTTTTCCTTTCTTAAACTTCATATTTTCTCCTATTTCTTTTCAATATTTTCTTTGATATATTCTAGAAGGTTAACAACACGATCATATTCCATTCTTTTAGGTCCGACAATAGCTATTGTACCTTCTTCTTTATCTGTTTTATACTTAGTTCTTATTACTGTCATATCATCATCGATATTTGTTTCTTTACCAATGTAGATCTTGATATCTTTACTTTCACTGTCTTCTTTGACGATATTATCGATATTATCATCTAATTTTTCAAGTACATCTCTTACTTTATCGACTGTCGAGAATTCAGGAAGTTTTAACATATTACTTTTTCCTACGACATCGACACTTTTATTTGTGAAGTTTGTAAAGACATTGTAGAAAACATTATAAAGTCTTTCGTGTTCTTTAACATATCTTCCAATAACTGGTTTTACTTCGAACTCAAGTTTTGATGACACTTCATCGATTGGTGTTCCAATTATCATATTATTGATAAGTGTAACTGTTTTTTTGATTTCTTCAAGACTTATTCCTTCAACATTTACGGTTTTATGTTCGACAAAGCCTTTATCAGTGATAACTACTACGACCACTGTATCATTAGAAAGTGGTACAATATTTATTTCTTTTAAGATGTTATCGTGTGACTTTGTTCCAAGAACAACCGATGTATAATTAGTTATATCAGAAACAATTTCCAAACTTTTCTTTATACAATCGGATATTTCTAGTTGATTATTTGAAAATATTAATTGAAGTTTCAACATATCTTCGCCACTTATTTCTTTTGGCTTCATCAAGTTATTGACATAATATCTATATCCTTCTTCACTTGGAACTCTACCACTTGAAGTGTGTGTTTTTTCAAGAAGTCCTAATTCTTCAAGGGATGCCATTTCACTTCTTACTGTGGCACTTGAACAATTTAAGATGTCACATATAAGATTAGAGCCAACTGGTTTAGCATTTTTGATATACTCCATTACTATTAATTTTAATATTTCTTTTTGTCTATCAGTTAACACTAGAATCACCTCTTAAGCACTCCTTTTTTCATAGTGCTAAATACATTATAATCTTATGTTTAGCACTTGTCAATAAGAACTGCTAATTTTTTTTAAAAAGAAAAACGACTAGTCGTCGCTGTTTCCAAATAACCTTAATAGATCCATAAAAATGTTTACGAAGTCGATATATAATTCAAGAGCAAAGTAAATTGGAAAACTTGTTTCTTCGATTCCATCTACATCTGCTGCTTTAGCAATCCTTTGAACATCGAAGGCAGTGTAACCGATGAATACAACTACTCCTAGAATACATGTAAACATATCTAATGTTTCACTCATCAAGAAGACATTTACTACTTCTAATATTACAACGGCAAGGAGTCCAATAAGCAAGTATACCCAAAATTTAGTAAGATCAATTTTTGTAAATTTACCAATAAGAGCAAATATTCCAAAAAGAAGTGCTGTTATTAGGAAAATTATCATAATTGATGATAGTTCATAAGCAATAAATATCGATGAAATGGTAAGTCCTGTTAAGAAGGTATACATTATATATAAGCATATTGCTGTGCTCTTCTTCATTTTAGCAACTCTTAACGCTAGTACTAACGCAATAACTATTTCAGCAATACCAAATACTAAGTAAAGCATCCCACCAAAAATATTTTCTAAAGCGCTCGGATTTAGTGATACAACATAACCCCCAACAAATGTTATTAATAGACCTATAAAAAGCCACATAAAAGCATTCGGTAATAATTTTTTATTCATTTTAATCCCTTTCTTTCATTTAAAATACTAGCACAATAAGTTATACTTGTCAAAAAATAAAAGAGCTTTTGTAAGCCCCTTTACTTTTCTCCTTCTTCTAACATCGATGTAATAAATATGCCATAACCTTTTGTATTATCACTTACAATTGCGTGAGTAACTGCTCCAATAATTTTATTATTTTGAACTATTGGACTTCCACTCATTCCTTTTATAACACCATTTGTCTTTTCCATTAAAGTATCATCTGTTATCTCAAATAAGATGTTTTTAGTTTCGGAATCTTTATTTATATTTAAGATATTAATATTATATGCTTTTACTTCATTATTATGTAAAACGGTATAGATTGTAGCAGGACCAAGTTCTATTTCATCTATTTCTGCTACATCGATTAGATTATCTTCATCTATTTCTTTAGAGTAGTTTCCATATATACCTTTATTAGTATTTTTTACTATGTCACCTTCGACTATATTTTGTTTAAATATTGCTCTTTTTTCACCAGTTGTCGTAGGAGTACTTTTTATTGTACCTGTAACTGATGATTCAAATATATATCCATCGTTTATTGAAACTAGTTTTCCTGTTTTACTATCTGCTATTTCGTGTCCAAGGGATCCAAAAATCTTAGTTTCTGGGTCGATATAAGTCAAAGTCCCAATTCCTGTTATCTCATCTTTAATATATAGCCCTGTCTTATAAACATCTTTATCAAGTACAAGATTTAATGAGATATCTTTTTCTATATTGTCTCTTTTTACAGAAAGCGTTACCTTGCTATCATTAGCTTTATTTATTTCACTTACTAATTCTTCTATTGAACTAATTTCTTTTCCATTTACTTTAGTAATTCTATCTCCTAAAGCAAAACCTGCTTTTTGAGCAATATATTCGTTATTTACTTTATAAAATCCTACTACTAATACTTCTTTTGTGTTAACAGATATACCAATGTTTTCTCCTCCTAAGATAACTTGAGAAGAGTATGCTAATACATTTATTGGCATAAATAATGTTAATATGGAGAATAAAACTAGTAGTTTTCTCTTGAAATTCATTTCTTCATCTCCTTTAAAAACTACATTATTAGTATGGAAAAATGTCGAAAAAAAATACTAGTTTTTTCTAGTATTTATTCTTCTATTTGAAAATCTTCAAGTTTTCCATTTTCTTTAAGTATTTTATTTACATTAGTTTCAGCTTGTTTTAATTTTTCATTACAAGTCTTAGATAGATTCATTGCAAGAGTGAATTTATTAATCGCATCATCTAAAGCAACTGAACCATTTTCTAAGTCTTTTACTATCGTCTCTAATTGAACAAGAGATTCTTCAAAAGTTAATTCTTCTTCTTTTTTAGCCATAATTTCCTCCTATAAAACTTCTACATTTACTTTTCCATCTTTTAATTCTAGTTCAAGATTATCTTTTTTCTTTAAATCTTTAATACTTGATACTACTTTGTTATCTTTTCTTATTACTGAATAACCTCTTTTAATAGTAAGTAAAGGATTTAATACTTCAAGTTTACTTAAAAGTTTACTAAAGTCATTTTTACTAGTATTAAGTTTATTATTGATACCATTTATTATTTTGTTATCGAGTAAGACTATTTTATTTTGATTTATATTTATTATATTTCTATAACTATTTATAAGTCTTTCAAATAAGTTATCGAACTTTTCTCCTTTTATTTCATAGATTGCTAAAGGATTTTTTAGTACATAACTATTTTCTAGTTTATTTAGTTTTTCTTTTTCTATCTTTAAGATATGAGTAATACTGTTTATAGAGCGTATTTCTATTTGATTTAATAGTTTTGTTATATCTCTTATATCAGGTACTGCCATTTCTGCAGCTCCTGTTGGTGTAGGTGCTCTTAAGTCGGCAACAAAATCTGATATTGTAAAGTCGATTTCGTGACCTACTGCTGATATTACCGGTGTATCAAGTTCATAGATTGCTCGAGCTACACATTCTTCGTTAAAGCACCATAAGTCTTCGATGGATCCTCCACCTCGACCGATGATTAAGACATCTAAATCAAACGACTTTGATAATTCGATATTTCTTACGATATCACCTGCTGCTTCTGCTCCTTGAACAAGTGATGGAAACAGAATTGTCTCTACAAGTGGCCATCTTCTTTTGATAGTCGATAAGATATCTTTAATAGCTGCGCCTGTAGGTGCTGTTATTATTCCGATTCTATTCGGTATTTTTGGTATTTTCTTTTTGTGAGATTCTAAGAATAATCCTTCAGCTTCTAGCTTCTTTTTTAATTGTTCAAAAGCAATATAAAGGTTCCCAAGACCATCTTCTGTAATTGAGTCGACATATATTTGGTATCCCCCAGTTGCTTCATAAACAGAAACTCTTCCAGTTACTAGTACTTTCATACCATCTTGAGGTGTAAATTTAACATCTTTAGCATAAGTACTGAACATTACTGCATTTATTCTTGAATTCTCATCTTTCAAAGTAAAATAGAAGTGTCCTCTTGTATGGGCTTTAAAGTTTGATATCTCTCCTTTTAAATATATCTTTGCAAGATTAGCATCGTTATCAATTTTATATTTTATATATTTTGTAAGTTGGGTTACAGTTATATAGTTATTATTCATTTATATCCTCGCTATGATATATCTTATCAAGAGTAGCATTTAACATTTTAGTTACTTTTTCATCGCTATATTTTTTGGATAGTTCAACTGCTTCATTGATTGCTACAACACTGGGTGTTTTTGTATACATTAATTCGTATATTCCAATAGATAAAATGGCTTTATCTACCTTACTTAGACGATTAATATTCCAATCTACTAAATATTTATTAGCAATCTTTGATATTTCTTTTTGATTTTTAGTAATATTATGTACTAGTTCGTTAACAAAATCATTTTCTACTTCAAGTTGCTCTTTAATTAATGAATCGATGTCGTAATCTTGTTTACTATCTTCAAAAATATATACTTGATATAAAACTTTCATAGCAATTTCTCTTAATTCACTTCTGTTTTTCATCTCGATCACCTAAAGAAATTTTATCATAAATACTAAATATTTTAAAGAATAAATAAAAGTTCTTCTAAATTAATTAGAAGAATCTTCATTAGAATAGATATCATACATTAAGATGTTACCTACTTTTTCAAAGTTATTTGTAACATATTCTTTTATCTTATATGGGGTCTGTTCATTTTTGTTGTAAGGATTTATTAAATAGAGAGTATCTTTACTTTCTTTAATTTCTTTTATAAGACGATTCTCACCATCACGACCAAAGTTACCTCTCATAAATAAGTCATAATCTTTGTAATAGATATCGAGTGGTAAATGGTAGATAACGGCGCTGTTATCAAGGAAAATTACTTTCTTATCGTTTTCTTTAATAAACTTTGTAATTGTCTTTATATTTGTATCAACTGAGTTATCTACTGCTAATCCATTATAAGGATAACAATCAGTTAATAAAGTCATTTCTTTATTTTTACCACTCATAACTTTAAGGTACTCACCTACTGGGAAAAGCATTACTTCAAGATAAATTATTAAAGCAAGAATGGCTGCTATAGATAGGCTTCTTTTACTGAATTTCAAATGTTCTTTAGCTACTTCATATAAAGATATAGATATAAGCATCATCAAAGGAAGGATTGAAGGAACTAAATGAGTAATATCCATAATAGGATAAAAACAAGATAAGGCAGGTATAGCATAATAAAGGGTGCTTTTATACTCATAAGTGTATTTCTTTTTATACTTTAAAACTTTATAGATTTTATAAAGCAAATAAAAGGAAGAAAAAAGAAATATTATAATAAAGGTTAAAGAAAAGTTTAAGTAGCCGTTATTCGTAACTGATATAAATGATTCGATAAATGAGATTTGATTACTTGAAAACTCTGATAGACCTAGAAAGCAATAACTTATAAAACTATCAAAGCTGTTAGAGATTAGTAAATATAAAAGGAAAATACTACTTGGAAGTAACACTCCCCCTACTCTTATTAAAGAGCTTTTAAAGTTTCTTTTAAATATAAATGGCTGTAGCAAAATAAATAAGATTACAAAAGCGCCAATCGATTGTTTAGACAGTAATGATAACGATCCAAATACACCAATTAGAAAGTCTTTTTTTGTGTCTTTTATATTACTATTTTCTAAATAAATTATTAAGATTAAGAAAAGGATAGCTAAATAATTATAATCAAAGTAATTAAAATAAAGAAGAATTGTCACGATGAAAAAAGTCAAAAAGAAAAGTTTATCTTTGGAAGTCTCTCTTTTTAAGTGCAATAGCTTTACAGTTACAAAAGCTGTTAAACTTGTTAAAAGTACTTTTAAAAGAGCCATAAAGATTGAATAAGACAAGATATTCCTTCCAAAAAGAGTTAAAAAGATTCCTGTCATATAAGCAAGAAGTGGTGTCATAACCATATTAAAATCTCTATATGGTACAAGTCCTTTAGAAATTTGTAATCCAAAATTAAAGTTCCAATAAAAGTCCAGTTTAATTCCGTAATAACGAAGTTCAGTAAACACAGAAAAAATGATAGTTATAGCTATCAAAAAAGTATAAAAAAGTATTCTTGTTTTTTTACTTCTAAAACTAATCATTTTCTCTCCAAAATTATTCTTCTAGTTCTTGTATTGCTGATTTTAAAATATTTATTGAATTTGTCAATTTCTTTGTTTCTTCTTCATTTAAATTGAAGTTTATCTTTCTATCGGCACCATTTTTATTTATAACTGATGGAAGACCTACATAAACATCGTTTGTATCATCGTAAGTTGATACCACCATAACAGTGTTTTCATCTCCTAAAATAGCATTTGTTATTCTAACAAGGCACATTCCAATACCATAGTATGTTGCACCCTTTGCATTTATAATCTTATAGGCAGCTGACTTAACTTCTTCAGCTATTTCTTCCATATCTTTTTCACTTATAAAGTCTGTTATCGGTTGAAGAGCTAGATTTACATTACTCCAAGGAATGAATTCAGAGTCTCCGTGTTCTCCAATTACATAACCGTGAACATTTGAAGGCGATACTCCTACTTTATCGGCAATTAGAAAACGAAGTCTAGCCGTATCAAGAGTAGTTCCACTTCCAATTACTTTATAACGGGGGAAACCTGAATATTTTTGAGTAAGATAAGTCATTATATCGACGGGATTCGTAGCAATTAAGAAAACGCCATTAAAGTTATATTTCATAACATTTTTTATGATATCTTCAAAGATTTTGGCATTTCTTTTTAAAAGTTCTAATCTCGTTTCTCCTGGTTTTTGGTTTACACCTGCTGCAATAACTATTAAAGAAGCATCTCTCGCATCGCTATAATCTCCTACTTTTATCTTCATCTTAGATGGTGAAAAAGCAAGACAATGGTTTAGATCCATCACTTCACCAGTCACGCGCTCTGTATTTAAGTCAATTAAAGCAAGTTCGTTTACATATGTTCTTTGATTTAATAAAGCGTAGGCATAACTCATTCCTACATTACCACAACCAATTATAATTACTTTCTTATTATTCATTATTATCACCTAGTATTATTATACCAAAATTATCTTCTTTTAAAAGAAAAAAGATAGACTAATCTATCTAAATTCAAATTCATAATCGAGAATTCTTACTTTGTCTCCTGGTTCAACACCAAGTTCGACAAGTTTATCATCAATTCCCATTTTTCTTAATTTGTTAGCAAATCTTGCAATGGCTTCATCTGTATTAAATCTCGTCATTTCAAGAAGTTTTTCTATCTCTTTACCACGCACTACAAACACACCATCTTCATCCCTTGTAATCGTATATGGTTCTTCTTTCTTAAATTTATATAAGACATAAGACTCATATTTTTCTTCTTCATACAATGGTGTTGCTGGAATATCCTCTAAAACAAGAGCAAGATGATTTACTACTTCTTTAAGTCCCTCACCAGTTACGGCGCTTACCTCAAAAATATCTTTGTTTTTAACTTTCTTTTTAAATTCTTTAAGGTTTTCTTTAGCGGTATCTACATCCATTTTATTGGCAATTATAACTTCCCTACGATTAATTAGTGACTCGTCAAATTCTTTTAGTTCTTTTCTTATTGTCATATAGTCGTCGTATGGGTTTCTTCCTTCAGTACCAGCCATATCGATAACGTGAGCGATTACTCTAGTTCTTTGGATATGTTTTAAGAATTTATCTCCTAACCCGTCACCTTTGCTTGCACCTTCAATAAGTCCTGGAAGGTCTGCAACTACAAAGCTTTGACCATTATCAGCTTTAACGACACCTAAGTTTGGTGATAGTGTTGTAAAGTGATAAGCTGCAATTTTTGGTTTAGCTTTAGATATCATCGAAATTATTGTGCTTTTCCCAACGCTTGGAAGTCCTACTAGACCGACATCTGCTAAAAGTTTTAATTCGACTTTTAAAGTTCTTTTTTCTCCAGGTTCACCATTTTCAGCAAAGTTTGGGGCAGGATTACTTTGGGTTTTAAAGGCAGTGTTACCTCTTCCACCACGACCACCGAGTGCTACTACTACTTCGTCATCTTTATTTTTTAAATCGGCAAGGATAAGTCCTGTATCGTTATCCGTTACAACTGTTCCTTGAGGTACTTTAATAATGACATCCTGAGCATTTTTACCATTTTGATTCTTTCCTGATCCGTTCTCCCCTTTTGGTCCCTTAACCGTTTTCATATATCTTAAATCAATTAATGTATGAAGTCCTTCATCAACGACAAACTTAATGTCACTACCTTTACCACCATTACCACCGAATGGTCCACCCATAGGGATAAACTTTTCTCGTCTAAAAGCAAGACATCCATCTCCACCACGACCAGCTTCAACTTTAAGTATTACTTCATCAACAAACATACCTACCACCTCTTTAAAACTTTTTTATTATTTATATCTTGTACTAACTCATAGAAAGCATCATACTTTTTGAGAGCTACACTTTTTAATTTTTCGTTATTTCCTATCATATATCCATTATAATCTCTAATCATCTCAAAGTCATTTGAATTATCACCAATTGTATAAATTTCTTCTTTAGGAATACTAAGAATTTTTGATAGATGATCTACTGGTATACTTTTACTAATTCCTTTTGGTCTTACTAAAAAGAAGTATAACTCATCATATCCATAGATATCGAATTGATAATTAGAGTATCTATTTTTTAAGCTTTCAAATAATTCTAAAACTTGGGAAGAAATATTTTCTTTTTTTATAACATAAGCGATACTTGCAAGACTTCTTTCTTTATCATATTCTAAAAGATTTGTCTCTGGATACGCGTACTGAATTCTTTCGAAAGTTGCTAAATCAGTAAACTCTTGCATATTGTCAACAACATCTGAAGAGATATTATTTTCAAGAATTACTTTACCATCTTTATCTAAAAGAAAACTTCCATCACTTGTTCCAATATAATTGCAAGGAATATCATATTCTTCTATTTTTCTTTTAATGGAATCGAAAGCTCTTCCTGTAGAAAGCATAAAGTAATTGCCTTCTTTTAAAAACTTCTTAAGTATCTCACAATTTACTTTGATACTTTCTTCATCAGTATGAAATGTCCCATCAAAATCACTTACTAATAATTTCATATAATACCTCACAAACTTGACTTATTATATCACAAGAGAAAAGAAAAGAACACTTTTTAGTGCTCTTTAGTTGTTTTATTCTGCATTTGGATAGCAACTTACTTGTTTGCTATCTTTTCCTAGACGTTCAAACTTAACTACTCCTGTAACAGTTGTATAAAGAGTATCATCGCTTCCTCTTCTTACATTAACACCAGGATGTACTTTAGTTCCTCTTTGACGATATAAAATTGATCCAGCAGTAACAACTTGTCCATCACAAGCTTTAGCTCCTAATCTACGACCAGCTGAATCACGACCGTTAGATGTAGAACCCTGACCTTTATGGTGAGCAAATAATTGTAAATTTAACTTTAACATTTTCATAAGTTCTAGTTCTCCTTTCTTAATTTAATATTATTAGGATAATCTTCTTCGACTTCTTTTAACATATTGATCATATTGTTAATTAAGTTGTCTACTATTTCGTTATGCTTATTTATTAGAACAGTGAATTTATCTTTTTCACTCTTATATTCTAGATAATCTTTATCAAAAGTAAGAATAGCGTTAACTGTTGTTGTAACAATACTTGAAACACCAGCACACACAATATCTTTTCCAAAGTCATCATACATCGAATGACCAAGTATTTCTATTTTATCCTTACTTATTTGTACTTTTATCATATTATCCTTCAATCTTTGTAATAGTTACTTTTGTATAAGGTTGTCTATGACCGTGAGTTCTTCTGTTTGCACGATCTTTTTGTTTATACTTGTAAACTAGGATTTTCTTTTGTTTTCCTTGTTTTTCAACTGTTCCAAGTACATAAGCACCTTCTACATAAGGATTACCTACTTTAGAATCTAACATTAGTACTTCGTTAAATTTAACTGTGTCACCAACATTAGCATTTATCTTTTCTACGTAGATAACATCTCCAACTGATGCAAGAACTTGTTTCCCACCAACTTTAATAACTGCTTTCATATAATTACCTCCTTTTTTTATTTGTCTGGCTCACTCTTAAGGTACACTTATGTGTTTTAACCTTTTCAATGTGGTTTGAGCTATAGAGGCTACAAACATTTAGATTTTAACATTTATTACCAAAATAGTCAATAATTTCTTTAAAAAACCTTTATATTACATAGAAAAAACATACCCTAGGTATGCTTACATATACTTTTCCATCTGCTTCATCATTTGATTAACTTGCTTCTGTGAAGGAGTTCTTCCCATTTGTGTCATTAAAGCTTTAATCATTTCTTCATTAATTGGTGGATTCTTCTTTAAGTATTTCTGCATAAAGTGTCTTGCAAGAAAGAAACCTGCAACTGCACCTACTAAAAAGACTCCTAAGTATTTAAGTATATCTAAAAATAGTGCCCACATAAATATCATCTCCTGTTCATAATATACTAAAAATATTGAATTATTACAAGTAAAATTTTCACTTAATGAGTTTTACTACTTCATTTCTTATTTTTGATAAGAAAAAGTAATCTTGATTTACAAAATCACAAGCAAAACTTTCTTTATAATCATCACATATTATATTAAAAAACTCTGAGTTTCTTTTATTACAGTTTATAATTATATAGCTTTTTTTAACTTTCATAATTCCAATTTCATCCTTATAGAGATTATTAATTATATGTTCTTCTCCCCTTTTTGAATAACGCATTTTATTATGCAATTTTAAATAGATTTTTAAATCTATTGCTTCTTTATTAAAACTATTAGCAACTTGCTTAAATAAAGTATTGCCATAGTCTAAGTTTTCTTTATTAAAATGATATAACTCAAATAAAAAATTATATAGTACACTAGGAGTATCTTTATATACATCGTAGACTTCTTTCTTTAAATTAAAAACATAATATATTCTCAAAATCATCACCATCTTAAGAATAGTTCATCAGAGATTTTTATTATGTCGAAAAAAAAGGAAACTAATTAAGTTTTCCTTCTATTTGCTTTGTTATATTGTCTACTGTAAAGCCAAAGTATTCATCTACTGAATCTTTACTTCCACTTTTTCCAAATTCATCGATAGTAAACATAAAGCTTTTATCTTTTACATACTTGTACCAAGAAAGAGATGCAGATCTTTCTATTACAAATGTTTTAACATTTTTTGGAAGTATTTCTTCTTGATATTTTTCATCCATTTTTTCAAATAAGGACATTGAAGGCATACTTACTATTCTGATGCCATAACCTTTTTCGATTAATGAATCATACACTTGCATTGTAAGATCTAAGTCTTCTCCAGATGTAATTATTATTGCTTCTAGGTTATTTCTTTCTTGTTCGACGATATAAGCGCCATTTGCTACTTTACTACTTGAAGTATGTTCCTGAATTTTAACCTTATTTCTTCCTAAAATTATAGCAGCAGGTCTTCTATTTTCTAAAATTGCTTTGTAAGAACCAATTGTTTCGTTAGCGTCAGCTGGACGGTATGTATCAAAATTAGGTAGTGCTCTTAAGGATACTAATTGTTCTATTGGTTGATGAGTTGGTCCATCTTCTCCTACTGTAATAGAATCGTGACTTAAGACATATATTACTGGAAGATTCATTAAAGCACTCATTCGAAGTGAAGGCTTTAAGTAATCAGAGAAGGCAAAGAATGTTGAAACAAAAGGTGTTAAATTTGAAAGAGCTATTCCATTAGCAATTGCACCCATTGCATTTTCTCTTATACCAAAGTTTATATTTCTTCCTAAAGATTCGATATAAGAATTATCTTTTGTATCTATAATTCTAGCCATCGTTGATTTTGATACATCAGCACTTCCTCCAATTAAGAACGGATAATTTTTAGCAATAGAATTTAATATTTTACCAGATACATTTCTTGTTGAATCTTTACCATCCTGTGGTGCTTCGTAGTCGATATCTACTATCTTTACAGGTTTCTTGTTGTTAAGTAACACTTCGAAATCTTTCTTTTTAGAATCTTCTAGTTTATCAAACTCTTCTTGCCACTTTTCTATTAGTTTTTCGTTTCTATTTGTAATTCTATCTTTAATATTATTTGATGCTTCCTGAGATATGCCAAAAGGTATTTCTCTTAAACCTAATTTTTCTTTAATACTTGCAATATCTTCACTATCAAGTGGTGAACCGTGAACCTTACAAGTTCCTTCGTTTTTACTATATTTTCCAATAGTTGTTTTTATTTCGATAATTGTAGGCTTTGTAACAGATCTTTTAGCCTCATTAATTGCATTATCGATTGCTACTGTATCTTCACCATCTTCTACTAAAAGATAGTTCCAGTTCATCGCTTCAAACCTTAGTTTTACACTTTCATTAAACGATGTGTCCAAGTCTCCATCTAAAGTAACTTTATTTGAATCATATAGGACGATTAATTTATTAAGATTTAGGTGTCCTGCAAGAGATGCTGCTTCATAACTCATCCCTTCCATTAAGTCACCATCACCACATAATACATAAGTGTAATAATTTATTACTTTATCACCAAAGTAACTTCTTAAATATCTTTCACTTAGAGCCATTCCAACACTTGATGCAATTCCCTGTCCCAAAGGTCCAGTTGATATATCTACTCCTTTAGTAACACCATATTCAGGATGCCCTGGAGTAAGTGAGTTAAGTTTTCTAAATTTTTTAAGTTCTTCAAAAGGAATATCGAATCCTGACATAAATAATGTCGCATAAAGAAGTGCAGAACCGTGTCCAGCACTCATAACAAATCTATCTCTATTTATCCATTTATCGTTTTTTAGATCAACTTTCATATGATTAGCATAAAGCGTTGAAATAATTGGGGCAGCCCCTAAAACAATACCAGGATGCCCGCTTTTAGCTTCATTAATCATATCGATTCCTAAAACTCTTACATTATCGATAAATCTTTTTAAAGAATCATCACTTTCTACAACTTCCTTTTTATTAATATTTAACATAAAACCTCCAAGTTATATAAGATGGGTATAAAGTTCATTTAAGACCGTTGCAACTCCATCTTGAGTGTTAGATAAAGTTATGATTTTAGCTACTTTTTTCAAGTTTTCTGAAGCATTGGCAACCGCTACTTTATATCCTGCTTTAGAAAGCATATCAATATCGTTATCAGAGTCCCCAATAGCCATTGCCACATCAAGTGGTATTTCTAAGTGTTTACATAATATTTCTAAAGCATTTCCTTTTGAAACTTCGCCATTTACTACATCGTAATATAATAATTTTCCTTCTACTATGTGTTTTGTCTTATTAGCAATCTTTAAGTCAGTTGTATCTTCCAAATCTTTTCTTAAATGTTTCATTGCTTCTAAATCACGAGACTGTAACACTACTTGAGAAATTTCATCTTCGATACTTTCTAAATTACCACTTACAAAGAAACCCGTGCTATCGTCTAAATTATTCGTATATCTTTTTTCTACTCCATTAGCAATAAAGAATAGTTGATATTTTTTAACTAGTTCATCAAGTTTTTTAATATTTTCTTTACTGATTACACTACGATATATCATATTCTTAGTAACAAAGTTATAAACTTCAGCTCCATTTGATGCAATTACATAATTACTAGTATTAAACTGCTTACATAATGGTATTGTATATGATAAAGATCTTCCTGTATTAATAACTACTGGAATTCCAACATCGGCAAGTCTTGTGAAAATCTCTTTATTCTTAAAGTCAATTACTCCTTGCTCTTTAGTTAATGTACTATCTAAATCTGTAAATACTATTTTTACTTTCTCCATATTATCACCTACCTTGTATTATAACATATGTTATTAAAGTTATAAATTAATTTTAAAAAAAGATAGTAAAATACTATCTAATTACAAGTTTTTTAATTTTTTCTTCCGTATCACGGGAATTTATCAGTTTTAAATTAATAAATCTTTGCAAACCATTATAAAATGGTTATTTTTTTGTCAAATTTCA
>CANRDN010000005.1 GCA_947629375.1 uncultured Bacilli bacterium | reverse complement strand
TCTATTCTTTTATTCTTAACTTTATTATAAAGTACCCCCCCCCCGCGTCAATTTTTTACATCTCTTTTCATACTGGGCTGTGTAAAAATTGTGTAAACAAAAAAAAGACTTTAATTAGTCTTTGTGTTAATACAGAATACTGCATATAGTGGAACAGATTTAATATTATTTGCAAATCCAAAGTCCTTTAAACTTATTCTAATCATATATTTTGGATTATACAAATCATTATAAACTTTTAAACTTTTTGACTGAGTATGTTCCTCTGCTTTTACTTCTATAGGAATAATACCATCATCAGTTGTAGAAATTAAGAAATCAACTTCAGAATCTCTAGCACCTTTCCAATATAGTAAATCAATTCCATTTGATTTTAATTGATTAGCTACATAGTTCTCTGTAATTATTCCTTTATATACTTTCATATCATCAAGTAGTATTGTTTTAATATCATTATTTACCAATCTATTAAATAGACCAACATCAGAATAATATACTTTAAACACATCGTTATCGACGAACCCTAATAGAGGCTTTTCTGGAATCTTAACGCATCTGCACATTTGCACCATACTACTTTCAACTAACCAGTTTAACGGTGAAGAGTACTCTCTTGACTTTGCTCCAGTCTCAACTAAAGAATATTGAAACTTTTTAGAAACATTTTGCAATTGTGAAGATAAAGAATTATAGATGTTTCTAATTTTTAATGTTTCAACAGAATTTGCTATATGATTATTCATATCGTTTTTATAGTCCTCTATAATACTATTTAATTTTGTTATATCGTAGTTATAGTAATCATCACCACAATCAACTAATGCTTTGACACTTTCTGGCATTCCCCCTGATAATAGATATCTTCTATAGTAATCAATTGCTTTATTATGGAGTACTCCCATAGGTTCATTTTTAGAATAGCAATCCTTTATTTTACTTAATAGAAGTTCTTGACTATTAGCAATTAAAAATTCTTCAAAATCCATCGGATACATATATAATCTTGAAACTTTACCAACAGGAAAAGGTTTAGTAAGTCTTGCTAATTTAACACCCAATAAAGATCCTGCACATATTATCCTTACATTACTATGCATTTCATTAAAGAACTTTAATTCTGAAATCAAGTTTTCACTTTCTTGAATTTCATCAATAAATAAAACACTGTCTTCTTTATCAAAGTCAAAGTCCAATAGAACCTTTAAATCATTATATTTTTTTTCTGACGAATCACTTGATGCATATAAATTTACAACATCAACATCGTATAGCAAGTTAACTCTTTTATAATTTTTAAATTCATTTTTACAGAATTCATCAATTATGTATGTCTTTCCACACTGTCTTACTCCTAGTACTATTAAAGGTTTAAATTCTTTTGTATTTTTCCATTCAAGTAAATCATTATAAATTTTTCTTTTCATATAGCCCCTCACCTTTGACTTAATTATAATACTTTTTACACCTTTTTGCACCCACTTTTCTTTGCATTTTACACCTTTTTGCACCCACTTTTGCTCTTGCCTTACACCTTTTTGCACCCACTTTTAAAATTTGGCCATCAAAAAAAGCACTTTCGTGCTTACTTTAGTAATAGTTTTAATGCTTCTTTTACTTGATCTTCTATCGATAAACTATTGTTAATTTGGGGAAGAACACTCTTAAACTCTTTGTCTTTGTATCCCAATCCTTTTAATACTTCTACAAGTTCATCGTAATTATTATCTGGTAAATCTAAAGTATTAACATCTCCTAGCTTACCTTTTAAATCAAGAATCATCTGTCTAGCAACTTTCTCACCAATCTTAGGGAACTTCTTTAAATATAATAAATTTTCTCTTTCAATAGCATCAACAACTCCAGAAACACTTCCTGTTGCAAGTATTGGTAAAGCCATCTTTGGTCCCATTCCTTTTACAGAAATAAGTTTCAAGAATAAATCTTTTTCTTCTTGTGTTTTAAATCCAAAAAGTAAATGTTCATCTTCTTTTATTTGCTGATATAAATAAACTTTATATTCTTTATCTTCATCTTGGAATGCATAAGGATTTGGTGTATATACTGTATAGCCAATTCCATTGTTATCTATTACAATATAACTTCCTGTCCTATCTACTACTTTTCCAATTATATAATTATACATTAACCTCACCTCTTAAATTATATTTAACTATATTTAATTACTTTTGTACATCACTTAATTTAACTGATACAAGTTTAGAAACTCCTGACTCTTGCATCGTTATTCCATATAAAGTATCAGCATATTCCATAGTCTTTTTCTTATGTGTAATAATTAAGAATTGCGTCTTATCTTTATAATGGTCAAGATATTTACCAAAGTTATCGACATTTGCTTCATCAAGGGCTGCTTCTACCTCATCGAAAATACAGAATGGAACACTTCTAACATTAAGAATTGCAAACAATAGACTTATGGCTGTCAAAGTCATCTCTCCACCTGATAACAAAGTAATAGCTTTTAATTTTTTACCTGGAGGACTTGCTACTATGTCGACACCTGTTTCTAGATAATTATTTTTATCTGTTAGAATAAGATCAGCTTCCCCTCCTCCAAACAATTCTTTAAAGACTTTCTTAAACTCTACTCTTACATTTTCAAAAGTAGTTTTAAACTCTTCTATCATTACTTCGTCCATTTCACTTATAATTTCTAAAAGAGTATCCTTAGCATTATTCAAATCATCTCTTTGACTTGTCAAGAATGTATATCTTTCATTTACTCTTTTATAGTCTTCAATGGCTTGAATATTTACCATTCCAATATTTTTTATAATATTACGATATTTAACTACTTCACTTCTTGCTTCATCTAAACTTATTTCAAGAGTATAGTTTGCTTTAGCTTTTTCATATGTTAATGAGTAATCTTCACTTAAAGTATTAAGATAATTATCAAGTTTAACATCGTACTTACTTACATTTATCTCTAAATCTTTTAATTCTTTTTCTAGTTTTGAAATATTAGAGTTATTGACCCTTGTAACCGCTTCACTCTCTTCAATTTTGCTTTTTAAATTATCTTTTTCTTTTTCTTTGAATCTTATTTCTTTAGATAAGTTTTCTTTTTCAAGAGATACTTCGTAGTACTCTTTCATTATTTTTTCTTCTTCAGCTGAAATATTTGAATCGATGACATTGTTTAAAGATGATAGTTCTTGTTCTATGTCATTTTTTCTTTCATCTAACTCTTTAGCAAGAGACTCTTTAGCACTTATTGTTTCATTACATTTAATAAGTTCACTCTTAAAGTCTCCAATTTTATAGTTAATGTTTGCTATTTCTTCTTCGACAGATTTGATACTGTTGTCGATCGTCTCTAATAACTCATCTAATTCTTTCTTTCTTCTAGTAAGTGTTTCTAATTCGTTCTTTTCTGTTATTAGACTTTTTTGAAGAGAAACGCTTCCTCCTGAAATTATTCCTCCAATATGGAATACATCACCATCTAAACTTACTACCTTATAACGACGATTAATTGAATCACTTATATGATTAGCAGAATCAAAGTCGATTGCCACTATAACATTACCTAGTTGATTAGCAATGATATTATAGTATTTTGAATCATACTTCACTAAGTCAGAAAATATCCCAATAAAGCCGTTCATCTTACTAACTTTATCGATTACATCAGGCTCTATTCCCTTAGGTTTTATAACATCCATTGGAAAGAAAGTTGCTCTTCCTAAATTGTTATCTTTCAAATATTTAATTGATTCTTTAGCTACCGTTGTGTCTTCGACAATTACAAAGTTTTTAGTAGACGCTAAAGAAACTTCTAAGGCTTTAACATATTCTTTATCACAATCGATAATACTTGATAAAGTTCCATAAATTCCTTTTAATCTTGGATTATTTAAAACACTCTTAACCGGTGTTGGCATATTACCATATGACTCTATATAGTTTGTTAAAGAACTAATCTTGTTAGTCACATCATATAGTTCTCTTTTTTTATTATTCAAATCAGTATAAATATGATCTCTTTTAGTTGTGGCAGTACTTAGATTCAATTGTTCTCTTGATAGACCATCATTAGCTGTACTTATATCATTATTTATTAACTCAATATCTTTGACAATCAATTTTATTTGATTATCAGTCGTGTACAAATCTTCTTTTAATTCAGTTATGGTATTATGAACTTTTGAGTCCTCTGCATCATACTTACTTCTTTCTTTCAATAACTCTTTCTTACCATTTATCTTTTCTTCTAATGTTGCAAGTTCGAGTAATTTATCGTTACACTCTTTTATTTCTTTTTCAAGTTTTAAAAGAGTCACTTTATCATTTGATAAGGATAAGTCATCGTTAGAACTTTTTAAATTTAGATTTAATATTTCATTATTTATTTCTTCTATTCTTGTTTTAGCTTGATTATTTTCGTAGTTTATTCTATCTATTTCACTGGCAATAAGCGCTACTTCTACATTTTCTAAATGATCTTTAGCATTCAAGTATTCAGTTGCTTTTTTACTTTGTTCCTCTAAAGGTCCAAGTTGGGAATCTAGTTCATTGATAATATCTAGAACTCTTTCCATATTGCTATTTGTCTTATCGAGTTTTCTTATTGCTTCTTCTTTTCTTTTTTTGTATTTTAAGACTCCTGCTGCACTTTCAATTATTATTCTTCTATCTTGTGAAGAGTTAGAAAGTATCTTAGAAATTTCTCCTTGAGAGATAATATTAAAAGATTCTTTTGATGAAGCACTATCGATAAGTAAATCTGTAATATCTTTTAAACGACATTTTTCACCATTTAAAAAGTATTCTGACTCTCCTGTTCTATAAAATCTTCTTTTTATTGACACTTCATTAAAAGGTACATTTAAATAATGGTCAGAGTTATCGAATATTAAAGATACACTTGATACATTAAGGGCATTACGAGATTTACTTCCAGAGAAGATAATATCTGTCATCGAACCTTCTCCACGAAGAGATTTAACAGATTGTTCCCCTAAAACCCAACGAACGGCATCGACAACATTACTTTTACCACTTCCATTAGGTCCGACAATTGCTGTTATCTTGCCATCTAAGTTGATAGTTATCTTATCAGCAAAAGATTTAAATCCATTACAAGTTATTTCTTTTAAGTACATACTAACACCCTCTATACCATAAATATAATTATACAATATTTACATTATTTTGACAAAGAAAAAAGACTAGATAATCTAGTCTAACCAATCAATTTAGATATATCACTTATCGTAATTACAATAACTAGTAACATAAGTAACATAAATCCTACTGAATTAACGGTATTTTCTATTTTTGGATTTACTGGACTTCCCTTAATCTTTTCGATTATTAAGAATAGTAATCTTCCTCCATCGAAAGCTGGGAAAGGTAAAATATTGATAAATCCGACATTGACACATAAAAGTGCTGTTAAAGTAGCAAGATTTAATAATACTGAAGTCTTAGTTGCTTCTCCAACTATTGAATATATTCCAACTGGACCAGACATATCATTTATTCCAACTGCTCCTTTAAATAAATATTCAAAAGTGATAAACATCTGTCTAAAGTATGACTTAAATTGTTCAAAAGCGAAGTTAAGTGCTGGTAAGAATCCATTATTTTCGACATATTCTTTTTCAAATATTATTCCGTACTTACTTGCTTTCTCAACCATCTTTTTATTTATTTTAGTGTTGTTATCTAAAATAATCGTAAAGTATTCTTCATTGCTGTCTTTATTTATTCTTTCGACAGTTATTTGGAAAGTTCCTTCTTCTAGTTCATTTTGCTTCTCTATTAACTCCAAAAATTGCTTTTTACTAGTTACTGCCTCTTCATTAACTAAAGTAACCGTATCTCCAGTTCTAAATCCTAGTTTATAAAGCTCATCTTTTTTAGAAAGTTCTCCAATAATTACATTTTCAACTGGTTTAACATTAAATGTTAATTCTTTTCCATCACGCTCTACAACAAACTCAGTTGTACTTCCATCATTTTCTAAAGTTAATATTACTCTTGTTTCATCTGTTGTTTTGACTGTATGACCATTTATTGATTTAAAAATATCTCCTTCTCTTATTCCTTCTAAGTACATTGGAGAACCTTCAGTCAAATTAGTTACTCTTGGCGTTAAATCAACAGAACCGTGGAAAAGCCCTACAAAGAATAATAAGATAAAGCCTAATAAGAAGTTGTTGAAAACTCCGGCACACATAATAATTGCTCTTTGCCATACAGGTTTTTGATATAAGTAAGTTCCTTCAGGTACTTCTGAATCTTTTTCAGTTGGATCCTCTCCTGCAAGGGCAACAAAACCTCCTATTGGAAGTGCTCTAACATTGTATTGTGTCTTTCCTTTTTTCTTTTTAGTACCAAATAGTCTTGGTCCCATTCCAATTGAAAATTCATAGACGTGAACTCCAAATAGTTTAGAGAAAATAAAGTGTCCAAACTCGTGTACTAAAACAATTAATCCTAAAATAAGTATAAAATATATAAGTGTTAACATATTGCCTCCTATAAAACTGATAAGAATAATAAGAATCCTAAGGTTACAAAGATAATACTATCAAATACATCAAGTACTCCACCATTTCCAATTATTATATTGGAAAAATCTTTTTTATTAAACTCTCTTTTTATAAATGAGAATACTAAGTCTCCCACTTGACCCAAGAAAGATAAAAGCATCGTTATTATTAATACTCCATATATTGGAAGTCTTGTTTCTATTGTACTGATATAGAATAGTGTTGGAAGTAATGTTCCAAATACAAGTCCTCCAACCGCACCTTCCACTGTCTTTTTAGGTGATATGCTTATTAATCTATGGCATCCAATATATCTTCCTGTAATAAAACTAAATATATCAGTAACAAGTGCTATCATAAATATATATGTAACATAATTAACATTATAACTTCTAAACTGTAAAATCAAATTGAAAGTAATTCCAATAAATAAAGTACATCCAATTAAATATAAAGCATCTATTAAACTATATTTTCTTTTATCATTTATAAATACTAATGGAACAAATTCAATTAATAGAAGTGCTGCTAAAAGTCTATAATCTACTAGATGAAAATCATAAAAGCCATTGAAGTTATTCATTATAAAAAATACTACTATAAGGTAAGATAAAAGTTCGATTTCAACGGGTGGTTTTCTTTCTTTATGTCTTATGTTTAGTAATTCTCTTAATCCAAGTAGACCGATTAGAGATGTCAAAATTGCAAAAGCTAAGTCATCTAGATAAAAAGTTGCAAGAAATAGTAATAATACTAAAAATAAACTAATTAAATAATTTCTCATTTTGTACCTCCAAATCTTCTATTTCTTTTACTATATTCAAGAAGTGCTTTATCAAATTCCTTCTCATCAAAGTCTGGGAATAGACAATCAGTAAAGTAATATTCTGCATAACTTCCTTGCCATAACATAAAATTGCTTACTCTTATTTCTCCACTTGTTCTTATTACAAAGTCTAAATCAGGTAAATTTTGATACATATAAGTAGATACTAAACTTTCATTTATATCTTCTATCTTTATTTTATTATCTTGAATATCTCTATTGATCTTTTTTATGGCATCGACTATTTCTAATCTACCACCATAGTTTAAGCAAATGTTGAAAACTCCTCTTTTGAAATTCTTAGTGTTTTCTTCTAGTTTTGCCATACTTTCTTTAACATCATCTCTTAATCTTTCTTTACTTCCAGAAAAGATTACTTTTAATTCTTCTTTTACGAAGATTTTATTTTTGCTACTAAAATATTTAACAAATAGATTCATAAGATAATCTACTTCTTCTTTATCTCGATTAAAGTTTTCAGTAGAAAAAGCATAGACACTTACATATTTAATTCCAAGATTAAATATGTGTTTTAGAAGTTTTTCTAGGTTATCAGCACCAGCTTTATGACCAGCACTTCTTTTTAATCCTCTTCTTGTTGCCCATCTACCATTACCATCCATTATAATTCCAATATGATTAGGTAGTATTTTTTCTTCCTCCATCAACATCACCTATTTTTAATTATAGTATATTTGAAAGAATTTTACAAACAAAAAGAAAAAGACCTAAGAGGTCTAAAACTTATCGATATTAATTTTTACTCTTTTGTTATCTTTTAAATAACTACTTGCTTGAACTAAAGTTCTTAAAGCATTGGAATTTCTTCCATCTTTTCCAATAATTCTACCGATGTCTTCTTCACTAACCATAACTTCTATTAAGATTGTGTTTTCTTCATCAGTTTCGAATTCTTTGACGCTTACACTTTCTTTATCTTTAGCAAGTGCCATAACTATTTCTTTTGTTAATTCTACTAAGTCCATAATTATTTATTTTCCTTTTTAGAATTAGCAAACTTAGTCATAATACCTTTTTTGCTAAATAAATTTCTTACTGTATCTGTAGGAAGAGCACCTTGATTAAGCCACTTTAATGCTACTTCTTCATTTACTTTAACCTCATCTATAGATGGATTGTAAGTTCCAATTAATTCGATATATTGACCATCTCTTGGTCTTCTTGAATCACTGGCAACAATTCTATAAACTGGTTTATGTCTAGAACCCATTCTAGTTAATCTTATTCTAACTGCCACAATATTCCCTCCGTTTCATTTCCATAATGATTATATAATACTTTGAATATCAATGTCAACATAAAAATGTTAACACTTTCACATTTTTATCATTTTTTTAAGTTTTTTATAATTTGATGTCTCAATATCTAGTTTTTCTCTTTCATCTATGCAAGTACTTTTGCCTGTTAAAATATCTTTAATAGAATTATTAACTGCTCTTTTATCATCTTCTCTTCTTTCGATAAGACCTAAGACATATTCTAAGCTTTCAATATAAGTTAAGTCACTTGCTAAGACATTTGTATACACCTCGGGATTTATTTCTAAGTACGATGGATTAATCGCATAATGCAAGTTTTCTTTCATCTCTTTAAAATTTTCTCGAAGCATAGATATACGGTTACTTATAAATGTATCTTTTCCCTTTTCTTTTAGTAGTTCTTCGTACATTAAGTACTCAAAAAACATCGATAATACTTCACTGTACTCTAAGGCATCTTCTTTATTACTATTATAAATAAAGGAAGAAAAATGAGTTAATTCGTGAATTATTTCTGCTGCTAAAATGTCGACACTAGTTATATTAGGAACTTCTATATCAAATTTATATTTTCCGTCTTTGTCGATAGTTGTTATTGCTCTTGATTCTTGAATATTTAATTTATCCGAATGTTTAATTCTAGAATGTTCAAATACATAGTTAAAAAAATCAGTTACTTCTTGGTCATTAAAATTTTTTAATAAGTTATAAAGTGAATCACTAAATTGTTCATAAATTGGATTAAAGATGAACTTAAAATCGCTAGGAATTTTTCTTTCTGTTAAATCTGCTATTTTTTTAAGAAATTCTTTATCTTGATAGTCATAAAGTAATTTATACTTACCAAATTTTAAGATTTTAGAGGCATAAGCATTACTGAATCCCGTAAAATATTTTTTTAGTTGATCTTGCGTAAGATTAAGCATAACATCACCCTTTTAATGGTAGATATTATAACAAAAGAAAAAGGAAAATACTAGTATTTTCCAATTATATTTCTAATTACATAACTTGCAATCAAAAGTCCAGCACTATTTGGCACAAAAGATGTGGATGCAACTATCTTGCCCGTATGAAGTGGTACTTCTTTAGAACAAAGCACAGGAATCTTTTCTTTTATCTTTTCATCCTTTACCCATTTTCTAAAGATTCTAGCAAGTGGGTCATTATTAGTCTTTCTGATATCAACAATTTCTAAAGCGCTAGGGTCTAGTTTATTACCTGTTCCCATAGATGAAATAAAAGAAATTTTTCTTTTAAGAGACTCTTTAATTATTTCTTTTTTAGTCTCTTTTGAATCACAGCAATCTATTACAAAATCAAAAGATTCTTTATCAAATATTTCTTCTATATTTGTTTTATCTAAAAAGATATCATACTTTTTAACATTACATTCATCATTTATTTCTTTTGTTATTTTTTCTAAGACATCTACTTTTTTAAGACCAATTGTCGATTTATAAGCCACAACTTGTCTATTGATATTTGTTATATCTACTTTATCAAAATCGATAATTACAAGGTCCTTTATGCCACTTCTAACAAGAGATACAGCGCACTCTCCACCTACACCACCAACTCCGACAATTAGAACTTTAGTGTTTTTAATTTTTTCAAGATTATCTTCCCCTATTAAAAGTTTTAATCTATCAAACATAAACCCTCCTTTAATGCAAAAAAAAATGTCTAAAGAATCGAGTACGATAAAACCCGCTTATTGCAGGTGGGTGTCCATACGAAACCTTTAGGATTCTCAAAAATATTTAGATGAGCATTCAACACCAGTTTCTGATCCGAACTCCCGTATCGTTACTTAGTCGGTTTTATAAAAAACTCTTTTTCTATTAGACAATATTAATATAACATACAAACTTAATTTAATAAATAGTTTTTGCAAATCTTTTTTTAAATGAGTGTCAACTACTTTTCTTCGTGCAATCCTTTAATTATTTTTTCGATATTGTTTCCATATTCAATTGATTCATCAAAAATAAATCTTAATTCTGGAGTATGTCTTATTTCTACTCTTTTACTTAACTGTCCACGAATGTAGCTTTTTGCGCCTTCCAAAGCTTCCATAACTTTATCTTTTTCTTTATCGTTTAAAATAGTTACATAAACTTTAGCAAAACTTAAATCGTTTGTTATCTCACAACCAGTTACAGTTACAAATTTTATAAGAGGATCTTTTATTTCAGTCTGTAAAATCATACTTATTTCTTTAACAAAGATACTGTTTAATCTTTCTATATGTATACTCATACTGCACCTCCACATTTTATAGTACAAAATTTATATTAATTATTTTTCTTTATTAGACGCTTTACATTTTCTTCCTTATTTATCTTTAAATCAGTCAATGATTTATCAATTCTTTCATTTAATTTTAAAGGAAGAGTATCTTTAGCATCCATTACTGTTTCTTTAATTGTTTCTAAAAGATTATTTAACTCTTTTGAATCATATAATGAATCATCAAGCTTTCCTTCGAAGAATGATTTAATTAATAGGTTAAAATAGTTTTCTACTAAAGGATTAGGATTAATTAAGAAGTCAGGATTATTGTCCTTACTAAATGCTTCTTTCATTTCTTCATAATCTTCCTTAGTTACTTCTCTATTACCTTCATTTGTATACGAAGTAGCACTTATTTTTCTATTTTGATCTAGATCAAACTGGTAACTTTCATTTCTATTTCTATCTTTATAAACAAGAAGAGATAATGAAATAAGATTATAATCTTTATCAAATGTTGCGATTAAACTATAAAGAGAAGACTCAACTTGTAAATTGTAATTGCCTGTTTTAACATCCCTATCTAAATAAATATTAGATTTTTTAACCCCTATATTATTTTGAACTGTAAAAGACAAATTATCATCTTCACTTTCAAGAGTAAACATTTCATTAACTCTATCATAATTATTAGAAAGTAACTCTGTAGTGATATAGGAATTAAACTTAAAATCATCATTTAGAACTGAATATTTTGCATTGTAAAAACGATTTCTTTTATATTTACCTTTAACTTCATCGAGACTAGTATAATTTGTTTGATTAACAGAAATATTGCCACTATTTTCGAAATCAAATACTCTTTCTAAACTTGAGTTATCAGAATTATGAGTAACAAGCTGTATCGTATTTACTCCACAAAATCCATTTGTTTTTAAATCAAATACTTTTAAATAATCTTTTTCTTCCATATCTTCCATATTTTGATTAATAGAAAAACTTCTTAAATATGGATGTCTCAATAGTTCTGTTATTTCATCAGATGATATACTAAAAACTTCTGTAAGTAGTTTTTTAATTTTATCCATTTCTACGCCATTATTAAACAATTGTTGATAATAATTCAAAAAGTTTCTAAAGAATGAATGAAACTTCCAGTTAACATCACAATCTACATAGTGTAGAAAGAAAGGATATTTTTCCTCTTTTAATTCTTTCTTAACATTTTCTAATTCGTCTAAAACCTTTTCAGTTATAAAATTATTATATTCTTCCATTTTACCTCCTATAATAAAAGCCAAAAAGAGATATTATCTTTTAATCTCTTTAAGTTCAAAAACTTCAATTGTGTCATTTTCTTTAATGTCTTGGAAGTTTTCTAGAGTTACTCCACATTCCATACCTTTTGGTACTTCCTTAACTTGGTCTTTTTCTCTTTGTAAAGATTTAATCTTAGTAGTTGCTACTACTATGCCATCTCTTATTACACGAGCATCAGCACCATTTCTTACAACACCAGATTTTACATAACTACCTGCTATTGTACCAACTTTTGAGTATTTGAACAATTGTCTTACTTCAACTTCCCCAATTATTACTTCTTCGTATTCAGGGTCAAGCATTCCCTTCATTGCTGCTTCGATATCTTCAATCATCTTATAGATAATATCATATAGTTTAATATCGACATTATATTCTTTTGCAATATCGATAACTGATGAAGATGGTCTTACATTAAATCCGATTATTATAGCACGAGAAGCATTAGCAAGAACAACATCACTTTCAGTGATAGTTCCAACTCCTCCTCTTATAACGGTTACTCTAACACCATCGATATTTATTTTAGCAAGACTTTGTTTAATTGCTTCCAAACTTCCATTAACATCTGTTTTTAAAACAACATTAATTTCTTTTATACCACTTTGAATAGCTCCGAATAAGTCATCTAAACTCATACCAGATCTATTTGTATCTTTTTGTTTTGCTCTTAATTTTCTTCTATCAGCAATATTTTTAGCTTGTTTTTCTGTTTCAAATGCCATAAATTTATCTCCAGCACTTGGAACTTCACTAATACCAGTTATTTCTACTGGCATAGATGGATATGCTTCTGTTACTTCTTCACCCTTATCATTTTTAAGTGATCTAATCTTACCAAAAGATGTACCTACAACGATTGGATCTCCTAATCTTAATGTTCCATTTTGAACAAGAACAGTAGCAACAACTCCTGTTTTCTTATCAAGTCTTGATTCAATTACAGTACCAATAGCATATCTTGATGGATTAGCTTTAAGTTCTGCCATTTCACTTACTAATAATATGTTTTCAAGTAATTTATCAATTCCTTCACCAGTTTTACAAGAGATGTTATTGAATATTGTACTTCCACCCCAAGCTTCTGGTGTTAGACCATACTCTGAAAGTTCTGTCATAACTTTTTCGATGTTAGCATCTGGTTTATCGATTTTATTGATTGCTACTACTATTGGAACATTTGCAGCTTTAGCGTGGTCGATTGCTTCTTTAGTCTGTGGCTTAACCCCATCGTCTGCTGCTACAATAATAATTGCTATATCAGTAACACTTGCTCCACGAGCTCTCATCTCAGTGAATGCTTCGTGTCCTGGTGTATCGATAAATGTTATTTTGCTACCATTACATTCTACTTGGTAAGCACCGATTGCTTGAGTAATTCCACCTGCTTCTCCACTTACAACATCAGTTTGTCTTATTTTATCAAGAAGAGATGTTTTACCGTGGTCAACGTGCCCCATAACTGTTACGATTGGAGGTCTTGCAATCAAGTTTTCTTCACTATCGTTAATTTCATATTTTTCAAAATTACTTATATCTTTTGATTCAGCTGCTTTTAATTCTTTACCATAATCAATTACTACAAGTTCTGCTACTTCAAAAGATAAAGAATAGTTAAGGTTAGCCATTATTCCAAGTTTCATTAATTTCTTAATTACTTCTGTAGTGCTGACATTTAAAGCTTCTGCTAACTCAGTAACAGTCATATTTTCTTTATAAAGAACGACATTATCTACTTTTTTTTCCTCATTAGTCATTAATTTTTCTCTATGTTTATAAAGTTCTTTTCTTTCTTTTTGAAACTTTATCTTAGAGTTTTCTGTTCTTTCTTGTTTACTTTTTAATTTTTGTTTATTGGTAGTGCTATCAATATCTATTTTAGCGTCACTTATTATTTTTTCTACTTTTTCTTCAAGTACTTCCTCTTCTTCATATGGATTTTCTTCTGTATCATTTTCTATTTCTCCATCAAGAAGTACTATGTCATCTTCAGATAGAGAGGTATTTTCGTTAGTATATGCAATTCCTAATTTATCACATAAATCAAATATTTCTTCTACTGATTTTTTGACATCATCTGCATATTCTAAAATACTCATCATAATAATCACCTACACTTTCTTATTTTTTCTCAAATTTTACTACTTCTATTCCACTTTCATCAAGCAATTCCTTAGATAGTGGATCACTATAATCACTATCGTATACAATTCTTTTTATTTCGGCATTGATTAACATTCTAGCACAGATAGAACAAGGATAAGTATTCGTGTATATTGTTCCACCTTTGATGCTTACGCCTTTTATAGCTGCACTTATTATCGCATTTTGTTCTGCGTGAACAGCACGACATATTTCTTGTCTTGTACCAGATTCTATTTTGTTTAATTTTCTTAGGCATCCTCCTGCATCAACACAGTGATGAAGTCCTTTAGGTGCTCCATTGTATCCCGTTGAAATTATTTGATTATCAACAGTTATTACTGCTCCAACTTTTCTACTTTCACAGTTACTTCTTGTAGAGACAAGTTTAGCAATTTCTGTAAAATATTCATCCCAAGTTGGTCTTTCACATTTTGTTTTTCCCATTATTCCACCTCCAAAGTTTTTAGCATTTCTTCGTATACACTATCTTCGAATGATGTTTCTAAATATTTTTCTAGGGCTTTAGTTTGTTTAGCTTTTAAAATTACTTCTTTGTCTTTTTTAACATATGCACCATGTCCATTTATTTTTCCTGTTAAATCAACTTTTATTTCTCCTTCAGGAGTTCTAACTACCCTTAAAAGTTCTCTTTTAGGAAATTTTTCTTTGGTAATAATACAAGTTCTTTGTGGTATCTTTCTTTCTTTCACGATATCACTCCTAGTCTCTAAAGTTAATTCCCATTTCTCTTGCTTGTTCTGTTTTCTTAATATCTATTTTGTAATGAGTTAATTTGCTTGCAAGACGCGCATTTTGTCCTTTTTTACCAATAGCAAGTGAGAAATCTTGATCATCTACTACAACAATTGCTTCTTGTTTTTTAGGATCTGTTATTACAACGTGTAAGTTTTTAGCAGGAGATAAAGCATTAGCAATAAATACTTGTGGATCTTTATCATATTTTACTATATCCACTTTTTCTCCATTTAATTCATCGATAATTCTTGATATTCTGCTTTTCTTTTCACCGATACAAGCTCCGATTGGATCGATATTTGGGTTTTCTGAATAAACAGCAACTTTGCTACGACTTCCAGCATCACGAGCGACACTGTAAACTAGCACTGTTCCATCAGATAATTCAGGTATTTCAAGTTCAAACAATCTTTTTAAGAATCCATAGTGGCATCTTGATAAGAGAATAAATAAACCTTTACCACTGTTATCAACTTTACTTACATAAACTTTAATTTGTTTTCCCATTTCGATTTTCTCACCAGGAATACATTCTTTTTTAGGAAGGATTCCATTACTTCTTCCAAGGTTTATGAAGTAGTTATCTACATCTTCAAGTTCGACAGTTCCAACAAGTAATTCATCTTGTTTATCGCCATATTCACCTACTAAAGATGCTCTTTCTGCTTCTCTTATTTTTTGGACGATTACTTGTTTAGCAGTAGATGCAGCTACTCTTCCAAAATCTTTTGGTGTTACTTCTGTATCGATAGTATCACCAACATTTAATGCTTTATTTCCTTTTCTAGCATCAGTTAAAGTAATATGGTAATTTGGATTAAATTCAACAGCATTTTCATCTTCATCATCGAGACTATCTAAATATTCATCAGTTGCCATTTCATCTGGTACAACTGTCTTATATGAATAAACTTTGATATCTCCACTTTCTCTATCGATTATAATTTTAGAGTTAGTTAAAGAATTAAAATTTTTCTTATATGCTGTTGCAAGAGCTTGTTCCATAGCTTCAAATACAACATTTCTTTCAATTCCTTTTTCTTTTACAATAGCATCAACTGCTTTAATAAATTCTTTTCCGTTCATTTTATTCATCTCCCTTTGATTTAGCATACACATCAAGTATGTATTCTTCTTTTATTAAATCGGCTTTCTCAATTATCGGATCAATTACTTTTGTAGCTTCGACAACTAAATTTAAATCGATTATATTTTCACTATCAAGTACGACTCTTAAAAAAGTTTGTCTTCCTTCCTTTTCTGTAAAAGCATCATAAATATAAACATTTAAATCTTTTAGACTATCCCCTACAAGTTTAATAATTTCATCTTTCACCTTATCACCTCTAACTAACATAAAAGGTGGAAGTCATGCTTCCACCCAGTTGCTACAAGTATTATATTATATAAAATCAATAATTTCAAGTAATTTTTAATGTTTAAACTCTATTTTTTCTTATGTATAAAGTAATTTGTGATATAAACTAAGAAACAAGTATATAAGAATACATATCCCCAAAGTAAAATATCAAGTACTATACCATCTGTGTATTTATCAAGAATAGCAGGAATATTACTCGGGAAAATGTTTCCAAGTTCCCTTAAAGGTACTTTATCTCTTAAAAAGGCCATTATTCTTAAAAAGATATCCATTATTGCCATTGCATAAACAAAACTAGAAAACTTTCTAAAGACAAATATTACAAGCAAAAGTGCAACCACTACTACTATCGCATCTATATACATAACTACTCACCTCTACTATAAAAATAATACCACAATTTTATTTATTAAAAAAGAAGTTTCTCATCTTTTCGTGTCCTATCTTTGTAAACTCTCCGTGCCCGGGATACAGTGTCACATTATCAGGGTATTTTTTAATCTTTTCAATCGATTTCATCATCTCGTTCATATCCCCACCCTCTAAGTCACATCTTCCAATATTTCCTTCAAAGACAAAATCTCCATCGAACATTTTATTATCTTTAAAGAAATAAAACGTTATAGAGTCAGGTGTATGACCTGGTGTAAATATCACATTGAATGTAAAAGGCCCCGGTTTATACGTTTCTTCATCAGTTGTACTCATTTTGTCATATACAGGGCACCTATACTTTTCAACAAAACTTGATAAGGCCCCAATATGGTCAAAATGTCTATGTGTTATTAATATCCCCAAAACCTTACCATCTTTATTTATATAAGAATCTATTTTTTCAAATTCGCTTCCTGGATCTATTATGAGATAATTATTGTCTTTTTCTAGAAGATAACAATTCTCTCTTAATTCTCCGTTTTCTATTATTTTAATGTTCATAAATATCCTCAATCTTATTAAATTATATATGATAAATTGTGATATTTAATAAACTTTTTAAAATTATTTAAGATTATAGTGTAAAGAGAAAAAGTTCAAAAAGAACTTATTCACATTTAAAAGAACTATTAGATTGTTTAAGTTTTTTTATAAATTCATCTTTCTTTATCCCTGTCATTTTATTTAATGAGTTTCCTGCTTCTAACATCTTCCCATAGTTATTTATGTATATTGTTTTTCCCTTTAATTCTATGTCTAGTTTTTCATCCTCTCCTAAAGAGTAGTTTGCAAGATCTAAGTAAAGATAAAGTTGATTTGCAACCTCTACAGTATCTGCTTCCATAGTTGCAGAAATATCTTCCACTATATCATTATCATCCAAAAAACCGATAACTTGAAGTTTTAAAGAACTTCCTTCATTTTCTTCGACGACAGTGCAGATAACTTCATTAGCACTAGAAAAACATCCAGTAAGAAAAGGGACTAAGAGAAGTAATAAAATTAAATATTTCTTCATAGATTAATCTCCTATTTTATTTCTAACCGAGTAAACACAGCCGCAAAAGTCTTGTCGATACAAGTTATAAATATGGGATAGTTCTATACTTCTTTTATAGCCATTTTTCTTCTTAAAGTCGGAATACAAATATTTTATATCATATTTTTCAGATAATTCGTGTCCTATTTCATTTAATACCTGTGAGTTTTTATAAGGACTTATCGTAAGAGTAGTTGTAAAATAATCAAAGTTATTTTCTTTAGCGTATTTAGCACTTTCTTCAAGTCTCAACCTGTAACACTTGAAGCATCTTTTCCCACCCTCTTTTTCGTTTTCAAGACCTTTAATCGTACTTTCAAAAAGATTATTATCATACTTACCATTTATAACTTTAATTTCATAAGGAAAAGGATATTCTGTTACGAATCTTTTTTCTTCATTGTATCTTTTATCGTATTCCTCTTTACTTGAAATATTGGGATTGTAATAAAATACAGTTATATCAAAATATTTAGTTAAATACTCTAGAACATAACTAGAACAAGGAGCACAACAAACGTGCAACAAAAGCTTTGGTTTTTCATTTTTTAAAGTTAATTCCTTTAGTACTTTATCAAGTTCTATTTGATAGTTCGTAAGCATCACCACCTTTAAGAATAAAATTTATTTTTCACATTTATATTGCATACTTTCCATCATTTTTATAAATTCATCTTTATCTTTACCAATTAAATCAGCATTTTGACTTTTTTTCAAATAATTATCAAAATTTTCTATAGTTACAACTTTACCATCTAGTTTTGCTTCTATTTTCTCTTCGTCATTTGATAATTCTTCATAGGACTTAAAAAGATTATAGTAAGATACTGCCGTATTGTCACTATCAAAAGTTAATGTTGCTGTAATTTTATTTATCTTGTCATCTTTCATCGTTGCTTTAACTTCAGTTTCCATCGTTTTATCTTCATATTCTTCATTGATTTTACACTTTATTTCATTCTCATTAGATGTACATCCAGTAAGGTAAAAAACGCCAAGACAAAGAATCATAATCATAAATATTTTTAACTTATTCATTTTAAACTCCTATTTCTAATCTTTAAAAGATTATTACACAAATATAATAGCACATTTATTACAAATTGAAGAAAAAAAGAGTTATTAACTCTTCTTACAAGTTGCTCCACTATCTTCAAGTTCTTTTTTAAGCTCGTCAATAGTAGGATTTTCTTCTTCAATGTCTAATGATCCTGACTCAAGTAAATCTTTGAAATTTCCAGAAAGTGTTACATCAAGACTGTCACCATTTTGTTTAACAGTACACTTCATTTCTTCATTTGAACAAAGCATTGATTCCATTAGTGATTTAGCACTTTCAATTTCTTCTTCTGAAGTTCCTTCAGGTATTTCAGTACTTATAACTAATGAATAATCTTGAGGTTCTTTTCCATCCTCATCATAAGATACTTCATATTTTGTCTTTTGACCATCTTCTTCTAGGCTACAAGTAAGAGTTTGTTTACTATCTCCTCCACCACAAGCTGTTAGAAAAAGTGTTCCAAAACAAAGTCCTAAAATAGCATACAATTTAATATTTTTCATTTTCCTTCTCCCTTTCATAATATTCACAAAAATATCTTGCTATCACAATTTTATCACAATAAAAAAGTTTGTTCAACAAAAAAGACCCACTAAAAGGTCTTTTAACGTGTATTTTAATAAAAAAGAGCTACTACTCGTAACTCTTTGTACATTTAGCACCCTCTTCTTCAGCTTCTTTTAAAAGTGCTTCTAAAGAAGAATCTTCATCTTCATCAAATTGTAACATTCCAGCATCAACTAAGTCATCAAGATCTCCAGCTAGAGTTATATCAAGACTATTACCATTTTGCTTAACATTACATTTTATATCGTCGTTTGAACAATACATAACTTCTACTGCTTCTTTAGCGTTTTCGATATCTTCTTTTGAAGTTCCATCTGGTATTTCAACACTAACAGTCATTTCAACGCTTTGAGGATTTTTTTCTTCTTTATCATATGTAATTTTAAATGTAGCTTTTTGACCATTTTCTTCCATACTACAAGTAACAGTTGGTGTATCTCCTCCACCACAACCTGTTAAAAATAGCATTCCAAAACATAGACTTAAAATTGCGTATAATTTAAAGTTTTTCATCTTTTCACTCCTTTTCTATTATATTCACAAGAATATCTTGCTATCACAATTTTATCACATTTCAAAAAAATGGACAACAAAAAAAGATACTAACTATTCTGTTTTAGCATCTTTATTTTCAACAACTTTTGTTCCTTTATAACTTCCGCACTTTTTACAAACACGGTGTGGCTTAATAACTGCACCACATTCAGGACATTTTGTAGTTCCTACAACTTCCAAAGCATTATGAGCTCTTCTCATTCTTTTTCTTGTTTTAGAAACTTTTCTAAATGGTACTGCCATAATTTAATCACTCCTATCTTCGTCTTTTAATAGTGTGTTAAAAGGATTATTAGTAACTAACTTTTCCTCACTAACCAACTTCCAGCCATCTCCCTGGTATTTACTATAGTCAGAAACTACTGTATACCTAAGAGGAACTTCCAATACAATATTTTGCCATAAAAATTCAATAATATCAAGAGATTTTTTATCATTTTCAAGAAATTCAGCTAATTTTTCATCTAAATCAATATTAAATGGATACCAAACATCTTCTAAAGTAACTGAATCTTTTATTTTCATCTTACCAGAAATACTCATTTGAATACTGTAATCTTCATCAAGTTTTTTTATTTTACTATTTTTAATATTTACTTTACTTAACTCAATAATATCTTTACTATCAATCTTTTCTTTTGGTATTTCATATTCTCCATCTAATGATAATTCACTTATCTCTTCGTTATATAAATCTCTTAAGTCTATCATAGATACCAACTCCAGTTAGTAAATTATACAATAGAATAATATTTTTTGCTAGTATTTTTTTAATATTCTTGTATAATAATTTCGAGGTGATAAAATGGCTACTGGAATAATATGTGAATATAATCCTTTTCATAATGGTCATATCTATCATTTAAATGAAGTTAAAAAGCTTATTGATAAAGATGAAGAGATAGTCTTAATACTAAGTGGAAATTTTACTCAAAGAGGTAATATTAGTCTAATAGAAAAATATGATAAAGCCTATTTATCTCTTTTGTATGGTGTCGATTTAGTTATCTTACTACCTTTCCAGTTTGCAACGCAATCTAGTGATTTCTTTGCTAAAGGTGCTATTTCTCTACTTAACGAACTTAAGTGTGACAAGTTAATATTTGGAAGTGAATCTAATGACATTGAAGAAATCAAAGAATTAGCTAAAATTCAACTTGAAAACAAAGATTATGAATTACTTGTAAAAGAAGAACTCGCTAAAGGAATAAACTACCCTACTGCTACTTCTAATGCTTTGGAAAAGATTTCAAATAAGACAGTAAGAGATGCTAACGATTTACTAGCACTTTCCTATGTCAAAGAAATAATTAAGAATAATTATAATATCAAACCTATCTCAATAAAAAGAACTAATAACTACAATTCTTTAGAGTTAACGGGAAATATCGATAGTGCAAGAAGTATTAGAAATGCTTTAAAAGAAAATAAAGATATTACTTTATCTATTCCAAAAGAAACAAATACTTATTTAAATAATATCGATGAAGATAAACTATTTCTTCTATTAAAATACAAGATTACTTCTACTAAAGACTTAAGTATCTATCAGACAGTCGATGAAGGACTAGATAACAAAATAAGAAGAGAAATTAATAATGCTAGTAATTTAGATGATTTAATTAATTTAGTTAAATCTAAAAGATATACCTATAATAAATTAAGTAGAATGTTTACTCATATTCTTTGTTCTTTTACTAAAGAAGAAAACAAAGAAAAAAATAAAATAGAATTTATAAATGTTTTAGGTTTTTCTAAGAAAGGACAAGCTTATTTAAATAAAATCAAAAAAGAGACTGATCTACCTATAATTACTAATATAAGTAAAGGTAATATAGATCTTTTAGATTTAGAATTAAGAGTCGATGAAATATATAAATTAATTACTAATAGATCTGATAATCTCTATAGTAAAAAGCCAGTTATAAAGTAGGAATATTCCTACTTTTTTTGGTAAAAAAAGAAGAGTTTTTACTCTTCTACTTTGTTTTCTTCTTCTAATTCTTCATTCTTTTTAGAATGAGATTTTTTATTTTCTTTTGTTTCTTTGTTATCATCTTGGAATACTTTTTTACGAGAGAAGTTTAATCTTCCTTTCTTATCCCATCCGATACATTTAACAACTATTTCATCTCCTAAAGAGACTACATCTGTTGTTTTTTCAACACGGTCTTTAGCAAGTTCTGAAATATGAACTAATCCTTCACATCCAGGCCATACTTGAACGAAACATCCGAATTCTTCTATTTTAACTACCTTAGCTGTGTATAATTTTCCTTCTTCTACTTCACGAACGATATCTTGAATCATTTGAGAAGTCTTTTCAATTACTTCTTTATCTGTATGATAAATTGTAACTCTTCCATCATCTTCAAGGTCAACTTTAACAGCATTAACATCGTTTACTGTCTTAACATTACTAGCCTCAAGAATAATCTTAGTAATCATCTCTCCACCTTTACCGATTACATCTTTAATCTTTTCTGGTTTAATCATAAATGTAACCATCTTTGGAGCATACTTACTAACTTCTTTTCTTGGTTCTTTAATTTGTTTTTCCATAACATCAAGAATTTCCATACGGGCATCCTTAGCTTGAGCTAAAGCTTCTTTTAAGATTTGTTTTGTAATTCCTTTAATCTTGATATCCATCTGAAGTGAACAAATACCTTCACGAGTTCCTGCTACTTTAAAGTCCATATCTCCTAAGTGATCTTCCATTCCTTGAATATCAGTTAAGATTGTGTAATCATCACCGTGAGTAATAAGACCCATAGCAATTCCGGCAACTGGTGCTTTAATAGGAACTCCAGCAGCCATTAGTGATAAGCATCCAGCACAGATTGTAGCTTGTGAACTTGATCCATTTGACTCAAGAATTTCTGATACGACACGAACAGTGTAAGGGAATTCCTCTTCACTTGGCATTACTTGTAAAAGTGCTCTTTCACCTAATGCTCCGTGACCTATTTCACGTCTTCCAGGTGCTCCATATCTTCCTGTTTCACCTACTGAGAAAGCTGGGAAGTTATAGTGAAGCATAAATCTTTTTTCTGCTTCTAGAGATAACCCATCAAGAATTTGATGTTCTCCAAGTGCACCTAAAGTTGTAACTGCTAAACTTTGAGTTTCACCACGAGTAAATAAAGCAGATCCGTGTGTTCTTGGTAAAATATCGATGTCTGTTGATAAAGGACGAATCTCTGTCATTTTTCTTCCATCTGACCTTGTCTTTTCTTTAACAACTATTTCTCTAAATATTTCATATTCTATTTCTTCAAGAACTAATTTAACTTTAGTTATTAATTCGTTAAACTCTTCTTCTTTTAATTTTTCTTCAAACTCTTCTGTGTATTTATTTACTACTTCTTCTTTAACAGCATCGATAGCAGCATATTTTTCAAGTTTATCTTTAATTCTTAAAGCTACATTCATCTTCTCTTCTGCTAAAGCTTTGATTTCTTCTTTAAATTCATCAGTTATTTCAAGAGTTTCATATTCCATATCTGGTTTTCCAATTTCTTTTATTATTTCTTCTTGGAAAGCACATAATTCTTTGATTGCTTCGTGACCATACATCAAAGCATCAAGCATCAACTCTTCAGATACTTCTTTACTACCTGCTTCAACCATATTGATAGCATCTTTTGTACCTGCAACTGTCAAATCAAGAACTGATTCTTCAAGTTGTGCTGGTGTTGGGTTTATTACAAATTCTCCATTGATACATCCTACTTTAACTCCAGCAATTGGTCCATCAAATGGTACTTCACTTATGCTTGTACATAGACTTGATCCAAACATTGCAGTAAGTTCTGGTGAATTATCAGTGTCTACTGACAAAACAGTATTAACAATTTGTACTTCGTTTTTGAAACCTTCTCTAAACATCGGTCTCATTGGTCTATCAATCATTCTTGCAGCAAGAGTGGCAGCATCTGTTGGCTTACCTTCTCTTTTTATAAATCCTCCTGGAATTTTACCAACTGAATAAAGTTTTTCTTGGTAAATTACCATTAATGGGAAGAAGTCACTTAAAAGGTTTGCTTCTTTTTTTACAACTACTGTAGATAAAATAACAGTATCACCATATCTAACAAGTACTGCCCCATTAGCTTGTTTAGCCATCTCACCATTTTCGACAACTAATTTTCTCCCCCTAAAATCCATTTCAAATACTCTTTTTGACATTTTTTACCTCCTACTACGGGGCCTTATATTATTGTAGGAAATACAACAAATAATTATTATATTTACTACAATAACATAATATATATGCCCCAAAATATCAAAAAAGAAGACACTAAAAATAAGTGTCTACTTTTATTTAATTATTTTCTTAATCCTAAATCAGCGATTACTTTTCTATAACTATTAATATCAGTTCTAGCAAGGTATGCTAACATAGTCTTACGTTGACCAACTTTCTTTAAAAGTCCTCTTCTTGAGTGATGGTCGTGTTTGTGTTCCTCTAAGTGCTTTGTTAAAGCATTGATTTCTGCAGTTAAGATTGCGATTTGTACTTCAGCAGAACCAGTATCCTTTGGATTCTTAGCGAACTTTTTAACTATTTCACTTTTAGTTTCTTTAGTTAAAGCCATTTTCTTTTCCTCCTATTTCTAATTCATTTTATCCAGGTATTGGTCGGAAAACTCCAATACTTAGGTAAAACAAGCAATATTAATATACATTAAAATTGAAGATAAATCAAGTCCTTTTTCACTTATCTATTTCCTTTTTCACTTATCTATTTCTACTTAACTCTACTTAAAATAATATCGACCATTTCTCCAACATTTTTCATTGAAGTAACTTCATTCATATTAAATTTTATTCCGAATTCTTGTTCTACTGCAACAACTAGGTTAATATGCTCTAAGCTATCCCAATCTTCGATATCACTTGAAGTTGTTTCTGGTTTTACTACGATTGATTCGTCATCAAATACATCTCTAAAAACTCCATTTAGTCTTTCGTATACTTCTTCTTTTTTCATTACTCTTTCACCTCTATTACATTATTTTTATTTTCATAATTATCAAGTTCTAATTTATAAGTCTTGTTTCCATCACTATCACACTCTAATAATTCAAATCCTTGAGTCTCATAAAATTCTTTAACCATTTTATTCTTTTGAGTTGGATAATAGTAACCATAAATTGTTTTGATACCTTTTTCAAGAGATCTTCTAACAAGTTCATCCATCATAGCAAATTCCATATCTCTTTTTAATACTCTACAACTCATTATCCATAAGTCGATATGTAATTCTTTTTTCTTTTTGATATGTCCAATTACTACTGATATAACTCCATTATCCCCAAAGATATCTTCTAACTTTCCATATATTTTAATATATTCATCACTATTATAAACTTCTTCGATATCAGCAAGTGAGTATCTCTTAGTAGTTAAATTAAACTGATTACTCTTGTTGCTAAGCTGTGATATTCTTTCTAGATAAATTGGCTTAAATGAAGATATTTCTGCCACCATTTTAAGTGATTTTAAATAATCATCATAATTATCAAAAGTAGCCATCATTTGACTTCTTTTAGCATTATCCTTATAAAGGTCTGTCTTCTTAATGTCTTCCTCACTAAAATTGGTCATTTCAAAATAAGCATTTCTATCTATTATTTTGATATAGTTTTCAGGTACATCTACTTCAGGCGTTGCTATTCCTTCAATATAAGTTTTAACGATATTTCTCTCAACAGGATTATCATCTACAAAGACAAAGCTATCTGCACCCAAGTTTAACTCTTCTGATATATCTTTTATATTCATATTTTTAGGGTTCCAATTGGCTTTTATGATTATAAAGTCTTCTGGCTTTAAAGCTCCTCCTGGATGATTTAATCCTGCTATTGCATTTTCATAATCGTTTTTAGAGTTTACATTTAGTATAATACCTAAATTTTTATGTTCTTTTAAATATTGTTGAAATTCCAAATAAACTTGTCCTGTTGGGACTTCTGGACCGATACTTAAGTTATCTACTCCATCATCTCCAACTATTCCACCCCATAGAGTATTGTCTAAATCAAGGACAAAAGCTTTTTTATTTTTACCATAAATAGACTTGATAATATTTGCTATATTGAATGATAAATATGGAATTGCAGGTACTTCCATCGCATATTTATACATATGCCAATAAAACTGGTTAGACCATTTATCTAAACCATAACAAGATGAAACATAATTGATGTCATTTATAAAGAAATTTTTAGTAATATTTGCATAATCATAAAACTTTTGATTCAACTTGGTAATAAAGTTTATTTTACCGTGAATATCACTAGCATCCTTATTACCTAGTAAACGATAATATGGATATTCAAAATTATTTTGAATAATAGTTGCATTAAATTTATTTAATAGTGAATCCCAAACTTTTTCAAACTTGTCATATTCTGCTTGTAACATTTCATCGACTGTCTTTTTATCATCAAGCATAGTTGGATAATTTGTAATATTTCTATTAGTCGTATGAATATAAATTATATCTGGATTAAATTCGTTTAATTCATCGTTACCAAATACAGCATCTTCATAAAACTTATTATATTCAGATTCATAAAAAGTTGGTTTAATTCCATAATTCAATAAAAATAATTCCAACATATTTTTTATTTCACTAGTTGTTGAACCACCTAATATTGCTATTTTCTTTTCAATAAAATTATCATTTTGTAATAGTTCTTTTTTTATTTTCCTTTTGTTTTTAATTAACAATTCTGAATCAAAAGGATATTCTAATTCTCTCATTCGTACCTCTTTTCGTTATATGCCATCATCATTCATCTAAATAATTTGATAAATGTAGACAATCCTGTCTACATTTATCTTATCACTATTTAATTTTTATTGGAATCTATTTGTTTATTTCTTCTTCGATTCTTAGTAATTGATTGTACTTACAGATTCTATCTGTTCTAGACATTGAACCAGTTTTGATTTGTCCAAGGTCTAATCCAACTGCTAAATCAGCAATTGTTGTATCTTCAGTTTCTCCACTACGATGTGAAATAACTGTCTTGTATCCATTAGATTTTGCAAGTTCAATTGTTTCAAGTGTTTCAGTAATTGTACCGATTTGGTTAACTTTAAGAAGAATTGCATTTCCTGCGTGTTTATCAATTCCCATTTGTAAGCATTTCTTGTTTGTTACAAATAGATCGTCTCCAACAAGTTGAATCTTATCTCCAAGTTTTTCAGTAATCTTTGTAAATCCTTCCCAGTCATTTTCATCTACTGGATCTTCGATTGAAATGATTGGATATTTATTTACAAGTTCTACAAAGTATTCGATTAATTCGTCTGTTGTAAGGCTTCTTCCTTCTCCAACAAGATTATATTTTCCATCTTTGTAGAATTCACTTGCTGCTACATCGATTCCAAGGCAAACATCTTTTCCTGGTTCGTATCCTGCTCTTTTGATAGCTTCCATTATAAGTTCAAATCCTTCTTGGTTGCTGTTTAAGTCAGGGGCAAATCCACCTTCATCTCCTACACCAGTAGCAAGTCCTTTTTCATTTAATACTTTCTTTAAGTTGTGGAATACTTCTGCTCCAACTCTTAATCTTTCTTTGATTGTATCTCTTTGTGGAATAATCATATATTCTTGGAAATCAAGTTTATTGTCAGCGTGAGCTCCACCATTTATGATGTTCATCATTGGTCTTGGAAGTGTTCTTCCTTCTCCAACATAAGCATAAAGTGGTTTCTTAGCACTCAATGCACTTGCTTTTAATGCTGCCATTGAAATACCTAAAATAGCATTAGCACCAAACTTTGATTTTGTTTCAGTACCATCTAATTTAATCATAGCATAGTCAAGTTCTTTTTGATTACTTGCATCCATTCCTATAACTAAATCACGTAAAGGGCCATTAACATTTTCAACTGCTTTTGTAACACCCTTTCCCATATATCTTGTTCCACCATCTCTTAATTCAAGAGCTTCTCTTTCTCCTGTTGATGCACCACTTGGAACAGCTGCACGTCCCATAGTTCCATCTTCAAGATAAACATCTACTTCGACAGTAGGATTTCCTCTTGAATCTAATATTTCTCTTCCTTTAACATCTACTATTTTCATATTAACCTCCGTATTTGTATTATATCATACATTCTATTTATGTGTTAAGGTATTTCTATTTTAACGCCCATAATGATGATGATTTAATTCTTCTAAATCATCCTGCATATTTAACATTTTTTTATACAAATCCTCTACAGCATCAATGAAATTCGTTAATTCGCGTTTTTCAGTTTCTGTAAGTCCAAACTTTCTAAAGTCCATATTATAAAAGTCGTTTCTTATTTTTTTGATTTGACCAATCAATATTTCAAGGTCATCATCTCTAAAGCTGTGTTTGAATATACCATCACAAGATTCTCTAACTTTTCTAAATCTTGTTTTTAAATCTTCAAAAAATGATAAATATTGAGAATGTAATTTTTCATTTTTATCTTCTACAGCGACATTTTTTTGTAGTGGCAATTCATTAATCTTATAACTTAGGATGTTTTTTATTTTTTTATCGTAAGGTGTATCAGATAGTCTTTGATCAATTAAATTTAATAATTCATATTTATCTTGAGGAGTTTTTACTTTTGCACTCATACATCTCAAGGCATAATTTAATTCTACTGTTACACTAGCATTCATAATTGCTTTATCTTCTTGACTTTCTGCATTGTTGGGATTATTTCCGTGAGCTATTTCCACCATTTTCTCAAAATAATATGCATAACTATGATTCTCTTTTTGAATGGCATTTTCAGCTAGTTTATCAATCATTGGAGCGATTTTTTCTTGAATTAATGTTTGCAAGCCTTGCTTAAAAGATGTATCAGTAAAGTACATATTAAGTAAAGCTACTAAATATGTTATTTCGGTTTTGTTTGTTAAATGTTTAAATATTTTTTCTACGTTCTCAAGAATTTCGTTACCTAATTGGTCTTTTTCTTCATCTGTGAAATCTTTATTGTATTTATTTGCTACATCTAAAAGATTAAAAAAGTAAAATTGTATATATCGTAAATTTTTATCTACATTACTTGTCGCCATAGGATACCTCCACTAAAAGTGTAACATAATTTTTTAACTTTTTTGATTGGTGCAATTAAAGATATTCTAAAGTTTACATAAAATTTTACTAATATTATTAAAAAGTATTTAAGTTATAAATATTTTTGAGTGTTAAGCTATTTCTAAATTAAGAGAAATAACTTTTTTTACTTTTGTATTTTGAAAGCATATCATCGAAATTATTACCAGTAAGTTCTTTATATTTTTCTTTAACTCTTTCGTATACTTCGTACCAAGAGCTATATCTCTCATCTTCTCGATGATCCGGTAAATTGTAATGTTCTTTTAAATATTTTCCAAAATACAAAGTATATTTAGTTGCTCCATAAACATTATAATGATTATAATCCATAAATTCTGTAGCATAATCCCCTCTAAAGTCATCTAAAGTATTGAAATTAATAACTTCATAACCTCTATCTTCAATAACTTTAATAGCATAATTCATTTGTGAATTAACTGAAGGCATATAAACTTTATTAGGGACAATAAATAAGACATTAACTTTACTTGAATCAATATAGTCTAAAAGATTATTTAAAATCTCTAAATTATCCTTGGGAAGTTCTTGAACGTCATCTTGCCAAACAAAGTTATCTTGCTCATTAACTTCTATGGCTTCACTTGATAACATATATCCCTTGTAAAATGTTCTACTTTCAGAAAAATCATCGTAAGATAAGTTTTTCCATCTATTGTGATATAGCATAAAGCTAAAGTAGTAATATAAAGCATTATCTTTTGACTTGGTATTAGAATCATCCTTTACTATATCGGAATATTTTAACATAGCATTTATGGCATCGAATCTATTTAAAGAAAACTTCATAGCATCTGTAGTATTACGGATATTTCCTTCTGTTGCTGTATTAGCACACGCTTTATATAAATCGATTACATATACAGCAGGTTTTTGGTACTTTTCAGATTCTTTAATTAAGTATTTTACAAGTTCGAATGGCTGAGAAGCCCCAGCAAGCATTCCCGTTGCAAATCCATATTCATTAAATGCAAGGGTGGTATTAAAAGATGAAAAGACGTTGCTAGAACCAATATAGATAACATCTAAAGAGTCATTTGGTTCTTCATAAAATTGAGTTATTGGTTTATCACTCATCCAAAGTATTTTAAAAGTGTAGTTCCACAATAGACAAAAGATAAAGATAAAAACAAGACTTTTTGCAATTTTTTTCATTTTCACACCTCCTCGATATTATAATTTTTTTTATTTTTTGTATTTTGAAAGCATATCATCAAAATTATTACCAGTAAGCTCTTTATATCTTTCTTTAAGTTTATCGTATACTTCGTACCAAGAGTGATACTTCTCATCTTCTCGATGATCTGGTAAATTATAGTGTTCTTTTAAATATTTACCAAAATACAAAGTATATTTAGTTGCTCCATAAACATTAAAGTGACTAATATCATAAAATTCAGTAGCGTAATCTCCTCTAAAGTCATCTAAAGTATTAAAATTAATAACATCATAGCCTCTATCTTCAATAACTTTAGTAACATAATTAAACTGTGAATTAGCTTCTGGTGTATAAACGTGATTAGGTATTACAAATAAGACATTAACTTTACTTGAATCGATATAGTCCAAAAGATCATTTAAAATTTCTAACCTTTCCTTTGGAATTTCTTGGATATCGTCCTGCCAAATAAAGTTTTCTTGTTCATTTATTTCTATTTCATTTTTAGTTAACATATATCCTTTGTAGAACTCTTTGCTTTCAGAAAAGTTCTCATAAGATATATTTTTCCATTTGTTATGGTATAGCATAAAACTAAAATAGTAATATAAAGCATTATCTTTTGACTTGGTATTAGGGTCATCTTTTACAATATCAGAATATTTTAACATTGCGTTTATAGCGTCTATCCTGTTTAAAGAAAATTTCATAGAATCGGTACTATTACGGATGTTTCCTTCTATTGCTGAACCGACACATAATCTATATATATCGATTACATATACAGCTGGGCTTTGATACTTCTCTGATTCTTTTATAAGATATTTTGTCATTTCAAACGGTTGAGAACCATCTGCAAGAAATCCTGTTGCAAATCCATATTCATTAAAAGCTAGTGTGGTATTAAAAGATTTATAAGCATTACTAGCACCAATATAGACAACATCTAAGGAATCATTTGGTTCTTTGTAAAATTGAGATATTGGTCTTTCATTTATCCAAAGTATTTTAAAAACATAGTTCCATATTAGGCAAAAAATGATAATAAAAACAATACTTTTTACAATCTTTTTCATTTTTTCGCCCCCTAAAAGCCACGATATATAAAGTCTGCAGCATCATAACCAGGACCGTAGCAACCAAAAATGATAATTGAAAATAACAAAGCATAAATTAGTAACCAACGAAAAACAATATTTTGACTAAATAATTTTTCGCGTACATTCATTTTTCTTTTTAAATAGTCGACAATAAATAGTACAACTAAAGAAATTATTAAAATACGAAAATCTAATAAATCAAGTCCTGCATTATACAATGAAGCATTATCAAGTAATACCCAAGGATTCCATACAAACATATTTTTAAATATTTCAATTGCGTTTGATACACTATCAGCACGGAAGAAAACCATTGCTAAAGAAAATAATAAGAATGTTCGAACCATTTGATATAATCTATATCCAAAAGTATCTGTATTAATACCAAGTTTTTTATTTAACTTTTCTGAGATAGGCGTCAATAAATCTTCGAGTAATATATACACGAACTGAAGAACACCGGAACCAATAATAAATTTAACTGCACCACCGTGCCAGGCTCCAATCAAAATCCACATAATAAACATTGATAAAAACATTGGAATCTTTTTGCCGGCTTTTTTACCAAAATGATTTTTGCAGAATTTAGTAAGTTTTTGAATACCACTAGATAATTGTAAAGGATAAAATACATAATCTTTTAACCAAGATCCAAGAGTAATATGCCAGTTACGCCAAAACTCCGTAATAGTACGTGAGAAAAATGGTGACGTGAAGTTTTCAGGTAATTCAATTCCCATTATTTCTGATACACCCATAATAATATCAATTGATCCAGAGAAGTTTGTATAAAGTTGTAATGGGAAGAAGCAAACAGCAATAATTGTAAATATACCAGGGTATGCATTTAAATCCGAAAAGACAGTGTCGACAAAATAACCAAGTCGTATAGATATTACGAGAACTTTAAAAACACCCCACGCAATACGAATTAGTCCACTACACATATGCTCATAACTAAACTTGTGGCCATTATATAAATTGTTCTCTACCCCCCCCGGTTCACCATATCTAATAAATGGTCCTGAATTTAAAATTGGGAAATAATAAACAAATAAAGCACACTTAAGAATATTTTTTTGAGCTTTACAAGTTCCTCTATAAACATCTGTCATATAACTAATCATTATTAAAGAATAATAGCTAATACCAACTAAAGAAACTGTATTTATCATTTTAAATTTGAAGTTTAATCCGACAATTCCAAATAAACTATTAAACATACTCAAAAACATATTTGAATATTTAATGTAGAGTAAAACTCCTAAAACAATTAAAATTCCAGTAATTAAGAAATATTTTGCTTTCTTCGAATCACGATTTTTTTCAATTAATCGAGCCATTGTATATGTAGTTAAAAGTACTACTCCGGCTTGTAAAAATGTACCTAAACTAAAATTATCGTAGAATAGAAAAACAAGACTCGATATAAGTAGAACAATCCATTGTATTTTCTTTGGTATAACAAAGTAAATTATCAAAGTAATAATACACAAAAGAACAAATGATAATGAAATTAAATTCATATTACTTCACTCCTCACAACAAAAAGCAATCTTAACCATCTAAATATAGATTGCTTTATATAATAAACTAAAATTATTATAAAACTTTTATTTTTACATTATATTTCCATTTGTAATGGCCAAATTTTGACCAGTAATCCCTTGAGCATCATCGGAAAGTAAAAATTGAAATGTAGGGACTACCTCTTCTACTGACAAGTTCTTTCCCGTTGGACTTTTTAAAGCATTTTGCTCAACAATTAAATCAGGAATTGAATCTAAAAATTTAGTATCCATCATAGAAGGAGATACACCGTTTATACGTATACCTTTTTCAGCATATTCATTTGCAAGTGCTTTTACAAGCCCTAATAGAGCATACTTACTTGATACATAACTAGCTAAATATTTTGGTGGAATATTCAAAGTACAAGATGTAAGCATAACAACAATTCTTCCAAATTTATTTTTCTCCATCATAGGAAGGAAAGCACTTAATATAATTACTAGAGAACGAAAAGCTATATGATAATCTTTTTCAAACTTTTCCCATCCTATTTTTGTAAATTTAATATTTTCAAAACGACCTGCAGGCAAATGAACAATATGAGTCGGAATCTTACCTAAAGATTTAATTTCTTCAACAAATCTATAAGTATCTTCTTCACTTAAAAAATCACCTTTTACAAGAATTAATTTGTCACCTAATTTTTCTTTTAAAGAAAGAAGCTTTTCATTATCTCCTATATGATGGGCAATAATGTAATCAAAGTCATCCTGCACTTTCTCAATTAAGGCCATTCCAACATCAGAAGAACCACCTGTCACTAATAATATTTTATCTTTCATCATCCAATACACCTACTTTCATAGTTCCACGAACCACCTTTTCTTTTTTGTTATTATAGATAGAAAAAGCAATTGTAAATTGGTGAAAATCTACATTTATATCAATTACTTTTCCTTGAATAGTTAATGGACTATCCGCAAGAAAAACGGGTTTTTTAAAAAGGATTTCTTCACTTAGAATCAAACTGTATTTTCCAGGCAAATAAACACCTGCTAAAGTTGATAGAAAAGAAGAAGTTAGTCCACCCCAAAGTACTTTATTTGGATACCCCATATCTTTAGCAAAATTGACATCATTATGAAGTGGATTAATGTCTCCCGCAAGCTTTAAAAAGTGCTCACATTTTTCTTCAGTTAATTCTACTTCAAAAGATTCTTCCATCCCTATTTTTATATCAGAAAATCTATATTCATTCATCAAATCACCTATTCTAATATCAGCCTTATTACCAATATTTATTATAAAATATACCTTTTTGTGCGTCAAGATTTACATAGTTTTAAATATACGCTATAATGAAACAAAACAAACGGAAAGGATGATTACCGTGAAAATTGGATGCGATATTGTAGAAAATAAACGACTTCAAAATAAAAATCAAAGTTTTATTGACTATGTTCTAACTAAAAAAGAGCAAGAAGAATTTAAAGAAAGAGGAAACTCATACCTTTATGGAAGATTTGCTGCTAAAGAAGCTATTATGAAAGTTTTGGATAACACGAAAGAATTAAATTTTTTAGATATCGAAATTTTGACAAACAAAGATGGTAGTCCTAAATGTAATATTAAAAATATTGATGTTTCCATTTCTCACGAAAAGGAATATACGATGGCAGTTGCATTATACAAAAAGTAAAATGTTTCTTTGATTTTAAACTTAAAAATGTAGACTCAAATGTCTACATTCTTTTTTATATATCGATTTTAATATCTTAATCCACCCTTTAAATCTTCTACTCCTCTTTGTACTCTTAACATCTTTTCTTTTTGTTCTTCTAATTCATTTATAACTATTCTTAAATCTTCTTTGGCTTCATCGGTAGTAATAAATCTTTTCAAAGAATAACTATCTTCTACAATTCTACTCATTTGTCCAAGTAGTACATTTAATTCATCTTCATCGATTGAACCATCTTGTAACATATTTTTATAAGATTGTTGAATCTTTTTTAATTTAGATCGTAATTCCTGCATAGCTCTAGAAAACTTAGAATCCAATTCTTTTGTTTCTTCTTTCTCGTAAGTATTTGTAGTTATTTTATTCTTTTGCCATATTATATCTTTTAAAATACTATCTCTTAATTTTATTTTAAAAGGAGTATCTGATAGTTCATTAATTACTAGGAAATTCAAATCAAATATTTCGTGCATATTTGTTAAACTTGATGTCATATATCCCATATAATAGTAAATTTCCCCAATTGCCTGTTTTTTTTCTTCTGCTGTTGCATTATCAGGATTATATCTTTGTATCACTTTCATCATTTCATCAAAGTAATATTTATAGTTGTGTTTTTCTTTTTTAGTTCTTTCTTCATTGGGTGTTACTTGACTTACAGGATTTGATTGAACAGGTTCTTTTTCTCTATTAGTTTCTACAACCGGTATTTGATATTTTCTTTTCTCAACTTCTACAACTGGTATTGGTGGATTTTCTTTCTCACCAACTTTATTAGGCTCACTATGAACTGGTTCACTTTTATCTAATTCCCTTTGCTCTAATTTACTTAAGTTTTGAGTCCAATAATCAAAGACAGCTTTATTTCTAAGAACTCTAGCTTCATTAATTTTAACTTTAATAAAAGCTTTTTTACTTTCAATACTCATTTTATTAAATTCTTCAGCAGATACATAGGCAGGTTCTTCTCTTACTATTCGTTCTATATTTCTTAAAGCATAATTGTAACCAACCTCATCACCCATCTGTTTTGCATCGTTTTTTTGCTTTTCAAGTTCATTTAAAATATCAGCTTTAGGATGTCTATAAATTGATTCTTTATCTTCTATGTTAGTTTTTTCTTTTTGTTTTACTTTAAAATCTATAATAACTTTTGATACACCATTATGTTTTAACTCACTTAAATCTTGACTTATATTAAAGGATTCTAAATCAAGTCCTTTTTCTCTAAATTTTAATCTCAAATAAGCAAGGCCATAATCTTTTTTTGGTTCAACTAGAATTGAAAATTTACCATTTTGTAAATCATTTCCAGAAATATACTCTTCGTAATGTCCGTTTGACGAAATAATTGCTCTTATTAATTTGTTTATTCCAAAGGTGTTTTCTTCATCGTTTACACTAAACTTTTCCATAGTCTTTTTGACATAATCTTCTTTTGATTTTCTTGTTTGATCAAATTGAACCATATCTTCTTGATAACTACTTCTGGCTTCTTTAAAAATTAAGACTGAAGATTTTACTTTTAGAATAGTGTCTTCATCAGTTACTTTTTCATTTGTTTTGTTATCAATAACTGTTCCATTTTCAATTCTATAATTTGAACAAAAACTGATTATTTCATCATATGTTAGCATAAGACACCTCCATTTAGAGTATAACATATTTTATTATTTTGCTATTATTTATGCTTTAAAAGATGTAAGTACCTTTACACAATGTTTTACTTTTTTAAAACTTAATTCTTTCTTCGATATATTTTTCCAAATCATTAACATTTACTGTTACTTGTTCCATTGTATCTCTATCTCTTATAGTAACAGTATTTTCATTTAATGTGTTATCATCGATTGTTACTGCAAAAGGTGTTCCAATTACATCTGCTCTTCTATAACGCTTTCCAATATTTCCAGAATCATCATAATCTGTCATAAAGTGTTTAGAAAGTTTTTCGTATATTTCTTCTGCTTTTTCACTATGATATTTTTTTATAAGTGGAAGTACTACTACTTTGTAAGGTGCAAGATATGGATGAATTCCAAGTACTTCTCTTTCTTCACCATTTTCAAGTTGTTCTACTCTATAACTGTTAAACAATACAGCAAGAACTGTTCTATCAAGTCCATAAGTTGATTCGATAATATATGGAATATATTTCTCTTTAGCATCTTGATCAAAGTATTCTTGAGACTCACCACTATATTCTTGATGACGAGTTAAATCAAAATCAGTTCTATTGTGAGTTCCATTTATCTCGCCCCATCCAAATGGGAATAAGTATTCTATGTCACAGGCAGTTTTAGCATAGTGAGCAAGTTTTTCGTGGTCGTGGAATCTTAATTTATCTTCTGGTAATCCAAGAGACATAAAAAACTTTTTACCAAAATCTTTAAAGTATTCATATAGCTCTTCATCTTCACCTTTTTTGCAAAATGTTTGATATTCCATCTGCTCAAACTCGATTGTTCTAAAAGTAAAGTTTCCTGGTGTTATTTCATTTCTAAAGGCTTTACCAATTTGTCCAATACTAAAAGGTAACTTTGTTCTTTGACTTCTTAAAACATTTTGAAAGTTAACATATTCACCTTGAGCATTTTCTGGCCTTAAGTATACGACACTTTTATTATCTTTGATAACTCCTCTATGAGTTTCAAACATTAAGTTAAATTCACGGATTCCTGTGAAATTAGATGCACCACAATTTGGACAAGGAACCTTGTTATCATTTATAAACTTTACCATTTCATCATCTGTCATTGAATCTGGATGAGCATTACTATCAAAGTTTTCTATTAAGTTATCAGCTCTATGACGAGTTTTACATTCTTTGCAATCGATTAGTGGGTCACTAAAGCTTCCAACGTGGCCTGATGCTTCCCAAACTCTTGGATGCATTAGAATATCGGCATCTAATTCATAAGCATTTTTTCTTTCTTGGATGAACTTTTTTCTCCAAGCATCTTTAATATTGTTTTTTAACCTACTTCCTAGTGGTCCATAATCCCAAGTGTTAGCAAGTCCTCCATATATTTCACTACCTTGGAATATAAATCCATATTGTTTGCAATAATTAACTAGTTTTTCCATTGTTATTTCTTCCATATTTATTCCTCCTAAAAATTAAAAAGATTCTTCCTTTTGTAGGGGCGTACTATGACGCTGTTCCACCCTACTTCATTCAAGAAGAATCTTAATTACATATTGCTCTCGAGTTTCCACCTCGGTCATCACATTTATACACTTATTTTAATACTATCTTAAGTTTAAATCAATATTTTGTTTTATTCAACTACATACACTTTTGTTATAACAGGTTGATTTTCTTTTAATACTGTTCCATTATCATCTTCAACAGGTGTATCTTTGCAAATTTTGTCTACTATCTCAATACCACTAGTTACTCTTCCAAAACTTGCATACAATCCATCAAGAGATGGGTAAGTTGTCTGAACGATAAAGAATTGACTACTTGCAGAGTTTGGGTCAGTTGCTCTTGCCATTGATATAACGCCACGCTCGTGCTTTAAATCATTTTGAAAGCCGTTTGATAAAAATTCTCCTTTAATTGTTTGGTCACTTCCACCAAAGCCATCACCTTGTGGATCTCCTCCTTGAATCATAAATCCATCGATAACTCTATGGAATGTTAATCCATCATAAAAGCCACTTTTAACTAATTTTACAAAATTATCAACTGTTACTGGTGCTAAATCAGGATATAACTCTAAGCTTATCGTTCCATAGTCTTTAATTTCCATATTAACATTTATTTTTTTAGCATATTTATCTACTTCTTTCTTTGAGCCACATCCTGTTAAAGTTAACATAACTAAAAATACACTTAATATTAATATAACTTTCTTCTTCATAGTTCTCCTCTATTTCTCTTTATATATTTTATGAATAAATTCCATATCTTCACTTTGTAACAAATCTTTTAAATAATCTGGTCTAATGTCATAATTATTTATCTCTTTTAAAGGAATCCATCTAAATGAATGTCTTATCATATTTCCTTTGTCATTTTCAAGAGAATCATAATCTTCTACTTTTATTTCATCTTTAGTGGCAAGCAAATAGTAAATTGATAGTTCGTGGATTTTTTCATTTTTCTTCTTAAAGAAATTTTCAATGATTCCACAATACTTATCGATAACAAAATCTTTTCCTAGTTCTTCTTTCATTTCTCTTAGGATAGCAACATCACTTGTTTCACCAAGTTCAACATAACCACCAGGAAGGCACAAAAAGCCATTATCATTTGCCATATCTAAAAGTACTTTACCATCTTTCATTAGGATACCTGCTACTCGATATTTAAAATTTGTTTCAGAATTTTTTACTTTTATACTTTCTCTCATATTAATATTGAATTCCCCAAATTACACTATATTTTGCTTCTTTTCCACAGCAAACACATTTACCATCGATTAGTGGTTCATCAGTAATACAACGAGATTTACATCCTTTTATCTCTTTTACTTTTAATTCGCAGTCTTTATCGCCACACCAATCGGCATAAATAAATCCAGGTTGCGTGTTAAGAATATCTTCCATCTCTTTCAAGTTATGAGCTTTAAATGTAAGTTTATTTCTTCTTTCAAGAGCTCTTTCGTACATATCTTTTTGAATTGTTTCTAGTAGTTCTTTTGTGAATTTGACAACATCGATATTTTTATCTTCCACTAATTTTTCTCTTGTGTCACGTCTTACAAAAGTTACTTTATTTTCTTTTAAATCTCTTTCACCTATTTCAATTCTTACTGGTATTCCATTTACTTCTGCTTCAGCAAATTTAAATCCAGGAGTTTTATCTGTTAAGTCTTTCTTAACACTTATTCCATTTTCTTTTAATAAATTCTCATATTTATCTACTAGATTTAATACTTCTTCACTGTTTCCTATTGGAATGATAATTACTTGAGTAGGTGCAATTCTTGGTGGAAGAACAAGACCGTAGTCATCGCTATGAACCATAATAAGTCCACCAATCATACGAGTTGTAGTACCCCAAGATGTTTGATAAACAAATTCTTGTTTATTTTCTTTATTTAAAAATTTTACATCATAAGCTTTAGAAAATTTTTGTCCAAAATAATGACTTGTTCCTGATTGAAGTGCCACTCCATTGTACATTAAAGCTTCATTTGTAAGTGTGTACTCAGCACCAGCGAACTTCTCTTTTTCTGTTTTTCGTCCAACGATGGTTGGTATTGCTAGTATTTCATGATGGAACCATTTGTATACTTCCATCATTCTATTAGTTTCTTCTTCTGCTTCTTTGGCCGTTGCGTGAATTGTGTGTCCTTCTTGCCATAAAAATTCACGACTTCTTAAGAATGGTCTTGTTTCTTTCTCCCATCTTAAAACATTACACCACTGATTATATAGTTTTGGTAAATCACGATATGATGAAATATGATCTTTATAATAATCACAAAACATCGTTTCACTAGTTGGTCTTATACAGTGTCTTTCTTCTAGTTCTTTACTACCACCTTGAGTTACCCACGCAACTTCTGGAGCAAATCCTTCTACTAATTCACTTTCTTTTTTTAATAAATTTTCAGGGATTAATAATGGCATCTGAACATTGACGTGTCCTAGTTCTTTAAATTTCTTATCGAGAATTTCTTGCATTTTTTCCCAGATAGCATAACCATTCGGTTCGATAGCAATACATCCTTTAACTGATGTGTAGCTTGCTAAGTGAGCAGCATTTACAACATCCGTATACCATTTTGCAAAATCTTCATCTCTTGAAGTTATACTTTTGTTTTTCATAATCCACCTCTTGTTTTATTTTATACTTTTTCTATCTATTTTCAAGTCTAATCGTTTGCTAAATTATCAAAATATCCTTGAACAAATACTACTGGAGTTCCTTTATCTCCGCTTCCACTTGTTAAATCACATAAAGATCCGATTAAATCTGTAAGTCTTCTTGGAGTTGTCCCTTGAGATAACATATTTCCTTTAAGATCTTTTTCTTTTTGTCTTATTTCATCTTTTATAGCTTCTTTTAATTCGTCGCCACGCAAATCAGCAAATTTATTATCAGATACATATTTTAATTTTATTTCGTTTGGAGTTCCTACAAGACCAGAAGTGTATGCAGGTGATACAACTGGATCTGCTAACTCCCAAATTTTACCAACTGGATCTTTAAATGCTCCATCACCATAAACCATTACTTCGATTGTCTTACCAGTTTTTTCTTTTAATTTGTTTTGAATATCAAGAACTAATTTATCACCAGTTTTAGGGAATAATTTTAATCTTTCTTCTGTTGATTTATTAGAACCTAAAAGTCCATATGTTGGATTATAACCACTATTACCTATTGGAGCATTCATAACTTCAAATAATCCATATACTTTTTCTGCTCCTGCTTCCTCTAATAATTTTTTAGTACGAAGTCTTGTATGAATATCACAAGTCAAAACATCTTTCGTATAATTTAAAATTACTTTAGGGTCATTTGCAAAAACAAATTCTACTTCACAATTTTCTTTCGTTATTAAATCTCTATAGAAATCAACCATATTGATTCCAGTGAAAGGATGAATCCAAGATGCAAAAGTTTCTTTGTATTCTTTTTCAGTTATAACACTAGATAAGTTATATTTACTTTTATCTAATACATCTTCATCAAGTATTCCATTTCCTACTTCATCACTTGGAAATGATAATAACATCGTTACTTTTTTCATTCCACGAGCAATACCTTTTAAAATCATTGAAAATCTATTTCTACTAAGTATTGGGAATACTACTCCAATATTACCACTTGGGAATTTGTTTTTTAAGTCTTCTGCTATTTCATCTACTGTTACATAATTTCCTTCACTGATTCCTACGACAGCTTCTGTAACAGCTACTACATCTTTATCGTGAAAAGTAAACCCTTCACTTTCTTGTGCTGCCATTAAAGAATCAACAACAATATTTGCTAAATCATCGTGCTCCTTGATTATAGGCGTACGAATTCCTCGTACTACTGTTCCAACATTTCTCATAAATCCTCCATTAATATAAAAATTATAACATAGAAATAAAAAAGAAGAAATCTTTCTTCTACTTATTGTCTTTCTTTTCTAGATATTCTACTAATTCTTTATATGCAGTATCATCCCATAGAGCAAATCTTTCGTTATCTGGATAGTTAGCAAGTGTTTTGTCACTTCCATCAGGAATAAAGATAAAGTCCCAACCCCATCCATAGGTTCCAGATTTTTCTTTGGCAATATGTCCTTTAGTAACAGATCTAAATATTACTGGTTCTTTTTTATATTCACAATAAGCAAAAGATTCTATAAAGTAAGCTTTACGGTTTTTCTCATTCTCTAGTAGTTTTAAAACTTTTTCTTCACCAATTTTATCTTCTACATAATGAGTATAAGGTCCAGGAAATCCATTTAAAGCTTCAATAAATAATCCAGTGTCATTTTTTAAAACAGATGTTTTAAGTTTTTGACTTGCATATTTTGCTGAGTAAGCTGCTACTTCATCAACATTTTCTGCTTGAATTTCTATAGTATCCATTTTGACATTGTCGATTGTATACCCTAAAGGTTCTAAGATTTGTTTAGCACTTTTTACTTTAGCCCAGTTTCCAGTTACATAAGTTATTTTTTTCATATTGTTTCTCCCTCCTTTTTTTGTTCAATTTCTTGATGTTTTTTTATAATATTAATATAACATTTATAGTATTCATCTTCAAATATAATATCCATTTGTAAAGAAGTTTCAAACTAAAACTTCAAGTTTAATATTTTTTAAAATAAATTTCATAATCTTTTTCCCTTTGAATTTATTAAAAGAGTCTTGTAACAATTTGATATCTTCATCATGTTTTATCACTAAATTGTTAATATATTTCTGTTCAATTAATTCATTAGAAATATATTTTCGCATTAATACAAAAGCATCCATAATAGCAATACTAACTTGAGTTGCAACAGTAGATTTTAAAATAGTGGCAAGCATCGCTACACCTTGTTCAGTAAAAACACGAGGACTATATCTTCTACAACCATGATTATTATTCACTAAACTTGAGGTCGAAAATTTCGACCTCAAAAAATCCAATTCATTATTTGACAATAACCAAGAGAATCTTTCAGGAAATTTTTCTAAATTATTTCTAACAGCTTCATTAATTCTTTTTGTCTCAACTTGGTATAATAAAGCTAAATCAGAATCCAACATTACTTGCTTTCCTCTTACTTCATAAATCATATTTTCTATTTTTGATTCTTCTAATAATTCAATACCATTCATTTATAAATATCCCCCTAACTTCATTTACAGTCAAAATATATCAAACATTTGTTCATATGTCAATATTATTTTAACTATTTTTTGAAATATTTAAAATAATGCCAATACTAGCCATACTGACTAGTAAGGAAGAACCACCATAACTAAGGAAAGGTAAAGTTACTCCAGTAACAGGAATAAGTCCAATAACTACACAAAGATTCATTATAGCTTGAATAAGTATTTGAAATACTAATCCAAATGATAAATATTTTGCAAAGCCATCTTGGGCATTAATGGCAATCTTAAAACCAAAGTAAACAAGTAATAAAAATAATGCAACAACAATTATTACCCCCATTACACCAAACTCTTCACTAATGATTGAAAAAATAAAGTCTGTCTGTGGTTCTGGTAAATAAAACTGTTTCTGTCTAGATTTTAAAAATCCCATTCCTAAAAGCCCACCTGAGTTCATTTTTGAGCGATAAAATTAAAATAAATATCAATTGATTTATCTTTATGTATTTCTATTTTTTTGATAAGTCTTATAAGTACATCTTTTGAAATATTATTTAAATAACTTTCTACATATTCTCTAGTATTATATTTTTCAACTTTTTTATTTTCTAATTGTTCTATTTTTTTTGTTAATCTTTCACTAATTCTTAAATACATATCTTCTTTAATTTTTTTATTGATATAGTCAAGATAAATACTATCGAGATTAGACTTTAAAGAATTGATATCTTCCAAACTATTTTTTTGATTAACTTTTTCATCAAATCTATCTACAACTTTTTCTATATCCAGAGTTGAAATTATTTTTTTTAAATTGTCTATTATTGTTTTTTCAAGTTTAAAATAATTATTTGAATGTGGTGTACAAACTTTTAATTTAGAATTTTTTCTATAATTATTACACATCGTATAAAAGTATTCTCCACTCTTTTGAATTACTATTCTATTTTTACATTCACCACAATATAGAAACCCTGAAAGTAAATAATCATTTTTTTTATTTGATTTAATATTGCTATTAGTACTTATTATTCTTTGAACATCATCAAAATCATCTTTATCAATAATTGCTTTATGAGTATTTAAAACAACTATCCAATCTTCTTTATTATTTTTCTTTAAGGTTCTAACTTTGTAATTAATTCTTGATCTTCTATTTTGAATCATATCACCTGTATAAAGTCTATTTGTTAAAATTGTTTTTATCGTTGTACTACTCCAATGAAAATTGTTATTTTTTCTATTTATATCTCTTTGAATATTTGGTGGAAGGATTTTTTCTTTATATAAATAATCCGATATTTTATTAATTGAATATCCTCTCAAAAAAAGAGAGTATATTTTTTTGACAATATCGGCTTCTTCATTGTTAATTACTAAATGATTTTTATCTTTTTCATCTTGAATATAACCAAAAGGAGTACATCCCCCAACCCACTTTCCTTGAAGTTGTTTTGTTCTTAGTGCTGTTTTTATTTTTTTAGAATTATCTCTTGAATACATATCATTTATTAAAGTTTTAAAAGGTGCAAAGTCAAAGTTAATGTTATTGTTTGAAAAAGTATCTATGTTATCCAGTATAGAAATAAATCTAATGTTTTTCTTAGGAAACCACATTTCTAAATAGTAACCTGTAAGGATATAATCTCTTCCAAGTCTTGATAAATCTTTTACAATAACTACATTAACTTTATTATTTTCAATATCACTAATTAATCTATTAAAACTAGGTCGATTAAAGTTAGTACCACTATAGCCATCATCTATGTATGTGTCATACAAAACAAAATTATTTTCTTTAACATAATTTAATAATAATTCTTTTTGATTTTCTACACTTTCACTATAAGAGGAATTATCATTTTTTATTTCATCTTCTTTAGATAATCTAATATAAATACCTGCTATAAATTTATTCAATTTTTTCTTTTTCCTTGTATGATTCATAAACAAAATTTTCTATTAAACTCTCTAAAGAAGTATTACCATCAAAATATAATTTAATATTTCTTTCCATAAAAAATCCTCCTAATAAAATCTATTAGAAGGATTAAAAATTATACTTTAATTTTTACCAAGTGCCTTCCCAAAATACATCAGCTTCGTCAATAGTATCGAAATTATCCTCAACCTTTGTATCGAAAAGAATTCCTATATTTTGAACAACTTCGTGTTCAATTGCCTGTAATTGTCCAACCTTTGTAGTTGAATGAGCATAGTCACCGAAAGCAGCTTGATATTTTATGGTTGTAGATGGATTTACTTTTTCTACATCTACTATGTAAGTAGTCTTTAAACTTGTTAAATCTGTCCAAGCTGGTAATATATATGTTGCACTTGATCCCGTAGAAAAAATTTGTGGTGTATTAAGTGCAGTATAAACACAACCATTAGACTTTGAACATTTTTTTGATTCAAAAGAAATTGAATGTGGTTTTACATTGTTATAAAAACCAATAGCAATTACATCATAGTCTCTTACTTTTGGAAAATTTTTCCAACCAACAATATTTTCATATCTATAGTAATCACCATTTTTGTATAAATTTGTTGTCATAATTTTATATGTTGTTTCTACTGTTGTAAAAGCGTTAACTTCAATTGAGCTATCATTACTTACACTATTGTACTCTTCTTCTGTTATTTCTGTTGTAACTGATTTAGCATTATACATTGAGTTTAAAACATTTTTGCTAGAAAGATTATAAATTGAATTGTCATATGTTGTAACTGTTTTAAAATACTTCGTATTTTGTCCAAGTAATTCTAAATTTTCATTTTTTTCTAATCTTGAAACTTTATAATCACCTTCATCTGCTAAAGTTGTCACCGGTGCCAAAATTAAAAGCATTAAAAAAAGTAATCCAAATTTTCTAAAGTTCTTCATATTTCCTCCTTTCATTTCTATTTTACCTAATCATAATAATATAAATAAATATATAAATCAAAGATTTTCAATAATCTCCAAAAATTAGAAATCGTTAATTATAAAGAAATAGTCAATATCGTTAACATCGATACAATCAATTACAATTTTTAAATGATCTGTATTTATTTTAAATTTTTTTTCAAATGAGATAATATAATTGTTAAAACTTTTTTGTATTATTTCAGGGTTATCAAACTGTGACAATTTAGTATAAATTGTTTTTTCATTATATATTATTTTTAGTTCAATTCTTTTTATCAGTGGTTGTTCATTTAGTTTATCATTTGAACTAATATATGATATTTGATCAATTACCATTTTTGATTCTTTATTATTTGTAAAAATATAACCAGATATCTTAAACTCATCATTTGCTCTTATTTTTGTTACTTTCCATTTAAAGTAGTCCTCCACATAAAATACAAAAATAGCAACCACTAAAATTGTAAATATGAATAGTACTATTTTCTTAGTAAGACTTATTTTGGTTTGCTCTGTGTAAAGGTTTAATAGCTTTATTGATTTCTCGTCTTCATTTTCTTTCTCTTCTTTTTCACCATACAAGATTTCATTTACACTAACTTTTAATGCACTAGCTAAAGAAGTTAGAATTGTTATATCAGGTGCAATATCTCCTTGTTCCCATTTAGATACAGTTTTATCACTAACATCTAACATTTCTCCTAATTGCTTTTGAGTATAACCTAAACCTTTTCTTAAATCGAAAATATGCTTACCCATTTTAGTTAAATCAGTTCTACTACTCATAACTTCACTTCCACCGAATTTGATTTTACTACAAATATTATTAAATAAATTAAGAGTTAACTTTTAAGAAACTTTTAGGCAAAAGAAAAAGTTGATTTTTTTAATCAACTTCTATCTTATAGAGTCAATACAATCAATTACATATTCTCTTCTGAATCTTTCAGCTGGAATTTTATTAATTTTATTACTATGTAATATTAAATCTACATTTGAGAACATCAAATATTTATATCTTTTTTGATTATGATTACTCCCGTAATAACAACCACCTAACACTAGTATTCCTCCTTTCTATTGAACGCGTCTATTATAAGATAACAAAAAGTAAAGAAAAATCCTATCTCTTAAATTGAGAATTGAGTATCCAATTTTGAGAGTCATTTTATCGCGTAATCATTTACTCACCTGGACCTATTGCGTACAAAGATTGAATTATTTGAAAGCCTGTTCCTAAAGGATCACTCCAAGGGTCAATAAATGATGTTATTCTATCCATTCGATATGGTGCTACTATAATTAGACCGATGATTCCTAAAACACCAATAGCCCCAAGCCCTAAGAAAAATTTAATATTAACTCCTGCTATAAAAAGAAGAGCTAAGATACCAACTACAATAATCATTCCTGTACCAAAATCAGGCTGTAACATTATAAGTCCAAAAACTAAAAACATTAGTAATAAAATGGGAAACACACCTTTGGTAATATTCTTTATAAACTTATTAGAAATAGATAAATATTTACTTGTTAAAATTATTAAGGCCAGTTTTGCAAATTCACTTGGCTGAATTCCAAAAGCACCTATTCCAAACCAGCTTCTACTTCCGTTTCTAACACTACCAATTCCTGGTATTAGAACAAGTACTAACAAAACTAAACAAATAATAAAAATCTTGGTAGCATTCTTATAATAAAATTCGTAATTTACTTTACTTAAAAGATAGATTAGTACTATTCCAACTGCAAAAAATAAAACTTGATGTTTAACATATTTAAAAGAGTCATTAAACTTATACTCTGCCCAAATACTAGATGAAGAATAGATCATTACAATTCCAAAAATTATCAATAAAAAAGATACTGCTAAAAGATATTTTCCATACTTTTTGTTCATCTAACCACCTATTAAAATATATAAAAAAGACATAAAAAAAAGAACATAAAGTTCTTTATAACCATACTCCATAATATATTCCTGCCATAGTAAGTAAAAGTCCTACTACCCAGAATAATTTAACGATGTCAGTTTCTTGCCAACCCAATTTCTCAAAGTGATGATGAAGTGGTGTCATTAAGAAAAGTTTTTTGTGAAATAATCTTAACCATACTACTTGCAAAATTACACTTAATGTTTCAGCAACGAAGACACTAGCAACAACAAGTAATGTTACTTCTCTATGAGTTAGTATAGCAATTGCTGCCATAACTGCTCCTAATGCAAGCGACCCCGTATCCCCCATAAAAATCTTTGCTGGATGCGTATTAAATATTAAGAATCCAAATAAAGCACCAACAAGAATAAAGGTAAATATACCAATCTCTTCAAATCCTACAGCAATAGAAATGATAGCGAATGCAATAAAGGATATTGCCGATAATCCTCCAGCTAAACCATCAAGTCCATCAGTTAGATTAACTGCATTCGATGCACCAATCAAAATAAAAAGTAAGAATACTCCATAAAACCAACCCATCTCTATATTAAGATGTAGTGTTGATGATACTAAAGCTGTTTGACCGCCTTTTTGCATATACAAATAGAAAAATCCAAGAGCAACAATTAGTTGTAGAAATAATTTTTGATATGTCGTTAATCCTTCATTATTTTTCTTTTTTATACTTAAAAAGTCATCTAAGAATCCAATTATCGAGTAACTTACAAAGACAAACAAAATGATAATCAGATTAGGCGTCATCTCCAGTTTATCGGTAAGAACCAAAAACAATGTGGCAATTACCGTTGGAATTACAAAGATAAGACCACCCATCGTAGGAGTTCCTTCTTTTTTCTTATGATTATCACCTACATATATACTTATTCTTTGACCTATTTTCTTTTTCCTTAATATAGGAATCAAAATTAAACCTAAAACAAGTGCTGGAAGAAAACCTATCATAATTGCAAAAACAGATTTAGTAAGTAGTAATATTCCCATTTTTTCACCTCGAGTTTTATATTCTAACATATAAAATATTCATTTTCATTATACTTTACATATATTTACTTTAAATATCTATAAAATTCATTTGTCAAATTCTATTTCAATGTTTTAGTCACTAATAATATACAACTTTAATAAAATTTATGTCAACAAAATAAAGATTTATATTCAATTTTTTTAAAAGTTCAACCTAAAAGTACTCTTATTTTTCCAGTAATATCTACTTTTTCCCCGGGTGATGGTGATTGTTCTACTACTTTTTCACCATTACCTGTTACTTCTATCTCAACTGGATAAGCATTTCTTGTAGCTTCTTTAAGTGTTTTACCAATTAAATTTGGTACTTCAATATACGTTATATCATCCCACTGCTTTACTTTTTCGATTCCACCTTCTTGCTTTTCAATCTCTAAAGCGTCGATTATATCAAGAAGTATTTTTCTTGCAATAGGTGCCGTCGTATAACTTGATAAAAGGGCTGTATTTTTAGGATTATCGATTGCTAGGTATAATACTGCTTTTGGGTCATTTGCGGGTACTATAGCCATAAAACTCATTATGTAGTTGTTTACTAAATATTTACCATTTTCAACTTTTTGAGCAGTTCCAGTTTTACCACCAACACGGTATCCATCGATATAAGCATATCTTCCTCCGCCACGAGCTACGACACTTTCAAGAGAATAACGCATTATATCACTCGTTTCTTTACTGATTGTCTTTCTTACAAACTCTTTATTATATGACTTTATAACACTATTGGTAAGTGGTTCTGATATACTTTTTACGATATAAGGTTTATATAAATATCCACCATTTACGACAGCACTTACTGCGTTTACTTGTTGAATTGGTGTAACACTTACTCCTTGACCAAAAGCTGTTGTAGCAAGTTCCAAGTCTTTTACTTTATCAAGTGAAAAAAGTATTCCTTCACTCTCACCATTTAAGTCGATTCCAGTTTTCTTTCCAAAGCCAAATAAATCAATATAAGAAAACAACTTTTCTTTACCAAGCATCAGTCCTAGTTTTACAAACCCTGGGTTACAAGAGTTCTCCAAGACCTGAAGGTATGTTTGAAGTCCGTGACCACTCGGTTTCCAACAACCAATCCTTGCTCCTCCTATTTTTACGCTTCCAGAATCCACAAAAGTATCTTTAAAAATGTCTATAACTTTTTCTTCTACCGCTGACGACATCGTTATTATTTTAAATGTACTTCCTGGTTCGTATGAGGCCCAAATCGGTAAGTTTCGATTAATTGTTGTAACAGATGCTTCTTGATATTTATTAGGGTCATATGTTGGTCTTGAGCTCATTCCAAGTATTTCTCCAGTATTGGGGTCCATTACAAGGGCAAGAGCCATATCTGGACTGAACATTGAAACGATATTATCTAACTCTCTTTCGAGGGATGTCTGAATGTTATAATCGATGGTTAAAGTTATATTCATTCCTTGTTGTGGTGCAACATAGATATCGGAAAGTTTCAGACTGTTTCCTTTGGCATCACTAAAATACTTTATTGCGCCATCTACTCCTGTAAGATAAGAATCGTATTGTAGCTCTATACCAGAAAGGCCTTGATTATCGATTCCAACATACCCTAAAACGTGAGCAAGCATCTCTTTATTGGGATAATATCTTTTTGATTCTTTGACAAGATATACACCTTTGTAGTTTAGTTTATCTATTTTATCTGCTACTTCATAAGATAGTTGTCTTCCCTCTGGATGCACCCTTTCTATTGAAGTTTCTTTGTATACGTGTTTATCCATCTCTTCTTTAGTAACACCCAAGATAGAGGCAAGAGTTTTAGAAATCTCTTCTTTATCTTCTAACTGTGAAGGAATCAAAACAAGACTAGTTGTAGTGATATTATCGGCAAGTACTGCTCCATTTCTATCAAGAATTAATCCTCTATCAGCAGCAAGTGGCAGATTTCTACTCCATAAGTCATTTGCTTTCTCGTTTAACATTCTGTAATCAAACAACTGGATGTATGCAACTCTTGCTACTATGAAAACTAAAAATAGTATAATAATCAAAAAAAGTATTCTTATTCTTTCATCAATCTTCTTTAAAAACATCGAATCACCATTACAACTTATGAGTTATAAATTAAAAAATATAACAAAAAAAGTTAACTAGTTTTGTTACTGTTAACCATCTTCTTAATATATCTAAGTCTAAATAAAGTTTTAATGACAAAAATTATAATCGAATTTAGGTATAAATCATTTAACATTTCTTCACGACTTACAAAGAAATCGTGTTTAATAATAGGTCTATTTCTTAAGGGAAGACATCTTATTATTTTTAAATCTTTATACTCTACTATTTTGTTATTATCTTTAACACTGCTACAATAAAATAATTTACAAGTTAAATTAGATGTTTTACAACCACTCTTCGATTGAAATCTACAACCTCTACAACAACCATTGATATAGTTATTGTGATACTGATTAAGACATTTATTATCTTTAAATTTACAAAAGTCTTTATCTTTACAATAGTTATCTATATAGTCACAACAATAGGAATAGACATACTCTGTTCTTTCTTTTTTCTTCTTTAAGTTTAAAGCTTTTTCGATACTCTCTATATCTTTAAAGATTTTATTTTGTTCTATTTTAAATTTTGTATTTCGGTATAAAAAAGTCTTATAGTATTTTATTTTTTTTATAAATTTGTTGTAGTCATCGACACTTTTCACAGTTATTATTTTACTTTTCATACTTTTCCTTTAAATAACTTGAAATATGTAGAACTTTAGGTATCTTGTTTCATCTACTCCAATAAGTACTGGGTGATCAAAACTTGCACCAGTATAAGAAACCTGTTTTAGTTTAACTCCTGCTTCTAGACTTGCTTTATATATTGCTTCAAGAAATAGCTCAGGTGTTGCAAAGTGAGAACAAGATGCTGTTGCAAAGTATCCTCCTCTTTTTAAGGCTTTTAGAGCAAGATAGTTTATCTCTTGGTAACCTTTTAAAGCGTTATTTAAAGTTTTTCTTGATTTAGTAAACGCAGGTGGATCTAGAATAATAAAGTCATATTCTTTTTTTTGACTAAGATTTTTTAAGACATCAAAAACATCACCACATATTGTATCTATCTCAAAACCATTTAGTTTAAAGTTTTCTATTGAATCATCTAATGCTTTTTCTGAAATATCGAGTGCAACTACTTTTTTAGCACCTCCAACATAGGCATTCATTGCAAAAGATCCAGTATGAGTACAACAATCTAGTACTGTTCTTCCTTTAGCTATTTTTCTTATGGCAAGACGATTGTATTTTTGATCTAGGAAGAACCCTGTTTTTTGACCATTTTCAAAGTCGACTATGTACTTAATACCATTTTCTACTATTTCTGTTTTAGTTGTACTTGGTAGAGGTAATCCTAAATCGTACCAACCTTTATATTCATCTAAACCTTCTTTTTCTCTTATATCGACATCATTTCTTATATAGATACCTGATATTTTAAAATCTCTTTTAAGCATTTCTTCATACAAAGCTCTTAGAATTAAATCTTTTCTTATCTCTATTCCTAAAGAAAGAATTTGCACAACTAAAATGTCATTAAATTTATCGACTGTAAGTCCAGGAAGTTCATCTGCTTCACCAAAGATTACTCTAAAAGCATTAGTTTCATCTTCCATAACTGTTAAACGATAATCGATAGCGTAACTAATTCTTCTTCTAAAAAATTCACTATCAAAAGTATCATTAGCGTTTCTACTTAAAAGTCTTACAATTATTTTAGAATTATCGTTATAAAAACCACTACCTAAATATTTATCCTTTTCACTTACAACATCGACAATATCACCATTAACTATTTCATTATCTTTTTTTAATACTTCACCTTCGTATATCCAAGGATGTCCATACAAGACACTTTTTTCGCCCTTACTTGAAATTACTACTTTTTTAAAATTACGCTTCTGCATTTTTAACCACCTGCTTTTTTCTTATTTTCTTCAAGATATTTTTAATCATTCTTTTAAAGTAATTGAACTCATTTGATTTTCTAAATAATAAGAACACAACAGTATTTGGAATTAGTACACAAAGTATTCCTTTTAAAATGAAGGAAACGAATCTTCCAAAGTTAATAAAGCTACACAAGTAATAAGTAACAACAGCACATATAAGAGTTATAAATAAATATTTAAAATAGATAAAGAAGTAATTTCTTAGTTTCTTTTCAAAACCATATTTATAAAGGACTAAAGGTTCAATCCAGATACAAGTCATTACTGCACTTATAAATGTTCCTAAAAATACTCCAAAAGTTCCTAAGTAAATTGCAAGTACAATAGAAGATCCTAAATTAAGAACTGCTTCCGCAACAGATTTCCATCTGTCTTTATAGAATAGTCCACTCGCTTCCCTAAAGGTTAGAACAGCTCTTCTCATACCTGTTAGATAGAAGTTAATAACGATGATACAAACTATATCGAAACCAAATAAATATTCTTTTCCGACCCACAATTCGATAAATGGATTAAAAAGACATAAAAGAGATACAGATAGAAAACAGAAAAGCCAAAAGTCTAAGAAGAAAATATCTCTAAATATCGAGTATTGCTTTTCTTTATTTTCTAGTACTACCATATTACCGACACTTGCTGTAACAGAGTTAAAGATATGGACTGCTACACTATTTAAAGCATTGGTAACAAAGAAATAATTGGAATAAAGTCCTACAGCATCAAGAGAAACAAATTTTGAAAGTAAAATATTATCAGTAGAACTTACAACAACTCCCCCTACTTTATGCATCATCATTGCTTTAGTATTTTTAATAATACTCTCTTTAGATTCTTTATCTAAAGGAATTTTCTCTTTACTTTTTAAGTATGGGTACATCTTTTCAGCTTTTATAGATACCATAACATTATCTGCTAAAGTAGACGCAATCATTATTAATAAGTAACCGATGTAATCTCTAAATAGAACTAAATAAACTATTTCTAAGAAAGTAAATATTATATGAGCAAGATATCTTATAAATGTTGCAATATATCTTTTTTGATCCGCTATTATTAAGTTTCTTTTATATGAGAAAAAGTAAGAAACAGAAGTATTAATTACAAATAAAATATAGATAAAACTGATGTTAGGAATATTAGGCATATCTTTTATTATAAATGGTAAAAAAGGAGTTACTGCTATTCCAATTAGCAATATAGCAAGTCCAATTACATTATAAACTTTTTTATATACCTGCATTAACATCGTACATTTTTTAGAATCATTTTCGGCAAGTGGCTTGTAAAGACTATAAGTTATCGCTTCCCCTACTCCTAGTTCAGCAAGAGAAAGAATGGTAAGTATATTGGTAAAAAGACCATTAAGTCCTAAATATTCTCTTCCAAGAGTTCTTATGAAAAATATTCTAGCAATAAAACTTACAATGAATCCTATACCTTGTCCAATAATAGCTGTAAGTAAGTTTTTAACACTATTCTTTGTCCTAGACATCTAATCACCACCAAAAAGATAATTTCTATTTTGTTATATAAAGATTATAACACATTTATATTTCTATTAATATTCTTAATATTTTTTTTATAATTAACCGGAAATTCCCATAAATTTTAACATAATTTACTGAATAAATCAAATTTCTCTATCATAGATTTAACTGGAGGATTTATGAATACTAAAGGATTAAATGATAAAGAAGTAGTTGAAAGTCGTAAAAAATATGGTAGTAATGCTTTAACTAAGATTAAATCCGAATCTTTATTTGAACTTTTTTTAGAGTCTTTAGGAGATCCTATTATTAGAATTTTACTTATTGCTCTTGGTATTAAAGTTGTTTTCCTAATTCAAGATTTCGATATTGTGGAAACAATTGGAATTCTTCTAGCTATTTTAATTTCTTCTTTTATTTCAACGGTTTCGGAATATGGCAGTGAAAAAGCCTTTGTCAAGATGCAAGAAGAGGCTTCAAAAATTACTTGTAAGGTTAAAAGAAACAATAAGATTGTCGAATTACCAATCGACGAAGTTGTTAAAAATGATATTGTAATACTTGAACAAGGTGATAAGATTCCTGCTGATGGGATTATTCTAGAAGGAAGTTTATCAATCGATGAATCATCTTTAAATGGTGAGACTAAAGAGCAAGAAAAAGTTCTTGTAAATGGTAATATTAAAGATAATAATAAAGTCTTTAGAGGAACAGTAGTAAATTCAAAGAAAGCTACTGTTTTAATTACGGAAGTTGGTAATAATACAGTCTATGGAAAACTTAATGAAGAACTACAGGAAAACGCTCCAGATAGTCCTTTAAAATTGAGACTTAAAAAGCTTGCTATTATAATAAGTCGTATAGGATATATCGGAGCAATACTCGTTTCTTTTTCTTATTTATTTTCTAAAATAGTAATCGACAATAATTTTAATCGAGAATTAATTTTTAATACTCTTACTAATTTTCCTTTGATGATGGACTATATAATTTATGCTCTCACTTTAACTGTAACAATTATTGTAGTAGCAGTACCCGAAGGTCTTCCAATGATGATTACTCTAGTACTTTCAAGAAATATGAAAAAGATGGTCAAAGAAAATGTCCTAGTTAGAAAAATGATGGGAATTGAGACAGCTGGAAATATTAATATTTTGTTTACTGATAAGACAGGAACTCTTACAAAAGGAAAATTCGAAGTTATTGAAGTACTTCTTGGAAACAAAAAAGCTTTCAATAGTGAACTCGATATAAAAAAGTATCAAAAGTATTATGATATTTTATCTAAAAGTATTATCTATAATTCTGACTGCTACAACGATAACGGAAAAATAATTGGGGGAAATATTACTGATAGAGCAGTCTATTCTTTTTTTCACTGCAAAACAGATGAAAACATCAAAAAGATTAAAGTAAAACAATTTAATAGTGAAGATAAATATTCTTTAACTACTATCGACGACTCAGGAAAAATTGATCTTATTAAAGGAGCTAAAGAAGTAATATTAAAGGGATGTAAATACTTCTATAACGAAGAAGGTAAAAAAGAAGAATTAACTAATTTAGTGGAATTAAATAACTATATCGATAATATTTCTAAAAAAGGGATAAGAGTTATTTGTGTTGCTACCAAAGAACCCTACTACGATGAGTTTAAGAATTTAACTCTAGTAGCAATCATTTCCATTAAGGATGAGTTAAGAGAAAACACTAAAGAAGGTCTATCATTAATTAAGGAAGCTGGTATTCAAACTGTTATGATAACTGGAGATAACATTAATACTGCTATTGCAATTGGTAAGGAAATAAATCTTTTAGAAGAACAAGATATTGCGATCACTTCTTCCGAATTAAACGAGAAAACTGACGATGAAATAAAAGAGATTCTTCCCCACCTTAAGATAGTTGCAAGAGCCTTGCCAAGTGATAAAACAAGACTTATTAAAATTGCTCAAAGTGAAAATCTAGTCGTTGGAATGACGGGTGACGGGATAAACGATGCTCCGGCTTTAAAAAATGCTGATGTGGGTTTTGCTATGGGAAGTGGAACTGACGTGAGTAAAGAAGCATCAGATATTATAATTTTAGATAACAACATTAAATCTATTTCTAATGCTATTCTTTACGGAAGAACTATCTTTAAAAGTATAAGGAAATTTATTATTTGCCAGTTAACCATTAACTTTTGTGCTATTGGTCTTTCTTTTATCGGCACTTTTATTGGAATAGATACTCCAGTAACCGTAATTCAAATGTTGTGGATAAATATGGTAATGGATACCTTAACTGGTCTTGCTTTTGCCTATGAGCCACCTCTTAAAGAATATATGAAAGAACCACCCAAGAAAAAAGAAGAACCAATTATAAATAAATATATGTTTTCAGAAATATTTATAACTGGTTTATACTCATTTTTATTATGCATTTTCTTTTTAAAGTCAAAGTTTATCTTTCACTTTTATCGAGAAAGTTATACCTATTTGATGTCAGCATTCTTTGGTTTATTTATCTTTATCGATATTTTTAATAGTCTAAATGCAAGGACTGAAAGAATTAATTTGTTTTCTAATATTTTAAAGAATAAATTTTTCTTAATTATTATTTCATTTATTACTGTTGTTCAACTTCTTTTAATCTATTTTGGAGATCATATGTTTAGGACAATAGGTCTTAGTTTTCAAGAGCTTGAATTTATGATTTTACTTGCTTCAACAGTAATTCCTGTAGATGTTTTAAGAAAAATAATTATTAAAAGAGTCAAAAAAAAGAAACTTTAAAGTTTCTTATTTTTCTTTAGCACTTTTTACCATAGTAACTGCATCTTCGTACCAATCAGTATCGATTGATAATCCCGTTGATGAAGCGATAACAAAGAACATTGTATCATGATCATCTACATCAACGAATAAAAGTACACATTTAACTCCATTTTGAGTAGTTTCCATAATTATAACATCACGATTTAAAATTGTATCTTCTTTAAAGGAAGTAATTACATATCCTTGTTCTCCCATTTGAGCAATAAATTCATCCTTAAGAACAACCATATAACTTGTTGACAATGGATATTCCATTACATACATTGTACATTCTTTACTTGAAATTAAACTTCCATTTGTTGACTGTTGACTTACACTATAACCTTTTGGAAGTGTTAAAATATAACTTCCAGTATCTAATGTTTCTGTTTTATTGTTATCATCATCGTCTTCTTTTTCTACTACTTCAGGATCATCATCTGTTTTTTCTTTATCATCACCACTTAGTAAGAAGAAGGCTCCAACAGCAATTGCAACTATCAAAATAACAGCAAGAACAACAATTAAAAATATAAGTCCAGTATTCTTTTTTGGTGGTTGATAATTATTTTGATACATTGGATTTTGATTATTTTGATTATAATAACCCATATTTTGATTGTTATAATTTGGCATTTCATTTTGATTAGGCATCATTTGTGGTACTTCTAACTTTGCACCACATCCATCGCAAAAATTTACTCCGTTTGGTAATTCTTTTCCACAATAACTACATCTCATCTTATTTCCTACTTTCTATCATACGATAACACAATTTTATCACAATAAATTAAAAAAAGAAATATTTAGCTATTTCTTTATTTTCTTAAAATTTGATTTTACACTTCAAGAGTAAAACAGATAAAGTGCTACCAAAAGAATCGATTAAAACATCTATAAAACTTCCACTTCTACCAGGTATAAATAACTGATGTACTTCATCACTAACTGCGTACAGAAAGCATATTAGAATTATTATGTATATATTTCTACAATTGAATTCTTTTAAGGTTAAAAACACAAGTATACCTAGAATAAAATATTCTGTTATATGAGCTAATTTTCTTATCGGTAGTGTGAATGTTTCTATAATATCATTTTGTTCTTCTTCCGTTGGATTACTATTAAAGATTTTATAGATATTTACAATAGTCTTATTTATGAATGAATCACTGTACCCAGTAGATACTTTAGCTTTTTGATTAGAAAAAGCAAAAATTATTATCATCCACAATATAGTTAAGGTAACTAAAATTATTTTTTTAATCATTTTTTTTCTTCTTTTTCTTACTTTTCTTTTCTTCGTATGGAACACCCATCTGTTTGAAGTAATACTCGTCACATATCTTTTTCGTATCACCCATTTTTACAACTTCTCCGTGATCTAGCCAAATAACTCTATCACATAACTCTCTTATACTTTCAAGAGAGTGAGAAACATAAAGGACTGTCGTTCCACCTTTAATCATTTCCATCATTTTATTTAAACTCTTCTCTTGGAATTTAATATCTCCAACAGATAAAATTTCATCGACAATTAAAATATCAGGATTTACTACTGTCGAAATAGAAAAAGCAAGTTTAGCAATCATACCTGAAGAAAAATTCTTAATTGGTACATCAAGGAAATCTTTTAATTCGGAGAACTCTACTATTTCATCGAATTTAGAATTTAAAAACTTTTCTGAATAACCAAGTACTGCTCCATTTAAATATATGTTTTCTCTTGCAGTTAACTCACTATCAAATCCCGCACCAAGCTCAATCATCGGAGCAATACTTCCTTCTATCGTCACTTTACCTTTAGTAGGTTTCATTACACCACTTACTACTTTAAGCATTGTACTTTTTCCTGCGCCATTACTTCCGATTAACCCGATTACTTCACCCTTTTTAACTTCGAAAGAAACATCTTTTAAAGCCCAGAAATATTCTTTTTTATGTCTTCTTTTTCTATCAAAAATAGCAATAAATTTATTTTTGAAAGAATTACCTTTTTCGATACCTAAATCAAATTTCATTGAAACATTTTTAACTGTTATCATCTTATCACCTACGCATAATAAATAAATTTATCTTGGTTTTTCTTAAATATTATAGAACCGATAAGTAAAGTTCCAAAACCTATTAAGAACATAACAAGTAATTCCATTCCATTAGGGCAAGTTTGGAAAAGAATTATTTTTCTAGCACTATTTATAAATATATATAACGGATTAAGTTTAAATAAAGGTTGTAAATTGCTTGGGATAATTGAGATATCATAGAATACTGGTGTTACATAGTTCCAAATAGTAAGTATTATTCCATAGATATAGAACATATCTCTTAAAAAGACCGAAATAGTCGAAAGAAGTAAGCCAAGTCCTGCTGTAAACATAAGCATACATAAGAATATATAAGGAAGTACCAAATACCAAATATTAATAATACATCTTGTTTCCCCACTTCCAGTAAAGACAATTATAACTAGAAGCGGTATTAAAGTAAGTAAAAAGTTAATTCCCACAAATAACACTTTAGAAATCGGGAAAATATATTTAGGAATGTAAACTTTATTTATTAAAGCAAAATTATTGACAACCGATGTCATCGCAAGATTACTTGCTTCACTAAAATAGTTAAACATTACAAGACCAGTCATCAAATAAACTGGATAGTTAACTCCCTCTAATCTAAACTTAAACATTTGAGAGAAAACCATATACATAACGGCCATCATTAAAACGGGGTATAGAAGGCTCCAAACGACACCTAAAACACTTCTTTTATATTTAACTTTAAAATCTCTTAAAATTAATTGTTTCATAAGGAAACTATATCTTTTCATATTAGCAAAAGTACCTTTTAAAGTTTTCATAAATCCTCCTAAAACATATTGATTGTATCATATTTGATACATTTTAACAATTCTTAGCTGACTACTCTTTCAAATTCATATGGAACTCTAGATAAGAATTCTATTTTTTTATTACTTATTGGATCTTCTATCACAAGTTTTGTTGCGTGTAACATCATTCTCTTATGATTTTTATCTTTATGTCCATATTTAGAATCACCTAAAATTGGATGATGTATTTCTTTTAATTGAACTCTTATTTGATTTCTTCTTCCGGTTTTTATATTTATTTCAAGTAAAGAATAATCATCATTGTTTTTAATTCTTTTATATTCAGTAATTGCAAGCTTGCCATCTTCATCTTGATAAGTTACTAGATTATCATCTTCTTTTAAATAAGACTTTAATGTTTCACTTTCTTTCGTTATTCCAATTACAACGGCATAATAAATTCTTGTAGCAATCTCGTTCCATTTTTCTTGCAAAATGTTTTTTAACTTTTCATTTTTGGCAAATAAAACTACACCTGATGTGTCTTTATCTAGACGATGGACAACATATAATTTAGCGACACTATTTTTCTTTTTTACATACTTTGTTAGGACACTATATAAATTGTTGTTTGCTTCCTTTTCTTCCTCTGTTGCTATTGTAAGCATTCCAGAAGGTTTATCTACTACTAAATAATTATCGTCTTCATAAATTATCTTTATTTTACCAAGAAAGCTATCGACTTTTTGTGCTCCAATCGTCACTATGTCACTTGGTTTCACTAAATAATTAAACTGTCTTACAGTCTTTCCATTAACTGCTACTAACTCTTTAGATAAAAAAGATTTAATATTATTTTTACTACCTTTGACATTATTCTTTAAAAAACTTAAAAGTTCTTCCTCTTTTTTTACAATATACTGCACTATTTCACCCCAAATGCTAAAATTCTTCGTGTATTATAACATTATCAATTACTAGTTGTCAAAACTTGATAAATCGTAAAATAACTGTCGCTATAAATATTAGAATAATTATTATTAACTTTTAATATTTGATTTAGGTTACCTTTATTTTCCACTAGTACATGAGTTATGTCATACTTCTTAAATATTTCATCGTAATTATTTTTTATTACTCTATAGTCATCAAACACATCACAATCTTTATTAAATTCTCTTAAGTATAAATCAGACCTTGAATCAATAAAGACTTTGATATCACGAAAGATTAGATAACTTCCATAATCATACTCATTAAATAATCTAATATTTTTAGAGTCTAAGTTACTTTTAACGTAGTTTGAAGCATCAATTGGATATTCTTTTTTACTATAAAAATCAATATTCTGATTGTAACAAAATACTAAAAAACCAAGACAGATAAATAAAATCATTATAGGAATAGTAAAAGTATAATTCTTAAATAATAATCTCATATCAAAATTAATAAAATCATTTAAAACTTCTGTAAGAGAAAAAACACTTAAAATGACAAGCAAAGAATAATTTCTTTCACCCATAAATGCCATTAAGAACAAGCCACTTATTAAAAATAAATCACTTAATTTAACTTTAGTTTTCTTATTCCATACAAGTAAGAAAAATAGTAATAAAAAGACAAATACTATAGGTGATGACCTTATATTGATTGGTAAATGTTCGACAATAAAACTTGTAGATTCCCCTATTTCTTGTCGGTATAGATAAGTAAATGGTACCAAAAAGTTAGGAGTCATAAAACCTGTTAAAAAGGTAAGGAAAATAGAGATAAATATTTTCTTTAGAGAACTTTCTTCAAGGGTTATATTATAATTCTTTAAAAATTTAAAAGAATACTTTTTATTTAAAAGATAAATTATATCACTTACTAAAAAAGGTAGATATAAAACAAAAATAAACGGCCATACTGCTAAATGAATATTGGCAATTAATAAAGAACATAAAAAGATATAAAGATAATATCTAAGATTATTTTGATTTCTTAATTTCTTAATTGAATACAAGATTAAAAGTAAAAGCATATAAGAAATTAGTTGAGCTCTTGCTGTTATATATCCTCCTAAAGTAAAGAAAGATAAACAAGAAACTACAAAAGATAAATATTTATTTTTAGTAAGATTACTGGTAAGAAAATACATTAAAGATAATAAAATAAAACCAAAGACAATATTTGAAATATAGATACCAGTAAAGCCAAAGAAATTATAGATATTATATATTAATAAGTCATAAAGCCAGTGAGGATATGTATAAGTAAGATTAGAAAACCAAGAAAAATGCTCCTTCATATCGACACCATACTTAGATATTGACTCTCCTACTTTAATTGTGTAAAAAGTATCATTTTGAAGTGCTTTAGAAGCTAAAACAAGAGAGATAGATATAAAAATTACCAAGACAAATATATTAAAAAAGTAATCTTTCTTAGCTTTCTTCATTTTTATCACCTAGTGAAATTATATCAAAAAAAAATACAAGATACAATTATCTCATATTATTACAAAAAGCAAAATTGAAAAGAACTGAAGGATGCTTCCTGCTAAAACGAATAGATGAAAGATTGAATGAAAATATTTAACTTTTCTTCCAAAAGCATAAAATATTGCACCAAGAGAATATACTATTCCCCCTGATAAAAGAAGTAAAATTCCTCCTAAACTTATCGAATTATAAAGAGGTTTAAACGCAAAGATTATAATCCAACCAAGAACCAAATATCCAATAAAGGAAATCACTTTAAATTTTTTTAAATTAATCGCATTCAAGACTATTCCAATAATAGAAACTATCCAAATAATAGCAAACAAATAATAGCCAAGTGGTTTTTCTAAAGCAATAAGGGTATATGGAGTATAAGACCCAGCAATTAGTAAGAAGATGCTACAATGATCTATAATTCTAAAAATTCTTTTCGCGTTGTTATCAGGTATCGAATGGTAAAGTGTGGACATCGTATAAAGAAGTATCATACTAACACCATAAATAATACTACTAATAACAGATAAAGCATCCCCCTTTATCGAACTAAAAACGACACACAAAACAAGTGCAGCAATAGAAAGAAGTGCTCCAATACCGTGAGTTATCGCACTCATAATCTCTTCTCCCAAAGAATACTTAGGAATATCTATTTTTTCTTTTAAACTCATTCAATCACCATCTTTATAACTTAAGATCTATACTTTCAAGATTCATAAAATCATCAAAGAAAATACTACCTTCTTCTGTATCAGAAAAATCCAAAGTTATTTTTTTATCATATACTAAAGTTCCATCTTCTTCAAGTAGATTTTTATCATACTTTAAAAGTTCAAAAGTAAATCCCTGATTATATTTTAAATATATATTATTGTTAAACTCTAATATAATTGAATCTGCTTCTAATCCATAATTTAAATTAAGGAAATTACCGTTTTTTAAGTTATTAACAATTTCTTTAAAGTTTTGAGAATTAATATCAAGATCATATTTAACATATAATTTCACTTTATTTGAATAATCCAAAGTATAAATTCTATTTATATAATCAGTTATTTCCATATCTTTATTGACAATATCTTGACTATTTTTATTTAAATTAGAAAACATTATATAATATTTATAATCATCGTTTACTTTTTCAAACTGAGGATATTCTACTCCTATTCCATCATAGATTTCTATTTCTTTAACATCACCTAATTCTTTAAATAAAGGAGTAAGTGATTCTTCAACTTTTTTTGTTACATTAAAAGTAACATAGTTATCATAATAAGAGTTATTAAAGTATTCTTCGTAGTTTTCATCATTAGGAAAAGTAACATTCTTTACATAAAATGTTATATCATCACTATCTTGCACTTTATAGATATTATTTACTATATGCTTTTTTTCACAAGTTTTATCGACTACATAATTACCATCTTCTTTAGATAAACAATATTTAGTAGTATGCTCAACTACTTTAAATCCTTCACCATATTTGACATTTAAATAGTTTAAAATATTTTTTTTGTCTTCTTCTGTTACATCTTTATGAACTTCAGGATTAAAAGAAACTTCTTCCTTATTTTCATTGTTAGAATCAGTATACGAATAAATACCGAATGCTATTAAGCATACACCTACAAAAGATAAAACAATAGAAACTTTTCTCATTATAGTCATCCTCACATTATAGAAATATCTTAACACATTTTAAACTTCTATTGAATTTAATTTGCAAAAAGAAAAAGAAAATATGTAAACCATACTTTCTATTTTTGTTTCATTGTTGGGAATAATATTACTTCTCTTATCGTTTCTTGTTCAGTAAATAACATCACAAGTCTATCGATTCCATAACCTATTCCACCTGCTGGAGGCATTCCATACTCTAATGCTTCGATAAAGTCCATATCGATATCATTTGCTTCTTCATTTCCTTTATCTCTTTCTTTTAATTGTTCTTCAAATCTTTCTAATTGATCAGTTGGATCATTTAATTCTGTGTAAGCATTAGCAAATTCTTTTCCGCCGATAAATAATTCAAATCTATCGACAAATCTTGGATCATCTTTATTCTTCTTAGTTAAAGGACTTATTTCTACTGGATGCCCATATAAGAATGTTGGTTGAATAAGTGTTTCTTCAACATACTTTTCAAAGAATAAGTTAATTATATGACCAAGACTCTTTTGGTGTTCTTCTACTGGAATGTGATGCTCTTCACAAAGTTTTAAGGCTTCATCCAAAGTCATTTCTTTCTTGAAGTCTATTCCTGTCTTTTCCTTTATAGCATCAGTCATACTAATTCTCTTCCAAGGTCCTTCAAGGTTTATTTCGTTACCACACCAGTTGTAAGTCATTTTACCTACTACATCTTTAGCAATGGTTGTATACATTGCTTCAGTCATATCCATCATTCCTTCAAGGTCACTATAAGCAAGATATGCTTCCATCAAAGTAAATTCCGGATTATGTTTTGGATCCATTCCTTCATTTCTAAATACTCTTCCTATTTCGTAAACGGCTTCCATACCACCTACTAAAAGTCTTTTTAAAGGAAGTTCTAGAGCAATTCTTAAGTACATATCGATATCTTGAGTATTATGATGAGTTACAAAAGGTCTTGCACTAGCACCTGTTAAAAGTGTAGTTAAAACTGGTGTTTCAACTTCTGTGAATCCTCTATTATCCATAAAGTTTTGAATACATCTAATAATCTTAGGACGCATAAAGGCAACACGTCTTGAGTCTTCATTCATTATCAAATCGACATAGCGTCTTCTATAACGCTCTTCGATATCTGTAAGACCGTGGAACTTTTCAGGTAGTGGTTTTAAAGCTTTAACTAAATGCGTATATTCTAAACATTTAATTGTAACTTCTCCTGTTCTTGTTTTCATAACTTTACCAGAAACTCCAACGATATCACCAATATCAGCAGACTTAAACAATTCGTATTTTTCTTCACCGACATCATTTATAGATATATATATTTGGATATCTCCAGTCTTATCGTTTATTGTAAAGAAAGATGCTTTACCCATTTTTCGAATAAACATAATTCTTCCAGCAACAGTAGCAGTATCAGTCATATTTTCAAAATCGTCATGTGGAACATCTTTATATTTATCTTTTATATCCGCAGCAAATGAATCGCGTTCAAATTTATGTCCGAAAGGATCCATTCCCATTTCACGAATATTTTTGGCCTTTTCACGCCTTACTAATTCTTGTTCAGTAAATTCTCTTTCCATATTATACTTCCTTCCTTTGAATGAGTTTATTATACGCCATTTATTAAAATATGTAAATAATAGAAAAAGTGTTAAATAATGGTTCTACTTAGTTCTAAAATCAAAATCTATTACGCCATCTTGCCTGAGCTTCTAAGTTGACTAAAGTTAAAGGATCTATACCGCTTCCACCTCCACCTCCACCACTACTATAGTTGCTTGGATTAGCAGATTTACCAGGAATTAAGTCATTAGAATCTTCATCTTGAGGGATTGGAGATTCATCCCCTGTATTTCCAGGAGCTTGACATCCTGCTGGAGTATATCCAGGTGGATAACATCCCATATATTGTGAACCAGTTTCATCTGTTGCTGGGTCTGGTGACGGAGTATCTCCTGCCACAGGATTGCCTGTTTGATCACCTTGACCAAAATCAGATGTAGATGGTGTGCTGTCGTTTGGTGCCGAACATGTCATAGGTCTTGGACATCCTGCTGGAATATATCCAGGTGTAGAACATTCCATATTTTGTGAACCAGTTTCATCTGATGCTGGGTCTGGTGACGGAGTATCTCCTGCCACAGGATTACCTGTTTGACCACCTTGACCAGAATCAGAAGCAGATGGTGTGCTTTCTGGTTCATAACCAGTTGGAGGAGGGCCAGCTTGAGGATGTGGAGTAATAGATATATCCTGTTGTTCTATGTGTTTATCAACATAAGCCCTTGCTTCGTCATCATTCCATCCTTTACCTGTCAATACTGCAACTGCTTCATCTTTAGTATCATATGTTGCTCCAATAAATCCTTCTGGAGGATCAGGATAAATATTAACTCCATTTCCTTGGTGACTTTCAACATAAGCTGTTGCTTTTTTATCATCCCATCCACTAGCTATTAATGCATCTATTGCTTCATCTTTATCATCATATGTTACTTCATTAAATCCTTCTGGAGTAGAAGGGTATAGTTCAATGTCACCTTTGTCTAGATGTTTTTTAACATAGGCTTTTGCTTCGTCATCATTCCATTCATTATTCGCTAATAATGCTTCAACAGCTTCTGCTTCACTATCGTATGTTGCTCCAATAAATCCTTCTGGTGGATCAGGATAAAGTCTAATATCACCTTTGTCTAAATGCTTTTTAATATAGGCTTCTGCTTCGTCATCATTCCATTCATTATTCGCTAATAATGCTTCAACAGCTTCTGCTTCACTATCGTATGTTGCTCCAATAAATCCTTCAGGTGGATCAGGATAAAGTCTAATATCACCTTTGTCTATATGCTTTTTAATATAGGCTTCTGCTTCGTCTTTATTCCATTCATCTTTCGCTAATAATGCTTCAAGAGCTTCTGCTTCATTATCATATGTTCCTCCAATAAATCCTTCCGGTGGTTTAGGATAAAGTCCAATATCATCTTTGTCTAGATGTTTTTTAACATAGGCTTCTGCTTCTTCTCTACTCCATTCGTCATTCGCTAATAATGCTTCAACAGCTTCTGCTTCACTATCGTATGTTGCTCCAATAAATCCTTCCGGTGGTTTAGGATAAAAAGAGAGTTCATCATCTTTGTGACTTTCAACATAAGCTCTTGCTTTTTCATCATCCCATCCACTAGCTACCAATGCATCTATTGCTTCATTTTCATCATCGTATGTAGTATCTAAGAATCCTTCAGGTAGTGGTGGGTTATCATCTTCTTCTTTTGTCTCTTCTGATTGTCCAAGTGTAGTAGCCATTAATTCATCAAAATATGTTTTGAATTTTTCATCAAAATTAAAATCACTTGTCAGTGTAGTTGGATCAATAGTTCCTTCACAGGTTTCAAAATTATAACTTTCAAAATATTCCTTAACACCATTATATATTCTTAAACATTCAGTTTCTAATTCGCGAACACTTTTAGCATATGCCTGTAATTTATAAATATGTTCTTTATATTCTTCTGTTTCTTCATCAACTGTTTTGGATTCTTCTCCATCATCTATTGTAACTTGTCTATATTGTACAACATATTTATTTTTTTCCCATTCGTAATTGTTATATTCAGTTACATACTTTTTTACAAGTGATTTTAATGTTTCGGCTGGTCCTTGACCTGCCTTAATATAATCGGCAGTCTTTGATGCTTTGGTGATTTCATTTGATATATTTGTCTTTGTTTCATCAACTTGATCCTTTACTTCATCATCCCAGTTATCGTTTCCAAGACTTTCTATAGATTTACTTATACTACTGGAAAATGTACTTAAAGAACCTGCAATTGTGTCACCAAAAGTTTCTAAAGAAAATGTAAAATCTCCAACTTCTTTTTCTATTCTAAAAAGCTGTTCATTTTTTATTAATGTTGTAAGTGCCATAATACCTCCTAGATATTGCTTAATCTATTTATCTATTAGAAAATCTCTTACATATTCTGCATATCATTATTTTGCTTTACTTCATTTACCCCTATTGGGACATTTGCTGCCATTTCAATTTGATTTGCTATCATATTTTCTTCATCTACATATCCATTAACAACACTTTCTAAAAAGGTTACATAGATTGTTATTTGTCTATTTATTATGTCAAAGGCAGACATATATTCGAGTAAATTCTCTTTTACTGTATCACCCGTATTACTAGACCAATAGGAATCCATTATCAATGTGTCACCTTTAAACTTTTCTAAAACTTCGGCAATAATACGCTGTTGCTCTTTTAATTGTGTAATTTTTGCAGTTAAGGCATCTGTATCAATTTTCATAGTCATAATGACACCCCTCCTGGTTGTTCTTGATTATCTTGGTCAATTAAATTATTCAAACGATTTATTTTTTCTTTATTTTCAAGAACAACTTTATTATATGAAAGAGAACAAGTAGTAAAGTACTCACCTAAAGTATCAAAGTACAATGTGTCATTTTTTAAATATTCTAAATAATTATTGCAATTATTTAGAAATGCTGTTGCATCTATTCCTTCCCAACACTCATTTAATGAATTAACAATTGTTTGAAAATCTTGTCTTGCTTTTTCAAATTTTTCAGCAAGTTCTTTTTGATTTTTTCCTCTTTCAGCTAATTGAGAAAAATTTACTTTTACTATTTTCGACATTTTAATCACACCCTAATCATTTTTTTCTTGTTCTGTTGTAAACCACATTTTGCTAGGATTATCAGTTCTTGCCATTATTTCACCATACAATAACAATTTATCTAAATTAATTGGTATTGTCATAAGATCCTGTTGGTACTTTTCATCTGTTAGTAATACTTCATAAGTAACTCCATTTTTCTTTGCCATTGAATCAATTTCAGTTCTAATATAATTCACAAATATATCTTTATCTTCAGTACCTTCTAACATCGATTTAACTTGAGTTAATCCACCTGTTGCTTCACCAGAATCATACAAATTTAACAATACTTTTTGAATATCATATTCTCCAATACCCGAAAATGTATTAGTCATATAATATTCCAAACGATATAATTTCTCTTTTAATACTTGCGAGTTACCAAATACATCATCTATAGAAACCTCTCCCGTTTGATTACCATCCATAAGCGTTAAAGTTGTTGTGGTAAATTTTTCTAAGAAAGAAGTTGTTTCATCATCAAAGTTAAATATTTCGCTAGACAAAGCTTGATTGTACAATAAAACTTGTAGATCTTTTAGCAAAATATCTGATGGAGTGTTTTCTAGATATGATCTTAGTTCATCAGAAATATTTGGTTGAGATAACAATAATTCTTTTAAATTGTCGCCACTTTGAACATTCAAAAGTAACTGTTCAACTGTCATTTGATTGGCATCGGCAAAATAAGTTAAAGCATATAAAACATTACTTAAATCATTAAGAGATATAGTCTTAAAGAATTCAGCATGGGATGGATCATATTGTGTCTCTGGAGGAAGTATTTCATTAAATTGTTTTTGTTCTTCTTCCGTAACTGTCGTTCTTGTCTTTTTTGGTGGCAAAGGAATTTTTTCTCCTAAACTACTGTCATTTGCTTCAACTTGATTTACATATTCTGTTAGTGAACCTATTACGGAATGAATATTAGTAGCAATTCCTTCAAGCTGATCATCAAATCCAGATGCCAAAGCTTTAGGTCCATCTACTTCTATATTACTTAATGTTATAAAGTTTTCATTATTAGAAGCTACATCACCATCACAAGTAGTCAAAAAGAGTTCCAAAGCACTATTCATTGAAGAAATAACATCATTGAGAGCAACAATATTTACAGTTGTATAATCTTTACCATCACCTAAAGCAACAGCAGTTATTTTATCATCAGACAAACCATTTGTAATTGCCATTTTTATCACTCCTAATATCTCTTATAATATAATTTTACATCAATGTTTTTTTTCACACAATAAAAAGTGTTAAATTAAAAATATTTAACACTTCTCTATTATAATTTTTATTTATTATCTAAAGGTTTCATTTCGTCACTAAATACTATATTTTTATCTAAAAACTCATTTAATCTATCATAAGAAACTTTATATTTATTTTTATCGGGAATTGCTCCAATACTTTTAAAAGCAATTTGAGCATGGTGGTTCTCATTAAAAATAATACCAGTATAAATATTTTTTGTATTAGTATATGGTAGTAACATTCTTATCATTTCTTTAAATGTCTTACCATCACTTTGATATTTTTTCATTATTTCAAATGCAGAAACGAAATTTTCATTTTCTAGCATAGAAATTAATACATAACCAACGAACTCTTCTTCATTAAAAAATTCAAAGCACAAAAGATTATTGTCTTTTTTAGTCAAATCAATCCAATCTTCTTTACTTATCATTTTTTCTTGATTAGAATTATTGGAAAAACTTATATCATAAAGGACACTTAATTCTTCGTCTCTTATCTCTGCATTTTTTTTACATACAACATTCATAAAAAATCTCCTTCATTAATTATTTTCAATTACAAATGAGAAACTTTGACCTCCATTTTCAAGAGTAAATTCACCTGATTCTTGAAGCCATGTAACACTTCTACCTGTATCGTACTCAGAATTATATCCACAAGATAGTCTCGCTAAATCCATTTGTTCCATTATCTTAGCACGATCTAGATTTGATCCTGAATTATATGGTATTTCAATTCTTTCTCCAGTGACATTATTTGTTACAATAACAGTTTGTTTTTGTCCTTCATCAATTATTGAATCAGTAGGTTCACTCATGACGGGTGAACCATCAGGATTTGTCTTTTTCGTAGGAGTAGATTCTGTCTCATGTAATTTTCCTTCTTCATCTCGATAATATGTGTAAACAACTCCATCTTCCCTTTGATATGTTCCACAGGAAGGATCATCTTTATGATATGAATATGAATATGAATTTGTAAAATCGCCATCATATATTGTTGACATTGTAACGGTAACATCGTTTCCCAACTCTGTTACATCTCTATACTCTCTTACATCAGAGCAATAGAAATTTTGATACCAACCTAATCTATCTTTGTCATTTGAATAAATTGCATTTCCATCTTCATCAGTCACATCAGCTTCACTATGTTTTAATACTCCTTGATCATTATCAAATTCTTGAAGTGTTACATAGTCATATGTTTGTCCTTTAGGAGTGATAATCTTACCCTCTTCTTTAATTGTTTGGGCAACAAATTGATCAACTCCATCGGTGTAACCTAGTTCTCCATCAAGACAAACATATTGTGTTGTTATCTTTCTATGACCATTCATTTTTGTGCCATCGTCGAATGTAGTTGTATGGTCTCCTTCCGTAACTTCTGCTAAAGGATCTCCTGCTGCTATTGCTGCTTCGGCATCTTCCATATTCTTTTCAGTAATTTCAACAAGATTTCCATTTTCATCAATCATGTACTGAGTAGTTTCGGTTTCTCCAACCCACTCATCAAGAACAACTTCAGCAAGGCCATTGAAATAATCACTAAAATCAAATGTAATATCAGCAGATCCTGCTTCAAATACACCAGTTTCTTTATGTTCTTCAAAATTATAATTCAAGAAATAATTTTTTGTTGCCTGAAGTACTCTATCACATTCAGCAGCCAATGCAGGAATTGAAGACTCATACGCACTTATTCTACTTTGATGTTCAAGCCATTCTTGAGAAATAATATTATCACCATTACTATTTTTCTTTATTTCTCCATCTTCTCTTTCGTACTTGTCCACATTTTTGTTCATCTCATATTGATAGTCAAAATACTTAGAGCAATAATCTTTAGTTACTGTTTTAAGATTATTTACTGGTCCTTCTCCACCAGCAATATATTGAGATGTTGTAATTTCTTGCTGAATAAATGATAAAATTTTATCTTGTACTTCAACAACTCCAGTCTTTACATCGTCGCTCCAGTTATCATCACTAGTACCATCCAATACAGAACTCATTCTAGAAGAAAGTGTTTGTAATGCTGTAACATTATCTTCTCCTAGTTTTGATAATGTACTTGGATCGACTGCATCTAAACTTTTAGCCAATGTTTCAATATCTGTTCTTTTAGATAACATAATGCCCTCCTATTTCTATTTTTCATAATAAATGGTACCATTTGGTGCAACTTGTGGACCATGATGATATCCTAAATCAGGTGCAGGTATCGTAACCTCTTGATGTGGTACTTCGTGAAATTGTGGAGGTAAAGTAACTCCAAAGTCTTCATGTACACTACCAATATCATTTAATAAATAATCGTTTGGAGAATAATGAGTTAAATTTCCATTTTCATCAACTTGCATTAAATATGGTGGTCTTGTTTCTACTATCCAACCGTTTTCAAGTAAAGAATTTAATTTCCCCTCAAAATCTTCATCTGAATCTGTAGAAGGAACATCTGTTATATATGTACCACTACCATTTGCAGTTTGAATTTCACTAATAGTTGAAGATGGTCCAATCGAAATACTAGCATTGGTTTCAATTTGATTCATTATCATATTTTCTTCATCAATATATCCATTAACGACACTCTCTAAAAAAACTATAAAATTAATAAGTCTTCCATTAATTAAGTCAAATATAGTAGTATAATTTGTCAATTTTTCTTTTACCATATCTCCGGAATTACCAGACCAATAAGTATCCATTATTAATGTGTCACCCTTGAACTTTTCTAAAACTTCAGCAATTATGCGCTGCTGTTCCTTCAATTGTGTAATTTTAGTAGTCAAGGCATCAGTATCAATTTTTATTGACATAACTAAAATCCCCCTTTTGGTGTCATCTCATATTCTTTAACATCATTTTCAAGCTGACTATTTAATTGATCAATTTTATTTTTATTATCCGTAACAACTTTTCCATATTTCCCAGATCCTTTAAGAAAATACTCGCTTAATGTGTCAAAGTATATTGTTTCTTTTTCTAATTGTTTTAAATATTCATTACAAGAGTTTATGAAAGCTGTTGCATCTATTCCTTCCCAACATTCATTTAACGAATTAACAATTGTTTGGTAATCTTGTCTAGCTTTTTCAAATTTTTCAGCAAGTTCTTTTTGATTTTTTCCTCTTTCTGCTAGTTGAGAAAAGTTTACCTTTAATATTTTCGACATTTTAATCACACCCCATCATACATTATTTACAGTTATTCTATTCATAATATTCATTTGGTCTATAAAGCATTTCTTGCTTGCCAACTGGCCACATAGTGCTAGGATCATTTGTTCTTGACATTGTTTCTCCATAAAGCATTACTTTATTAAGATTGTCTGGAATAGACATAAGCTCTTTACTATATTTTTCATTAGTTAATATTTCTTCACAAGAAACACCATTTTTTTCTGCCATTGTTTCAATTTCTGTTCTAACATAATTTACAAACAAGTCTTTATCTTCACCGTCAATCACAGTTCTAATTTGTTCCATACCTCCAGTTGTTTGACCAGTATCATATAAATTCAATAATACTTTTTGAATATTAGATTCTCCAATACCTGAAAAAGTATTAGTCATATAATAATTTAAACGATTTAATCTTGCTTTTAATATATCAGAATTACCAAGTACATCATTCAGAGTTACTGGTGTTGTTGTTCCTCCATCTATATTTGTTAATGTTGTAGTTACAAAATTTTCAAAGAATGAAGAGACATCAGGAGTATAATCAAATACTTGACTTGTCATTGCAGGATTAAACAATACCACTTGTAAATCTTGTAACAAGAAGTCTCCTGAAGTACCTTCTAGATATGCTTTTAATTCATCAGAAATGTCTGGGTTCAATAAGAATAATCCATCTGATTCACTAGCAGTATCATATTTAGCAATTTGTTCTAAAAGCTGTTTCTTTATATCTTCTCCACATTTAACATTTTGTAACAATTCGTTTAAAGTCATTTGATGCTCATCAGCATATCTATTTAATACACCTAATACAAAAGATAAATCACTCAAAGAAATATTTTTAAAGAAATCGGCATGAGATGGGGCGTATAATGTAGTTTGCGTTCCTCCAGGTGTAGTCGGCGTTTCAGTAGTTGTTGTAGTTGTTGTGGTAGTTGTGGTAGTTGTTGATGGTGGATCTGGAAACTCCTCAGCAATCTTTCCATCTTCTGCTTCCATTTCTTGAAGATAAGCTGTTGCTCCTGCAATTTCTGAATTAATTGATGTAACTAACGCTTCCATTGATTCATCATATCTTGTAGCAAAATCAGCTGGTGCTATTTCCAAACTTACTAATGTTGTTAAAGTAGAATCTTCCGCTGCTTTTTTATAAAAAGAAGAAAATTCAGTCAAAGTTGCTGTTAGCTCATTGACTAAATCTCCAACCGTTGCAAAATTAATTGTAGTATAGTCTTTAGTAGTAAATGTATTTGTCTCTGCCATAATCATCACTCCTAGTATCACTTATATAATATAATTTTACTTCATTTGTTATTTTTTCACAAGAAAAAGAAGTGAAATCACTTCTTGTTTATCAAAAATTGTGGCAAATCTTGTACATTTTTTTTGTCTTCAATTATATCATATATCAAATTTATAATTGGTATTCTTACTCTTTTATTTTTAAGTAGTTTATAAATTGATTGAATTGTATACAATCCTTCGATTGTCGTTTTATTCACATACTCGTCTATTTCTTCTTTACTTAATTGTTTTCCAAGCATACATCCATAAGTAAAGTTTCTTGATTTTTTACTTGTTGCTGTAAGAAGTAGGTCTCCAAATCCTGCATATGTAAGTATTGTTCTTCTATCTCCTCCAAGTTTGCTTATAAGTTCTTTCATATCAAGTAATGACTCGACTATAAACATAGCTTGAGTTGATTCGGGATAACCCATACCATCTAACATTCCTGCTGCTATTGCAATTACATTTTTTATAGAGCCACAAACTTCAACACCTATAACATCTCTTGTTTCTCTTATTTTAATAGAGTCACTTTCTAAGGCACTTCTTACTAATTCTCTAAACTTTTTATTACAGCTAGCAAGTGTTAGTCCAATCGGACAGTTTGTTACCATATCAACAGCAAAAGATGGCCCTGAAATAACACCATATTTTCTTGTTAAAACATGCTTTCTAAATATATCTGTTACAAATAAACAACTATTTCTTTCTATTCCTTTAGATGCAAGCAAAAAGTATTGTTCTTCATTATAATATTTACCAAGTTCAAAACTAACATCATCGACAAAACCAGCTGGTACCGCAATGACTACTAGAGAAGCTTCTTTAATTGTTTCTTCTATATCTGTTGAAATCTCTATATCTTTTGGTATCTTAACTCCTGGAAGAACAACCTTATTTTCGTTTTCTTTTAGAATTCTATCTTTCTCTTCCTCAAACTTAGTCCACATTTTTATCTTGTTATTATTTTTGTGAAACATAAGAGCAAGAGCAATTCCATAAGCACCCGTTCCTAATATCGCTATATTCATATTCACCTATACACTTAAATTGTGATATACATTTTGAACATCATCGATATCTTCAAGCATTTCTACAAGTTCTAGTACTTTATTTGTTGTTTCTTCATCAAGTTCAATATAATTGTTTGGAACAAAAGTTATTTCACTAGTTAAGAATTCTTTTATTCCAAGAGACTCTAAAGCATCTTTTACTTTTAAGAAATCATTAGGGTTTGTATATATTTCATAAGTATCATCGTTTACGACAACATCAAGTGCTCCATTATCAAGAGCAGTCATCATAACTGTATCTTCATCTACTGATTTATCTGTTACAATAACACCTTTTCTTTCAAATAGATAAGAAACAGATCCATCAGTTCCTAAATTTCCACCTTTTTTAGTAAGAGTACTACGAACAAGCATTGCTGTTCTATTACGATTATCTGTCAAGCAATCTACCATAATAGCAACTCCTCCACTTGCATATCCTTCATATCTTATAGATTCGTAGTCTTCGCCACCTGCTCCACCGACAGCTTTATCAATTGCCTTTTGAATATTATCTTTAGGCATATTGTTACTTCTTGCTTTTTCAATTACTGCACGAAGTCCTGGATTAGAATTTGGATCTCCATTAGTTCCTTTAGCAGCAATCATTATTTCTTTTGCTATTTTTTGGAATACTTTTCCACGCTGTGCATCTAATTCACCTTTTTTTCTATGAATTGTTGCCCATTTTGAATGTCCACTCATATTTGCACCTTCCTTTTTCCTCAATATAGTATAACACGACTAATACTGATTAGTAAACGAGAGAAATTAAAACTTTAAAAGAAAAAAATGCACAAAGTACATTTCTTCAAATAATTTAAACATTATATTTTTCTATAAGTCCAATAAACTCTTCTTGTAATTCTTTTAGTTTATCTTCGCTATTTGCTTCAAATCTTGCTGTTATATTTGGACCTGTATTACTACATCTTACAAGAGCCCATCCATAATTGAAAGTAACTCTAACACCATCGATATCTAAGACATCGTACTGCTTAGATAAAGCATACTGCTTGATTTTATCGACTATTTGGAATTTTTTTTCATCACTTGATGGGAATTTCAACTCTTCTGTCGAATAGTATTCATTTATTCCGTCAAGTAATTCACTTACTTTCTTATCTGTTTTAGAAAGTATTTCTATTAATCTTAATCCAGCGTATAACCCTGAATCAAAACAAGGCCATCTATCGTTAAAGTAAACGTGTCCTGATAACTCTCCACCAAAAGGTAAATCATCATCTTTTACTTTAGCTTTCGTATAAGAATTACCTGTTCTGTAACAGATCCCTTTAGCGCCTAATCTTTCTATTTCGTCAGTTAATGATTTAGAGCATTTTACATCGTATAAAAATTCTTTTTTATCAACTTTATCGATGATATCTCTTATAATCATAATCATATATTTATCTGTTGCAATATAGTTTCCTTTTTCGTCGACAACACCAAGTCTATCGCCATCACCATCGAATCCTATTCCTAAATCGGCTTTTGTCTCAACTACTCTTTTCTTTAAGGCATCAAGATTTTTTTCAACGCAAGGATCAGGATGATGGTTAGGGAATGTTGGATCACTTTCTCCAAATAAGACATCTACATCAATTGGAAACATCTTATAAATATCCTCAGCAATACAAGAAGTTGTACCATTTCCTAAATCGATAACAACTTTAATTTTTCTTTTTCCAAAGTTTAAAGATTGTCTAAAAAGTTCTATATACTCATTTCTAATATTATAGTTAGCAAAAATTCCATTTCCTTCGTCAAAGTCTCCTTTTAGGGTGAAATCTCTAAATTCTTCAATCATTTCACCTCTTGCATTACCTCTTTCATCAAAGGCAAATTTAAATCCATTATCGTCTTTAGGATTATGACTTGCTGTTACCATAATACCAGTAGGATTTTTAAGTTTAATACAAGCATAATAGTACATTGGAGTTGTACAAAGTCCCAAATTGACAACATTTACTCCTGTATCTAGTATTCCCTTTATCAAATTATCAGCAAGTTCATCTGAAGAATATCTATTATCTCTTCCAACTACTGCTGTGAAATGTCCAAGTCTTCTTACATATGTACCAAAACTTTTTCCAATGATGTATGCAACTTCTCCATTTAAATCAGTCGGATATACTCCTCTTATATCGTATCCTCTAAAGATATATTTATTTATCTCTAATTTTTTCTCCTGTTTCAACATCTACCCACTCCTCTACGGTTTCAACTTCTGAACCACAATAATAATTTTGTCCTGATAAAAAGCTAAGTTCTTGAGGTTGCATATAGGCATAATCCTTTAAAATATCGTGATCACTCAACGCACTATTACTTTTATAATTAATTTCAAAATTATAGGTATTTTGATTTCTTGATGCTTTAAATCCCTTAATTTCTTCAACGCCTAGAAATTCATTAATTTCTGCAAAACTATACTCTTCTGGTGCATCATCTCTTATTTTTTTATAACTATGTTTTACTTCTACTTTAGTTACTTCTCCTTGACGGTAGCTACCATGTACTTCTGAACTTAATTCATATCCATCTCTTGCAACTGTTCTATAACATGTTAATTCAGTATAAGTAATCTCACGAAGTTCTTCAGTAATTGGCTTTGGTATAGTAATTCTTAAAGCTGGTGGAACAAACATCATTACGACGACTAATGCCATTAAACAATAACAAATAATATCACTTTTAGTGTTATATCTTATTCCACTTTGAATAATATCATCTTCAGTTGCTTTAGTTATATCTATTTCTGTAAACTTTGGCCATTTTTTCTTAGGTTCTTTAGGCTTCTTTTCTTTTTTAGCTTTTTTATCTTTTTTTTCTTCCTGAACTGGTTCTTTATTCTTGTCTTCGTTTTCCATTCTAGCACCCTCTATTCTTACTATAATATATCATAGATTGGATTAAATTACGATAAAAAGTTTCAAATAAAATGTAAATGCTTTTTTACTCTCTTATAATATTTATTTATATTCTTTTCTCATTTCTACAGGAGTCCATCCGGAAATTTATCAGTTTTGAAACATAAAAATTGTGCAAACCATTATAAAATGGTTATTTTTTTGTCAATTTTTTATTTTTA
>CANRDN010000004.1 GCA_947629375.1 uncultured Bacilli bacterium | reverse complement strand
ACACTTAAAAATCTCTCAAATCCTTATAAACAAAGGACTCGGGAGATTTTGCTTTTTTAAAACTGATAAATTCAGGAATATGTAAGAAAAAAAGAGCACTAGGCTCTTTAGATTGATATTCTATAAGGATCAGCTTTTGTTCCTGTTCCACTTGTAGCAATTACATTTGCTTTAAGTACTACTACTGGTCTTATACCAAATGCTCTTGCAGAAGTACCAGCTACTCTTCCAGAATAACTTACTGATAGCAATGTTACTGAACTTCCATCTTTAGCAGTTGGTAAATAATAGTGTGTGTTTGTAATATGGATTCCAGAAAGTGATGAACTAGAACAATTTACACCATTATCTCCACAATTTAGAATCCTTGCTGACTCAGCATAAGTTTTATTTAAATATGTACTGGCTCTTCCATTAATCTTGCTTATTGATGTTTGAGTATTTTTGGAATGGTAGTAACACTCAGGAGTACCTGCGTGAACTAAAGTAACCTTTCCACCTGAGACGCTTAAGACAACCCATCCATCACTTGGTGTACCTTCTTGAGTTGGAAGGCATCTTACGCTTTTACTTTTTGAAGTTCCATTTGTATATCCACCGAATTGTCCTTCAGAATTTGGAATACCAACAGTACTTGTCCAATTACCAGCATCGTAAGCTACATAGTCACCTACTTTAGCTCTTGTCGATAGGACAGATCCACCTTTGATACTGAATGTTATCTGACAAGTTGCGCCATTACCATATGTATCTTGAACCATACCATAAACAGTATGTTTTCCTGCCGTAGATATAGTTATTTTATTTTTTCCATTCATAGTTTTTGTTTCTGCTAAACCATAAGATTTAATCTTAGCTCCATTAGTAGTTGAATAACTTAATGTAATTGTAGCATTTCCCATAAATGTTGTTCCTGTTCTTGTTCCTGAAACAGTTAATGTACACGTTGGGTTAGATTGTTTTTGTGGCGTTGGAGTTGTTCCTCCACCGTTTCCTCCACCTTGATTTCCACCGCCTTGGTTTCCACCAGAAGAAGATACAGGTCTTTTAACTTCAATTGTACAAGTTCCTTCGTTTCCAGCATTATCTTTAACATATCCAGTTACTTTTGTTTTACCTTCAGTAGTTACAGCGAAAGTTTCATTAGTGTAATTTTTGCTTGTACCTACTCCTTTAGATTCCACATCTGATACAGTATCAACAGTCTCAGAAAAACCAATTACTGGATTGTCAGTATACTCACCTTTTGAATTTAATTTTCCACTTACTACTTTTAACTTACAAGTTGGTTTTGTAGTATCTTTTTTAACTTTAATCTTACAAGTTCCTTCCATACCGTTGGAATCTATTACATAACCTATAAGTTCTGTTTCTTGATCATCTGTTACAACAAATTTTTCTATATTTCCATTAGGAGCTTTTGTCTCAACAGTTTCAGATGTTTCAACATCCACTAATCTTTTTTCAATATAATACTTAACAATACTTGTTGATTCACTTCCAGAGTTCATAGCACTAAATGATACTTCAACATCACTTGTATACCATTCATTTGCTCCTAAAGTTCCCTTGCTAACTGCAAGTTCACAAGTTGGAGATGTAATACTAACTTCAAAAGTTTTAGTACAAGTCTTTTTTCTACCTTCACTATTCTGTAAATATCCAGTTAAAGTATATTTACCAGTTTTAGTTATCTTAAAAGTATCAGTGTTTCTAGGATTATCTGTTGTACCTATTGTCTGTTTACTAAATTTTTCATCTTTTGGAGAAACGCTTTCAAATACAACCTCTATTGGCTCAGTATACACTCCTTGCGCATTAGGTTGAATTCCATCTTTTACGCCCAATTCACAGCTTAATTCTTTTTCTACTACTTTAGGTGTTTCTTTCTTACCACTACCACGCACGAGTAAAAATATAATAACAAGTACTATTAAAAGAACCACTCCACCAATGATAAATAAAAGGTTTCTTCTTTTCTTTTGAATCTCCTCTTCACTATCGTACATAATCATCTCTCCTATTGTATAATCTACTTTAATTTTACATTACTCTTGTTTTGATGTCAATTATAGAAGAGTTTTAAATAGTAAAATACAAAAAATTTAACACTAAAAAAGGACGACTTTTGTCATCCTTAAAAACTTTTTATTTAATTACTCAATGATTTCAGTAACGTTACCAGCACCAACTGTTCTTCCACCTTCACGGATAGAGAACTTAGTACCATTTTCAATTGCAATTGGGTGAATTAACTCAACTGTAATTTGAACGTTATCACCTGGCATAACCATTTCAATTCCTGGTTCAAGTTCGATAACACCTGTTACGTCTGTAGTTCTGAAATAGAATTGAGGACGATAGTTTGCAAAGAATGGAGTATGACGTCCACCTTCTTCTTTAGATAATACGTATACTTGAGCTTTGAATTTCTTATGAGGTGTAACACTTCCTGGTTTAGCAAGAACTTGTCCACGTTCTACTTCTTCACGAGCAATACCACGTAATAATACTCCAGCATTGTCTCCTGCTTCAGCATAATCAAGTTGTTTACGGAACATTTCAATTCCTGTTACAACTGTTGATTTTGTAGGTCTGATACCAACGATTTCAACTGTATCGTTTAGGTTTAACTTACCACGTTCAACACGTCCAGTAACAACTGTTCCACGTCCAGTGATTGTGAATACGTCTTCGATACTCATTAAGAATGGTTTGTCGTTATCACGTTCTGGAGTTGGAATCCATTCATCAACTGCATCCATTAACTTGTCAATTGCTTCAAGTGCTTCTTTGTCTCCTTCAAGAGCTTTTAATGCAGATCCACGGATAATTGGAGTGTTGTCTCCGTCGTAATCATATTCTTTTAATAAGTCACGAATTTCCATTTCTACTAAGTCTAGTAATTCTGGATCATCAACTTGGTCACATTTGTTCATGAATACTACCATTCTTGGTACTCCAACTTGACGAGATAATAAGATGTGCTCACGAGTTTGAGCCATAGGTCCGTCAGTTGCAGCGATAACAAGGATAGCTCCATCCATTTGAGCTGCACCTGTAATCATGTTCTTTACATAGTCAGCATGTCCTGGGCAGTCAACATGTGCATAGTGACGAGTTGCTGTTTGATATTCAACGTGTGCAGTATTAATTGTAATTCCACGTTCTCTTTCTTCTGGTGCTTTATCGATATTTGCATAATCTACAAATTCTCCACCAAACTTTTCAGCTTGTCTTTTCGTAATAGCAGCAGTTAATGTTGTTTTACCATGGTCTACGTGTCCAATAGTACCAATATTAACATGTGGTTTACTACGATCAAATTTTTGTTTTGCCATTATATTTCCTCCTTTAATATATTACTACTATATTTTATCTAATAATTGACAAATTATCAACTATTTTTTAATAATCAGAACTCTATCTAAGAAGCCCTGTTATTACTTATTAATTACCGCTTTTCTTTATTATTTCTTCAGCGATATTCTTTGGAACTTCTTCATAGTGATCGAATGTCATAATGAATGTTCCTCTTCCTTGGCTGTTACTTCTTAGTGAAGTAGCATACCCAAACATCTCAGCTAGTGGAACCATTGCAGATAATTGAATTGCATTTCCTCTTGATTCTTGACCAAGCGGTTTTCCACGACGAGAAGTTATATCACCCATTACATTACCAAAGTATTCATCAGGTACTGATACATCTACTTTCATGATTGGTTCAAGAAGTACTGGGTTACATTTATTCTTTGTTTCTTTAACTGCAAGAGAAGCAGCAACTTTGAATGCCATTTCGCTTGAGTCAACATCATGGTATGATCCATCGAATAAAGTACATTTTACATCTATCATTGGATATCCAGCTAAAACACCAGATTCAAGTGCTTCTTGTAATCCTTTATCAGTTACTGGAATGTATTCACGAGGAACTACACCACCAACGATAGCATCAACGAATTCGTATCCCTTGTCTGGATTTGGCTCAAATTTAACCCATACGTGACCATATTGTCCACGACCACCAGATTGTTTAATGTATTTACCTTCACAATCTCCAGCAGTTTTAATTGTTTCACGATATGCAACTTGAGGTTTACCAACATTACATTCAACTGAGAATTCTCTTCTCATTCTATCTACTAGTACATCAAGGTGTAACTCACCCATACCAGCGATAATTGTTTGACCAGTTTCATGATCTGTATGAACTTTGAAAGTTGGGTCTTCTTCAGCAAGTTTTTGTAAAGCAAGTCCCATCTTTTCTTGATCTGCTTTAGATTTTGGTTCAACAGCAAGTTGGATAACTGGTTCTGGGAATACCATTGATTCTAGTATTACTGGATGTTTTTCATCACATAATGTGTCTCCAGTAGTTGTATCTTTAAGTCCTACTGCTGCAGCTATATCACCAGCGAATACTTCAGAAATTTCTGAACGGTTATTAGCGTGCATCAATAAGATACGACCAATTCTTTCCTTTTCATCTTTAGTAGAGTTTAATACATAAGAACCACTACTTAAGTGTCCAGAGTATACACGGAAGAAAGTAAGTCTTCCAACGAATGGGTCAGTCATAACTTTAAATGCTAAAGCAGCAAATGGTTGATCATCACTAGGATGTCTTTCTACTTCATTACCATTTAAGTCAGTTCCTTTAATAGATTCGATATCAAGTGGTGATGGTAAGTAGTCAATAACAGCATCAAGTAATAACTTGATTCCCATATTTCCTAGAGCTGTACCACACATAACTGGGAAGAACTTAACTTCAAGTGTACCTTTTCTGATACATTTTTTAATGTCTTCAACAGTTAATTCTTGTCCATCAAGATACTTTTCCATTACTTCATCATCATATTCAGCAACTGTATCTATTAGGTCTGCTCTTCTTTTTTCTGCTTCATCTTTTAAGTTTGCAGGTATTTCTATTTCTTTTGCTTCTTCTTCTTGTTTTCCATCATATTGATAAGCTTTCATAGTAACTAAATCGATTACTCCATTAAAGTCACTTTCAGCTCCAATTGGCCATTCAATAGGCTTTGCATTAACCCCAAGTCTAGATTTAATTGTTCCTAAACTATATACAAAGTCTGCTCCCATTTTATCCATTTTATTTGCAAATATAATTCTTGGTACTTTAAATTCAGTAGCTTGTCTCCAAACTGTTTCAGTTTGAGGTTCAACTCCTGCTTGAGCATCAAGTAATGCAACAGCACCATCTAGTACTCTTAAACTACGGCTAACTTCGATAGTGAAGTCTACGTGTCCTGGAGTATCAATTATATTTAATCTGTGTTTTTTCCAATATGCAGTAGTAGCAGCAGAAGTAATAGTTATACCACGTTCTTGTTCTTGTACCATCCAGTCCATTTGTGATTCACCATCGTGAGTTTCACCAATTTTATGGATTTTCTTTGTATGGAATAATATACGCTCAGTACACGTTGTTTTACCTGCATCGATGTGAGCCATTATTCCAATGTTTCTTGTCATCTGTAAAGATGTTTCACGTGCCATACTTTATCTCCTTCCTACCAACGATAATGTGCAAATGCTTTATTAGCTTCTGCCATTCTATGTGTATCTTCACGCTTTTTAACAGCAGCTCCTGTACCATTGTAAGCGTCTGTTATTTCATTGGCTAAATTTTCAGCCATTCCTCTTCCCCCACGAAGTCTTGCATATCTAACTAACCAACGTAGTCCTAAAGCTTGACTTCTAGCTGGTGTAACTTCAACTGGTACTTGATAGTTAGATCCACCAACTCTTCTTGATTTAACTTCAAGAGTAGGTTTAACATTTTCTAATGCTTTTTCGAAAACAGTCAAAGGGTCTTCTCCTGTTTTTTCTTTTACTATATCAAATGCTTCATAAAGAATAGTTTGGGCAATTCCTTTTTTACCATCTAACATAATTGTATTAATTAATTTTGTAACAACTTTTGAATTATATATTGGATCTGGTAAAACATCTCTTTTTACCGCACGTCTTTTACGCATTTTAAAATCCTCCCTTCATTTATTTTATAAAAAATTACTTACTAGCTTTTGGTTTTTTAGCACCGTATTTACTACGACCTTGTTTTCTATCCTTAACTCCGGCAGTATCTAAAGTACCACGAATAATGTGGTAACGTACTCCGATTAAGTCCTTAACACGTCCGCCACGAATTAATACGACACTGTGCTCTTGTAAGTTATGTCCTATACCAGGTATATAACAAGTAACTTCAGCACCATTACTTAAACGTACACGAGCATATTTACGTAATGCTGAGTTTGGTTTCTTTGGTGTCATTGTTCCAACACGAGTACAAACACCTTGTTTTTGTGGAGAATATTTAACAGTTTGTTTCTTTGCAATACTATTAAATCTAAATCCTAAAACTGGTGATTTGCTTTTTCTTACTTTGTCGTGTCTGCTTTTTCTTACTAATTGGTTAATTGTAGGCATAAATTCCGTCTCCTTTCTTTACACACATCCAGGTGTATCATTTTTGATTTTAAATATAAGTTTTGCAAAAAAGTATGCAAAACTTAATCCCTAAATCGACTTACTTAGTATATCATTTTTCTATATTGGTGTCAACAATTTTTCTAATAATTATCTAAAACGACATTTTCTAATAATTATCTAAAACGACTAATACTTTCTGATAAACCTTCAAGAAGTGTTGCGTATTTAGTGTTCATCCTATGACCATCGATGTAACAGTCAACTTGTTGTGGCATCTGTTCTGAATTATCGATAGACCAAAAATAGGTAATTATGCCAGTCGATATGCCATCTAAGTAATTCATTTCGTTTTCTTTGCAAAATGAAAGTAATTTTTTTGAAGTTTTAATGTCGTCATCCGAAAGAACAGAAAAAGCTAAATGATCAATTAACTCTTCACAAGGATGCGAATGAATCATAATAACCGTATCCATTCCATTGTTTTTTAATTCAAGAAAAGTGGAAAATAACTTGTTGATATTAATTGATGCTGATTCTTTATTTTGGAAAGACATATCTTCTTTAGTAAACCACTTGAAGTTTCCTCTATCGATAAAAACACCTTTACCATAAGTGATTCCACCTGCAACCATTATCTGTTCATTTTTATTGTATAGTGAAACGCAATTAATACCATCGTATAATTTTTTATCTATATAAATTCCTTTTTCCATAGAATCACCATCTGTTTAATTTACATTATAAGTATATCATAATAGAACTTCAAATTAAATTAAAATATAAATAGTATAAAACAAATAATTAATAATCAATAACTACAAAATAAATTCTATATTTTAATTTTAATATAAATAAGTTATAATACCTCTATAGAGGTGAAGAAGTGAAAAAGTTTTTTAGAGAATTTAAAGATTTCGTATCTAAAGGTAATGTCTTAGATTTAGCAGTTGCATTTATTATGGGTTCTACATTTGGTAAAATTGTTTCTTCTTTAGTAGAAGATATAATTATGCCACTATTTGGAACACTAGTTGGTCAAAACTTTGCTGAGTTATCAGTAAAAGTTAATGGTTCTCCTATTGCTTATGGTAAATTTATCCAAGCCATTGTTGATTTCTTAATAATTGCATTCTGTATCTTCTTATTCAGCAAACTAATAAGTAGATTTAAAAAGAAAGAAGAGAAAAAAGAAGCTCCTCCAAAAAGAGAAGAAGTTGTGCTTCTAGAAGAAATAAGAGACTTACTAAAAAAGGAAAAAGGTAGAAAATAATTTCTACCTTTTAAAATGCTTTAAAATAAGATGATTGATAATTTCTAGTCGATGATGGTAATCCATTGCCATATTGACCTGCTAAGTATGCTACTACAAGTAATGTACAAAATAAAATAGCTATTATTATAAGGAATGGTAACAATCCCCATCCTCTATTGTTTAACTTTTTCATATCATCACCACATTTTAATTTTAGTATATTTTTATATATTTTTCAAGACATAGAAAAGGAATAAGTTTCCTTATTCCATTAACTCATCTTCAAGTTTATCAAGAGGTTCTTCATCAATCAATTGTGATGCTAACTCATATTCAACATTTTTATAAGTCTTAACTCCAGTACCAGCTGGTATTAATTTACCTATAATAACGTTTTCTTTTAATCCGTGAAGTCTATCAACTTTACCTTTTATAGCAGCATCAGTTAAGATTCTTGTAGTCTCTTGGAATGATGCAGCTGATAAGAATGAATCAGTATCAAGAGATGCTTTAGTAATACCAAGAAGTACTGGTTTTCCTGTAGCAGGTAATTTACCAGCTATTATAGCTTCCTTGTTACCTTCAGTAAATTCATTGAATGATACAAGTCCACCAGGAATAAATTTAGTATCTCCACTATCAACAATACGCATTTTTGAAATCATTCTCTTAGCAATTAATTCTACGTGTTTATCAGATATATCAACTGCTTGACTGCGATAAACGTGTTGAACTTCTTTTAAGATGTATTCTTGAGTTGTTAGAGGGTCAGTTACTGCTAATAATTCTTTTGGACTTACAGATCCTTCAGTTAACTTATCACCAGTTGAAACCATATCTCCTACTTCAACTCTTAATTTTGCACCATAATTAGTTGTGTGTTCTTTTATTTCCAAATCATTAGTAATACTGATTTTGTATTTACCATGATCTTCATCAATCTTAGTAACTTTACCACTAATTTCTGCAATAGTAGCTTTTCCTTTTGGAGTTCTTGCTTCAAATAATTCTTGAATACGAGGAAGACCTTGAGTAATATCTTCTCCACCAGCAACTCCACCTGTATGGAATGTTCTCATTGTTAACTGTGTACCAGGTTCACCGATTGATTGAGCAGCCATAACACCAACTGCTTCACCAACTTCAACCAAGTTACCAGTTGCTAAGTTTCTACCATAACATTTTTGGCAAACACCATTTTGAGTATTACAAGTAAGCGTTGTTCTTATTTCTACTTCAGTAATACCTGCAGCTATAATCTTTTCTGCTAAAGATTCAGTTATAAGTGTTAACTTATCACAAATTACTTCTTTAGTTTCAGGATTAATAACTTTCTTGTTTGTGAAACGACCTACAATTCTATCGTATAGTTTTTCGATTGTTTCACCTGTTTTATCATTAATGAAGGCTTTTACAACCATACCATTTTCAGTTCCACAGTCTTCTTCACGAACGATTATATCGTGAGATACATCAACAAGACGTCTTGTTAAGTAACCAGAGTCAGCTGTCTTTAAGGCAGTATCGGCAGATCCTTTACGAGCTCCGTGTGTTGATAAGAAGAATTCAGCAACTGATAATCCTTCTCTAAAGTTAGAAGTTATTGGGATTTCAACTGGAGTACCATCTGGTTTAGACATTATACCACGCATACCTGCTAACTGTACTAAGTGAGACGTTGAACCACGCGCTTTAGAGTGCATCATTATGAATATTGGGTTATCAACATCTTGCTCTGATTTAGCAACAAGTTCTTTTTGAACTTCTAATTTAGCAGCATCCCAAGTAGCAATAACTTTATTGAATCTTTCTTCATTAGTTATTAAACCACGATTATATTGTTTATTAATTTTTTCTACAGTCTTATTAGCTTCTGCAATAATTTCTGGTTTGTTATCACTTGTTACAACATCACTAATTGAAATAGTAATACCAGAAATTGTTGAGTATTTGAATCCTAAGTCTTTCATTTTATCAAGCATTATAGATGTTTCAGTAGTTTTATATCTCTTAAATACTTGAGCAATTACTTTTTCAAGAATTCCTTTAGCAAATGGTTTTACTAGAGGCATATTCTTAATTACTTCAGGAATATTTTCTCCTCTATTAATGAAATACTTATTAGGAGTTATATTTTGAATATTATCATCACTTGGTTCATTAACATATGCAAATGAATCAGGAAGAATTTCATTAAATTTAATTTTACCAACTGTTGTTACTAAATATTTACCTTTTTGTGTTTCAGTAAATAATTTATGTTTGAAGGAATCAACAGGAATAGCAATTCTTGTATGAAGAGTTATTTCTCTTCTTTCGTATGCCATTAGTGCTTCGTTTGTATTTTTAAATACTCTTCCTTCACCAGGTAATCCAGCCTTCTCCATAGTTATATAGTAGTTACCTAAAACCATATCTTGAGAAGGTGTAACAATTGGAGATCCATCCTTTGGACTCAAGATGTTATTAGCACCAAGCATTAATAATCTAGCTTCAGCTTGAGCTTCTTCAGAAAGTGGTACGTGAACAGCCATCTGGTCACCATCGAAGTCAGCATTAAATGCAGGACATACTAGAGGGTGAAGACGAATTGCTTTACCACCTATTAATACTGGTTCAAATGCTTGAATTCCAAGTCTGTGTAGTGTTGGAGCACGGTTAAGTAATACTGGATGTTCTTTAATAACATCTTCAACAACATCCCAAACTTTTGGATCTTTATTATCTATTAAACGTTTTGCAGCTTTAATATTGTGAGCAATATCTCTTTCAACTAACTCGTGAATAACGTGTGGTTTGAATAATTCAAGAGCCATATCTTTTGGAATACCGCATTGATACATCTTAAGAGATGGACCAACAACGATAACTGAACGACCTGAATAGTCAACACGCTTACCAAGTAAGTTTTGACGGAATCTTCCTTGTTTTCCTTTTAACATACTAGAAAGTGATTTCAAAGGACGATTTCCAGCACCTGTAACACTTCTTCCACGTCTTCCGTTGTCAAATAATGCGTCAACTGCTTCCTGTAACATACGCTTTTCATTTTGAATAATTATTCCAGGAGCATTTAAATCAATTAACTTCTTTAAACGATTATTACGGTTAATAACTCTTCTATATAAATCATTTAAATCACTTGTAGCAAATCTTCCACCATCAAGTTGAATCATTGGTCTTAAATCTGGTGGAATAACTGGGATACAATCAAATATCATCCATTCAGGTTTATTTCCTGATTTATAGAAAGCATCAAGTACATCAAGTCTCTTAACAAGTCTTGTTCTCTTCTGTCCTTGAGCATTTTCTAATTCTTTTTCTATTTGAGCTATTTCTTTTTCAAGATCTATTTTCTTTAATAACTCTTTAATAGCTTCAGCACCCATTCCTACTTTGAAACCATCACCATATTTTTCATAATATTGACGATATTCTTTTTCAGATAATGTTTGCTTATCTTCTAAAGGTGCAATTCCTTTATCAATTACAACATAACTAACAAAGTATAATACTTCTTCCAAATCTCTTGGAGACATATCAAGTACAAGTCCCATACGAGATGGTACACCTTTGAAGTACCAAATATGTGATACTGGAGTAGCAAGTTCAATATGACCCATACGTTCACGACGAACTTTGCTACGAGTAACCTCAACTCCACATCTATCACAAACTATATTTTTATATCTAACTCTTTTGTACTTTCCACAAGCACATTCAAAATCTTTTGTTGGTCCGAAAATCTTTTCACAGAATAATCCATCGCGTTCTGGACGAAGTGTTCTATAGTTAATTGTTTCAGGCTTTTTAACTTCACCATATGACCAACTACGAATTTTTTCGGGAGAAGCAATACCAATTTTTAATGCTTCAAATTTGTTTACTTCTATCATTATTCATCTTCTCCTTCCATAAATTCATTTTCATATACTTCACTGAATTCTTTATCTATTTCATCATCAGAAAGTTCATCATCATCTTCATCTTCTGATTCTGGATTATAGTTATCGTCAGGATCGCTTGGCGGTGGAAGTGGTAAGTCATCAGTTGTTGTTGGTGCAAGTTGTTCAAGTTCTTCTCTATCTTCCTCTTCTTCCATCTCTTTAAGTCCAACTGTTTCATTCTTATCGTTAATTATGCTTATATCAAGTCCTAGAGCTTGGAACTCTTTCATAAGAACTCTAAAGCTTTCTGGAACTCCAGCTTGGTTAACTTCTTGTCCTTTGATTAGGGCTTCATAAACTTTAACACGACCAATTATATCGTCAGATTTGTAAGTAATAACTTCTTGTAATGTATTTGCAGCTCCATATGCTTCAAGAGCCCAAACTTCCATTTCTCCAAATCTCTGTCCACCGAACTGTGCTTTACCTCCAAGTGGTTGTTGAGTAACCATTGAGTAAGGTCCAGTTGAACGAGCGTGTAATTTATCATCTACCATATGGTGTAGTTTAATCATATACATTACACCAACAGTAATTCTATTATCGAATGGTTCACCAGTTCTACCATCATACAATGTGTATTTACCATCTTCAGACATTCCTGCTTCTTTCATCATTTCAGCAATATCTTCTGTCTTAGCACCATCAAATACTGGTGTTGCAACGTGTACTCCTAATTCTTTAGCAGCCATTCCTAAGTGCATTTCAAGTACTTGTCCGATATTCATACGAGATGGAACACCTTGTGGGTTAAGCATTATATCAACTGTTCTACCATCTGGTAAATAAGGCATATCTTCCTCAGGAAGTACAAGGGAAATAACACCTTTATTTCCGTGACGACCTGACATTTTATCTCCAACTTGAATCTTTCTCTTTTGTGCAATATATACACGAATTACTTTAGAAACTCCAGCTGGTAATTCATCATTATCTTTTCTTGAGAATACTTTAACATCGTGAACAATTCCATCTCCACCGTGTGGAACACGTAAAGATGTATCTCTTACTTCACGAGTCTTTTCTCCAAATATTGCGTGTAGTAATTTTTCTTCTGAAGTTAATTCAGCCATTCCCTTAGGTGTAACTTTACCAACAAGGATATCTCCTTCTTTAACTTCTGTTCCTACTATAACGATACCATTTTCATCTAGGTTCTTTCTTGCTTCTTCTGAAACGTTAGGAATATCACGAGTTATCTCTTCTGGTCCTAATTTAGTTTCACGGCATTGCATTTCAAAGTCTTCTAGGTGAATACCAGTATATACATCATTTTTAACTAGTCTTTCGTTAAGGATTACAGCATCCTCGTAGTTGTATCCATTAAATGTCATAAATGCTACAACAACATTTTTACCAAGAGCAAGTTCTCCTTGGTCTGTAGAAGGTCCATCAGCTAAAACTGATCCACGTTTTACTTTATCTCCAACTTTTACTATTGGTCTTTGATGTTGGCAAGTACCAGCATTTGAAAGTTCAAAGTTAGATAAGTGATATTCGTCTTTTCCTTCTTTATTTTTAACAACTATTTTTCTTGCATCGACATATTCGACAACACCATCAGCTTTAGATAAAACTTCTACACCGGAATCACGAGCAGCAACATATTCTACACCTGTTCCAACTAATGGTGCTTCTGCTTTTAATAGTGGTACTGACTGACGTTGCATATTTGCACCCATCAAGGCACGAGTTGCATCATCGTGTTCAAGGAATGGGATACAGCTTGTTGTAACAGCTACAACTTGTTGAGGTGATACGTCTACATAGTCAACTTGTTCAGGTTTAACAAGTAAGTTTTCACCACGGAATCTTGCTGGAACAACTTCATCAGTCATCATATTGTTTTCATCAACAGATACAGTAGCAATTGATATCATCATATCTGCTTCTTGATCTGCTGTTAAGTAATCTACTTGGTCAGTTAATTTCTTATCAACTACTTTTCTATATGGAGTCATTATGAATCCATAATCATCAATCTTGGCATAACTTGCAAGTGATGTAATAAGTCCGATGTTTTGTCCTTCTGGAGACTCAATTGGACAAATTCTACCATAGTGAGAAGCGTTAACGTCACGAACTTCCATACCTGCTCTATCACGAGAAAGTCCTCCTGGTCCTAAAGCAGATAAACGTCTTTTATTTGTTAATTCAGCAATTGGGTTAGTTTGATCCATAAATTGAGATAATTGGCTTGAACCAAAGAACTCTTTCATTGCTGCTGTAATAGGTCTTATATTAATTAATGTTTTTGGAGTAACTTCTTCCATCTCTTGAGTAGTCATTCTCTCACGAATAACTCTTTCCATACGAGATACACCAATTCTAAATTGATTTTGTAATAGTTCTCCAACTTGTCTTACACGACGATTTCCTAAGTGGTCTATTTCATCAAAATTACCAAATCCGTGTAATAAATTTAAATAATATGATACAGATGCATAAACATCAGATATAGTTAATCTCTTAACATCTATTGATTGATCATTACCAATTAAAGTAAATACTTCCTTCTTATTATTAGGATTATAAATCTTTATTGTTTGAATCTTATCATATGTATCTAATTCTTCATTAATTTTAGCAGGAACCAAATTGTATCCATCTGCATATATTTCTTTTAATTTATTAAATACATCTTTGTCTACAACTGTACCTTTTTCAATTACAACTTCACCGTTAACTTTAATGTCTTCAGCAAGTGTTTGATTAAGTACTCTATCAAGTACATTTAATTTACGATTAAATTTATAACGACCAACACGAGCTAAATCATATCTAAATTCATCGAAGAATCTAGTAATAATTTGGTTTTTAGAAGAATCAAGTGTAGATGGTTCTCCTGGTCTTAATTTTTCATAAATTTCAATTAATGCTTCATCTGTATTTCTAGTTGAATCCTTTGCTAAAGTGTTTTCAATATATTCATCTTTACCAAATAATTTAAGGATATCTTCATCACTAGAAAGTCCAAAAGCACGCAAAAGTGTAGTAAGAGGAACTTTTCTAGTTCTATCAATTCTTACATACAAAACATCCTTGGCATCTGTTTCATACTCTAACCAAGTTCCACGTGTTGGAATTATTTGAGAAGTAATACTACTTCTTCCGTTTTTGTCTACTTCACGATTAAAGTAAACACTAGGAGATCTTACTAATTGAGAAACGATAACACGCTCTGCTCCATTAATTACAAAAGATCCACTATCAGTCATTATAGGCATATCACCTAAAAAGATTTCTTGCTCTTTAACTTCACCAGTTTCGTGGTTGAATAATCTAACTTCAACCTTTAATGGTGCTGCATAAGTAGTCTCTCTATCTTTACTTTGTCTGATACTATATCTTGGTTCGTCGAAATGATAATCACCAAATTCTAATGATAAAGTACCTGAAAAGTTTTCAACAGGGAATAAATCATCAAAAACTTCTTTAATACCAGTTTCAATAAACCACTGATATGACTTTTTTTGAATCTCTAACAAGTCTGTTAGTTCATAGGTATTTCTAATTCTAGAAAAACTTCTTCTTTGTCTGTGTTCACCACAATTAATAACCTTATATGCCACTAAAATTCACCCCTATTACAATAATTTTACAAAGAACAAAATAGCCCAATCTAATACGTAGCCAATTTATATTAATAACACAAATAATTCAAGTTGTCAACGCAAAAAACATTTTATTACAAAAAAACCTTTTTCTTTACAAATAATTTCAGAATTGTATATGTCTGATATATCTCTTATTGCTGTTTTAGCACCGTGATCTTTTCTCATTACAAAGTAAAGAAGGCCTCCAGGTTTTAAATGTTCTTTTGCTCCTCTAAGCATTTTATAAACTATATCTTTACCAGCTCTAATTGGAGGATTAGTAATTATATAATCATATAGTTTATCTTTATCTATAGAGTCATAACAATTACTTTCAAAGAAAGTAATGTCACTCGAATTATTAAGTTTAATATTCATTTCTAATAAATGAAGTGCTCTTTTATTAACATCGACTGCATCGAACTTGGCATCTACAAATCTCGAAAGTATGATACTTACAACACCATACCCACATCCAAGGTCAAGAATATCTCCAGATATTTCTTTTATCGGTAAGTTTTCAAGAAGAAGTCTAGTTCCAAAGTCCAATTTCTCTTTTGAGAAAACTCCATTATCTGTTTTAAATCTAAATTTATTATCTAAAAAATGTGTTTCAAATTCTACAATGTTACTAGGTAGTGCTACATTATCAAAATATTGGCTCATCTTATCCGTCCTTTAGAAAGAAAAAATGGAGTTAACTACAACAAAAAATTATAGTTAACTCCTTTCGTAACCTTATATTACAACAAAAGCATTTCGTTTTCAAGATATTTTTTAATCAATTATTCTTTAAAGTGTTAAGAGATGTTTAAAAACAAATAAGCAATAAAATATAGATAATTATAAACTGCTCAATTGTTCGGTAATTTTTATAAAGAAGTCACTATTCCATAATTCCAAACTACTAATATCTTTAATAAACGGTATAACATCTTCTTTAGCTTCTGTATAATTTATTTCTTTAAATTTATCTGATAATAATTTTTTTAGAATATCTAAATTAAAGGGTTCATCTTCATCAATGTACTTTGATTCAACTAATTTGTTTTTCAACAATTCAATATTTACATTGACATTATTAGCAATAAAAAATACATAATCATATAAATCTCTTCCCTTTATCCTCTTCTTCCAATTACGACATAATATTGCGTGAATTTTTCCTGCCAATAAAGATGACTTATCATATAATCTTATTTGATGTGGGCTTGGTAGCAATTTATATTGCATCTCATATGTTGCACCCTTTGGAGGATTAATATCTATTTCAAATTTTATTTTTATATCTTTTAAAGTATGGCTATATGAACTATTCTTTTCATTAGGGAAAAATTTCAAAATGTGTTCTAAGGTATCTCCCTTTAAGAAAGCAGAAGATATATTTGTTGCATTATGTTTTTGCTTAGCATAGATTTCTAAATTTAAACCATATGACTTTACTTCTTTTTCGATGAATTCAAAATATTTACTTAAGTTAAATTCCTTGTTTGGACTAAGTAAAGCAAAATCTAAATCTTCAGAAAAACGATCTAATTTGTAAAAAATTCTTAGTGCTGTTCCACCATAAAATGCTGCTTCGTTAAAAAATCCTCCTCGAGATAAACCTGAAAGCACCAATTCTTGAATAATCTCTTTTAAAGCATTAACTTCATCATTTGTTGTTTTTATGTCATATGACATTAACATCTGTTCAATAACATTATTCATTCAAATTCCTCCTCATATATTTAGCAAGCAATTTAACATTAGTTGAGTGATATAAATCACTTAATCTTTCAACTTTATTTACATCTAACTTTTGAAATTCTTCTTCATCAATTCTTAAATCGTTAAACAACATATTTTCAATGTTATTATAATTACTTAATGGAGATAAAGTGTATATCTTATCACACAAAGCCTTTTCAGGAGTGGCAATTTGGTAAGAGTAGCCATCTTCCATTTTCAATAAAATATATTCTGGATAAGCCATATCTGGTACATCTCTATATGTGAATATTCCAAAACTATTAACATATCTTTTTTTCTTTTTTTTATGAAAAGTCGCACAAGTAACTGTATTTACCCTTTCAGGTATTAAACCATAGTATGATAAAGCATATTCAAAAGAAATATAAGATGGACCATATATACTGCCTGCAAGTAGATAACCAGGAGTATTGGGATTGGTTTCATATAATCCATTTATTATTTTAAATATTTTACCTGCTTTCACTTCTCTTGATAATTTAGTATCTTTATTAGAGTAATTTTGCATTTTTTCTTTTAGAATATCACTAGTAATTATCATATTTTCACCTCTTTTTATCATTATATGATAATTTGAGGTGAAAATCAAGTGTTTTATACATTTTTGTTAATTTTAAGGACATAATTAATATTATTAACTAATTTTTAAAATATATTCGTGCATAGAAAAAGCATACTTTCGTATGCCTTCATTATTTAACTTCTACTTCTGCTCCAGCTTCTTCTAATTTAGCTTTGATTTCGTTAGCTTCGTCAACTGGAATGTTTTCTTTAACAGCTCCACCGTTATCAGCGATAGCTTTAGAATCAGCAAGTCCTAATCCAGTAATTTCCTTAATTACTTTGATTACATTGATCTTACCAGGTCCAGCGTTAACAAGTGTAACTGTAACTTGGCTTGGTCCTTCATCAACTGCAGCAGCTCCTGCAACTGGTGCTGCAACTGCTACTGAACTTGGATCTACTCCGAATTCTTCTTTCATAGCGTCTACTAATTCTTTAATTTCTAATAGACTCATTTCTTTTAAACTTTCGATAAAGCTTTCTTTTGTTAATTTTGCCATTTCAAATTTCCTCCCTTTAATTAATTATTTTCCTTTTGTTTAGCATATAAATCTAAACAGATTGATAAGTCTTTTGGAATTCCCATCATACCAGCTGCAAGCATAGTAAGTAGTCCTTCTCTTGATGGAATAGTTGCAAGTTCTGCTAACTTATCTTTATCAGTAACTTCTCCGTCAACGATTCCAACTTTTAATGTTACAACGTCGTGTGTCTTTGCAAAGTCTGCGATAGTTTTAATTGGTGCGATTGAATCAGTTCCATATGCTAAAGCACTAGAACCAGTTAAATGTTCATTTAAGTCAATCTTTAAATCATCGAATGCTCTTGCCATTAAAGTATTTTTATATACTTTGTAGTCAGAACCAGATTCTCTTAAAGATCTTCTTAATTTCTTAGTATCTTCATCTGTTAATCCAGTATAAGTGAATATAACAACTGAATTAGAATCTTGAACCTTTGATTTAATTTCATCAATTACTTCTTGTTTCTTTGCTAAGATTTTCTCACTTGCCATAAGAATCCTCCTTCTTTTTTTAATTTATTGGAGCAATAAAAAGTCCCTATGTACCCATAGAGACCTAAAAACAAAGTTTAATTTAGTCCTCGGTAGGATTTACAAACGACCTACTGTCTATGGCACCAACAAATTAATTGTATTATATACTAACATCTACTAATTGTCAAAAGAATTTGTAATAATTTTAATTCCAGGACCCATAGTAGTTGCTATTGAAATATTTTTTACATAGTCACCCTTTACTGTAGATGGTTTAGCTTTCATTAATACATTCATAAATGCATCAAGATTTTCAACCAATTGTTCTTCAGTAAATGATGTGTTTCCAATAATTCCATGGATGTTTCCGAATGTGTCTGTTCTATATTCAACACGTCCAGCTTTTACATCATTAACAGCCTTTTCTACATCAGTAGTAACTGTTCCAGTTTTAGGGTTTGGCATTAATCCTTTAGGTCCTAAAACTCTTCCTAATTTACCAAGTAATGGCATCATATCAGGAGTTGCAATCATAACATCAAAACCGAACCAATTTTCTTTTTCGATTTTTTCAAGCATATCTGTATCTCCAACGAAATCAGCTCCAGCTTCTTTAGCTTTTGTAGCGTTTTCTCCTCTAGCAATAACTAAGACTTTTTTAGATTTACCAGTTCCGTGTGGTAATACAATAGCTCCTCTTAATTGTTGATCTGCTTTTTTAGTATCAAGATTTAATCTTACAGCTAATTCAACAGAAGCAACAAATTTACTTGTTGATGTTTCTTTTGCAAGTTTAACAGCTTCTTCTTTTGTATAAGTTTTTCCTTTTTCAAGCTTATTTAAGGCTTCAACGTACTTTTTACCTCTTTTTCTCATTATTTTTTTCCTCCTTATGTGGTCTAGCGGATTGGAGCGAGTGACGATAATTCGTCAGCATATTCCTCCCACATAGGTATAAACCTATATGTATAATAATTTAACTATTCTTTAACAGTTACACCCATATTACGGGCAGTACCTTCAACTATTTTCATAGCTTCTTCAACTGAATAACAGTTTAAGTCAGGTAATTTTATTTCAGCAATTTCTTTTAATTGGTCCTTTGTAAGGCTAGCTACTGTTTCGCTTGATCCTTTTGTAGAACCTTTTGCAATTTTAGCATATTTCTTAACTAAAAATGCTGTTGGTGGAGTTTTAACTACGAAATCAAAACTTCTATCATCATAGATTGAAATTTCAACTGGTAATACATCTCCCATTTTATCTTTAGTTGCATCATTATACTTTGTACAAAATTCTTGTAGATTAATTCCGGCAGGTCCTAAAACAGTTCCAACTGGTGGAGCTGGTGTAGCTTTTCCTGCTTGAATTTGCAACTTAACTTTTTTTACAACTTCTTTTGCCACGAAAAACACCTCCTATATTTTTTAGTTTTCGCGAGTGGTCCAAATAGCACTCTTTTTTACGCATTGTTGCGCTCTTTCGCTTCCCACTAATTAATCTATATAATTAAATATAGCGATTTGATATTATCACTTTTTTCTTTATTTTGCAAGTATTTTTAGTTATTTGCTAGTTCAATTTGTGATAATTCAGCCTCAACAGTAGTTTCTTGACCAAACAAATCGACATTTAATTCTAATTTTTGATTTGGTAAATCGATAGATTCAATTACACCATACATTCCAGAAAATGCACCAGATATTATCTTAACTTTAGCACCAATTTCAAGTTCTTTATCAACTTCAAGTCTACTAATACCCATATTCTTTAAGATATTATCAACTTCATATGGTTGAAGTGGTGTTGGCTTTGCACCTTTTCCACTTGATCCGATAAACCCTGTTACACCAGGAGTGTTACGAACAACGAACCAAGCTTCATCACTCATTACCATTTCTATTAAAACGTATCCAGGAAACATCTTCTTAACTTTTTCTTTAGATACACCATCTTTTTCTTCTACTACTTTTTGTTCAGGAACAACTACTCTAAAGATGTAATCTTTCATATCCATAGATTGAGCACGCATTTCTAATTTTTCTTTTACTTTATTCTCGTGTCCAGAATAAGTATTAACTACATACCATTGTTTATCCATACTTTCACCTCTATAACTGTCTTATATAAAAGATTGCAACTTCAATTAAATAGAAGAATAATGCAAAAAATATAATAAATGTTATTGTTGCAACAGAGTACTTAACCATTTCTTTTCTATTAGGCCATCTAACTTTCTTAAATTCTGATTTAACTCCGTGCCACCAAGATTCTTTTTTAACAACAGGTGCGTTATTCTTTTTTTCTTTTTTGTCTTTAGAAGATTTCTTGTCTTCCTTTTTATCTTTTTTTGTTATTTCTTTTTTATTAGAAGTTTTCTTTTCTTCTTCTAATACTTTGTCCATTTCTTTTTGAAGTTCTTCACTTTTTTTGTCAACTTTCTTTTTTTCTTTTAAAGCCATTCTTTCCCCACCTTTATTTTACCAAAATAAAAACACCTTTTACGTGTCACCATTAAAATAACACAATTCAAGGTGTAAGTCAAACAATATTTCGAAAATATTTAATTAAAGGTTAAATTAAAAAGCAATAATCTATAAATCATAGTCTATTGCTTAATTATTTTAATTATACGAAATTGCCATTTGAATTATTTTGATTGTTTATATCCATTCCTACTGGTTGGTTTTCTTGCTGTTTGTGGATCATTTCTCCAAGTTGGTTAGGTATTGATGGATCAGCTACCGGTCTTGGTATATCTACTTGTTGTGGTTCTATATTATTAACAGGTTGATTTATTTGCTGATTTTCCATCAAGTTATTAGTTACAGGTGCTTTGAAGTGATTTAATACATCTTCAAATTGAGGTTCACCAGTATTTTCTATATTACCATTTTGAACCTGATTTATATCAACTGACATTCCATATTGTTCTGGATTTTCAACTTGGGCTCTTATTTGCTGTTCTGCTTGTTCTAAACTAACATTGAAACCATTATTAACAGTTTGTTCTGTTGGTGTTGAAACTGAATTTATGTCTACATTATTTTGAGGCATTGACATTTCATTTGAGATTTGCTCGTTTGTCATCATATTATTTTGTGGCATTGCAACATTTTCAACTGGAGCCTGAGGAATACCAATATTATTAAACTGATTTATTTCACTTTGTAGTGGCATACTAGTCTCTGGCATAACGCTTTCTTGTACAACAGGTTCACCAGGAGGCATAAATGTTGTTTTTGTTTCTTTTGGAGGTTCACTTTTGGGTTGTGATGCTGAATCGGCAGGATGTGATACTTTTCCAAAATAATTCTTGCTTTTCTTTATATAGGATACATCATTATATAGAAAATCAAACTTTCCACATCTAAATCTTCTTACAACAAAGAAGACACCTACTAAAAACATTCCGATAGATACGATTTGAGCCATTCTAAGTGAAGATAACATCAAACTATCTGTTCTTAGTCCTTCAATGAAGAATCTTCCAATTGAATACCAAATACAATAAGTACCAAATATTTGACCTGTTTTAACATATTTTCTTCTTCTTATTATTAAAAGGATTATAAATCCTAAAAGACACCATAAAGATTCATACAAAAATGTCGGATGACGATAAGCAAATATTCCATCAGCACTATCAAAGATATACATATTATCTATTATAAATTGTGGTAGGTGAAGACTCTTTAAAAACTCAAGAGACACAACACCTCCGTGAGCTTCTTGATTAAAGAAGTTTCCCCATCTTCCAATAGCTTGACCAATTATTAATCCAACTGAACAGATATCCAAAAGTCTTAAAGTATCGACCTTATGCTTCCTAGAGTAACAAATTAGAAACAATCCACCTAGAATTATTGCTCCGTGAATTGCTAATCCTCCACCCCATATTTCAAATATTTCCAAAGTATGTTTAGAATAATAACCCCAATTAAATATTACATAATAAAGTCTTGCTCCAATAATTGAGATAATTACAGTATCAAATATTAAGTTTGTTACAAAACTATCATTAATTCCTTTTTTACTAGCTTCACGATATACTAAGTACATTCCTACTAAAAGTCCAATTAAAATACAAATTGAATACCAGTATATTTGAACGAATCCTAAATCTAACGCAACCCTATCCATTACTTATTTGACCTCCTAATTATTGGTTCAATTATTAATTTTTCAATCAATAAATTTAGAACAGCCAATACTATCGATATAAAGAATAATACCCAAATATCAGTAAACTCTAACTTTGGACCCAATATCCAATCTGTTAGTTTTAAGATAAATGAATTAATAACAAAATAGAAAAGTCCAAAAGTAATTCCCATAAGTGGTGTTGTAATAGTTACAAGAATCGGTTTAATAACTTTTTCTAAAACATAAATGACAATTATTGCTAGAAATGCCACCAAAATTGGATATCTACTATTTATTTCAAAGCTATCAAACATTCCATCCACAGCTAAAAAGGCAGCAGTATATAAAACTGAATAAAGTATTATTTCTAAAATTATATTAAATTTACCTTTATTAACTATTTTCATTGAGTCCTCCATTATAGAATTCGTTTCAAGAATTCACCTGTATAAGAATTTTTATTTTTAGAAACTTCTTCTGGAGTACCAGTGGCAATAATTTCACCACCATTTTCTCCACCAAGAGGCCCTATATCAATAATATAGTCGGCACATTTTATCATATCAAGATTGTGTTCGATAACTATTACTGTATCATTATTATCTACTATTTTTTGAATAATTGCAAGTAGTCTCTTAATATCTGCAGAGTGAAGACCAGTAGTTGGTTCATCCATTATAAATAAAGTTTTTCCAGTTGCTTTTTTCTGTAATTCTTTAGCAAGTTTTACACGACCTGCTTCACCACCAGAAAGAGTTGGAGCACTTTGTCCAAGTTTTAAATATCCAATACCTACATCTTCCAAAACTTGAAGTTTAGCTTTTATTTTAGGTACATTTTCAAAGAATTTAATTGCTTCGCTTACTCTCATTTCGAGTACTTCAGCAATATTCTTTCCTTTATATTTTATATTTAGGGTTTCACTATTGTAACGAGTTCCCTTACAAACTTCACAAGGAACATAAACATCTGGAAGAAAATGCATCTCTATTTTTTTAACACCGTCTCCTCTACAAGCTTCACATCTTCCACCTTTTACATTAAAGGAAAATCTATTCTTTTCAAAGCCATACATCTTAGCTTCTTTAGTGTTAGTAAACAAGTCTCTTATGTCATCGAAGACTCCTGTATATGTAGCAGGGTTACTTCTTGGTGTTCTTCCAATTGGGTTTTGGGTTATTTCAACAATCTTATCGATGTTGTCTAGTCCTTTTATTTTATCGTGTTTACCTGGTGTTACTTTCGATTTATAAATATGTTTCATACACGCTGCTGAAAGGATCCTCATTACAAGACTACTTTTTCCACTTCCTGATACTCCTGTAACACAAGTATATGTACCAAGTGGGAATTTAACATCAATATTTTTTAGGTTATTCTCTTTAGCGCCTAAAACTTCGATAAATTTACCTGTACCTTTTCTTCTTTTAGAAGGTATTTCTATCTTTTCTTTACCGCTTAAATAACGACCAGTGATACTTTCATCAACTTTCATAACTTCTTCTGGTGTTCCACTTGCAACGACATAACCACCTTCTTCTCCTGCTTTCGGTCCAATATCGACAAGGTAATCTGCTGCAAGCATCGTATCAGTATCGTGTTCTACGACAATAAGCGTATTTCCTAAATCTCTCATCTCTTTTAAAGAATTAATAAGTCTTTCATTATCTCTTTGATGTAGTCCGATACTTGGTTCATCAAGTACATATAAAACACCAGTTAAGCGAGATCCAATTTGGGTTGCCAATCTTATTCTTTGAAGTTCACCACCTGATAAAGTTCCAGCCATTCTACTAAGAGTTAGATATTCAAGTCCAACATTAGATAAGAAGTTAAGTCTACTTTTTATTTCTTTTATAAGAAGGTCTGCAATAGATGCTTGCTCTTTTGTAAGTTTTAATTTATCGAAGAATTCGATTGTCTTATTGATACTTAAACAAGTAAGTTCATAGATATTTTTACCACCTACATAGACAGATAAGGCATCATTATTAAGTCTTGCTCCGTGACAAGTTTCACATTCGTTTTCGACCATATAATTTTCTAGCCATTCTCTTATCCATTCACTAGATGTTTCCATATATCTTCTTTGAAGATTATTTACTACTCCTTCATAGTAGTCCAACTGATTTGTGACATTGCCACTACGAGAAGCATAATTGAATTTTATTTTTTCGTCGCTTCCATAAAAGATTAGATTCTTTTCTTTTTCTGTAAGCTTTTTAAACGGTTTAGTAGTGCTTATCTTATAGTGTTTACACATACATTCTAGTCTTTTGTAATAGATATTATCTGTGTCATCACCTAAAGTTACTATGGCACCTTCCTCTAAAGATTTATCTTTGTCTGGTACGACAAGTTCAGGGTCTATTGAAAGTTTAATTCCAAGACCTTTACAGTCAGGACAAGCACAGTATGGTGCGTTAAAGCTAAACATGCGAGGTTCTAATTCAGGAAGAGAAAATTCACAGTAAGGGCAAGCATATAACTCTGAGAATACAAGCTCTTTGTCCCCTACTATTTCAATTACTACTTTGCCATTTGATAATTTACAAGCTGCTTCTAAAGATTCGAATAATCGTCCTCTTATACCATCTTTTAGAATCAATCTATCTATTACAACATCAATATAGTCTTTAATGTTTTTATCAAAATTAAATTCTTCAGTTAGTTCGTGAGTTTCTCCATTAACTCTTATTCTTGCGTAACCATCTGCTCTAAGTTTATCTAGAAGTTCTTTATGTGTTCCTTTTTCACCGTGAACTACCGGAGACATTATTATCATTTTTGTTCCTTCTGGATACTCTAGAAGTTTATTGGCCATTTCTTCGACACTTTGACCTTTAATAGGTATATGGTGGTTAGGACACATTGGAGTACCGATTCTTGCATATAAAAGACGGAAGTAGTCATAGATTTCTGTTACTGTTCCAACAGTACTTCTTGGATTATTACTAGTTGTTTTTTGGTCAATACTTATAGATGGAGATAATCCTTCGATAGAATCAACATCAGGTTTTTCTGTTCCACCTAAAAATTGTCTAGCATAAGCCGAAAGACTTTCAACATATCTTCTTTGTCCTTCAGCATAAATAGTATCGAATGCTAAACTACTTTTTCCACTTCCTGAAACACCAGTCATAACAATTAACTTATTTTTAGGTAGTGTTAAATCTATATTCTTTAAATTATTTTCTCTTGCTCCTTTAATTATAATTTCATCCATAATATCCACCTCAATTTGCCACTTTATAATAGCACAAACAAACTCAAAATAAAATAGCTATTTCTAGCTATTTTACCTATAGTTATTATTTCCATTATTACCATATCCATTACTATTTTGATTATTATATCCGTTGTAATTATTGTTGTAACCATTATAGTTATTGTTATATCCGTTATTAGAATTATAGTAACCATTATAATTGTTGTAATTGCCATATTGATTGTAATAACCATTATTTACATTATTGTTTTGTTTGTTTTTCTTATCTTTACTCTTTTTTAAGAAGAAGTAAACTCCTACTCCTATAACTGCTACCACGAGAACGACTATTCCTATTATTAAGAACAAATTACTTGAAGAGTTGTTAAACTTAACACTATTCATTACTTCTTCTATATCGTTTACTTGAGAAGAAGTTAGTTCAGCATTTGTTTGAAACATAAATACATATGAAGTACTATCTACTGTAGTTAAATATTGTCTTATGTTAATTTGATTTGTTGAATCATAACTTTCAAGCATTATAAACTTATACTCTCCAACTTTAAATAATCCAGAATCAGTTATAGAAGGAACATCTTTTACATTTTGTTCAATCTCATCCTGAATTTCTTTATCACTCAAATCAGAAAAATTTTCAACTTCTTCATTTTTACTTTTAGAAAGTAAAAGTTCAAGATAATATTCTTTACTTAGATTTTTTATTGCATCTACATATTTATTATTTTCTTCGAGCATCTCTTTCATTTGTTGTTCAGTTACATTATAATCACTTAATTTTTTATTTCCTTTTAAATTATCTCTTGTAAAGACATCCCAAGAACTATCAAATTCTAAGGAAAGGTTACATTCTTTAATTTCATAACTTTTAGCATATACAGTTAATGGGATTAAAAGTAAAAAACTTAATAACAAAAGATATATCTTTTTCATCTATTCACCATCTTTCAACATAATTATAAAACAAAAGAATAAAAGAAAAAGAGGTAAAAAGGCATTTTGACATTAATGATTGACAAATCTATTCCTAAAATTACAATTTTTACATAATTCACAAATGGATTTATTATTCTTAAAGCCTTCTATTATTTCTTTTACTTTTTTGCTATTTAAAATATCACTTAGATCTTCTTTAAAAATGTTACCTAAATTTATTTCTCCATTGCCATCTAAACAACAAGGTACTACTGTACCATCTGATAGAATACCAATATGAGTATCTAAACCATAACATTTATTATCTATTTCTAAGTTGTTAGATAAATCTGGCCAAACGAATAAATTTTCTTTATTCACAAAAGTGTTATTATCTATTTTAATATCGGTATCATTATAAAGTTTTTCAACAATAAGTGGGGATAAATTGTAAGACGCGATTATTTTATTAACAATATCTGTGGATTTTTTATCTAATTTAAAGTTTTCAAGATTCCATATACGATAACTTATAAACATTTTTGTGGATAAAATTTTACAAGTTTCAAAAACTTTTTCAAAGTAGTCTTTATAATTGTTTTCTGAGTGCAAAGAGATATTTATTTGTCTTAGTGATTTATGACTATTTAAGATATTAAATTTTTCTTTTATTAAGGTTGCGTTAGTCGTTGTGTTAACCTCTATCTTTTCTTTATCACAGATAGATAATATTTCATCAAGTTTAGGGTGTAATAGAGGTTCTCCTTTTATATGAAGATAAATGTAATCAGTATACGGTTTTATTTTTTCTATTACTACTTTAAATTCATCAATTGACATTTCTTTTAAAGGTCTTTTATTTTTTCCACAAAAAGAGCAGTTAAGGTTGCATTTATTTGTTATTTCGATGTATATTTTTTTAAATCTTTTTTTCACTTGTTAGCCTTCATTTCAAATAAGATGTCACGAAGTTCCATAGCACGCTCGAAGTCTAAGTTTCTTGCTGCTTCTCTCATTTCCTGCTCTATTGATTCCATTGTTAATTCTTTTTCTTTTTTAGACATCTTTTCTTTAGGTTTCTTACTGTTCTTTCCATCATCGACATTGCTTATTAAATCTCTTATTTCCTTAACAATTGTTTTAGGTACAATTCCATTTTCTTCATTATATTTTTCTTGTATTTCTCTTCTTCTTTGTGTTTCTTTTATAGCTTTATCCATAGATTCAGTTATTTTATCAGCGTACATTATACATTTTCCATTAGCATTTCTTGCACATCTTCCAATTGTCTGAATTAAACTTCTTTCACTTCTTAAGAATCCTTCTTTATCAGCATCCAAAATGGCAATTAAGCTTACTTCTGGAATATCTATACCTTCACGCAATAGATTTATTCCTACGACACAGTCATATTTTCCAAAACGCAAATCACGAATGACGCGAAGTCTTTCTAATGTTTTAACTTCAGTATGAAGATATGCTACTTTTATATCTATCTCTTTTAAGTAGTTTGTTAACTCTTCTGCCATTCTTATAGTTAAGGTTGTAATTAAGACTCTTTCATTTTTTTCTGTTCTATCTTTTATTTCAGATACTAAATCATCTATTTGCCCCATTGATGGTCTTACTTCGATAAGGGGATCTAGAAGTCCAGTTGGCCTTATTATCTGTTCGACAAATTTATTGTTTGTCTTTTCTAATTCGTAATCTCCAGGGGTTGCAGAAACATATATTGCTTGATGCACTTTTGACTCAAACTCTTCAAATTTTAAAGGTCTATTATCTAAAGCACTTGGAAGGCGGAATCCATAGTCGACAAGATTCATTTTTCTTGCTCTGTCTCCATTGTACATTCCTCTTACTTGAGGAAGAGTTACGTGGGATTCATCGACGATAAGTAAGTAATCATCTCCAAAAAAATCCATTAAAGTAGTTGGAGTTTCGCCTTCGCCACGCAAAGATAAGTGTCTTGAATAGTTTTCAACACCAGTACAAAATCCAGTTTCACTCAACATTTCCAAGTCGTAATTTGTTCTTTCTTCAATTCTTTGAGCTTCAATAAGTTTATTGTTTTCTTTAAAGTATTTTACTCTTTCCACGCATTCTTCTTTAATTCTTTTTAAAGCTTCTTGAAGTTTTTCATCACTCGTAACGAACAAGCTTGCTGGGAAAATTGAGACATTTTTTACATTGACTTTAACATTACCGGTTAAGGTATCTATTTCACTTATTCTATCAATCTCATCACCAAAGAATTCAATTCTTATACCATTTGTTCTTTCATTTGCAGGTATTACTTCGACGATGTCCCCTCTAACTCTAAATGTTCCACGCTTAAAATCAATATCATTTCTTTCATAAAGCATATCAACTAGTTTATTTAAAACTTCATTTCGGTCGATTGATTGTCCAACGCTTAAAGTTAACATTTTATCTTTATATTCTTCGGGTTCACCAATTCCATAGATGCAAGAGACAGATGCGACTACAATAGTATCTTTTCTTGTAAGCAGACTACTGGCAGCAGCGTGGCGTAATTCATCTATTTCATCGTTTATCGAAGAATCTTTTTCAATATAAGTATCGGTACTTGGAACATAAGCTTCTGGTTGATAATAATCGTAGTAGCTAACAAAATACTCTACTTTATTCTCAGGAAAAAGTTCTTTAAGTTCACTATAAAGTTGACCTGCAAGGGTTTTGTTGTGTGCTAAAACTAGAGTTGGTTTATTGACTTCCTTAATTACATTTGCAATTGTAAAAGTTTTACCAGTACCAGTAGCACCTAGTAATACCTGATGTTTCTTTCCTTCATTAACACCTTTAACAAGTTCTTCTATAGCCTTAGGTTGGTCTCCATTAGGAGTATATTGAGATACTAAATTAAACATAATTACCTCCCTTTTTTACGAACATATTCTATCACTTATCTTATAAACTGACAAGGTAAGCAACTTACACTTTTATAAACAAAACAAGGAATGCCATATCGTTTACTAAAAGTTTCTTTTCATTAATAGAGTTTTTTATCTATACTGTTAGATTTATGTAGAATTATGTAAACTCTAAACTAGCGAATCATTTACAGCAACTCAAAAATTTGATACATTTATTTTAGATAATAGGAGGGTTAAACTATGAATGATGATAATCAAAATCAAGATGAAGCACTGGAGCTTTTGAAAAAAATTGATAATATAGAATTCGTACCCAAAGAAGAATTAGATAAAATGGACTTTTACGAATTAGCATATTATATGCAAGTATTAAATCAATTAACGGATATAAAATCAAATGAGGGGGAACAGCAATGGAACTAGCATTAGAAAATCCTCAAGTGGCGATGCCAAAAATTACAAATGAAAAAAAAGAAGTTGTAAAAAAGTTAAAAGAAAAACTTGAACAAGCAAAACTAAACCTTATTTATGTTGAATTGGAAGAACTTGGCATAAATGTAGAAAAGAATTATACTTCTGTAGCAGAATTAGATAAAGATTTGAAAAAAACTTGTGCAGAAGTAGATTACAATAAAGTAACTGGTATTATTGAAAAAGTTAACAATCAATTAGAAAGTGTTGTTAACTCACTAGAACAGGGATCTACAAACGCTTTTACTAAATTAATGACTAGTGATCTTGCAAAATCTATCGGAAAAACTCTTGGATTTACTTTAGCAGCAAGAACAGCACTTGTTTTAGCACCAACTGCTACATCTAAAGCAGTAGTAGCGTCAGGACTCGGAGTATACTCTTTATACAAAATTATAAAAAACAGAAAAGAAATACAAAATGTAAATGAAGATAATGAACTAAATAACATATTGACTGAATTAGAAACTACTAAAGATAATGATGCTATATTAGACACTAGATTTGATGAAGAAACTCAAAAAGAAATAAGAGAATTTTTAAATAAATACGATATTTCATTCGAAGATACAGGTTATAGATCTTTAAGACAAGCAATTTATACACTTGAACCTGAGAAGAAAAAAATGTTAGTTAACGCTCTAAATTCTAAATTAGGAAGAGGAATAGATGTCGACGAACGAGTTAAAAAAGCTAGAAAAAAATTAAATGTTGTAGCAAGTACGGCTGCTACAGTTGGAGTTGGTGCTAAACTTGGGATGGATGTAGCATCTGCCGTAAACGGAGTTGACCCTGGTCTTGTCTCTGGTCTTATAAATGGATCAGTTTTAGGAGCTTGGGTTCAAAATCAAGCCGGAAAACCTTGGTTTTCAGCTCTATCAGGTGGATTAGGTTTTGCAGGTACTGAAGTTCTTGAAAGACTTCCTGTTATTGGAAATTTTGCACACACTTTATTTGCAGGGGAGAACATAGCAGCACTTGCAGCAATAGGAGCTACAGGAGGACTAGTAACATCGGCAGTACTAGGAGTAGCGTCAGGTGTTAAACAAATAGTAAAGAGTAATAAAGCTAAAAAAGAAACGGATAAATTCTTAAAATTAGATGCCGAGAAGTATAAAGAAGAAGATGAAAAAGAGTTACTTTTAATAAAAGAAAAATTAAAAGAATCAGACAATACAATCGAACTTGTTATAATTGATATTATAGTTAATTATTTAAGAGATAAGAATATCGTTATTAATCCTGTTCCAAAATCAGTTGAAGAATTAAAAACATCTATTGAAAAATTAAGTGATGAAGAAAAGAAAGAAGCTAAAATTATCTTAACAAGAATAGAAGATAGTTTAAATAATGATACATTCAAAGATAAACTTTTAAAAGCTGGAAAAATTTCAATTGGTTTATTTACTGCTGGATTATCACTTATGTCAGTTTACGATATTATTAAGGGTGGGGTATTCTTACCTGAATTAAGTAAACAATTGTTCCCAGAAAACAATATTTATAATCCAGTACCTATTCCAGATGGTCCAGATGTACCATTAACACCTGATAATTCAGCAGAATATTCAAATGCTAACAATTTAATGGAAGAATTTAAAAACAACGATAATTATTATCACGAGTATACTGGTTCAAATTACCTTATGGACACTGCTCAAGATGTTGCTAACGAGGCAGGGAGAAAAGAAGGAGAAGGCTTTTTTAGTTGGCTTTTCAGACAAATTGGATTAAGTTTTCGACTAAATGGTGCAGCAGACTTTGCATTTGCAGATAACTTAGTAGATAAAGCAGCCGAAGGAGTGGGAATCGATATTGTAAATAGTCTAACACCAGACAGAGTTGCTATTACAAATGCACTTAATTCTTTATCTCCTGATAAATTGTTACTATTTATGAGATATATGAACACCAACACAGCAACTGACGGAATGACGACGACAATAAGAGAGATGTTACAACAGGAAGCATTTGTTGGCAAAGTTACTGACTATATAAATAACTTCACTAAAATCCAAGCAAATCACGAATTTATAAATGATATAACGAGAAAATTTGCAACTGGATTAATTCCTGCTTCAGTGTTTTATACAATGATAGAAAAAGCCCAAAAAAATACTACAGATGAAAAATATACAATTAATGAAAATGAAATAACTGACGAAAAAGAAAGTGATTCATTATCAATGTAATGAAATTAGAACAAAGTGATTTATAAATAAATCACGTCCAAACTTCACAGTTTGGTTTTTCTCCTTCATAGGATAACTCTACCCTCCAGAGACCAATTTCCGATAGTCGCTACCGTACCTATATTTTTTTATTTATTTTTAAACCATTTGTCCTATATATTTTCTAATTCCTTCTGTTAATATATTTATACTTGCATAATATCTTTTACCAACTTTATTTATTGTTACATTAAATATTTTAAATGGGAATTCTATAAGGTTTCTATATCCTCTTATTTTTACTTTCCCTACCTTTGGTAATGTTATTTCTCTTTTATTTAAATCTACTTTTATATTACTATAGTTTCTATCTTTATAACTACTTCTTATACATACTGTTGTATATTTACCATTATAGTTTTTCTTTTTATATTTTGGATGTCCACTTCCATTATAAAAGTTTAAATATGCTTTATCTAAATCATCTAGTGATGTTCTTAAACAAGAACTATCTACTTCCTTTAACCATTCTTTTTCTTTTGATAAAAAGGGTATATCTTTTTTCATATCGTTTAAAGTTAATATTTCATTATTTTTATACATCAATTCTTTTTTATTTAAATAGTAATTATAGACAAATCGACTACAACCAATACACTTATTAATTAATTCTTTTTGTTCTTCTGTTGGATATAATCTAAATACATATGCTTTATTAATTAACATTTTATTACCCCCTAACAATTACATTATAATTCAAACATATGTTTTAGTCAATAAAAAATTACTTTTTATAGAAAATTCCTTATAAACAAAAAGAACGAGGATAACGATGTCTACCATTTGAGGTTTACATCATAACCTTGTTTTTTTAATCAAATTATTTAACTGTAAGGGACAAAACTTTATTATCAATGCTTATTGTTTTACCACTATTTAAAGTGATTTTTTCTATTTTAATTATCTTACTTCCAGATCCAGCAAAGCCTTCAATCTTAACTGTATAGGTATTATTATCTTTCGATAACTCATAAGACTTTCCATTAATAGTGATACTTATTGGATAAAGTATTGTCGTATTATAACTTTCAAATTTTAATGTTATATCCTCATTGATAGAAAATGTTGTTTTCTCTCTATTATCCTTATCCAAGAATATAACATTTTCAATTGATAATCCATAATCTTTACGCATAATATATGGTTTTTCTAATATAGTGACTTTTCCACTAGAAGTGTTTGAATATATCAATATATTTAAAAGTTCATCCTCTTTTATATCTTTAAACTTGATTTTGTTTTTACCAGCTTTAAGTTTTTGTTTTTGATTTCCTAAACTTATATAAACATTTTCTTCTTTTAGATAGTTATCATCATCTTCAAGTGTTATTTCAATAGTTACTTCTTTTTTACTATAACTATCTGTTAACTTATAATCTTCTATATTAGGAAGTTTATTAACTATCTCAACTTTATCGACATAATAAACACTCTCACTTAATCCATTAGAATAAATAACTTTTGATAAAGTAATGTATTCTATCTTTTGCTTTCCCTTAACTGGATAGTCTATTTCACAGCTATCTATTGTTTTATTTTTGCAAATATATTCTTTGCCATTAACTACAAGTCTTGCTGGAATTTTATTATTATCATTAGCAAAAATATAAGTAATTGTTAATGTATCATTTGCATAAACATTCTCAGAAGATAAAGTACTTTCTAAAACTTGAGCATTATATTCTGAGTTAAATTGTTCTTGATATAAAAGAATATCATCATAAGTTTTATTGTTTTGATAATTAAATGATGCATATATTTCGATGTTGTATGTCTTTGATTTTTTACCATTTAACTTTATTTTAGTATTACTATTATTGATTGATACTTCTTTTTCATTGATTAAAACATTATTAGAGTCTTTGACAACTATCTTAATCTTTTTATCTTTTATATTATCATTCTTCAAAACATAATAATTAATTGAAAGTTCGTCATTATTTTCTTTTATAGATGTAATAAAAGTATCTGGAATCTTATTAAATAATTTATAAGATGTAGACTGATTTATCATAATTCTACTTCCATCTTTAAGTATTCCTTCAGATATCTTAAATGATGATTTTTTACTATTTGGAACATAGTTAAATGTAAAAATATCATAGCCATTATTTGTACTTTTATAAGTTACTTCATAGTTAATTCCATCAATAACAACACATTTTAAAGTATCTTTTAAATTGTATAAAGAAGGAATATTTATATCTACTATGTTTGATTCATCTTTCAAGAAAGCATAGACTAATTTATTAAATACAATATCGACTGTCTCTATAGTACTTTCTCCAGTAAATATTTTTGTTTCATATAATGTTTCTTCTTTAGAATCTTTCTTTGTTAGACTATAAGTTGCAATTATTTCTATGGTGTAGAATTTGTCTTTCTTTAAGTTAAGTTTGCTATAATCTAAGGAATATTTATTTGATTCTTTTAAAGATATGTTATAAGTGTTGCTATTATTTTCTTCATCAGTTACTTTTACTTTAAACTGTTTAGTTACTGTCTTGTCATTATCAACTAAATTAAATTTAACTTTTTTGTCTCGAACATCGATACTAAAATTAGTTATTTCAGGTTTATCTTTTAAAACAGTCATCTCTATAGTATTGTTAACTTCTATTTTTTCATTTTCAAATAGTGCTTCACTTAGTTTCAATTTAAATGTTGTACTATTTGGAGTATTCACTACTGCTTCATAAGTTCTATAATCTCCATCTTGTACTTTTTCAACTCTATAAGCTTTTCCATTAATAACGAAGTAATTTAATTCTTCACTTATATTTGTATTAACTTCATATTGAACTTTAAGAGAACTATTTTTTTCTGTTCCATCACTAACTACTTTACTAGATATGATTTCAAATTCGTTGTTTTCTCTACTATGAGCTACAAATAAAGTTGTAGTGAATTTTTTATCATCATATAGCGTGTAGTCTGCAACCAATTCAATATAGTGTTTATGTTTACTTGGTAGATCAAATGTAACTGATGTAGAAGTTTTATCAATTACATTACTCTCTAGTATTTCGTTATTACTATTCTTTAAATATGCTGTTAACTTCTCTATCGTGTTATCTTTATCAATTATATTAAATGTTGCTTTAGTAGTATTTCTTTCTTTATCAACAGTCGTTTCATTTTTATAGTTAGCACTTGGTGTTTCATATTGAGAGATAAATGATAATTTTTTATTAACTGAAAATTCTTTTTCTCCAATTACTACTTTTTCTAAAGTAAGATTGTTGACTCCTACTTTATTTGGAACATATTTAACTATATATCCACCATTATTTTTTGTGACATTATAAGAAGTACCATCGATTATTACTGCTGTTACATCATCATTTTCAACATATTCATTTTGAAACTCGATAATAGCATTGCTTCCATTTTTAACATATTCTGTAATTTTTAGACTCTTAATTGAAAATTTTACTTCATTATCAAGCTTTATTTCTCTGTTGTAATCTATTTTTTTAATTTCATTTAAATCGTTAAGTTTATCGTTATCTAAATCATAATTTTTTTCTATTTTGACTTGATAAGTACCGTTTGTTCCAACATTTGCTTTATAACTATTGTTTCCAGCTTTTATAGTTTCATTTAAGTAAACTCTATCATTTGAAGTAATAGTTATTTCACTATCTAAAAGAGCGTTGTCACTATCTGTTACATTAAATGTTACATTTAAGACACCATCATTATTTGTAATACTTACATTATCGATTCTTGGTGCTGTTTTTAATACTTCAAATTTTATATTTTTAACATCGATTGTTCTAAACTTTTCACTTGTTATTGTTTTACCACTATTTAAAGTTATAGATTTAATTACATATTCTTTCTCACAAGCTTCACTTAATCCATTAATAATAAAGTAATAACCATCTTTATCTTTTTTAACTTCGTAAGTAAGCGTTGCTTTAGTATTATCTTTATCTTGCAACTCGATTGCTACTGGATATAAAGGAGTCACATTTTTGCTATTAAATTTTACTTTAATTTGCTCATTTTTATTAAAATAAGTACTCTTACTTCCAGATACTTTATAAGTTTCGATATTATATATTTCAAATTGGAAGTTATCTACTACTGCTACTTGTTTTTCTAGAGTTATTTTAGAAACATTTTTATTTTGACTTAGAGTATTTGTATCTAAATCATAATCAATATCTATATTTACTTTTGAAAGTCTATTCTTTTCTACAGGGAACAAAATTGTATTAAGACCACTCTTATTAAATTCTTGGCACTCGTTTCCTAAGCATATTTTACCTTTAACAAATGAATTATCTAAATCTTTTACATTAAATTTGAACATAATTGACTCACTATCTAAATCATCAATTGCTTCAAATTCTTCAATAGATGGTTTATCTTTTAGAACATCTACTTTTATATCGTTGTAATTAACTACCATTTCATAATTATCATAGACAATCTTTTGAATCTTTATAGCGTTAACTCCATCTTCATCTGGTACTTGATATTTTATTTTAAAATAATCGTTACCAATTGACTCTACATTATATTTTTTATCATTTATGACAAAGTATTTAATATCTTTAGCTTCTTTATCTTTTACTTTAAATGTTACATCGATAATTGATCCTTTAGTAGGATTTATATTTGACACTTTCCCACCTTCAATGTAAAGGTTAGATTTATGATTTATCTCCACACTTTTTAGAACTTTACTCTCAGTGTTCATTCCATTTTGACAGTCAAATGTGCCAACGATTTCGACAACATATAAAGTGTCATCAGAAATATTAGTCTCAAATGAAAATTTAGTAGTTGTCTTGTCTAGTTTAACTGTTTCTAAAATATTTCCCTTACTATCTTTTAATATTGCATTAATACCTGTAAGAGTGCTATCTTTATCGACAATTTTTATTTGAACATTTGCTTTTTGATTATCTATATCGACAGATAGACTATTTACTTTAGGTTCCTCTTTAAATAAAGTAAACTCTTTGTTAACTTTTATCTCTTTAGAATCTGTTGAAATGCTTTCAATCTTATAAGTTGTTTTTTCTTCTTTTTTATAAGTAACTTTAATAATATTATTTGAAACAGTATACTTTTTGCCATTGATTGTTGCTGATTTAATCTCGTAATTTGCGTCTATTTGAAACTCTATTACTTTGTTTTCTCTATCAATATTAACTAAAGTTATATCATTATAATATACATCTTTACTTGGAGGTGTTTCACCACTAATTTCTTCAAGATCTATTGTTTTACTATATTTGTTATTTGTATCTACTTTTGAATCCAAGTCATAATCACAAATTAATATAAACTTATAAGCAGTTCCTGTCTTATACTTATATGTCTTTTTATCAGATAAATTAATTTCTTCAACGATATTTCCATCTATATCTTCTATTACAACATATTTATTTGTAATGGCACTATCTTTGTCTTTTAACTCAATTGTAAATTGTTTTTTATCTTTATTAAGTTTAAATGACTTTAAATCTGGTTCATCTTTTAAGACTTCGATATTATCACTGTATGTTAAATCTATTTTTTTACCATTTTCAAGTTCTAATCCTTCAACAGTTACATCTTTCTTACCTGCACTAGAACCAGAATTAATAATTGCTTTATAACCATTCTCAGTTTCTTCTACTTCGTATTTTTTATCATTTATATAAATATATTTAACTTTCTGTTTTGAACTAACTGAGAAAGTTACAGTAAAAGTAGAATCCTTTGGTACATAGTTTTCATTAATTACAAAATTTTCTAGAAAAACACTATTATCAATTATTGGCATAATACTTGAAACATCAGTGATTGTTATATAACCATCGTTATTAATATCCTGATTATAGTATTTAAGAGATTTCTTTCCTACTGTAACTTTACCCAATAGGGTATCGGCAATAATATTTAAATCTTTTTGGTTTACTACTCCATTATTGTCGACATCTTCTTTATTATTATAAAGTGAGTAAATATAAAAAATAACAAAGATAAATAAAAGTGAAATTATTCCATTTATTAATATTTTATTGATAAAAGAATTCTTGGAAAAAGCAAAGTATGAAAATGCAATTATTAGGAAGAATCCCACTGCAATTGCAACGATTGTATAAATATTAAAACCTACATAGATATAATCCTTTTCGTTTTGAGAATTCCTTTCACTAGTTCCATTAATTCTTAAGCCAGTTTTGGAATTAATTACTTGAATATGTTTATCTTTAAGTTCTATATCTTCTTTACCATCACTACCAATTAAATTTATAAAATCAACATAAGTAAAATCATATTCAGCATTTTCTTTTAAATAAAGAGTCACATTAAGAGTTAATGGGGCATTATAAGAAGATAATAATACGAAATGATTATTATTTTTATTAAAGTAAAATAAATTGTCTTCCGCTACAACAAAATCAGTTTTATCGACATTTTCAAAGAAATCATCATCAAAGTTTAATTCTCCTTCTAAACCTGTTAATGATGAATCAAAAGAAATACTTATCTTTATGGATTTACCTTCTACAGATGTCTTTATTTCTTCAGCCTTTACCACATCAAAGTATGAAAAAAAAGTTAATATAGATATTAAAAACAAAAATATCTTCCTTTTCATATATCACTACACCCCTATAAATGCCCTATATTATAACACAAGTTAAACAAATTTTCAACATTGAAAAGTAAAAGAGAAACTTATCTATGTAAATTTCTCTTTTCATTTAATAAATCATATTGTTTATACATATATTGAACGCTATTTTCTAAAAAGTAATAATGAAATATGTATGGTACTAATAAGCAAATGAATAACAATGTTAAAAGTAATAGACCAATAGTTAGGTTCGATAATGTATAGAAAAAAGATATAAGTGATAGAAGTGCAAAAAGAATGGTTACAAGTAAATGAACTAATCTTTCGTGAGAAAAGAATCTTATTTTTATAAGATGTTCACTTATAATTTCATCAAGATTATCTATTTCTTTTTGCTTTAATATTTTATCAATTTTATTTATATATTCTTTCATATACTTTTTCATATTATCTTGAATACCAATAATTATATAATCCTTTTGGGAAGTTAATTAATTGTCTTGGATTGTAACCATTCTTTAGTTTGTTAGTTCCAAAGGATGCCCAAGCACTCCAAGAATAACAATTACTATCTGATGGATTATACAACTTACAAGGATATACTTCTAAGTGTAGATGTGGTCCAGTTGCTTTTCCAGTCATTCCCATATATCCGATATAGTCGTTACTTGTTACTTTTTTACCAACATATATATTAGGAGCATATGCACTCATATGACAATACAAAGATGAATAATATTTACCGTCAAGAATATTGTAGTGTAATATTACAACAGTTAAAGCTCCATAACTATCCGTATATTTTGAAGTTATAGTACCATCAGCAATTGGATATATTTTTTCAGCATATTTATTTGGACTTCCTATATCAATACCTTTATGAGTATAACTTTTTCCATAATAAGCTTCTTGAGTAATGTAACCAGTTGTTGTTGGTCTTCTAAAACTAGTTATACCATCTTCTTTGGCACAATCTTTTCCAATTACATCTGTAGACTTACATCCAAGTTTACGATAAATTGATACATACTCTTCATATAGCTTAAGTTGTTTTTCAATGCTAACTCCACCTGCTGCTAAAGAAGACTTCTTGTCTCCTAAAGACTCTATTTGTTTTTCCAATTGATTTTCTTTATTATCGATTTCTTTTTGTCTTTTTTCTATTTCTTTTTCTCTTGCTTCATTATCTGCAACCATCTGTTTTAATTCATCGACTGCTCTATCGTTATAGTCAACTATTTCTTGAATAACATATTCTCTATTAATCAAATCAGTTACAGAATCTGCTTTAAATATATAATCAAGGTAAACATTTCTATCTGCTGATAACTGCATATATTCAATTACTTGTTTTGACTCTGTTATCTTTTCTTTAATATCTCCTTGATATTCTTCTATTTCATCATTTAAGGTACTTATTTCTTTAGTTAAAGTAAGTGTCTCTTGTTTTAATTTTTCAATTTGATTATTAGCAGCATTAATTTCATCTTGGGTTTTATTTATGTTTGCTTTATTTTGAGCTGCCTCATTTTTATACTTTTCTACTAAGTCTTCATATTCTTTTAATGTTTTTCCTTTGGCATTATTGGTAGCTGCCGATACTGGAGAAGTTTTTCCTATGAGATATAAGGATAAAACAGTGAAGAAGACTAGTGTTATTTGTAAAATCTTCTTCATTATACTTTTAAATACCTCCTTACAGCTCTACTACTTCCAAACATACCAACTAGAACTCCAAGTCCTACTATCATAAGTGAAACCCAATATACAAACGGATATGGATTGATAAACTCTAACCAGAATGTCATAAAGTGACCATTATCTAGATGTTCATAGAATGCAGCATACCCAAATATTGTAACTAGAACTGGTACGATTGAACCAAATAGACCAATTATAAATCCTTCGATAATAAATGGGTTTTTAATAGTTAAGTTACTAGCGCCTACTACTCTCATAATAGATATTTCTCTTTTTCTTGAGAAGATTGTTAGCTTAATAGTATTTACAATCAATACAACTGTTACAACCATAAGTACAAGAGCAATTGCAATTGCAACCTTACCAGCCATATCAAACATACTTATCATCTTAGTAATTGTTTCATCACCATATTCAGCTGATTCAACCACATCAAGACTTTTTAAATCCTGTTGTGTCTCATCTATCTTGTCTATATCTTTAACATTTATATCATATCGATAATGGAAAACTTCTTCTGGTTTATCGATAAGAGTTGCTACAGAACTTAAGAAATCATCTTCTGTTGCCAAAGCATTTTTTCTTTCTTCTGGAGTTTGACTTGTCCATTTATTTTGAACATTATCCATATCTTTTAATGTTTTCTCAAATTCTTTAGCTTGTTCTTCAGTAGTACCTAATGTTAAATAAGTAACAATTGTAACATTATCTCCTGCTTTTTTAGAGAAGTTTTCAACATTGAAAGCAACTAGAAGAGCAAGTGCTACTATTACTAAAGTAAAACTTATTGAAGAAATAGATGCAAATGATAAAGAAAAATTTCTATAAACACTTTTAAAGGCGTCACGAACACCATTTTTTATAATTCTAAATAGCTTCATTATCGTACTTCCCTTCTTCGTAATCTTTAAAGATTCTTCCTTGTTTAATTGCGATTACTCTTTTCTTAAATTTGTTTACTATATCTTTATCGTGAGTTGCCATTATAACAGTAGTACCAGTCGTTTTGTTTATTTCTTCAAGTACTTTTACTATTTCAAGACTCATCTTAGGGTCAAGGTTACCTGTTGGCTCATCACAAAGAATTAATTTAGGATCATTTACTATTGCTCTTGCTATAGCAACACGCTGTTGTTCACCACCCGATAATTGATCGGGATAGTTTCTTATTTTTCCTTTTAAACCAACTAGTTCTAGAGCTCTTAAAGTTTTTATTCTTATATCACTAGATTTAGCACCAATTGATTCAAGAGCAAATGCTACATTTTCATATACCGTAGATTGTGGCAATAATCTGTAATCTTGGAAAACAATACCAAGTTTTCTTCTTAACTTATAGACCCTACTGTTTCTTAACTTAGCAACATTTATACCACCAACATTTATTTCTCCACTTGTTGGTTTTTCTTCTCTATATAACATCTTTATTAAAGTTGACTTTCCACTACCTGAACCACCTATAATAAAGACGAATTCTCCCTTTTTAATTTTTAAGTCCAAATCATAAATAGCAGTAACTCCATTTTTATATTTTTTATTTACATTACTTAATGTTATTAATTCAGCCAAATAAATCACCTTCTATTCTATATAATTATAACATATCAACCCTCAAAAAAATATGAAAACAGCACGAAATATCAAGAAATATCATATTTTTTTATAAATAGTGTCAAAATTTGCTAAAAATTATATAAAATTTTATTCATAACCTGTTTATTTGAGTAAATTAAAAGAAGAGAATACAAAAAGTAATTGAGTCCTAAATAGTAGAAAGTTGTTATTAATATTAGAAAATTTATAAGGAAATTAGATAAACTTATCGATATTTTATATTTCTCATTTAAAATCTGTGATAGTAAAACAATTCCTCCAGGACTTTTATTCATCTTGCAAATAAATCCTGAGACAAGACCTGTTACTGCTCCACCAAAAATGGAGGCAATGATTATGTCACTTTCAGCTATAATAATGTAATTTGGTATTTTTTCAGATAACATAATGTATAAAGGATACATAATAGTGGCATAAAAAGCGCTAAAAGATTTTTCTTTTCCAAGAAATAGAAGTGCTAGAAGAAATAGAATAAGTTGAAAAGCAAAAATAAAAAAAAATGGATTAATACTTAAGATGTTTTCTATTAAAACAGATAAACCATTAATACCACCTGCTGCTAACTTTAAAGGCCTTAATATAAAGTTTAAATTTAAGGCCCCTACAAACAACAATAAATTAAAATAAAGATTCTTTTTTAAAGAAGAAATATCTATTCACCTCCAGATACTTCATAAGCATCACAGACAACAAAGAATGCATCGTTATCTATCTTACTAATTCCTTCTTTTAAAATGTAATATTGTCTTGTTTTTATTACACAAAATAACACTTTTTGATTTTCTTTTGAGTAACCACCAATAGCATTCATAATAGTTACGCCACTTCCCATCGTATCTACAATAAACTTTTTAACTTCTTCGGTTTTTTCTGTAACAATGTAGAAAGCTTTAGAGTTACCTATTCCTATTATTACTCTATCGGTCATAGTAGTCATAATATATAAGACAAGTATAGCATACATAAATTGAGTAAATCCAAAGACGAAAATGCTACTAGTTACAATGATTGTATCAGTAATAAACATTGCGTTTCCAAGACTAAGCTTAAAGTACTTATGAAGAATTTGATTAATTATATCAGTTCCACCTGTTGTAAATCCAGCTTTATAGATAAGTCCAATTCCTACTCCACCTAAAAATCCACCAAAAATAGTTGCAAGTATTGGGTCGATTTCTTCAAGTTCAATATGGTTATAAAGGAGTACCGTTAGTTCCAAGAAAACAGGAAGAAGTAGGGTTCCTAAAACAGAACCAGCTGTTTTTTCTTTACCAAGTACAATAAAGCTTATTACTAATAAACAGGATGATACTACTAGGACGAAAAGAGAGGTATTAAAATTAAATAACTCTTTAAAAACAATAGAAAGTCCTGTTACACCACCGAACACTAAATTATTTGGTGCTAAAATGAAGGTGAATGCAAAAGAAAAGCAAAATAATCCACAAAAGAATGAGAGCCATCTTTTTATTTTCTTCTTTGTAATTTTTTTATTGATTTTCATACTTATCCTCCTTTAGTTTTGCCTCAATAAAATTATCTAAATCACCATCTAAGGCCAAATTAACATTGCTTGTTTCCTCTTTGGTACGATGATCTTTAACCATCGAATATGGGTGCATTACATAACTTCTTATTTGCGAACCAAACTCTATATTTTTTTGTTCTCCTTTAATATTATCTAATTCTTGTTCTTTTTTCTCTATTTCTAGTAGTTTTAATTTGTTTCTTAATATCTTCATTGCTTGTTCTTTGTTTTGTAATTGACTTCTTTCATTTTGACAAGTAACCACAATTTTGGAAGGTAGATGGGTAATACGCACTGCTGAATCAGTAGTATTTACACCTTGTCCACCATTACCACTCGATCTATAAACATCAATTTTTAAGTCCTTAGGGTCAATTTCTATATCTTTTACATCTTCAATTATCGGTGTTACAAGAATAGATGCAAAGGAAGTATGTCTTTTATGATTAGCATCAAAGGGAGATAATCTTACAAGTCTGTGAATCCCTTTTTCACACTTTAAATATCCATAAGCATAGCTTCCTTTAACTAAAATGGTTGCACTCTTTATGCCAACTTCTTCACCTTCTAGATAATCGATTACTTCATATTTATAATTTTTTCGATCACACCATCTTGTATACATTCGGTAAAGCATCATAGCCCAGTCGCAAGCTTCCGTCCCACCAGCACCAGAATGGACTTCTAAAAGGCAATTATTTTGGTCGTATTCACCACTTAATAAAACATATATATCTAATTTTTCTAAATCTTGTTTAATTAATAGGGCTTCTTCCTCAACTAAACTTAAAGTATCAGAGTCATTCTCATTAAATAATGATTCTATGTCCAATACTCTTTCTTTTACTTTTTCTATTTCTTTAGTAATATTTTTAAGTTCATTTATTTCGTTAATAACAGAAGTACTTTTTTCTTGATCATCCCAAAAATTAGGAGAAGACATTTCTTTATCTAGTTCTTTTATTCTTTCATTTTTTCTATCAATGTCAAAGTAACCTCCAAAGATTATCTACTTTATTTTTTGATTCAGTAACAAGTTTACGAAGTTCGTATAATTCCATAGAGACCTCCCAATATTAATTAAATTATAGCATACCTAACTTTAAATTACTAAAGAATTATAAAATTCATTAATCAAAGCGTCAATCTTTTTAGCACCCTTTTCTTGATACTCCGAATTATCTATTAAATTCTTAATATCTTCTTCACTTATCGATTTGTTCCTATCTTTAAGTTTATTTTTAATTATCTTATAAATATCAGAATAATTTAATTTATTAAAGTAAAGATTTTGATTTTCTTGTTCTTCTTTTTTAGTGTTATTGTTAAATCCAAGAGTTTTATCTTTTAAAGCAGAAGTAATAATTATTAAACAGTTATTAAACTCGATTTTATAGCCATTTGAGTCTTCAAAATAACCGGTATTTATTATTTGATTTATTAAGTCTTTTACTTTGGGATGAGCCATTTCGTAATTTTCAAGAAGAATTAAGCTACTTGGATATTCTTTTAAACTTTCAAAGACATTATTTTTATTATTGTAACCGACATATCCAGGAGGTGCTCCTACTATTCTACTTATCGATTGCTCGTCTCTAAAATTCGATAAATCAACTTTAACTATATGATTATTAAAAAGTGTTTTACCGATTAAATTAGCTAAATAAGTTTTACCAACACCAGTTGTTCCAGTAAAAATAAAAGATACAGGGCTTTCTTTCTTCTTATCACCACTAAATAAGCAAGTACAAGAACTTATTACTTTATCGATAACTTTTTCTTGATTGATGACATTTTTATTAAGATAGTTTCTTAATTTTCTAAAGTGACTATTTAAAGTTGTTTCACTATCTATTAAAACTCCACATTTATCACTTATTACTTTATCTATATATTCTTTTCTTACTCTTTTACAGGTGTTTTTCGTAGTCATTTTCAAATCATTTTTATTAATTAATGACTCTATTTCCCTTTCCTTTTTTCTAAATTCAATAGCTTTCTCATAATTATTTTCTTTTAAACATTTATTTTTTGCTTCTATTATTTCATTTAATTCTTTTCTTAATTTGCTATTTTTTTCTTCGATATCATCATTTCTTGAAGTGGTATAGGAACATACTTCATCTAAAATGTCTAATGATCTATCTGGTTCTTTTCTATTTAGTATATATTTATTTGTGATGTTTACTAAGTAATAGATTAAGTTGTTGTCAAAGGTAACATTGTGAAATTTTTCATAGGTCGGTTTTACTTTAAAGAGAATTTCTAGCAACTGTTCTTTTGTTGGCTCTTCTACCATTATTTTTTGAAATCTTCGCGATAAGGCTTTATCGTCCTCAATATACTTTTTATATTCTTCAGTTGTAGTAGCACCGATTACTGTTATGTTTCCTCTTGCAAGAACCGGCTTAAAGATATTAGAAGCGTCGATTGCTCCGTCAGCACCACCTGCTCCGACAAGAGTGTGTATCTCATCGATAAATAAAATAATATTTTTGTTTTTCTCTAACTCTTTAATTATTTTTAATATTTTCTCTTCGAATTCTCCACGATATTTTGTACCTGACACAAGATCTGCCATCGAAACCGAATAAACAACTTTATTTCTTAATCTCGATGGTACTTCTTTATTTACTATTCTTCTTGTGAATTCTTCGACAATCGCTGTTTTACCAACCCCTGCATCCCCAATTAAAATGGGATTACATTTGTTTTTTCTCATTATTATTTCAATAAGCTTCGATACTTCTTTATCCCTTCCAATAACTGGATCCATTTCACCATTTAGAATTTTTTCATTAAGATTTACTCCGTAACTTAATATATTAGATTTATCAAGTCTAGAATAATCAAGTTCATCTAATGAATCTTCTAACTCATCAACATCTATTCCGCTTTCACAAAAGATTCGATAAGCAACGCCTTCACCTTCATTTAACATTAAAGAAAATAAAAGCGCCAAAGTTACTTCATCTTTCTTTGAGTCACTTGCTACCATAACTGAATCTTCAAGAATTTTTTTAAATAAAGGAGTAAATATCACTAAAGAGTTATCACTTTCTCCTATTCCCATAAAAGAAATAACCTTCTTTTTAAATTTATCATAATCTAAATTGTATTTAAGTAATAATTCTTTCAATGAACAATCATTTTTTAAAACAGCTAGAACAAAATGTTCTGTTCCTATATAAGAGTGTTTAAGTTCAATCATTTCCTTTCTAGCATTATTAAGTATTCTTTTTAATTCTTCACTAAAAACAGAAAACATATAATCTCCTTTCATAGAATCTTATGAATATTATGATTTATGTTTTCCTTTTTTAATCATTTATCCTGTCTTTATTAAATTTATGCATAGTAAAAGGATGACCGAAGTCATCCCAATTTTTATACTTTTCTCTCTTATAGAGCTGAGAATATAAGTAACAATATTACCAAAGCTACTAACAATTCTAATAATAGTTGCCATATAGCTTTCATCCATTTGCCATATGATACATCTAGATATGATAATGTTACTACTAGAATTACACTTGTTGGTGCAAATAACATTGCAAATCCATACATTGATTGCCAAATTAAAGCAATTATAGCTGTATTAGTAGCAGTTAGTACAGTACTAATATATGACATTGCTGAACCTACACCATAGTAAGATTCTACAGTAAATAAGCTGAAGAACAATGCTACAATGCACATTATTATGAATGAGAATTTACCATCCAAATTCATAATTAACTTAGCAATAGACATTAATACTGGAATGTTAACTACAGTTACTAGAGTTGTATAAATAATTGCAACTAATAAGGCTGGTTTAAGTGCTTTTAAAGCTCCTTCTCCAAATGCTCTTAGATAGTTATTAAATTTCTTTCTATAAGCGAATGCAAGAAGTCCACTTGTTACAATTACTACTAATGATGCTTGAAGAGTTGACCAGTTACCCATTACATCTGTTGATACTGCTGTATCAATTCCTAAAATTGAATTAGCTCCATTAAAGAACCATTCAAATGTAGAACCTGCTGTTGGTGTTGCCAATTCTTTAGCTAAGTTATCAAATAATGTTACTCCTAGGAAATTCCAAGAAATAAATCCTAAAGCTAAAACAATTAACATAGTATCTAGTATAACAACTAAAGCAGATATATTCTTCTTGCAATTTGGAACTTTTTCAGGAATAAAGAATCCCTTTACTAGATGATCCTTATCTCTATGCTTTCTACCATATAGAATTGTATTTAGTATAACAAGTGCTAAAGATACAAATAGAAGAATCATTTTTAATTCAACTTTTTGATCTGGAGCAAATCCCATATAATATGAAAGTCCATAAGCATCATTTACAGAATATGCTGAACCAATTAATCCAGAAATTACTGAACCAACAGTTAACATTGCTGCTGTAACTTTATCATATCCCATAAGTAAAATCACTGATATAACGAATGGGAATAAAACTAGTAGTGGTAATGATAAACCTGCAAGTGATGATAATAATGCAAATACTACTCCTACTATAATCATAAATAGCCATTCACAATTTTTAAATCCATTTGCAATCTTATCTAGAAGCACTCTATATTGTGGAATTTTATGTAAAACCCCATATAGTCCACCTACTGCTAGAACGTATACTATATGTTGAAAAAAGAAACTAAATACAGTCGATAAATTATTGAATAATGTAAATAATCCAACCTTTTCAGCCTCAGATGTTACAAATGAAAAAGTATCCGTAGAAGTTTGTTGTATTTCTGTTATAGGTAAAAACCAAGTAGCTACTACAATAAACAACAAGGTAATCATTGTAACTTTAAACATACTGTGTTTTTTCATACTTATCCTCCTTAATTTAGATTATACAACAAAATAATGTTTAAAAACAACTAATAAACAAAATTTCACCAAAAATACACAATGGTTAGCAATCTATTACCTTTGTTTTAAAGATATAATCGTGTATTGCTCTCTTATTCTTAGAAAATTTAATCATTAAGAATGAAGTAAGTATAATTAGAAAATTAACTATTTCAATTCCTAGAGAAAAGAATAAATAATAACTATTATCAACAATAAATAAAGAAGCTATTTCAATTAAAGAAATCAATATTCCGTATGCTACAAAACTTCTTCCTAGAAGCTTCAAATGACTTGCTTTTTTACCATCACTTGAAACAACTCTTATAGATAATGCTGTTTTACCTATCGTCTTACCATCTTTATAATAAGCATATGTCGCAAAATATCCCAAATAGACTACGATGGTAATTAAAGTTTTAGGTATATTTTCTTTAGCAACAATTGCAGTCTCTTTGGAATATCCTTTTATATATTCATCTTCATTTATTTTTTCTTCTTCGTATTGTTCATCTAATTTTTCCATTTTTTCTATGGCTTTTTCATATCTACTTGATGTAGGTACCAATAGAAGAATTATTGAAATTATTACTCCTATAATTAAGTCATCTAATATGTAAGCTGCTAATCTTTTTGCTGTTCTTGCATTCATTTATATTCCTCCTTTATAAATGTTCTATATTCTTTTAATAACTCTTTAATTTGGTTTATATCTTTAGTTTTATATATTTCGTTTTTCAAGTCGTTAGAACCTTTCAATCCTTTAAGATACCAACCAATATGATTTCTTATTTCTAAGACAACAACTTTAGTAATTTTTGTCTGTTCTAAATACTCTAAATGTTTTATACACATATCTACTCTATCAAGAGGCGTTGGTTTATCGATTACTTTATCATTATCAATGTACTCGATTATTTCTTTAAATATCCAAGGATTTCCAAGAGCTGCTCTTCCGATCATCACGGCATCACATCCTGTTTTTTCAAGCATTTCTTTAGCACTGTAGATATCTTTGACATCACCATTTCCGATTACCGGAATAGATACATTTTCTTTTACCTCTTTAATTATATTCCAATCGGCTTTTCCAGAATAGCCCTGACTTCTCGTTCTTGCGTGAACGCAGATAGCGCTTGCTCCTGCTTCTTCACAAACTTTTGCTACTTCTTTAGCGTTTATCGAATTGCTATCCCATCCACTTCTTATTTTTACTGTTACAGGAATCGGTACTGCATTCACAACTGCTGTTACTATTTCTCTTATTTTATCTGGATTTTTTAAAAGAGCAGATCCCGCTTGAGCTCTTACAGCTACCTTTGGTACAGGACAACCCATATTGATATCTATTATATCTGGATGCATATTTTCATAAATGTATTTAGCTGCTGTTACAAATGAATCTTTATCACTTCCAAATATTTGTTGAACTATAGGCCGTTCTTCTTCCGTCATATAAAGCATATCGATTGTTTTTTGATTGTTAAAATATATAGCCTTATCACTTACCATTTCGGCATATATTAATCCACAACCCATTTCTTTAACAATTCTTCGAAAAGCAGAATTACCAACACCTGCCATAGGAGCTAAAACAACTCTATTTTTAATTTTTACATTTCCTATTTTCCACTCCATATTTTCTCCTTTAGATAATTATATCATTTAAAAATATAATAGCAAAAAGAAAAGAGGTTTAGTCCTCTTGTTCTTCGTTATCTTCTTCGTCGTTTTCCTCTTTCTTAGATTCCTCTTTATTTTCTTCTTTAGGTTTTGAATGTCTTCTTGGTTTCTTTTCTTTAACTTCAACTACTTCATCGTCTTCGTCTTTAAGTTCTCCTTCTTCAGGCATTTTACCATTTTTAACAAGATATTCAATTTGCTCTTTAGTAAGAGTTTCATATTCAAGAAGGGTTTCGGCGATTAATTTTACTAAATCTTCGTTACTACTTAAAATTTCTTTAGCTTTCTTATAGCACTCATCGATTATCTTACGAGTTTCAAGGTCTATTTCGTGAGCTACTTCATTAGAGAAATTACGAGTTTTACCATAATCTCTTCCTAGGAATACTCCACCTTCTTGCTGTTCTAATTGAACAGGACCTAAATCACTCATTCCATATTCAGTTACCATAGCTCTTGCAATCTTAGTTGCTTTTTCAAAGTCATTGTGAGCTCCAGTTGATATCTCATTGAATGTTAATTCTTCTGATACTCTTCCTCCAAGAAGTCCAGTTATTTCTTCTAATAATTCTGTCTTAGTAGAAGTATACTTTTCTTCTTTTGGAACCATCAAATTGTATCCTCCAGCGTGTCCACGAGGAATTATTGTTACTTTTTGAACTTCACTAGCGTGACTCAATTTTAATCCGATAACAGCGTGACCTGCTTCGTGGAATGCCACAAGTTTTCTTTCTTCTTCTGTGTATTTCCTACTCTTTTTAGCAGGACCCATAAGTACACGGTCAGTTGCTTCATCTATTTCTTTCATAGTTATTTGTTCTTTATTGCCACGAACGGCAAGAAGTGCAGCTTCATTCATCAAGTTTTCAAGATCTGCTCCAGAAAATCCTGGTGTACGCTTAGCAAGATTCTTTAAGGAAACACTAGGTGCTAAAACTTTATTTCTTGAATGAACTTCAAGGATTTCTTCTCTTCCTTTGACATCTGGTAAGTTAACGATTACTTGTCTGTCAAATCTTCCTGGTCTTAATAGGGCCGGATCTAGTACATCAGCTCTATTTGTTGCAGCAATAATAATTATTCCTTCATTAGCTCCAAATCCATCCATTTCAGTAAGTAATTGGTTAAGTGTCTGTTCTCTTTCATCGTGACCTCCACCTAAACCAGTTCCTCTTTGACGACCAACAGCATCTATTTCATCGATAAATATTAAACAAGGTGCATTATGTTTAGCTTCTTTAAACATATCTCTTACACGGCTTGCACCTACACCTACAAATAGTTCTACGAAATCAGAACCACTTATATAGTAGAATGGAACATTTGCTTCTCCTGCAACAGCTTTTGCAAGTAATGTTTTACCTGTTCCTGGTGGACCAACTAATAATACTCCTTTAGGTATTCTTGCTCCTAATTTTTGGAATCTCTTTGGATTCTTTAAGAAATCGATAAGTTCTCTTACTTCTTCTTTTTCTTCTTTTAATCCAGCAACATCTTTAAATGTCGTTTTATTCTTTTCATTATTTAATTTAGCTTTGCTCTTTCCAAAGTCCATACTCTTTCCAGCAGCATTCATCTGTTTAGAAAGGAACCAATATCCAACTCCTATTATCAATACTATAGGTAATATGTTAACTATAATATAAAGTAATGGACTTGAACTTGGATCAGAATCTGTATCTAATGTATAATTAACATCTTCATCGATTGTAATTATTTGGTCAACAATCGCATCAGTTAGCGGTGCATAAGTAGAGAATGTTTCTTTTTCTGCATAACCTTCTAACTTTCCGACAATCTCATATGTTCCTTCTCCAGAATGTGGTGTGATTACAATTTCTGTAACATTACCGTTTTTCAACTCTGTAATAAGTTGGTCATATGTTATATCATTTACTTTACTTCCACCAAATGTAATAAGATATGTTACAAACATTATTACAAGTATCAATATTACATAAGGTAGTAGTCCTCTTTTAACGCTTTTATTTTTCATTATAATGCCTCCTTAATCATATTTAATTATTATATCATACTTTTCATTTTTTAACTTAGTATATTTCGATTTCTTTAAACCAGGTATCCAAAGGATTTTATCTTCAGAATCTACTACTACTGGCCAAGTATCTCTTTCACTTGCTGCTACTTTGCAATCGATAAAGATATCTTTTACTTTTCTTCTACCATCAGTCTTCTTAAGATACATCTTATCTCCTAGTTTTCTTGTTCTAACATATAAAGGTAATTTAACTTCATCAGTACTTAATCTACATACAAAATTGTTATTGCTATCGATTGAATCGACAACTTCTAACTTGTGTCCATTAGGTAATGTTGCATACTTTATAAGTTCGATATTGTAATCGATTACTTCTTTTATTTCTTTAGTAAACAAAGCATAATTATACTCTTTTACTACTTCGACATTATGAGGTAAACACACTCTAGCATTTGATTTCCTTGAGTTTAACAAATCCATTATGAGTTTAACGTGCTTATCGTTTATAATCATTAAATCTTCTTTATATATTTCTTCTAATATACTAGTTATTAACTTTTGCTGAATTAATCTATCTAACTCTTTATATTTTATTATGTCAATTTTATTATCTTTATAAACTTTATTTATTGTTCTTTTTATTTCTTCATTGATAAATCTATCATATTCATTTAAAGTTTCATTAAATTTAATAAATTTTTTATGAACATTTTTGTCTTCCTCTTTTAAGAAAGGTAAGACATTCATTCGATAACGATTTCTTGTATATTTGTTTTTAAAGTTAGATTTATCAGTTACATAAGGAATATTATTTTTATCATCGTATTCTTTTATGTAGTCTTTAGTTAAAAATACAAGTGGTCTTACTGTTTTGTAAGTTCCATTATCAACAATCTTATCAAATCCACTGTAGCCTTTTAGAGTGGATCCTCTTACTATTCTCATAAGAATAGTTTCTATTAAATCATCCCCGTGATGAGCAGTCATCAAATAGTTAGCATCATACTTTTTAACCATATCTTCAAAGAAGTTATATCTTATATTTCTTGCTTGATTATGGAAGTTATCATCACCATACTCTTCAATTTTCATTGCTTCAAACAAGACATCTTTTTCTTTGCAATAATTCATTAAGAATTCTTGCTCACTCTCACTTTCACTTCTTACATTATGATTAACGTGAGCACAAACTATTTTAAAGTTATACTTCTTTCTCAAATCCAGCAAAATACTTAAAAGGCACATTGAATCAGGCCCTCCAGAATTACCAAGGACTATTACATCATTGTCTTTAATTTTTACTTCTTTAACTAAAAAATCTATAACTTTGTCCATAATGTCACCACTTCAATATATTTTATTAAAAAATTCCAATATTAGCAAGAAAAAAGAAGATTAATCTTCTTGTTTTTTATCAGGTAATTTAATTATATACTCATTATTTTTAGAATAATAAAATTTTTCTCTTAAATATCTAGCAATATATTCAGGATCTTGAAGCTTTAAAACATCAGTCGATAGCTCCTGTTCTTCTTCTTTTAGATTATCTAATTTTTCATTAAGTTGATCTTTTTCTTTGTATTTATCAATTATTTCGAGGGACATATTTACTACTAGGTTAAAAAAATATACAACAAAAACGATACTGCTTATTCCAAATACGGAATAGCGCAATATTTTTCTTTTCAAACGATGAGTTTTCTTTGATTTATTGCTATCGTTTTTCACTAGTATCACCCACTTTACCAAGTTTATAATACCACTAAAATGTCAATAGCAAAAGTCAAATATAGAGCAAATTTTGTAAACTTTACTAATTTTTACAAAGAAAAAGTATCCCGAAGGATACTTCATTATTTTGCATATGGTAATAATGCAATTTGTCTTGCAATTTTAACTTGTCCAGCAACGTGTCTTTGATGTTTAGCACAATTTCCTGTTACTCTTCTTGGTAAAATCTTACCTCTTTCGTTAACAAATTTTCTTAATGTTTCAACATCTTTATAATCAACATCGTGTCCTGTACACATATAACAAACTTTTTTCTTTTTTCTAAAAAATTCTGCCATTTTAATTATCTCCCTTCTTAATAGAATGGTAATTCATCTGGGTCGATATCTATATTAGAACCTGCGTCCCAAACGCTTGCACCTTCGCTACTAGAATCACTAGAGAAATCACTTGGACTTACTTGTGAAGCATCATCAAAGTTAACATTTGATGGAGCATCACCTTTTCTATCTAGGAATTGGATTGTGTCTGCCACAACATATGTTGACCAAACTTGATTTCCATCTTTTCCTGTATAATTATCTACTTGAATTCTTCCATCGATTGCTACTTGATTTCCTTTCTTTTGGAATTTAGCAACATTCTCAGCTTGTTTTCTCCAAGCAACAACACTTATAAAATCTGCTGTTCTATTTCCGTCTTGATTTCCAGAGAAGTTTCTATCTACTGCAATAGTGAATCTAGCACGAGCAATACTACCATTACTTGTATTAACATATTCACACGTTGGGTCTTTAGTAAGACGACCAACTAAACATACTTTATTCATATATTACCTCTTTCTTTACTCTTCAACTTTTACAACTAAGTGACGAATAATGTTTTCATTAATTAAAGCAACACGATCAAACTCTTTAACTGCATCTGAACCTTTTTCTTCAATTAAGTAATAGAAATAATAACCTGTTTTATATTTGTTAATTTCGTAAGCTAATTCTTTTTGTCCCCATTCTTTTGCTTCAACAATAGTAGCTTTCTTTTCTTCTAATGTAGACTTAATAGAATCATTAACACCTTTAATTAGAGATTCTTCTAAATCAGGTTTAACTATAAAGATTAATTCATATTTGTTCATCTCTACACCTCCTTTTGGACTTTGGCCAATATCTGGCAAGGAGTATTAAAAATACTCGTAGATAATATAACAAAAAAGAAAGATTTTGTAAAGAATTTTTAACAAAATCTATTTGTTTCTTTCGTTGTATTTAAATAGCCTGCTAGGTCTATGACCTTCACCTGTTTTATATTCGTCTGTTGCAATAACTTTATTGGCAATTATTCTTCTAAACGCTGGGTCTAATAGTTTCTTTCCAAGTATTACTTCGTATACTTTTTGAAGTTCACCAAGTGTGAACTTTTCTGGCATCATATTGAAAACAATATCAGTGTACTCAATTTTATTTTTCAATCTTTCTAGACCACTTACAATTACCAATGGATTATCAAAAGCAAGGGAATTATTTTCTTTAATTGAAAAAGAATATCTATCTGTTGTTAACTCTTTTAAAGCCTTTTTTATAGTAAACTCAATTTTCTCTTCATTATTTACCAAAGTTACTTCAATATTTTTATCATTTTCTTTTACTTCTACTATATCAAACCAACAAGTGTTATTGTTTAACTTCTTTTCTATTATTCTATCTTTATCGATAAGAGCCATATAACTTGTACTTATTACTCTCATTCTAGGATCTCTTTTAGGATTCCCAAATGTATATAGCTGTTCAAGATAAATATTATCAAGCCCTGTTTCATTCTTTAAAATTCTTACTGGAGATTCATCTAGATTTTCATTTTCTAAAACAAATCCTCCTGGAAGACACCACTTATCTTTAAAAGGAAAAGAATCTCTTTTAACTAACAAGACACTCATTTTTTTGGTATCTAACTTTTTATAATTTGAATCATCGACACTTGATATTCCAAATACTAAAATATCTACAGATACTGCAAAACTTGGATAATCTTTGGGATTATAATCTTTTAAGAATTCTTCTTCTGTCTTATACTCTTTCATATAACACCTACAAACCTAAATCATCTTTTAAAAGTCTTTCTATTTCTTTTAAAACATAATCTTTATTTTCTTCTCTTGTTTCATAAATAACAGCAAGTTTAGATTTTAAGAAATAATCCTTATCCTTATTATATATAGAGATAAATACTTCGTTATCTTTTCCAAATTTATTAAAGTCATCTTGTCTCAAAAGTTTACCTGTTACTCCAACACCATAATTAGAATTTGCAAAATTAGATATTTTTAGGCTCATATCATCTGCAACTTCTTGAGAGTACACCGTATATTTATCAATAAGTTCTTTATCTACTCCCATTTTTATTTTAAATTCATTGGCATATGTTACTGCTGAATACTTTAATATGTTTGATGCACCTGGAATATTAGTAATAGCATTTACTACATACCCTCCTGTACAAGACTCCATTGTCGAGATAGTTTTATTTAACTCAATTAACTTTTCTACAATTTCTTTCATAATATCTCCTTACTTTTCTCATATTAAATAAGAAAGCCTAAACTTTCTTATTAAGTAATTCTATAATTTTATCGTTACCATATACTAGCTTTTTCAATGATTTCCCTTCGTGTACATACGCTATTATCTCTGCTACTCTTCTTGAACAATCTACAATATGAAGCCACTTATTTTGTTCATATTCTTTAGGTATGTAAGTTAAGTTAGTTGTATATAATTTATCAAAATATTTATTTTTGTAAGCTTCTTTAAATTTATCAATTCCTTCAGTAAACAAAGAGAATGTCGTAATAAAGAAAATCTTTTTAGCGCCTTTTTCTCTTAGTTTTTGTCCAACTTCAATCATAGAAGCTCCACTTGCAATCATATCATCTACGACGATTACATTTTTTCCTTTAACATCTGCTCCCATATAAGCGTGTTCTACGATTGGATTTTTACCATCTACTACTTTAGATAAATCTCTTCTTTTATAGAACATTCCAACATCACTTGACAACATATCAGCATAGTATCTCGCTCTTTCCATTGCTCCCATATCTGGGCTTATAACAAGTAAATTATCAAAGATATTTTCACTTTTAATTAAATCTTCCAAAATAATATTTGTTGGATAAAAATTCTCAAATAATAATTCTGGTATAGCATTTGAAACTTTTTTTTCGTGACAATCAAAGGTAATTATGTGTTTAACATTAAGTCTTTCTAACTCTTGAAGGGCAAGAGCACAATCAAGTGATTCTTTTCCTTTTCTTTTATCTTGTCTTGATTGATATAGTAGTGGCATAACTACTGTTATTCTTCTTCCAAAACCTGATAAAGCACTGATACATCTTTTTATGTCTTGAAAATGTTCATCGGGTCCCATTGGTACTTTCATACCGTGCATATCGTAAGTAATACTGTAGTTTCCTACATCACTTAATATATAAATATCACTTTCTCTAAAAGATTCATTTATTACTACCTTACCTTCTCCATTATTGAACCTGATTGCATCCATCTTCATTATAAAAGACTTATCTGTTCCCCTAATGTTTTTTAAATATTCGTCTACTTCTGTTCCTAACTCTTTGATGTTATCCATTACTATAAGTTTCAAATCATTCATACAACTACTCCTTAACTATTAATTATATCTTCTAAAACTTTTTGCAAAACTTCTTCCCTATTTACTGATGTATCATAATAAGTAATTCCAAGTTTTTGACATTCACTTTCTAAATATTTAGAAAACTCTATATTATCGTAAGTCCACTTTCTTAATTCGTTATCACTTATTTTAGTAGTCCAAAAATGGTCTTTATCATATTTTCTAATAAGTTTTAATTCTTCTTCAACATCGATATGAGCATATCCTAGAAAGATTACTTTAGTATTTGAGGTGTCGATTAAGCTTATGTCTTTAGGATATAAAAATGGTATATCAAATAAGTATTTTTCTAGTCCATAGTTAGTATCTGTTTTATTATCTTCTATTATTCTATTAATAATTTTACACATAATTGGGGAAACTCCTTCCCAGTCATCATATATAAAATTATAAGATTCACAAATACCTCTTTTAATGGAATCCATTTTATAATGAGTATATCCATATTTATTGAGCATTAGGGAAAGGCTTGTTTTTCCAGATCTTGCTGCCCCTGCAATTATTAAATGCATATTATACCTCCTTAAATATTATATAAGTTGTTTTCAACAATATATTGATAAACATCTCTATCTAAATAATTTTTATCTAAATGTTCTCTTAATTTTGTAGAACTTATATTTATAAAAGGATAATCTTGAATAATTATAAAGTTTTCTTTGTTTTTAAACTTTTCTGTATAATCTTTAATATTAATATTATTCCTATTTAGAACGATGACTTTATATTTCATAAGTATTTCTTGATAATAGTTCCACTTATCAAACTCTATTATGTTATCTGCTGAAATAATTAGATATAACTCATCTTTAGGGTAGTCCTTCTTTATATTTTCTAACACTTCATAAGTGTGTTCAAAACGATTGTTTTTATTGTCCACAATTAAGTAGTCTCTTTTTATTTTTTTAAGCATTTCACATCTTTTATCGATATCTGTTTCTATTTTTTTATCCCAATAACTTAAAGTAGGTAGTATTATTATTTTTTCAACATAATGGTTTTCAATTAAGTAATCCATTACATTTATATGTCCGATATGAATTGGATCAAAAGAACCAACAAAGACACCTATTTTCATAATACCACCTGCTTCTAATCATACATTTTTATTTTATCATACCATTTATTTTTATTGTATATGATTTTACTTTTCTTTACGATATGTTGGAATATTAAATTTATGTTCACAAGATTTATGTAACTTTTCTATTTTTGTTGCTATTTCTTTAGGAAGAGAATCCTTATCTTCCATATATTTTGCAATATCAGAGTATTTTACTCCTAGTTTATCTTCATCACTTTTTTGTGATATTCCATCACTTGGTGTTCTATAAAGTACTTCTTTTGGAACATTTAACACTTCACCAACGGCAATTACTTCTTCGACAGTTAAGTCTGCAATTGGGGATATGTCACAAACTGAGTCTCCACCCTTAGTGAAATATCCAACAAAAAGTTCACTTTTATTACTTGTTCCTCCAACGATATAAGTTTTACCTTTTAAACTTGAATAAAGGGCTGCTAAATAATATAGAGTGCTCATTCTAAGTCTTGGTTTTATATTTATATCACTATTTAAAGTGTTCTCTTCTTTGAAATCTCCAAGCGTTGTTATTTCGTCTTTAAAAGTGTCATAAGTCTTAGTAAGGTCAACATTTATTAATTCAAATCCATAGTAGTCAGCAACTACTTTAGCAAGATCTTTATCATCTTTTATGGAGTGGCAAGGCATCGTTACACCTAGAACATTTTCTTTACCTAAAGCCTCAGTGAAAAGAGCTGCAACAACTCCTGAATCTTTTCCACCACTTATTCCTAGAACTACTCCACCTAAATTGTTACTTTTAAAATAATCTCTTATAAATTTAACGATATTTTTCGTTTCTTTTTTAGCATCAAACATAAACTTATCTCCTTTTTATTTTTTCCTTAACAGAATTAATTAAATCTTCTTTAGTATCCACATATTCTTTAGTACCACTTACTCTATATTCGTGTGGATTTAATTCACGTCTAATTTCTGGATACAAGGTCTGCATTTCTTTTTCACAGTAGTCTTTTTTCTCTTTTAGAGTTGGATCTTTATAGACAAGTTCACCATCAATGAAGATGTCTTGTTGAAGTTCTTTTAAAGTAAAGTTACTAATTGTACTGCTATTTAATATATCTTGAGGACTTATTAATAATAGGTTATCTTTTTCTATTTTCTTACCCTCCAATACGATTACATCTGCAAGAGCGTAACCTGTGTCATTGTCATATGCTCTATAAAGTCTTTTGTATCCTGGATTTACTGTTTTTATTGTATCATTACTTAGTTTGATACGAGGAACAAACTCACCATTTTGTTTTACGGCGACAAGTTTATAAACACACCCCATTCTGCCATCTGGCTTTGAAATGTTGTCACCAACTCCCAGACTATCAAATTTAGCACCTTGTTCTATTAAATCTTTTATAACATTTGCAGTAAGTCCGTTACTTAAACAAATTTTAGCTTCTGGATAGCCACTTTCATCGAGCATTTTTCTTGCTTGTTTTGATAAATAGGCAAGGTCTCCTGAATCAATTCTTATTCCTATATGATCAAGAGGTAATCCTTTTTCTTTCATATAATCGAATGTTTTAATAGCTGCAGGTACACCACTTCTTAAAGTGTCGTAGGTATCTACTAAAAGTGTTGCGTTTTCAGGATGTTTCGTTGCAAATACTTTGAAAGCTTCCTCTTCACTATCGTATAGTTCTACAAAGCTGTGAGCCATCGTTCCAAGAGGTTTAGTTTGAAGCATTTCAGCAGCAAGCGTGTTTGAAGTACCTGAGCACCCCGCCATAAGACCATAAATTGATGAGTCAAGAGAAGCTTCAAGCCCATCTGCTCTTCTTGCACCAAACTCCATTACTGGAACATTTTTAGGAACAACTTCGATAATTCTTCTTGCCCCAGTTGCGTGTTCCATTGATCCATTTACTAAAGATAGAAGAGCTGTCTCTATTACTTGAGCTTCTATAACATTCGCTTTTACTGTTATAATTGGTTCATTTGGAAACACTGGGGTACCATCAGGTATTGCTTTGATTGTTCCAGAGAACTTAAAATTCTTAAGTTTTTCAAGTATTTCTTCGCTTAGACCATTAGATCTTAAAAACTCGATATCTTCTTCATCAAATCTTAGATTTTGAATGTACTCGATAATCTTATCGACACCTGCCATAACAGCATAGCCACCATTATTTGGAACTTTTCTAAAGAAGACATCGAATACTACTTCTGCATCTCCCTTTTTAGATAGTTCGTAACAGTCATTCATCATAAATTCATACCAGTCAGTTAACATTGCATAATTTCTTGGAAGTCTTTTAAAATTCTTCATATTATCTCTCCTTTATAATTTTTTTACTAACTTTATTCCACCCTGTTCCATAAATTTGAAAGCTAAGTCATTCCACATTTCACTACTATGAGTTGGGCTATCAAATGTTTCAACAGCATTTTTAGGAACAGTAATTTCTATATCTTTGTTATTTTCATCAAAATAGTTTCGAAGTGGTATTGCAAGGTTTATTACACAAATATCAGTACAGCATCCAACAATTGTAACTTCTTCTAGTTTCTTCATTTTGTTTATTGTCTCTAAAAAATCTTTAGAAAATATTGCACTTGTGGAATTCTTTTCAAATACTAAAGCTGTATTTTCATACTTTTTGAATTCATCTATATTTTCTGCTTCATAAGTACCTTTAATACAATGTTCTGGATACCTTTTAAACTCTTTTGAATCTTTACAGTGCGTATCTTTAATGAAGACAACTTGCTTGTCACTTTCATCTGTATACTTTTTGACAAGTTTTTCAATTTTGGGCACAATATGTTCAATATTTTGTGATGATAAAGCACCAATTCTTACAAATCCGTTAACCATATCGACGACAATCAAAAGTTTTTTTAGTTCTTCTAAGTTTTTCTCTTCCATAATTATATCTTATTAACATTTTGTTAATATCTCTTTACGCTTTAATATTATCATAGCACTATATCATTGTCAATATGTTTTTAACATTTTGTTAAAAAGAAATCGACATCATTTACAAATGTCGATAAAACTTTTAAATAGTTTACTTGAAGACTCATCATCCATATTTTCAGGATGCCACTGAACTCCTATATTAAATTTTTTATTTTTCATTTCAATCGCTTCTATATAATTATCATCGCTTGTTGCTACTACATCGTAATAATCATTTGGAAGTACGTGATAAGTATGCCTGCTGTTAACCATAAGTTTTTCTTGGTTTATTATTGAATACAACTTACTTTTTTTATCTAAAGAAACACTATGGGCAAGTCCTTCTACTTTATGATTTATAAAGCTATCATTTTTCTCATTCCATAGTTCTTTCTTTTTATAGTTAGCCATAACCTGCATACCAAGGCAAATTCCAAAAAGTGGTATATCATTATCCGTTACATATTCACATATAAATCTGTCAAATTTATTTATCTTAAATCCACCAGGCATCAAGATACCATCACACTTATTAATTTGACTTATTAACATTTCTTGCTCATCTTCTGTTAGTTCATCTTGGTCACTATATTTAGTAACAGTATAATCAAACTTTTGAGGTGGCACAATGCACATAGGGATCCCACCATTATCTATTATAGCTTTTCTATAAGCTTCATTTATTACTAACTTGTGAGTTTCTCCTGGATACTCAACTCTTGCAACTATTCCAATTATGGGTTTCATTTCTTTCCTCATCTTTTATACATTAAATCTAAAGTAGCAGATATCTCCATCTTGCATTAAATAATCTTTTCCCTCAAGACGAGTTTTACCAGCTTCTTTTACTTTTAATTCACTACCATATTGATCTAAATCTTCATAAGACATTATTTCAGCTTTGATAAATCCTTTTTCAAAATCTGTGTGAATAATTCCAGCACATTCTTTAGCATTCATTCCTTTTTTGAAAGTCCAAGCTCTTACTTCATCAGGTCCTCCCGTAAAGTAAGTAGAAAGGCCAAGTAAATCATAAGTTGCTTTAATTAATTGGTCTAATCCACTTTCTTCAATTCCCACAGACTCCAACATTTCTTTTTTATCTTCATCTGATAAATCACTTAAATCTGCTTCCATCTTAGCACACGCTTTAACAACCTTAGAACCTTCTTTTAAAGCATATTCCTTTACTTGTTTAACATATGAATTATCTTCTTTTAAATCTTCTTCTTTAACATTTGCAAGATAAATAATTGGTTTCATAGTAAGTAAACAGAAACTCTTTAAGAAAGGCATCTCATCTTTAGTAAATTCTACTTTTCTTAATGCTGTTCCTTTTTCTAGTGCTTCTTTTGCTTTCTTTAAAACTTCATACTCAGCAAGCGCTTCTTTATCTTTATTTGTTTCAGCTTTCTTCTTTATCTTATCAATTCTAGAGTTTACTATTTCTAAGTCAGATAAAGACAACTCCAAATTTATAACTTCGATATCATTTACTGGATCAATTTTACTTTCAACGTGAATAATATTGTTATCATCAAAGCATCTTACTACTTCGACAATTGCATCTACTTCTCTTATGTGAGATAAGAATTTGTTTCCAAGTCCTTCACCTGTAGACGCTCCTTTAACAAGACCAGCAATATCAGTAAATTCGTATGCAGTTGGTATAGTTCTTGCTGGATTATATATTTCTGTTAATCTATCAAGTCTATGATCTTTTACAACTACGACACCTACATTAGGTTCAATAGTAGCAAAAGGATAGTTAGCTGCTAAAATATTTTGTTTTGTAATTGCATTAAACAAAGTAGACTTACCTACATTTGGAAGTCCGACAATTCCTGCTTTTAAGCCCATAAAATTCCCTCATTTCTTTTAAATAAAGCTACTAATATTATAACTAATTAAAGCTTTTAAAACAACAATAAGTTAAATATAAGATAGATAAAGAGTGACCTAAGTCACTCTTGTTTCTTATTATAATGAATCTACTTTCTTACTTTAATATATACTAATTCAGATAAGATAACTAAAGTACATATGATAACAATTATAAAGTCTTTTACGATACCATCAAAAGTGTTTGGTGTAATAACATTTTTCTCATTTGTAAAATGTACTACTGTCTCATCAGTTAAAGTTCCACTCTTTTTATCCACTGTTGTCTTATATCCATCTTGTCCTGCTTCTTCAACTTTTACTTCAAATTCACTTCCATATGGTAAATCTTTAATTGTTCCACTACCATTTCCCTTTAACTTTAACTTTCCACTAAATGTTCCATCTTCATTTGGAGTTAATTCTAAATCGTGTTCTTCACCATTTTCATCAACCCAAACATAAGTGTCTTTCATATTAGCATTAGGGTCTGGTTTAATAGTAACATCTAAAGTCCATTCTTTATTTGGATCAGTATTATTACCCTTTAGACTTCCTTCAATCTTTAAATCGTGCTTAGAGAATTTAGCATTTTTAAATATTACAGGTTTTGTTTTAGAACTTAATGTTCCACTAGTTTCTCCATCGATAGTTGTTTCATAATCTAAAGTATTTGCTTCTACTTCTGTTATTTCATATTTAGTATCTTCAAGTAAATCTTTAATAACCATCTTTTCATTATCTTTTAGCTTAATACTAACCTCGTAATGATCAGATACTTTATTTAATGTTAATGTTCCTTTAGTAGGTTCCTCTTCTTCCTCTGTATCAATTTTAGATAATTCGTAAGAATAAGTTGTAGTTAAATCTTTAATCTTAGGGGCATAAAGGGTAATTTTAAAGTTCCATTCTTGTTCTTTATCTCCTAAGTTACCATAAACTTTCTTTCCAATAGTAAGATCGTATGATGCTAGTTTTGTATTAACAAACTCTACTTTTTTATTAACATCTAATAATCCTTCACTTGTCTTATTATCTGTCGTTATATAATCATCTTCGTTTGCTTCTTTTTCCACAACCTTATATGTTGTGTTTTCTGGTAAACCTTTTATTACTGCTGTTTCTCCACTTTTTAGTTTTATCGTTCCTTTTGAACTTCCATCAGGTTGTACTTCTAATGTTATTTTCTTTTCTTCTATTCCCTCAAGTGAATATTCAGTTAATAAGGTTACATCTTCATCTGGTGTTAAAGTTATTTCAAAAGTCCAAACTTTGTTCTTATCTCCTAAACCTCCAGTTACTAATTTTGATATTGATAAATCATTCTTTGAAGGTTTCTTATTGATAAACTTAACTGATTCTCCATCTGTATCTTTTAATGTTCCTTTAACATTACCAACTGTTTTAGTTATATATCCATCATCATTTGCTTCTACTTCTTCTATCTCATATGAAGTCTCTTCTGGTAAATCATTAATAGTTAATGATTGCCCGTGTTTTAGTTTAATTTTTATAGTAGAAGTGTTGTCACTATTGTGTGTTAGAGTTACTACTTCTTTAGAAACAGGTGAGATTATACTAGAAGTAGATCCTGTCACTACTGGATATGTATCCTCTAGTGTTATTCCTTCTCTTGGAGTTAACTTTATAGTAAAGTTCCATTCTTTTTCTTTTTCCCCAGCTTTTCCTAATACTTCTTTAGATATTGTTAAGCTGTGTTTTGATAATTTGATGTTTTTAAATTCAGCTTTAGGCGCATTATTATCAAGACTTAATGTTCCTTCTGTTGATCCACTTACCTTAGTTGTGTACCCTTCAAGATTTGCTTCTACTTCTTCTACTTTATATACTGTTCCTTCTGGTAAATCACTTATTGTTACTTCTTCATCAGTCTTTAATGTTATTGTTCCAGTATATGTATCTCCCTCTTGAGATAGTGATAGAACTCCATCTTTACTTCCTGTGTAATTATATGATTTTGCAAGTTCTACATCTTCTCCTGGAGTTAAAGTTACTTTAAATGTCCAATCTCTATTCTTATCTACTAAAGCTCCATCCGTTGTTTTTGATATAGATAAAGTATGCTTTGATAATTTACGATTTGTGAAAGTTACTTTTTCTTCTTCTTGAGTTAATGTTCCACTGCTGTTTCCTTGTACTGTTGTCTTGTACTCATTTTCATTTGCTTCTTTTTCGACAACGCTATATTGAGTTCTCTCTGGAATATCTTTAATTATAATCTTTTGTCCACTCTTTAAGGATACTGTTCCTTTGTATGTCTTTCCATCATTCGTTAATGTTAGAGTGCTGTCTTCCGTTTTGATTACTCCTGTGTACGTTGAAGTGTTATATGAAGTAGCAAATCTTACATCGTCTGCTGGTGTTAATACAATTTCAAATTCCCAAGACTTCTCTTTATCTCCAGCTCCTCCAGTTACAATTTTTTCTATTGTTAAGTTGTGTAGTGAGTATTTTACATTCGTAAATTTAACTTTTTCCTCAGCATTATCTTTTAAGATTCCTGTTTCTTTTTCTGTGTATGTCTTATATCCATCTTGATCTTTTTCTTTTTCAACAACTTCATAACTTGTTCTTTCTGGAAGTCCTTCTATTGTTACAGTTTCTCCTGCTTTTAATTTGATTTCTCCAACATATGTGTTTCCTTCTTTATTAGTAAACTTTATGTTTCCTTCTTTGCTTCCAGAGTATTCGTATGTCTCATCAAGAGTTATATCATCTGTAGTTGTTAATGTTATTTCAAATGTCCAATCTTTATCCTTTTCGGCTTTTTCTCCTTCTATTACTTTAGAAATTGTTAGATTGTGACTTGATAGTTTTATGTTTCTAAATTTTACTGTAGAATTTGGATTTTTAATATCTAGTGTTCCTTCGGTGCTTCCGACTGTCTTAGTTGTATATCCTTCAAGATTTGCACTTGTTTCTGAAACACTGTATTTTGTTCCTTCTGGTAATCCATTTATTGTTACTGTTTGTCCGTGTTTTAAGGATACTGTTCCTGTGTAGCTTCCATCTTCTTCACTTGTTAAATGAATTTTTCCAGCAGGTTTTGGGTCAACTCCATCTATATTTTCTCCAGTATAGTCATACTCTTCCCCAAGTACTATTCCTTCTTCTGGTGTTAGTTTTACAGTGAACTCCCATTCCTTATTTGGTTCTGCTAATGCTCCTTCTACTACTTTAGATATTGATAGTGATACTGGGGCATAATAAATATTTGTATACACTACTTCATCTATGTAATTTGCTGTTACAACACCAGTAACTGTTTTGTCAGCTTTCTTTATTGATGCTTCGTCATTTACATCGATATGATCAAAATAATATCTTTCTTCATTATCCTTTTTTGTAATATTTTCTGTGATTTTATAATTTGTTGATGCTTTTAATCCAGATATAAGTATTCCTTCATCTGCTTTTAATTTAAACTTAGCAACATTTTGTGCTTGTGTGTCCCATTCATCTTGTGTCCAGTTATCAGGTTTAGAGCCAGGTTTATTCGACTCTGAATATCCAAACTTTATTTCAGTAGTTAAGTATACTGTTTCTGTAGCATAATTAGAACTTAACTCGTTGGCTCCTTCTTTCATTGAATCAAGATGAGTAACAACAAATTCAGTAAGAGTTTCATATTTACTTATTTCTTTATTATTAAAGTTTCTACCTTCGACTTCACTTACTGGCACAAGATATACTTTATCAATCCATACATCTATTGAACCCAAAGTATTTTTACCATCAGCATTTTTATATTTGTTCTTCTCTGATTTCAAAGAGCCATCTATTGCGCTTTCGTCAGCAACATATGTTGTCATACCGGATCTCTTTAATGTTACTGTATTATCATTATCTATTGCTGAATATACTCTAAATACATATTTTCCTCCAGTATCTCCAACTTCTGTGTTATCTCCAATATAAATGTTATACTGTTTACCACCCTGCTCAAAAACATAGATATTATTATTTGTATCTTGTAAGAATCCATTATTATCTGTTAACAAATCAATTGTACTTACACGCAATTGCCAAGCATTACTATATGGATTCTTGTGTGCTTTAATTGCTTGATAATCTCCCTCGTGACCATCAATCTTTAAGGTGAATTCATATTCCCTTTCTTTATCAACTGTTTTCTCTCCTAATTCATCTGTCGTTATATTTTTTGCTATTAATATCAATGAATCATTAACTTCTATTCTACCGTTGTTTCCTAAATATGCATTTATTACTACAACATCATCACTATCATCTAAATTATCTCCGGTTGTCTTACTTATTGTTGGTAAATAAAAGTTATTTGCAGTCTCCGTGGTATTTTTTGACTTTGATTTTAGACTCTGAGCCATATCTCCAACTCGAAGACCACCAGTTTTTGTTGCTATTGTCCAGTCACTTATTTCTCCACTGGGTTTACTACTATTTAGTTTAAAATCTTCTACTTGTTTTGTTGAATCACTATACCAACATAATTGATTTTCGACATTAACATTGACACTATCTTCTCCAAGTCCAAATTCCTTTCCTTCACGAGGAACAGCAGTTCTCATTATTGTATCTTTGTTAGGCAAATAATAATCTATTACAATATAATACCAACTCTCTGCTTTTATCTTGTCACTACTTGTAATAGCAGGATGCTTATCCTTGAAACTATTAAAATCGCCATCATCTTCTATATTAATTTCATCATATAAACCATTTTCATTTCTTTGGTCAGCACCAGTAATTTCATATAAAGTTAATGAGTTTTGATAAATATAATATCTATTTGTAGTATCAGGAGAAAATGAGAAATAGGCGTCACCTCTTGTTCTTTCTGCACGAGTATCAGTTACATATCCGTCGTAATTTGTCTTGCTATAATAATTTGAATAGAAATAAACAATATCTTCATCCTTATTATTCTTAATGTATTCTTGTGATACTTTTGCTAGGTCAACATCTAATCCATCTTCCGTAAATATAGATTCTTCTAATCCAATTCCATAAAACAACCTAAAAGGTGTTGCTACCTTTTCATTTAAGTTAGTATCGTAGCTTTTAACTTTACCGTTAACTCCAAGTTCAATGTTTGCTATTTCAACAGGTAATGCATTAACAGGTATATTAACATATATGGCTTTGTCGAATCCTAAATCTGGTGAACCAGCACTGCTTTCATCTTCAAATTTTCCCGTATCTTCGACCCAAACTCGAATATCATTTAATTTAAAAGAAAGATTTTTATCTTCATAACAAGGATTGTTTTGATCTTCACCACTATTCTCTTCTACAAAGCTGTAAATAGTATAAATGGTGTTTTTTTGTTGAGCAGTTATATTCTTTTCATCTAGATTTTGGACATATTTTTTAATGGTGTCACTATCAATATAATAAGTATCTCCCTTTTCCCAATTTCCTTCTTCTAAAAAGTTTCCTTCTTTATCATACCAACCAGGTATAAAGGGTTGATTCAAGTCGTCACTATTATGTTCCGGTCCACGATGAGTAATGTTAAATTCATAATTATAAATTGCTGATTTTTTTAATTGATGATGTTTGCCAAACAGTAATAAATCCATATCATAGAAATTTCCATTTATTCCAACTGAACCATCTTTAATTTCCATATATTGACCGATTGGATCAACAAATGTTAATGAATCACTTGTACCAGCATCATTAACTCCACCAATAGGAACGAATGCATTTTTTACTGCCGATTTAATAACACCATCAAGAACGTTGTCAACATTTGTAAAGTCAGTATCAAAGAAATTATCTTTAGGAACATAATAAATATTTTTATTTATTGTAGTTGCTGTTATTTTTTTAGACCAGGCATAACCACTATATGCTCCACTATCATCATCTAATTGACTTTGTGCTACATTAATAGGAATTTTAATATCGTTTGTAGTGTTGGTATTACTACCACTCGTTGTTTTTAATTCAAATGTATGTTTTGCTTCTCCTTTGAGCCACAATTTATATAATTCGTAAGCTGTATCAATAAATTTTGCACCAGAATCGTTTTCGGTTAGATTACTACTTTCAACATCATCAGAACCATCTAAATCATAAAAATAAACAGATGGATTTAATATGGCATTAATTGTACCTTTTATTTGAGTATCTTCCATTTCTTTATATCCTGATGAATCACTTGCATATATTGAGAAACAATTTAAAGTTGGAATACTACCTGACATATCAGTATAACCACTACTTGCATAATAAGCATCAACAGCAGATTTGTAGTAAGCAGCTGTCATTAGAGTTTGAAATATAATTGGAGAAGCGTTGCCTAGTCCTGAAAGTTGATTAGCATTATAATAGTTAGAAGTTGAAGGGGATGCATTATTTGTACTATTGTATGCTAAATCAAACTTCCAATTAACGTTGTTCCAATTACTAGCTTCGCGTTGCCATTGATTTTCTGAATCAGAATCAGAATTTTCCTGTATCCAAGCAATATCACTAGCTTGTCCATCAGACAAATGAATTAACGCAGGAATACGAGAATATAAATTATTATCAGCTGCTTTCCAAGTTGTATCCTCGTTACCTGTAATAAATTGGTCCATTGCTGCCGCAAGACCAGCTTGTTGATTAGTGATATGGCCTACGTGATATGGTGAATCTTTGGTACCTAATCCGGTAGTTTGTCCACCAGTACCGTGACTTAGTCGATTGCCAGAACCGTTTTTATTGTGAAGTTCATTGCTAGTTTCACCAGAATTATCAACATAATATTCGTTTGACTTATTATTTTTATCCTTAAATGAAGCAGTCAAAGTGAAATGAATTCCTTGAGGAGATACACTTCCATATGAATCAAGATATTCCACCTTCAAAAAAGGACTATTATCAACTTTCGTATAATTTCCTAATGGAATTAACACTTGTGCGGTAGCACCATACACTACAACACCAAATCGAGAATTTGAATTTGAACTTAATAACGTATCAATTGTTTTATTTACACTTGTGATTGTTTTATACATAGGAGTATCGCTGAAATTTGAACTAGAGGCATATTCATCGCCAACTTTACCCATAGATCCAGATATGTCTATTAAAAACATAACATCTAATTGTGCAGGCTGTGAGATTTTTAAACTACTACCTAATGCTGAAAAAACGTGTAAAAAATCACTTTTTTTAGTAACTAATCCATTTATTCCATCGGTTTGGACATCCAGTGTTAAATCTTCTGTCAAAACGGTTTTGTCGGACCAAATACGCCCTGCGTATCTAGACCCATTCTTATTACTAAGCAACAAATCTTGATATGAGTCCATTGTATTTGGGTCAGATATAGTTCTATACATACTGTTATAAGCATTTTGAGGTCTTCTAAACAAAGTAGCTAAATTTATAATATTAGTTTGACATAATCCTAAAAATGTTAAAGAGATTATTAAAGCAATTACAATAGTTTTAGAAAATACTTTTCTTAATTTTAGTTTCATAAAATCACTCCTTATGATATTAACACTCTTATTTTTAATAGTTTTAGCAGTCAAATATTGATTTAAAAAATTCTATTTTATCCTTTAAAATCAAGGTTTTAAGCATTTTTGTTCTATGGAATAAAGTTTTAGACTTTATGCATAATAAAAAAACAAATAAAGTTTTAGACTTTAATTTCAAGGAAAAAAAACATTGGTACTACGCAATTTTAACTATTTTGACTGCTATTTTGACTGCTAAAAACAAGGCGCCTTTAGTTATTTTCCCTTTATCTTCTTGAAAAATGAAGGCTTTTTGACTTTTTTTTGACTTCTAAACACTCTTTTTTAGGTGTTTTTGATACTAAAAGAAATTAATTTTTTATAATTGTAGATTTTAAATATGTAAGATTTTATGTAAACAAACAACATTTGAACTAAAAAAAGATAAAAATTTGTGTAAATTTTCAATTTAATGGTAGAATTTTGTCGAATTATGTTATAATTTTATATGATAGTAGGAGAAAGTAAGAGGGATAAAGTCTAAAACTTTATGCAGGCTTTAAAAGGAGTATGAGGATATAATGAAAAATTTCAAAAAAGGATTTTTTACAGCTTTAAAAATAATTGCCATAGTAATAGTAGCTTTTATCGTTTTAATTGCAGGAATTATTATGTTTAAGGCTAATATGTATCCTGATAAAGTCCCAGATATATTTGGATATAAGCCAATGATAGTGCTTTCTGGTTCAATGGAAACATCTATCAACAAAGGGGATTTAGTATTTGTAAAGATGACAGATACAGATAAGTTAAAAGTAGATGACGTTATTGCTTTTAGAAATGAAGATGACAAAGTAACAACACATAGAATTGTAGAAATAGTAAGGCAAGATGGAGATAAATTGTTTAGAACTAAAGGAGATGCCAATAATACAGAAGACGCTAATTTAGTTAAGGAAAAAGATGTCGAAGGGGTATATGTTGGAAGGATTCCGGGTCTTGGGAATGTTCTAATATTCATTCAACAGCCTATATCTCTAGCAGTAATCGTCTTAACAATATTAGTAATTGGTCTAGTATGGTTATATTTAATTAATAAAAAAGAAAATAAAGATAATAAATTTAAAGATGAAAATGAAAAGAAAGAATTTGAAGAATTCAAAAAACAAAAAGCATTAGAACAAAAGAAAAAAGAAGAAGAACAAAAATAGGTATAAAAGCAGTAGCTTTTATATATAGAGAGAAGAAAAATATATAAGGAGGTGTACGAATGACAAACAAGAAAACAGTTGGAAAAGTAATGGCAGTAATGTTACTTTTTGTACTTTCACTATTCTTCATTGGTGGTACTTATGCTAGATATTCTACACAATTTACTGGTACTGCAAGTGTAACAGTTGCAAAGTGGGATGTTAACCTTAAAGATAAAGGCGAAGAAGTAACAACAATGGAAGATCTAACTTTTACAGTTAAAGATAACACTGATGTTGTAGCTGGTAAAATTGCTCCAGGAGTAACTGCTGAAGGTTCTGTTGAAATTGACTTTGATGGTACTGAAGTTTCAGTAGAAGTTTATGTTGATGCAACTGACGAAGCATTACAAACTGCAGTTCAAAAATTTGGTATGAATTCAAGTGATATTACTTTTACTGTTAAGGAAGCTGTAGGTGGTGAAATTGAAACATCAGGAAATGGAACAAAAAGTTCTCCACTTGTAATTAAGTTACCAGATACAAGTGCTGGATTTACTACAGAAAATGGTAAAGTTACTATTACTATGACATTAAAGTGGGAAAATACAGAAGCTCACAACGCAGAAGATACAACAGCTGGTAAAAAAGCAGAAACAGATGCTACATTCCAAGTACCAGTAACGCTACACGTACAACAACATATTGGAGTATAATAATTGGAAGTTTAAAGCTTCCAACAAAGCTTATAAACACTTTATGAGTTTTGTTGAAAATTTTAAATAAAAGGAGGGATTTCGAGATGGAAAGAAATAATACTATTCCAGAAAAAAAGAGAGAAGCGAAATTTCTTAAATATACTTCAATTATAGTTATCTTACTTCTTATCGTTTTCTTTGCTGCTAGAGATTTATGGTTTCTAGAACATAAAGCAAAGGATAATGGTAACTGTGTAGATGTATTTAATATAACTTTCGGACCTGATTGTGATTGCGATGATCCAAGTAGGAATCCTGATCGTGACGGAGATGAAGATGACGAACCTGCTGATTCTGACAATGATAATGATAACGATTATGAAGATAATGACGAATATGAACCACCTTACAGTGTCGATGTATTTGATGAAGAAACGCATTACAGTGTTGAAACACCTTTGGATATCTTCTCAAAATCAACTAGTCACGTCGTAAATGGAAAAATAGCACCCGGTCTTACGAATGTATATGAATTTGCAGTTAAAAACAACAATGGTTACTCTATAAATTATGAACTTGAAATGACTGAAAGAAATGATGATTATATAAATATGCAATTTAAATTAAAATTAAATGGAAATTATATTGCTGGAAGTAAAGATAGATGGGTTACTTTCGAAGAACTAAAATCACAAACTAAAAAATTAAAAGCGTACAAACAAGATAATTATACTTTGGAATGGAAATGGATTGAAGCAAGTAACGATACCGATATTGGTAAAGACTTGAAAGCAAATTATGAATTAAAATTAAAAATATATGCCTATAAATAAAGAAAAGGAGGTTGTTAAACTTTGAAAGAAAAGTACAAATTAAAAGATAAAGCACTTAAATTTATTGTTGTTTATAGTTTAATATGTTTAACTTTTATTGCTAGTTATACTTTCTCAAGATATGTTGATACAACCTCAGGAACTTATCAAATAAGTGTTGCTAAGTTTAATGTAAAAGTAAATGGTACAAGTGTTACCGACGGAAAAGAATTTAACCTTATATTAAGTCCAAATTCTAATACCCATAATGATAAGATTGCACCACATACTAATGGATACTTTGAAATAGAAATAGATCCAACTGGTACTGAAGTAAGTTTAGAATATCAATTTATATTTAATTTAAATAATATAGATGCCGATGTTGAACTTAAAAATTATACAATAAACGATGGTGCTCCTAATAATATTGTAGATAACACTGTTAGTGGTGAACTAAAACTACCTACAGTAGAGCACGGATTTACTGAAAGTGACAAAATAAAAATAAAAGTAAATTGGGAATGGACTAATAATGAAGACATTGTTAATCCTACTATAGATAATACTAATATAAGTGTTAAATCTACTGTAAGACAAAAAATTAACTAATCTTTTGAGAAAGGAAAGGAGAAGATTAAATGAAATGTAGATATTTATTAATAATATTTATAGGTGTTTTATATTTATCAACATTTAATTTTACTACTAGCCGCTATATTGGTGAATTACAATCAGATAGTGATATAGTAGCTATTCCTATCTTGACACTTAGTAATAATCAATTGGAAGTTAAAGTAGAAGATATGTTACCCGGAGAGACTAGAGAAGTACCTTTTATTGTTTCAAATAAAGAAAATGATCAATTAAACGAAGTACTTTTAGATTACAATATTAAAATTACTTCTGATAACATAATTCCTCTTACTCTTGAACTATATAATGATAAAGATGAAAAATTAACATTAACTGAAAATAAAACTGCTGAAGAACGAATGCCTTATGATGCAGAAGCAACTAGAAACTATAAACTAAAAATAATTTGGAATGAAAAAGATAACGACTATACATATGCAAATAAAACATCACATATTTCTGTTGAATTAACAGGTACTCAGGTCATAGAATGAAAATATTAAAAAAGACATTAAAAATATTTGCATACATTCTTGTTAGTCTTCTAGCAGTTTATAGTACGATTATTGTAGTTCAAAAAGTTTTATGGAGAGATAAAACACCAAACATTTTTGGATATAAGCATTTTATTGTCCTTTCAGGAAGTATGTCTCCTACAATAGATGCTGGTGATATTATTATTGTAAAAGATACAGATAACATCGAATTAAATGATATTGTATCATTCCGTTTAAATAATTCAGTAGTTACACATAGGATAGTTGATTCACTTGAGGATGACGGAGTTGTTAAGTACATTACTAAAGGTGATGCCAATAGTGGAAAAGATTCACTTATATTAGATAAAAGTGATATTGAAGGGGTCTATTGTTTTAGAATTCCTAAACTTGGAAATGTAATTTTATTTCTAAAGAAACCAATTGTAATATTTGGATTTCTAGTATTAATTGGTGGAATTTTATTTATATACTGCTTTAAACCTAATGATAAAAAGAAAGAGTTAAAAGAGAAAAAGAATAAAGAAAAGAAATAAAGTTGTATACTTTATTCCAAAAACTTTATTTGCAAGTAAATAAAGAGGTTTTATTTATTTTGACTTATATTTTGACTTCTTTATAATGACACAGATATATTTATTTTTTCCTTATATATACACAATAGAATTAGAAACTCAATTGACTTTTAAAAATTAAAAAAATACATATTTTACTTACTAAAATGGTTTAAAATAAGCAAAAATATGTATTAAATAATCTAAAATATATTTAATTTTACTATTAATAAAGTATACAACTTTATCCCAATAGTAAAAATGGAGGTTTTATGAAAAGAAATATAATAATTGGTATATTTTTAGTATTATCTATTTTATTTTTTGCGACTAGTATGGGCAAAACTTATAGCAGATATAAAATTAATAAGAGTAGTGATATTGAAGTAAGTTCTAAATCATTTTCCTTTGATGCAAAGAAAACATCCGATACCATTACTTTTTCAAGAACAGATGATACAAAGGATACCGAAATAATCTTAACAGAAGATCAAGATTTTGATATTGAAATTATAAATAATAATGACTATGAAACAACATATGAGGTTGTCGTCGATGATTCAAGTAAATTTAATTTAATTGGAGATACTATCAGTAAGACGATAGAACCTAATAAAAAGGATACTATATCGTTAACTCTTCATATAAATAATTTTGAAAGTCCTTTAAAAAAAGTAACAATAAATGTCACTGCAGTTAAGCCTTATAAATCAGAACCAATTACATTAACTTATAATGTAGTACAACAGGGTGCTATACAAACGATAGAAGATTTACTTGATTTAAGTTTAAATATAAGAGGAATGGATAAAAATGGACAAGCAAAAGCTGTCACTGATATATCAACACAAAGATTTAAACTAACTAGAGATTTGGATTTTGAAGATTATGGTAGTTATGATGATGCATTTAGAACTGATTACGGAGATGTAAACTTAAATGGAATCCACGCAGATAATATCTATGGAGAATTAACATCAGATACAGGATTCTTACCTATTGGTGAACTTGATCATAGTTTTAAAGGCGTATTCAATGGTGATAATCATTATATAAAGAATCTAGAAATCCATAAATCTCTTCAAAAATTTATAGGTTTGTTTGGAGCTGTCGAAGGTGGTACAATTAAAAACCTTAGAGTAGTTGAAGGAAGAGTGGTTAATGAAAACCAAGCTGCTGGTTTAGTTGTAGGTAAATTAATTAATGGAACTGTTACTAATGTTAGAGTTGAAGGCGGTAGTGTTCAATCTAACGATAAAGATAATCAAACCGAAGATACATATACTGGCGGAATAATAGGTTTCGTTACAAATAATTCTTTAGTATCATATTGTTACAATAGTGCAACAGTAACAACTCAATTTAAAGGTGATGCAACCACTTATTCTGGTCCAGCTGGTGGCGTTACAGCCTGGATGTCTACTTCGACAATAGATCATTGTGAAAATGAGGGAACTATAACTGGACAAAGCTACGTAGGTGGAATTGTTGGATTCTCAGGAATGCAAGATGAAACTAATGATGCTGGTTCAGGAACGGTAAGCAATTGTGAAAATAGAGGTGTTGTTAAAACATATGTTACAAACTCAAATAGTGGGGGAAAACATATTGGTGGTATAGCTGGATATAATAAAGCAACAGGTATAATAGAAAGTAGTACTAATTATGCGACTGGTCATATTTCTGGATTATCTAATGTCGGTGGTATAGTAGGAAATAGTCCTGGAATTATAAGGAACTGCACAAATTACTCTAGTTCAATTACAAGTAGTGATTCAAAAGTAGGTAAAATACAAGGATCCGGTGATTCAGCAAACAATACATCAAGAAACAATCAAAACTTTGGATAAAATATTTATTAAAGCATTTAAAAAGAGAAAATTTGTTTTTCTCTTTTGTTTTATTATAATACTGATGATATTCCAGGTCCTATTGGAATTCCTGTTATATACATAAGTGCTACTATCATTATCCAAGTTATGCTTATGATAAAGCAATATGGAGCTACAAATGATAGAGCTTTTTTTATTGATATTGGTTTCTTTTCAGTGTTATATATATTTAAATATCCAAGGTAAATAACGAAGTAAGCTAAGAGTGGCGTAAATCCTTTTACCATAGAATCAGCTGCTCTAAAGATAAATTGAGCAAATTGAGGTGACACATTATTTTGCATCAATAATGGTACTACAACTGGAGCAAATATCGTCCATTTAGCTGTTTGTGTTGTTACAAAAAAACTTGATGCAGCCATTAGAACGAGCACTGCTATGATAAGTGGAACACCACTAAACGGTATACTTCTAATCATTCCTGAAATAAGTCCAACCATAAGTGTTCCTATATTAGTCTTTTTAAATATTGCTATAAACTGGGCTGCAAAGAATACAAGTGCTACTAAGTATCCTACATCTTTTAAATAAACTGATGCTTTTTCAACTAAATCCTTATCACTCTTGATTGTTTTAGCTCCTATTCCATAAGCAATACCTGTTGCTAAGAATAAGATTGAAACAAGGAATGTAAATCCTTCTTGGAAGTAAGCATTCTCTCCAAATAACTGATTAATGTATGCTGTCTCACTCATATCAAGAAGTAATCCACTTCCTGGTAATCCTGGAATAAGCATATAAATAAACATTAGGATAAATATAATAAAGGTAATTAAAGCATTTCTAAGACCTTTCTTCTCTCTTATATCGGCCTCAAGTTTTCTTTGTTGTTCAATTTCTACTTCATTAACATTTATTTCTTTTGTCTCTCCTAAAAGATTTTCTTTCTCTTCACTAGTTAAATGATATCTTCCAATTCTTTTAGCAACTAGTGTTTCAATTACATATGTTCCTACAAGAGATACAATAATCGTTGATATTATAATTGCTATCAAGTTAGATAATAAGCTTACGTGGAAGTTAGCATCTATTAGTCTTGCTGCAGATTCAGTAACCTCTACAAGCGTTATTTCTGCACTTCCTGCAAACAAAGTTACTCCATAACCAAAGGCTACTCCACAGAAACTTGCCACTATACCAAGTAATGGATTCCTTCCATTAGCTAAGAATATCAGAGCTGACAACGGAATTAGAATTACATAGCCTACATCGTTGATTATACTTGATATTGTTGCTACAAAAATTATTATAAATGTTAGCGTCTTATTATTAATCTTTAATGTTACCCTTTTAATAAATGTATCAATAAGACCACTGGCACTCGCTACTGATAACCCTATCAAAGCAATAAGCAATGTACTAAGTGGCGTAAAAGAAACAAAATTCATAGCAGCATTACTTATCAAGTATTTAAATCCTTCAAAATTAAATAATCCTTCAACAGATACCGCTACACTTTCTAGTTCGTTAGCAGCATTTATTCTCGAATAAGATGATTGTATTTGGAAAAATGAAAGAATTGAACTTACAATCATTACAAGGATTGTCATTAAAATAAAGGTTGTTATAGGATGTAGAGTAAATTTCTTTAATCTTATTTTTTTCTTTTTAAACATATCACACCTACTCAACTATTTTTTTAACTTTCTTATTAAATTCTATTCTTGGCATCATAACTATTCTTGAACAGTTTCGACATTTCAACTTCATATCGGCCCCTACTCTTACAACTTCCCATTCATTGGCACCACAGGGATGACCTTTTTTCATAGTTACAATTGTTCCAATTTCTATTTTCTTTTCTTCCATAAATTACTCACTTATATTTAATATTTCTAGAATTCTATTTAAGTCATTAACATTAGTAAATGAAATATTTATTTTATTTGAACTTATTTTTACTTTTGTTCCTAGTTTTTCACATAGAACATTTTCGATATATCCATATTGACTATCTTGCTTCTTTACTTGATGAGTTTTCTTGATATCTTCATTTTTAGATACATCTTCGATATCTCTTACATTTAAGTTATCATTTACTATTTTGTTAGCAAGAGCGATGATATCATCTTTATTTTCCATTTTACTTAATACTCTTGCGTGACTCATAGATATTTTATTTTCAATTATTAAATCTTTAACTTCTTCAGGTAGATTTAAAAGTCCAACCATATTTGTGATATGACTTCTACTCTTTCCTAGTCTTTTAGCAAGTTCTTCTTGTGTTATGTTCATTGTTTCAAGAAGATTCTTGTATGCCATTGCTTCTTCTATTGAATTTAAATTCTCTCTTTGTAAATTTTCAAGAAGGGCAATTTCCATCATCTGTTGATCAGAAAAATCTCTAACGATAGCTGGTATCTTTTCAAGACCAATTAACTTACAAGCTTTAACTCTTCTTTCACCTGCAATTATCTCATAACCTTTTATAGAACTCTTTTTAACTATAATTGGTTGGAATATTCCGTGTTCCTTTATTGAATCAGCTAGTTCTTGTAGCTTTTCTTCATCGAAAACTTTTCTTGGCTGATATGGGTTTGGTCTTAATTCTTCTACTGGTATTTCTACTACTTCATCGACAGTAGATGAGTTTAGTATTTTCTTTTCTATTTGATCAAAGTCAATTTGTTCACTACTGAATAAATCTTCTAGTCCCCTTCCTAAAGCTCTTCTTTTGTTGTTATTGTTGTCCATTTCTTTCAATAACCTCCTTTGCTAAATTTATATAAGCATCAGTTGCCCTACATTTTGGGTCATATGCGATAATTGGTTTTCCGTGTGAAGGACATTCAGCAAGTCTTACTAGTCTTGGGATTATCGTATTGTATACTCTTTCTTTAAAGTATTTTCTTATCTCTTTAACAACTTCGAATCCTAAATTAGCTCTTGTATCTAGCATTGTTAGAAGTACTCCTTCAACTTCCAAAGTAGGGTTTAAATTTTCTTTGGCTTTCTTGATTGTTGTCAAAAGTTGCATTAATCCTTCAAGTGCTAAGAACTCACACTGAACTGGTATTATTACTGAATTAGATGCAATAAGGGCATTTATGGTAATAATTCCTAAAGTTGGTGGACAATCTACGATTATATAATCATATTTATCTCTTACACTTTTTATTTTATTTTTTAATAGAGAACCTCTAGCAAATCCTAATTCTTCTTTAGATTTTTCTAAAAGTTCACTTTCTAAACCACTTAAATGAACAGATGATGCTAATAAGTCTAGGCCATCATATTCAGTATGAATAATGGCATCCTCAATTTCACATTCACCGATTAATACATCATAAATTGTTTTATCTAAATCCCCTTTGTTCATTCCTATTCCTGTTGTAGAATTTCCCTGAGGATCAAAATCTAAAAGTAAAACTTTTTTACCTAAATATGCTAGAGATGCAGATAAATTAATACTGGTAGTTGTTTTTCCAACGCCACCTTTTTGATTAACTAGAGAAATCATTTTTCCCATCTACATCACCTTCTTTACAACTCAAATATATTTTATCAAATATTAACAGATTAATAAATCTTTTTTGGAAAAAAAAGAAAGCTCGATGCTTTCTTAATTATGCATTCTTTTGTAGCGTTACTGTTATTTTGTATTCTGTTTCGTTATCGCTTTCTTCTACTTTTACTTTATATCCATCTTTTTCAAGATTTCCTATCGTTGTTTTCAAATCATTTACTGCTTTTGTAACATCTTTTGCTACTGGTGTTGCTACAGCAAGACCAGGTTGTGCTGGTGTACGAGCAGCATTTAAGTTACTATTTGAAGCAGTGTTATTTGCATTAAAGAATTTAGCAAATGGATTTTCTGCTGGAGCAGTGTTGTTAGAAGCTTGTTGTGTTGGTGCAGAAGGTGCTTCTGCAGGTTGCGCTGGTGTTGCTCCTTGTTGATTATTATTTGCTGGATTTGTACCATTATTTGCTCCAAACGGACTTGTGAAATTAAATTTAGGAACAAATTTAAAACCTTCATCTTTTTTCTCTTCTGCAGGTGCTTGAGATGCTGGAGCTACTGGTGCAGGTTGCACTGGTGCTGTTTCTGGAGTAACCGGTTTTTCTGTTACACTATTAGGTCCAATATCTACTGCTGTTTCTCTTACTTTATCAACATCAACTACTGTTGGATTTTCACTTGCTACTGGAGCTGGTGTTTCAGGAGCTGGTGCTTCTTCTTTATTTGGAACATCTACTGCATCTGTACTTTCTGTTTTTGGAGCATTTCCAAATGTAGCTAAGTTAAATTTAGGTGTTACAAATCCACTTTTTGTACCAATAGAACCATCTAATTTTTGTGGTGCTAAAGAGTTTTCTTTTGGTGCTTCAGTGTTTAAAGGTACACTTGTTGCAATTGATGGTGCTGGTGTTTCAGGAGCTGTTGGTGCAGGTTGCGCTGGTGCTGGAGTTGTAGTTTCTTGTTGTGCTGGAACTTCCTCTTGAGCTGGTGTTGTTAGTTGTTCATTTCCTGTTTGTCCTACCCCACTATTCACATTTGCTTCTCCTGGTGTTTTTCCTTCTTTCATTTCTTTAATTTCTCTATCTAGTTCTCTTACTGTCATTTTTTCAGCAATTACTTTATCTACCATTTTTATTTGATCGTTTTTATCTTCCAAATTTAAGATACTTCTTGCGTGACGCTCTGAAATTCTTTCTTTTAACAAAGCATCCTGTACTTCTTCAGGTAGTGCTAAAAGACGCAATTTGTTTGATACAGCTGATTGCGTTTTTCCCATAGTTGCTGCTAATTCTTCTTGAGTCATACCATCTTCAAGTTCAAGAATTTTTTGATATGTTCTTGCTTCTTCTATTGGAGATAAATCTTTTCTTTGTAGGTTTTCAATAAGGGCAACTTTAGAACTTTCTTTATCATCTAAATTTTTAACAATTGCTGGAATTTTAGTAAGTCCTGCCATTGTTGATGCCTTATATCTTCTTTCTCCGGCAATTATTTCATATTTATTTTCAACTTTTCTTACAATAATAGGTTGTATAACCCCGTGTTCCTTTATTGATACTGCAAGTTCTTTTAAAGTTTGATCGTCAAAAACTTCTCTTGGTTGGAATCTGTTAGGTATTATATCATCTAAATATAGATATACTACTTCGCTATTATTTTCCATCACTAACACCCTCTTTTACTTTTACCCTAGTATAATTATAAGATAAATTTGTAAAAAATAAAAGAAAATAATTAAATATTTTCTTTATGAATAGTCTTTTCTAATGATTTCTATTCTTCTTGGATACTTTTCCTTTGTTTTTGATAATTTTTGATAATCTAACAAAGTTCTAGAACTTTCTTCAAATGGTAATAAGAATTCTTCTTTGTTTACTAGAACTAACCCAAGATTAGAAGATTTAGAAGAAAATTTATTTAGTTCTTCGTCACACTTACCTTTCATAAAGACTAAATGTCCTCCCGAGTTTTGCAGTTGACTCAAATTCAAATCTTATTTAAAGCCAGTTAGATACTGGATTTTTTTATGTCAAGTT
>CANRDN010000003.1 GCA_947629375.1 uncultured Bacilli bacterium | reverse complement strand
GGTAAGTAAGTTGTAATTTTCTTAAGTACTTGTCTTGATAACAACAAATCAAAATGTTAGATAAAGTTTTTAACTTTATTCCACATAAAATTGCCTATTATCAATAATTATCATACCATATTTTGTTCTTTTTTTACACTTATTTTCACTTTAAACTTTAAAAAAATTAAAAATTGATTAAAATAGCGTAAATCATAACATTTATAGCAGTCAAAAAAAGAGTCCATAATAATGGTGTGAAAGGAGAGTTTATAATGCCAAAAAAGGGAGAAAACATTACAAAAAGAAAAGATGGGAGATATGAAGCGAGATTTGTAAAAGAAAGGGATGACACAGGTAAAATTACAAAATATGGTTTTGTATATGCTAAAAGTTATCTGGAAGTTAAGAAAAAAAGGGAGGAAGTACTTAAAAAATTTGAAATAATAAATAGTAAAAAAAGTCTTATTAGAAAAGATAATATTGAAGATTCAATCATATCGTGGTTTGATTCTAAAATATCCATAAAAGATTCAAGTTATACTAATTACTACTCTATAATTTACTCTAAAATAATACCTTTCTTTAAAGACAAAAAGTTAAAGGATATTAGAGATGAAGATATTTTAGAATTTATAAAGTATTTGCAAGATAAAGGATTAGGAAACAAGAGAATTAAGGATATTCTCTTAGTATTTAAACAGTTTCTAAAATACAATGGTATAAACATAAAATATGAATTACCTAAGGTTTCTCAGAATAAAATAATTACTTTAACTGATGAAGAAATAAGAAAAATAGAAAAAAAGACAAAACATACAAATAATGTTAAGGAATTTGCCATTTTATTTACTCTATTTTCTGGAGTGCGTATAGGTGAACTATGTGCATTAAAATGGAAAGACATCGATTTAAACAATAAAGTTATTCATATAACAAAAACACTTATAAGAGTTAGAAATAAAGATATAAGTAATGGTCAAAAGACAAAACTAATTTTAGATAGTCCTAAGACTCATAATTCTATTAGGGATATTCCTATCAATGATGCCTTAATGCCTTATTTAAAGAAGTTTAAAAGGGATGATAACTGTTATTTTTTAACTGAAAACGAGTCTTTTATGTCTACTAAAAGGTATTATAAGTTTTATTTAAATTATTTAAAATCACTATCAATTAAAAAATACAAATTTCATATTTTAAGACATACATTTGCAACTCATTCACTTCTTTGTGGAGTAGATATAAAGTCATTGAGTGAAATACTTGGTCACTCCAGTGTCAAGATAACTTTAGATTTATATGTTCATATCAATGATAGTGAAAAATTATTTCAAATTAACAAATTAACTTTCATTGATTTATCGAAGTCATATTTGTAGTCGAAAACAATAAAAATCCCCTTTTATTACGCTAAATCGTAAAGGAAAAAACAAAGTTAAAAACTTTATTCCATCTACAATTTGTTACAAACGATAAAAATGAAGGAAGGTAGTTATTTTGAAAAATAAAAAAGCATTTACTTTGTTCAGTATGATATTTTGTATTTTTTTGTTAGTTACTACTTTTAGTTACACTTATAGTAGATACATTTTTAAAAGGGATTTTGATGTTAATACTTCATCAGCAGCATTCTATTTTAGTGCTTTAGAAGATGAAGAAAATAACAATATTGTTATTCAAAGAAATATGAAAGATGAGCTTATTAGAGACCCTTTTGTTAAACTAGAAATACATAATAATGATGGTATTAATTATAATAATTATGATTTGGAATACGAAATAACAATAGATGAAAATCCAAGATTGACATTCGAATCTGGAAATACTACTACCAAAGTAATAAGTGGAAAACAAAAAAGAGATGATATTCTAGATTTAGAGTTTAAAGTCAAAGATTTTAATGATAAAACAGATAGTGTTACAATAACGGTTACCCCTATCAAACCATATAAAGGTGTTTCTAAAAAATTCACTTTTGGAATTAGAAATGAATGGTACATATATAAGATAGAAGACTTAGTTCGTTTAAGTAATAATGTTAAAAATCATAAAACTTACGAAGATGGATGGATTCTTTTAATGAATGATCTTGATTTCCAAGATACAAGTGATTATATAGATCCTGAAAGTAAAGATTTTGGTGACATAAACAACGATGGTGCAGATGAAACATTGTTTCAAGAATTAACAACTGGAAGTGGTTTTGACCCAATTGGATATTCTTTAATTGAAGAAGATTACTTTATTGGTAATTTTGATGGGCAAGATTTTACAATAGACAATTTATATATCCGTAAAAATAGTGAACTTGCAAATGATGAAAATGAATTACTTGGATTATTTGGGCGTGTAAAAGACTCGACTATTCAAAATCTAACAATTAAAGGTAGTATTGAAGTTAAAGATCCTGGAAATCATATTGAAACTCTTGGAATTGCTGCTGGATTAATGGGTAAAGCTTATGGAACTGTCACAGTAGATAATGTTGATAATTATATAAATGTTAAAGATGAGTATGGAAGAAACTCAATGGCAGGAATTATTGCTGAAGTTGAAGACGATGGAATAATTACAGTAAAGAATAGCAATAATTACGGAGACATAACGAATGCAAATCACACAGCAGGTATAGTTGCGTTAGTATATGGAAGTATCACTGTAGAAAATTGTAATAACTATGGTACGATAAAAAATGAAAGAGGTTCTACTGGTATGGGTGGAATAGTTGGTGTTCACGATAATAAAGGTGGATATGTAAGAATTAAGAATTCAACTAACTATGGTACTATAACAACAGGAATGACAACTGCCAATGAAATGAAACTTGGTGGAATTATAGGACAATGTAAAGGAATTGAATGTAGAATTGAAAATAGTGATAATCGTGGTGAAATAATTAGTAATTACAACTCTGCTGACCCTAACTTTTTATTAAATGGTGGAGGAATTGTAGGAAGAGTTGGAGCTGCTCATACATCACTTAATATGATTAATTGTCACAACTACGGAAAAATAACAGGAGGATACAGAATTGGAGGACTTTTAGGTCATATAAATTCTGGTGGTAATGCTGTTATAGCAAATTCTTCTAACGAAGCAGATATAATTGGAGACTATCATAAACATCAAGGTTATGGTGGAGTAATTGGATATATCGGAGGAGGTCACGCCTACATATTAAATAGTTACAACACCGGTCATATTACTGCAAATGGTGGTTCTTCAAGTGGAATTGTCGGAAACTTCGATGGAAGTGCTTCTAACTCAATAGTAATATTAAACTCATATAATATTGGAGAAATGACAAGTAAAGATGGAAATGCCAGTGGAATACTTGATGTCGATACTACAACAACAAGTAAAGCAAATATAACACTTGATAATGTCTATAATGGTGGTACTATCTCTGGTACTACTGGTACATATGGCGTAGGTCACATAGTACAAACTACCGAATTCCATATTGAAAATGTATATTATAAGAGTGGCCATACTGGAAGTAATATCCTAACAGGAATAACAGAAATGTCTGAAACAGATATGAAAAACCAGGACGCTAACAATACTAATGGATTACTATATAAATTAAATACAAATATAGATAAGATAACAATAACGGAAACTATAAAAAGTACCCTAGTAAGTAAAGGCGTTATAACTGATGACTTCGACTTCACATTGAAAAGATGGAAAATAAATCCAACTAGTGGCTACCCTACTATTATTTATTAATGACTTATTAAAAGAATTAAATAATTATATTTAGTTCTTTTTTTGTAATTATTTTTTCTTTAATAAATACATTTATATTGAGATTAATATGAAATATAGTATTTTAAATGTTCATAAAAATGTTAATGATAAATTGAAAGAAGAAATTATTAAAGATGTAATAAAGCATTACCTAGAAAACTTATAAATGGAGGAATTTTTATTAACAAACTTCGAGTTGCAATTTATGAAAGATTATCGGAGGAAGACAAAAATAAAATTAATAAAGATGATGATAGTGAATCAATTAAAAATCAAAGAAATATGTTACTTGATTACATCTCTAAAAATGACAATTTTGTTTTAGTAAAAGAGTACTGTGATGAAGATTTATCGGGAGCAGGTACATATAGACCAGCCTTTGAAAATTTAATTAAAGATTGTGAAAATGGCAAAATTGATGTTGTGCTTTGTAAAAGTCAATCAAGGTTTTCAAGAGATATGGAAATAATTGAAAAGTATTTAAATAACAAGTTTCTTGAGTGGAATGTAAGATTTATAAGTTTGACAGATAATGCAGATACAGAAAATAAAGGCAATAAGAAAGCAAGACAAATAAATGGTCTTGTCAATGAATGGTATCTAGAAGATTTATCAAATAATATTAGGTCAGCATTCTATACGAAGATGAACAACGGAGAATTTATTTCTCCTTTTTCTGTATTCGGATACGAAATATCTAAAGAAGATAAAAACAAATTAGTGGTAGATAATTATGCAAAAGAAATAGTTATAAAAATTTTTAATCTTTATCTTGATGGTAACGGATATTCTACAATAGCAAATATTCTCAATAAAGAAAAAATACCAAGTCCCTCCTATTACAAATATTTAAAAGGGTGCAAACTAAATGTTGTTTCTAATAAACCAAGAGATAAAATAAAATGGTCAGGTAATGCAATTAAGACAATATTAAAAAATGAAATATACACTGGTTGTTTAGTACAAGGAAAAAGAACTACAGTGAGTTACAAAAACCATAAAATAATAAGAAAAAATAAAGAAAAATGGATTAAAACATTTAATAGTCACGAAGCAATAATTGATATAAATATATTTAATAAAGTTCAACAAATCATTAATGAAAAACATCATCCAGTGTCAAAAGGAAAAGTTCACTTATTTTCCAAAAAAGTATACTGCAATAATTGTAATAGTTTAATGAGAAAGAAAAAATCAAGTAAATATGATTACTTGGTATGTTCAAATAGTATTAATACCTGTCCCAACAAAAAAGGAATAAGATATGATGTATTAGAAAAAGTAATTTGTGACGAAATAAATAAATACATAACTAGTATCGATTTAACAGGTATAAATTTTGAAGAAAATGAAGATTCAGAAAACAGACTTAGATATTTACTAAAGGAAAAAGAAGAAAAGGAAAAATATTTAAAAAAGTGTGATTTTTATCTACAAAATATATATGAAGATAAAGTTAATAAACTTATTACTATAGATGAATTTCAAAAGTTAAAAGAGACATATAAAAGAAATAATGTAATACTAAAAAGGCAAATTAATGATATTGAATTAAACATAGAAAAAGTTAAAAAAATTTCCACAAAAAAAGAAAATAATATAAGCGAAATTAATTTTATTAAAATAGATAGATACATAATCGATAATCTAATTGAAAAAGTATTTATCTCTAAAGAAGAAAACAATGAAAGAACAATAAAAATAATTTGGAATTTTTAATTATCTATAAATTTTTTTATGTGTTTTTTGTCTTTATCACTTTCAAGGAGTTGCTTTAATCAGGACACTAGCAATCGACCCTGATATTCTACTTTTAGATGAACCACTTTCAGCTTTGGATTATCAGACAAGATTATCTTTATCTAATGACCTCTATAAAATTATTAAAGATGAGAAAAAAACTGCCATTATGGTAACCCACGATTTAGGGGAAGCTATAAGTATTTCTGACAAGATTGTAGTGCTTTCTAAAAGACCAGCTAAAATAAAATACATTCACGATATTAAATATGATGAGAGAAAAAAACCTGTAGAGAATAGAAGAACTTTAGAATTTGAAAAGTACTATAACGAAATATGGAAGGAACTTGATGTAAATGTATAGTGATGAACATATTGAGTTTCTAAAGAAAAAGAAAAAAAGAAAGATAATAATTCTTTCCTTTCAAATATTGATACTTTTACTTTTTATAGCAATTTGGCAAATTTTATCTAATTTAGAAATAATCAATACTTTTCTTTTCTCTTCACCTAAAAACATTATTGATACAATCGTGAAATTAAGTAAAAGTAATTTAATTGATCATATAACGGTAACACTTTATGAAACTTTATTAAGTTTTATGATAGCATCTATTGTTGGTCTTGTAGTAGCATCTCTTTTATGGCTCAACAAAACAATTGCTGATATTGCAGATCCTTATTTAACAGTCATTAATTCTCTTCCTAAAGTAGCTTTGGGACCGCTTATTATAATCTGGTTTGGAGCTGGTACTAACTCAATTGTCGTAATGGCCCTTATGATATCATTAATTCTTAGTATTATAAATATTTATAACAGCTTTATAAGTACTGAAGAAAGTTATATAACTCTACTAAAAAGTTTTAAAGCAAGTAAATTTCAAATATACACTAAAGTAATATTGCCTGCTAATAAAAAGAATATTTTTAATACATTTAAGATTAATATAAGTATGTCCTTAATTGGAGTTATTATGGGTGAACTTTTAGTATCAAAAAAAGGGCTTGGATATCTTATAATGTATGGCTCACAAGTTTTTAATATTGATCTTGTTATAACCAGTGTATTTATACTTGGAATACTATCTTATCTAATTTATTTTGTTCTTCTAAAAATAGAAAAATATTTAAATAAAAAATAAACCTCGCTTTAAAACGAGGTTTTTATGTTGAATTAATCTTTATCAATTAACTTAATTATCTGTTCTTTATCGATTCCTAAACTTTTAAGAAGTTCTATTTGCTCTTTAAATTTTTTAATTTCTTCTGTTTTTCTATTATCTAAAACTTTATCTATTTGTTTAGAAATAAAAGTTCCTTTTGTTGATAATGATGTAATTACTTTCTTATTTTCTAAAATATCATAAGCTTTTTTTACCGTATTAGGGTTAATTCCTAGATTAGCTGCTAACTCTCTAATAGAGGGAATTTGCTCACCTGGTTTAATTACTCCAAGAGCTACATATCTTTCAATTGTAGAAACAATCTGCTCATATATTGGTGTTCTTGCTTGATAATCTAGATTAATAAGTATCATAATTAACTTCATCCTCTTCAATTCCAATCATTTTAAAAAGTTCTAAATAATTATTTGTATAAAATCTATATATTCTATCATCGTTATTAAAATCTAATATTACATAATCTTTATTTATACTAAAATCATTTTTTGCATCTTTTAAAATAAATTGATTAACTTCTTCATATTGATTATACCATTTATTAAGGAAATCTTCACGATTTATAAATGAAACATTCTCTGAACCATCTAATAAATCTATATTACTAATGATATTATCTTTTATTGTTTCGGCAACTTTTTCTCTTTCTTTCTTGATAGAATCTTCTACATATTTACTTAGTACATCTGACTTACAGCTGTTAATGTTATATGTAGAAACCTTACCTCCTCTATATGCAAGTAATGTTGTGTTTAAACATACTTTATAATCTAACATTTCACTATCCTTAATAATAGTATCTTTAGCAGCATCTAATATTTTACTATCAGTAGTTGTATAATCCATATCTAATTCACGAAGTCTCAAAGCATAAACATAGTTTCCTTGAAGTAATGGGCTTTTGCTAACTCCTTTTGTTTCTACTATATCTTTTATTTTTTGATAATCTTCTTTTGACATATCAATAGATAGTTCATATTCTTTTCCATCAACTTTTACTGAAATTACAAATATTTCATAATCTTCAGAGTATTTTGCATTAGTAATAATATCAGAAATTGTTTTTATAGATTCTTTATCAGTTATTTCATAGTAAAGAAAATCACTTATTCCTTCTTTGTTAACAAAATCTATTTTAAAATTTTCTATTTCATCATAATCATCTATTATTAAATCTTCATATAAATACTTATTATTATTCATATTTTCATTTATCATATATGAGATTGTGAACATAACAAGTAAAACAATGACAAAATGTAAAGCGTTCTTTTTAAAATTTGGTAAATGATGGAGAGTTAGATAATCATAAATTAAATAATATATTATCAATCCAACTATAGATGCTACGAAAAGTAAACCACTTTTATTACTTTGTGATAATATACCACTAATCAAAACAAATAGAGGTAACATTGTTAATGCTTTAACAAAAGTATGCATTTTTAAATTTTCAAAACTTGTTTCATTAACTTCCATTTTTCGTCTTACAAAAAGAAACTTTCCTATAAAATATCCAATAAAAGATAAAATAATCATTTTTGAAAGAGAAAACAAGCTATATAAATCATTTGACTTGAACAAGTTATATGGCATTATATAGTTATATACGCTATCTTTTCCTATTATTTGATAATATCTTGTTGATTCGATTTTTATTGTTTCAAATGCTATAGTTTGATAAGAAAGAGATCTATCAAACATTTCTGGAATATAAAGAACATCAATTATATATGGAATTAAAAACAACAAAAGTAAAGTAACAACTATTTGCGTTGATTTATTACCTGTTACACTCATTGCAATATTAGTAATAATAAATACAAATATATAAGTAATACTCCAAATTAATATGTAGTCTAGAATCATTTGAAAAGGAATAACAATAGGTGTAAAAAATGATGCTACATAAGTACATATTCCACATAGGATAATCATTAATAAAATAAATATGATTCCCGTAATAGTATTTGTTGTGAATACAGTTTTTCGTGATATGGGCATTGAAAGAGTGAAATCAATACTTTTTTGTTTGTGAATAAATCCAAAAAGACAAAATGATAAAACTATTGGTACACAAAAAATACCTATAAAATGAATAATTGAAATTTGTGGCAAAGTAAACGCTATCAAAGATGAAATTTCATTAAGAAGTAAAATAGTTAAAATATTAAGAACTGGAAATAGTACTAGAAAAAGTATTAATACTGATCTAGACTTCTTAATATTTTGTAACATATAGTGATAATTAAAGTACTTCATTAAATTCATATCCTAAAGCCTCCATTTCATAAATAAAAACTTCTTCTAATGTAAGTGGTAAAAAATCGAGTATTATTGGTTTTAGCTTATTTAATTTATGTTCTGCATCGTTATTTTTATCGTTAATAATTATACTTGCAACGCTTCCTATTTTTTTGAATGATAAAACTTCTATTCCAATATTTGTAAATGTATCGATATTAAATTTTTCATCCTTTAAAGATATTTGAACCTTATGCATACTAGTTTTTATAGAATTAATATCACTTTCGAATAAGATACCACCTTTATAAAGTAAACCCAGATTGTCACAGATGTCTTCTAATTCTCGTAAGTTGTGACTAGTCATTATAATTGTGGAATTATCTTCATCCATCTGTTTAGCTAGTTGCTTTTTAAAAAAGTTTCTTATAACGGGATCTAATCCGTCGAATGTTTCATCAAAAAACATATATTTTGCTCTTGTAGCTAACGCAAGTATTAGAGCGCACTGTCTTTTCATTCCTTTAGAAAATGTATTTATCTTTACATTATCTTTTAGTTTTAAACTTTTTGACAGCTGAAATAAATAATTCTTATCGAAATTATCGTACATTGCTTCATAGAAAGATGCCATATCTTTTAAAGTGTATCCTTGATAAAAGAATAAATCATCAGGTACAAATACCATCTGTTGTTTTATGTTCTCATTATCAAAGGTTTCATTCCCATCGACTATAATTTTTCCACAATCCTGTTTAAAAATCCCATTTATAAGTCTAAGTAAAGTACTTTTTCCACTGCCGTTAGCACCAACAAGTCCGTAAATACAGTGGTCTTTAATATTACAATTCAGCTTTTCCAAGACTTTAGTTTTACCAAATTGTTTGGAAATTCCTTTAATTTCAATCATATTTTCCTCCATTAATATTTTATTATTGTACTACTTGTAATAGTACAATTACATATTAACTCTTTTGAAATTTTTTGTCAACAAAAAGTGTTGATAATTTTATCAACACTTATTATTCATTAAATTCAATTATATATACACTTTGATTTCTTTAATTATTCTTTACTTGCAAAAACATATTCTTCTAATAATTTTTTTGATTCATCATCTAATTTGCTTGTATCGTATTTTATTTTAACATCGTCAAAATTTGTCTCTTTTAGTTCATTATCAGATAAATCAACATATCCGAAATAAACCTTGGCGCTAGAATCTTTATCGTCGATATTATCTGTTTCGTACTCAAGAGAATATGATACTTGCCCATCTAGTGTCTCACCTTCATAAGTGCAAGAGTATTTACCATTACCTACTTCTTTACAAGTAGCATTCATTGCTTCTTCGTCACTAGAAATTATTTTTATAGGAATAGCTTTACCAATTGTATTAACGACACCATTATCAGTTAAAGCATTAACTGTTGCTACTCCTCCCCCAAAAGCAAGTACTCCTAAGGATACTAGAGCTATATTTTTTGTTTTACTTTTATTCATTTTTTCCTCCATAATAAAATTATCATAACCAATTAATTGATTAGTCATTTCTTTTATTTTGAAAGTATCAATCTTTCTCATAATAAATCCTCCTTTAATTTTTTTCTAATTCTATAAAGTTTTATCTTAACCGAACTAGAACTTATCTTTAATGTCTTTGATATTTCTTTAACTTTGTAACCATTTACATAATAAAGAGTAAATATCTTTCTTTCGTCTTCTTTGAGTTCTTTTATTTTGTCATTTATCGCATATAAATCATCATTAACTTTACTTTGGTTATCACTTATAAGTTCTTCTTTCAACTCTAGATTTATTTTAGTATCTTTTAGTTTTCTATAAGAACAATTACGAGCGATAGTACCGATATAAGACTTTATATTTTCATTTATATTGTTTTGATTTTTCCACAATAAATAGAAAACATCTGCTGCTATTTCCTCTTTATCTTGATATGGTAAAGAAGTACCAACAATATTGTTTATAATCTTAAATACATAACTAGAGTATTCTTCAATTATAATTTCGATGTTGAAATTTATATTATTTTTCAAATTGATACCTCCACTGAATCGATTCATTATAATGATACTTGTATTTCTCCTTTGGTTACAAAAAAGAGTAAATATTTTTATTTACTCCTAAATATTTATTCGTATGTATCTTTTAAATATTTTACTATCTCATCGACGTTGTTTATATGGGTAGATGCTCCAGTTATAATTCCTACTCTATCTTCTTTTTTGAAGGTGATGTCTTTTAAGTCATTAACATCTTGAATCAAATAAGATCCTTCACATCTATCTTTTACTAGCTTGTATAGTTCCAAAGTATTAGAACTTTTTTTACCCCCAATAACAATCATCTTGTTAACTTGTTTTGATAATTCAAGAGCATCTTTTTGTCTTTTGTCAGTAGCATCACATATTGTTTTATCGATAACTGCTTCATAATCATCATTTAACTTTTCTTTTATTTGATCTGCTAACTCATCAAATCTTTTTTCTCCAAAAGTTGTTTGAGAAACGATATATACTCTCTTATACGGATTATCCTTTATCTTTTTATATACATCATCGATATTAGAATCACTTTCAAGAATTGAACTATACTTTGAAGCATAACTTAAAAGTCCAATCGGTTCTGGATGGTTCTTTTTTCCAATAATTATGATATAAGAGTTATCTTTTTCTTTTTTAATTTTGTTAATAATAATTTTTATTTTGCCACAGGTTAAATCTATTACTTCTATGTTTCTTTTCAAAGCGCTTTCAATTACTTCTTTTCTTTCCCCGTGAGCTCTTATAATTAACTTGCTATTACTTTCTACTTCATCTATGTTATCGACAATAATTAATCCTTCTTCTTCTAATTTTTTAATAACCCACTCATTATGGACAATCTGTCCTAAACAATATATCTTTTCATTATTATGTAAAACTTCTAAAGCTTTGTTAACAGAATAATTAACACCTCTACAAAATCCACAATATTCGCTACATATTATTTCCATTAAAGTACCTCCTAAAAAGTAATTTATTTAAATAATATAATAACACAATATTTAGATATTAAATGGTTAAATTTAAGTATTACAGTCTCTCTTTTATAATATTTTTACTTGAATAATAAGTGATTAAGAAATATCCACCATAGATAATAACAATAAATATGGCTGTAGCAATAATAGATGGCAGTAACTCTTCTGTTCCAAACACTTCTAATATTTTAACAGCAAACATTATACCAAAGATTGAATGAATTAAAGCAAGAATTAAAGGCAACATAAAGAATATAGCAATTTGTCTAAACAAAGCCTTATTAATCATTTTTTCATCTGTACCAATTTTTCTTAACATTTTAAATCTTTCTTTATTATCACTACTTTCAGATAATTCTTTTAATCCTAAAATTGCTGCACTACTAATTAAAAAAATTATTCCTAAATAAAGTCCGATAAATGTAACCATTGCCGATAACCCAGTTGTTGCTTCTTTAATTGCAAGTTTAGTTGATCCACTTGGAAGTAAGTATTCATTTGCTTTTTTATCTTCATCTAATTTATTTATACTATTTTCTATCTCTGCTATTTCCTTTTTATTATTTGTTTTATAGTTACCAATTAAATGATTTTGGACTAAGTATTCTTCATCTACAACATTATCAGGTACTAAAATAATTCCTGTATTAATGTGTTGACTAGACATTTCCAAAAATCCATCCTGGCAGGAATCATATTTAGGTTTCAGAGTGTGACCGAACAAATTAATGGTCTCATTATTTTTAAGAGCAATATTTCTAACACTAACCATTGACTTGAAGTCGGCAACTATCATATATTCATTTTCATTTAAAGAATATTCTTTTATACCATAAAATTTTGCTACTCTATTATAATCACTAATTTTCATAATAGATTCCATTGTATCATAAGCCAAAAAGGGAAACTCAATTCTGATACTATTTAGTTTTGACCCTAATGTATTATTCATCGTTAAATCAGGTGTAGCATAAGTATTAACTTCTATATAATCTTTAAAGTAGGAAGTAATATCAAAATCAAACAATTCAAACATTTCTTTGGCTGTATAGTGAGAGTTTTTTATTTGAGAATCATTATATCCATAATTTCTATATTTTTCATAATACTTATCCATATTCATATTAACTGTGAACATAGCATCTACTGGAGCAAGTTCTTTAATATTAGCATTCATAGAGTTTTTCATAGTAAGACAAGCTGATAGTAAACATATCGTTATAAATAACATTAAACAAATAATGGTTGCTCCAAATACAGTCGTGTTAATTTGACTCGAAAACTGTCTTAGTGTAAAACTATTTAATCCTTTGTAATAGAATTTTTTTATGCTCATTGCTATCCTTAAAATGAGTCCTGATAAAGACCAAAAGATAAAGAATGTTGCAATAGCACCCATCATAATTGGCTTTATAATGTCAGTTACTTCTTGTAAAGTAAGGAAGTCGTGAGTAACTGTATAATAGGCTCTTCCAAGAATCAAACACGAAACAATAAAAATAATAATACACAAATAGGGATTTTTTAGTTTAATTTCTTCCGTTTTCTTTGCACCGTTTAATAAATCAATAAGCTTACATTTACTTACACTTATAGTATTAAAAATCATAACGAGTAAATACATTATACTAAAGTAAATTATAGTTTTAATACACGCAGAAGATGAGAAGACAAAGGCAAACTTTGTAAGATTTGCTTCAAACATATTAGCAACAACTAAACTCATAGCTTGCGATAATAATATCCCAAATAATAGTCCTACAATAAGGGAAATAATTCCAATAAATAGTGTTTCGAAAAACAATATTAATGATATCTTTCTTTTACTCATACCCAAAGTTAGGTAAATACCGAATTCTTTATTTCTTCTCTTAATTAAAAATCTTGAAGCATAGATAATTAAGAATCCTAATATAAAGGATACAAATACACTGACACCAGATAGCATTGTCATCATAAGTTCAATTATTTCTTCTGTTGATTTTGATACATCCATCATAACAGTTTGGCTATCTAAGGCATTAAATACATAAAAAATGGCAACACCAAGAATAAGTGTAAAAAAGTAGATGGCATAATCTTTAAAACTCTTCTTGATGTTTTTTAGTGATAATTTACAAAGCATCGTTTAAGTCTCCACCAAGCAAAGTTACAACATCAATAATTTTATCAAAAAATTCTTTACGAGTATCTTTTCCCTTATGTATCTCTTTAAAAAATTTACCATCTTTGATAAAAATTACACGCCTTGCATAACTTGCTGTAAAAGCATCGTGAGTAACCATAAGAATAGTAGCACCAAGTTCATCTAAATAATTAAATTTTTCTAATAACATTTTAGATGATTTTGAATCAAGTGCCCCAGTAGGTTCGTCAGCCAAAATAAGTTTAGGATCTGTAACAATTGCTCTTGCACTTGCTACCCTTTGTTTTTGTCCTCCACTCATTTGATATGGATATTTATTTAATACATCCTTTATATCTAATTCTTCTGCAACTTTCTTTATCTTTTGCTCTATTAATGATGAACTTTCATTCTGAATAGATAAGGCAAGAGCAATATTCTCGTATGCAGTTAAAGTATCGAGTAAGTTAAAATCTTGAAAGATAAAACCTAACTCTTCTCTTCTAAACTTATTTAGCTCATTACCTTTTAATTTTGTAATATCAAGATCTCCAACAAAAATATGTCCACTTGTTACCTTATCAATGGTCGATATGCAATTTAAAAGAGTTGTTTTACCTGAACCAGATGTGCCCATTATAGCAACAAATTCTCCTTTTTCTACTTCAAAGGACATATTGTCAATTGCTTTCGTTAAAGATGAACGACTACCATAGTATTTTTCAATTTTATCAACTTTTAAAATATTTTTCATAACTTCTCCTTTCGTAAACATAATAATTCAAAAAAACTATTTTGTCGTTTTTTTAACATTACATAACATTACACTTTTGTAACATTACTTTAAAACATCATAATACTTGTTTTTTGCAAAAGTAATATAGACTTTTGTATACTCGTTATATGTAGAATCTATCTCTATTTTATGACCTAACTTCTTACACATATTTTTAGCAATATATAACCCCATTCCAGTAGATTTATTGGTATTTCTTCCATTTTCCCCTGTAAATGATTTATCAAAGACTTGTTTTAAATCCGAACTTTTAATTCCAATACCATTGTCTTCCACAATCAATATTGTTTTTTCTTCCTTTTCTTGAACAGAAATTTTTATATAAGATTTATCAGTATCTTTTCTATATTTAATGCTATTATTGACTATTTGCTCTAAAATAAATTCCAACCATTTAGAGTCTGTTAAAACTTTATAATTAACATTTTCTGCAATAAAATCTATTTTATTTTCTAATAGGTCATCTATATTTTTAAGACCAACATTTTTTATAACTTTGGATAAATCAGTTTCTTTTATTAAATAATCTTTTTCAGCATTTTCACTTCTTGCATAGTAAAGGACTTGATCTACATAATTTTCTAATCTTTTTAATTGTATCTTTGTCTTTTTATCAAACTTATCTTTACGATTATTACTCATTAATATTAAAGTAGAAAGAGGTATTTTAACTTCGTGAATCCACATTTCAATATACTCTTTAAAGTCTTTAAAATGTTCTTCAATTAGCCTTACATTTTCATTCATTGATTTATTTATTTCATATAATGCAGACACAAGTAATTCACCTTCGTAAAATTCTGGTTTAGATAAAGTTTCTAGTACCAAATAACTTTTATCAAGTGATTGAATATTGGCAAGTAAATCAGTATAAAATTTTCTTTTTCTAAAATATGGTATTAATAATATAAGTAAATAAAAAATAATATAGAGAAATGATGAAGAAATAATAACTGAAGAATCAATTTTAAAAGCAAAAAAAATTAAGAGATTAAAACTATAGCAAACGATAAATATTATTGATTTATATAAATTGTCTTTAAAATACTCACTAAATTTCATAATAAAATGTACCCTAATCCTTTTCTTGTATCTATTACATTCGTATAACCTAACTCTTTTAATTTATTTCTTAACCTACAAATATTAACTGTTAAAGCATTCTCATTAATGTATTCAGCATTATCCCAAAGTATTGTCATAAGTTCTTCACGAGTTACAATTTTATTTTGATGATTTAATAAATAAGAAAAAATAATCATCTCATTTTTTGATAATTCTATTTCTTTATCGTTATTTTTAATAATTCCTTTTTGAAAGTCAAACTTTAATTCTTTATAAGATATTTCGTTTCCGTTTATATTATAATTTGTCTTTATTCTTTTTAAGACAGCACCAATTCTTAAAAGTAAAATATTGGGATTATACGGTTTAGTTATATAATCATCTGCACCATAAGAAATAGATAGTGCTTCATCTATTTCCGAATTGAGACTTGTAACCATTATAACTGGAATATTAGATTTTTTTCTTAAATTTTGTAATAATACTTCACCATTTATAAAAGGTATATTTATATCAAGCAAAATTAAGTCTGGTGTTGTTTTTAAAATTTCAGTTAAAGCACTATTAAAATTCTCTAAGACAATTGGTTCATAATTATTTTTTTCTAAAAGTTTAGAAAGTTCATCACAAATTGTTTTATCATCTTCTATAATCATTATTTTATTCATAAATACAACTCATTTCTCTTTTTATATTTTATCACACACATTAAAATTCTTACCTTACAGTTTTGTAACATTATAAATAAATTAAAAAAGCAAACAAGTAAATCCTGTTTGCTAATTATTTTCTATTATTTAACTTCGCAAGTTGCTCCTTCTTCTTCTATTATTTTTTTCCAATCTTTCAAAGTAAGTCCATTATCTTTTAAACCTTCATAACCGACTTCAGTTAATGCCTCGTCATTAGCTTTATCGACATCGATGTCTGTTATTGTTCTATACTTATATTCTTTATCATTTACTTCTACTTTAAGACTCACTCCATCTTTCTCAATTTCTTTATTATCTTGATTCATTGATTCTTTAAATTGTTGCCAATTTTCTCTTACGCCAGCATCAGTAACAGTTAAAGTAAAGTCATCCGTATAATGTTTTAAACTTTCATTATTAAAAGTTAAAGTAAATACCTGATTAGTAATCATCCCTTCCTCTTCTTTTGCATTTGTACATACTAAAGTCTGTTCTTTAGCATTTTTATCTTTTTCTTTCTCTGTACTTTCATTTCCACATCCAGTAACCAAAAAAAACAGTTAAGATACTTAAGAATATAATTCCTATTTTATTTTTAATTTTATTCACCTCTTTTTAATTATATACCATTTTATTAATATACGACTTAAAAATATGAAAATATTTAAAAAAAACAAACTATAAAAGTTTGCTTTATTGTTTAATCATCCCCATAATCAGGTTGTGCACAGCTTTTTAAATCTGCATTAATTGATTTTAAGAAATCCATAAGTGGTTTATTATCTTCATATGAATAGAATTTATAAGCTTTTCCACAATTAATTTCGTATTTTGGAAAATTTCCAGTAGTAAAGCTTTTGTTGTTACCATCGATGCTATGTCTTATTATTTCCATAATGTCAAAGTCATATGTTCCTTCAATTTTCTTAGTATACTCCAGCATCATATCACACATTTCTCCAGGTTTACAAGATTTATAGGCTGTGTATAAAACATATTTATTATTTTTATATATTACCAATAATGGTGTAACACAACTAGAGTCCCAATAACTAATCGAAAATATTAGGTCATTATAACTTAAATCATCGATAGTTAATGTATTCATATCTAAATCTAAATAATCATAGTAAATATTTTTTCTATTTATAATATCATCATATAACTGATTTATTTTACTTTGATTTATCTTTTTTCCATCTATCTCTTTATCAAAAAGTAATATTTCATTTGCAATTTTTTTAGGAAACATTTCTATAACAGATGACTCATAAAATTTACCACTTTTAGGATATTTGACTTTTACTACTTCATCATCTTTAAAAGTTACTTTACAAGGATTAAAATTTGCTAATGATGATTCTAAATAACCTTCCTTTTCAATATAATAACTGTAACTAACAATCCACATATAAGCATATTTATAGTCACCTTTTTCTTCTATTCCAAATCCATAATAAGTATAAAAGGCATTAAAATCTTTTTTATTAGAATCAGGATTTGTTTTTATTTCATCGTTTCTTATATATTCTAAAGCCTTATCATATAGATAGTCAGAATCAGTTACCAAATTAACTTTTGTTTTTTCGTTATAATAAAACAATGCTCCTAATATTAGGATAAAACCTATACATAAAATTGCTATTGTCTTTTTAGATTTTTTATTTATTCTATTTTTTTCATTAATTGTTGCTAAAATTGCCTTTTCTTTGGCTTTATCACTTTTATCTTTCTCTCCGTTTATAAGTTCTTCAACGTTTATATCTAACTCTTCACATAAGCTTTTAAATAATGATACATCTGGAAAACTAATTCCTCTTTCCCATTTACTTACAGCATTCTTTGTTATTCCTAATTTATCTGCTAATTGTTCTTGAGTTAAATCTTGTTCTTTTCTACAAGTTGCAATAAATTTACCTATCTTTTGTTGATTCATACTTGTGCTCCTTTCAAAAAGAATATAACAGTTTTTTTAATATTTTTAAACACACCATTAGTTTACTTTTAAAGTTCTATAAAAACCTTTCCAAGACTATCATTTATTACTAAATCGGCTCTATTATCATATGGTGTACTATCTCTATTAATTAATACTAAATATTTTCCTTGAAAGTAATTTATTAAGCCACTTGCTGGGTACACAGTAAGAGAAGTTCCTGCTACTATTAACATATCAGCTTTTGAAATAGCTTCTATAGCACCTTCTACTGTATCTTCATCAAGACTTTCCTCATAAAGTACGACATCAGGTTTAATTAATCCTCCACAACTGCACTTTGGTATACCTTTGCAATTAAAAACATATTCTGCATCGTAAAATTTGTGACATTCAGTACAGTAATTTCTTAATACACTTCCGTGAAGTTCATAGACATTTTTGGAACCCGCTTTTTGATGTAGTCCATCTATATTTTGAGTGACCACTGCTTTAACTTTTCCTTCCTTTTCTAGTTTTGCAAGTTTAATATGCGTAATATTAGGTTCATATGGTAAACTGTTCATTTTATCTTTATAAAATTTATAAAACTCTTCTACTTTCTCTTTAAAAAATGTGTGACTAAGTATTTCTTCAGGTGGAAATTTATACTTTTGATTATATAATCCATCTTTACTTCTAAAATCAAGAATACCACTTTCAGTAGATACGCCAGCACCTCCAAAAAAGACAATATTATTACATTCATCAATCATTTTCTTAAATTCTTTTACTTTATCTTTCATACTAACCTTCTTCTTATTAATATTATATATCTTATTTATACTAATTAAAAAGCAAATCAGTAAATAACTAATTTGCTATGTTAGGCTTTGTACTTTATTGATTATATAATTTTTTACTTCATCGACACTCATATTTAAAGAGATAGATAATTCATTATATAAATATTTCTCTGCTTGATTAAAATAATTTGTATCTTTTTCACTTAATTTTTTATTATTCTTTAATCTTGATTCATTTCTTAAGTAAGCTGTCTTTATAATTTTTATTAAGTCTTCTTGTTTTCCATTATATAAAAGTTCTTTATAAGCTTTATCAATATACTTCTCATCTATTTCATCAAGCGTTTTAATATTAGGCATATTAAGAATCAATTTTTCAGCATCTTTTTTGTTAATAACATCTCTTAAGTATCCCATTCTATTTTCAACAGGAACATCAATTATAAGAGAATCATCATCAATTGGAACAAGTATATAATAATCTTGTCCATTTACTTTATTGTTTTTAATTTCTTTAACTCTACAAACATCCTTTTTATAAACCACATAATCATTTACTTTGTACATAATTTCACCTTCTAATTAAAAAATGCGTAAATCCATATACAATTGGACTTACGCATAATGCTACACATTGATATAAATCTTTTATACTTATATTTTACAACTTTTAAAATTTTTATGTAAGTGTTTTCTAAAGAAACAACCTAGTTTTCTGGTTGTTCTTCTATATCCTTATATTGTATTATATAATCAATGTTATTTAAACTTAAATCAAATATTGTTATTGTACCATTTTGTAATGCTTCTTTAACAGGTATTTCTGTTCCATCATCTTCAACAACTACCACATAATCACTTTTAAAGCAACTAAAGAAGTATGTATTATTTTGATCTTCATAAATTTCTTCTAATCCTAAAGTTTCATCGCAAACAAAATCTTCTAATTCTTTAGATTTATCTTTTATCTTTTTGCCTGTTACAGGTGCTTCTGCAAATGGACAAGAATATTTTTCCCATTTAAAAATTGTTTTATCATCACCTAAAACACAATTATAATGATCTACTAACAAACCGTGATGAACATTTTCCATTCCCTTATTATCTGTACTTGTACATAATAGTGGTCTACTATTTAATCCTTTTGCAATTAAATCATCTGCTAAAAGAAATACTACTATTGCTCCTAATACGAGAAGCAATATTTTTAAACCTTTATTCAAAGTAACCATCTCCTATTAATATTATAACACATAAACTTGCTTTTTTATTACTTAGTAGTAATTATATTATAAATACAGCAAAAATAAGCATTAAAAAACAAAATGTGACAAATTGTCACACCTTAATTTATTGTTCTTTTGTATCAGTTTGTTCTTGATTATCTAAATTCTTTAAATAATTTAATATTTTATTTTGATTAGAAATTACTTTCTCAAGTCTATCATAAAGTTGTTCAAGTATCAATTCACTTTTTAAATCTGTATGATAGTCATTTTTGTTTCTAATCGTATCTTTTTTAGCCTCTCTATTCTGACTCATCATAATGATTGGTGCTTGTAGTGCAGCAAGGCAAGATAGTAACAGATTTAATAAAATAAATGGAAATGGATCAATAGCATCATTTGCAAGAATAACTCCATTTAATACAATCCAAAAAATTAAAAATAAAGTAAATCCAATTATGAAAGACCAGCTCCCTGCTACCTCAGATAATTTATCGGCAACTTTATCTCCAAAAGTCATTTTAGCGTCGTTTTCTTTATCGACATCGACAGTAATTGGATTGTTAATTAATAGGTCAATGATTTCTTCTTCATCTTTTTCTTCTAAACTTTGATTAAGTAACATTTTAACAATTTCTTTTTTCTTATTCTCCATATTATCTCTCCTAGTCTAAATATAATTATAACAAAAATAAGAGAATTGTAAAATAAAATAAAGACCAACTTTTGTTGGCCTTACATTCTAACTCTGTAAAAATTCAAACAAAGTATTATATATTACATTACTTAATATCTTACTATCTCTTATCTCAGCTAAATTATTAAGTATCTCTGTAAATTTGTCTTTAGGTATTTCTTTTCCATTGTAACTATCTATTTCAATGAATTGTCTAACAATTAAAGAGAATATTCTTGCTTCATTTTTGATATCGTCTTCAGTTAAATTATTAAAATCTTCAATATCTATAAATTCCTTGTTTGTCGTTTTAATATTTAAGCTGTCGAATAATGAAGAAATTCCATAATTCATAAATTTAGGTAAAAGTATTTTTAAATCTTTATTAGTGAATAAGCATAAGAATAAATCTTCGTTAAATTCATCTTTTGAAATAGCATTAATTAAATCGTCAGTCTTTTCAGCTTGAAGAATATTGTTATTGTATAAAATATCGTATAAATCAAATATAGTATTTATATTCTCAATTAGTGATTCTTTATCCCATTTACTTACTATTTCAAGTAAATCAATATAGAACTCTTTACTTGCATCATTTGGTATTTTTAATGTCATCCCTAAGAATGGTTCATTATTTTTAAATCTTGTAGCAGCATTTGAACACAATTCACTAATTAGTGTTGGTATTAGATAAGTATCTGTTAAAGATTCTTTTATTTCATTGACATTTTTTGTTACATCTTCTTCATTAGAAATATTAGTAAGAGCATAATTTATTACAAGTAATCCCTCAACTTCATCACTGTTTTTTACTTCTTCATTGGTTGCTTTAAAGTATGTTACATTATTGAAGAATTGCTTACTTCCCATATATGAATATAGTTTTAAAATCCTGTTATTGAATAGTGCTCTTTCATCTTTATTAAATTTGTATTCAACTTTATCAGCAGATACATTACCACTGTTAACTAAAGCTCCAAATGGATATAAAAGTGCAAATGATACAACTACAAAAGTAACTACTCCACACAAGACACTAACAACTTTATTATCTTTATTTTTAGGAACATAATGAGAATATTTAACTTTATGAACTTTTTTAAAGATAAACTTCTTAAGTAACTGATCAATTAAGTATAAAATAAGGAAAATTAATAAGAACATTAAAACATTGATAACAATCGTCGAAGTAAAACTTATAAAATCATTTATTGAATTACTTGTAGCCCATTCTTCCTCTACTTTTAACGATTTATTTACTACATTCTCTAAAGGTCCACTGATACTTGATCCAATTAGAGAACTGAAAAGTTTTGTTAAAAGAAATGTCTCTATAAAAGTGACTATATTTGTTAAAAGACTCCAAACATTCTTTAAAGTATGACGCTTTCCATAAATGTAAATACATACAAATAAACTTGCAACAAAGATAACATTAAAACAAGCAATTATCATTCTCATAATATTTCCTCCATTAATTTATGAGAAAATTGTATCACTTTTTTAATATTTTAACAATAAAACCAAATCATAAAATATAAGTAATTTAGACTATTTTATTTCATCTTCTAGTTTCCTGTAATCTACTTTTCCAATTATCGTTTTAGGAAGAGATTCTCTAAATTCATATTCTTTAGGAAGCATATACTTAGCTAAATTTTTTTCACAATGCTTTTTGATACTCTCTTTTACAGCATTAGTTAATTTTACTCCATTTTTAAGTACAATATAAGCTTTTGGTACTTGAACTTTATAGGGATGTGGTATTCCTACTACTCCACAATTTAATACATCTGGATGAGCCATAATTATATCCTCAATGTGAGATGGATAGACATTATAACCTGAAACAATTAACATTCTTTTAAGTCTTTGTTCAAAAAACAATACACCATTTTCATCCATATGACCGATGTCTCCTGTATGTATCCAGATTTTTCCATTCTTATCTTTTTCTAACATCTCATTTGTCTCTTTTTCGTTATCTAGATAACCCACCATTACTGTTGGTCCACTTACATAGATTTCACCAGAAACATTACATTCTACTTCTTGATGGGTTTCCAAACTTATTATTTTTACTTCATTTCCTGGAAAAGGTATTCCTACACTTCCAAGTACATCTGAACCTAAAGCACCAAAAGTTACTGGGCCAGATGTTTCGGTCATTCCATAACCTTGTATTATATTTTTGCTACATCCGTGTTGTTTTAAGAACTTATTAACTTGTTCATTTTTACTTGGAGATAAAGTGTCCCCTCCAGAAATAACATATTTTACATAAGATAGATCTACATTGTCCATACGTTTATTACCTATAAGAGCTTCAAATAAAGTTGGAACTCCAGGTATAACTGTCGGATGATACTTATTAATTAATTTATCAAATCTTTTAGCATCAAACTGAGGAATTAAAGCTATACTGGCATTTAAACAAAGTGGTGCGTGAACACATACAACTAAACCAAAGCAATGGAATAGTGGTAAAATTGAAAGCATTCTATCTTCTTTAGTTATCTCTGGTAAAATAATTAAAGCTTGTTTAGATACAGCATTTATATTACCATTTGTTAAAACAATATTTTTAGGTACTCCTGTTGTACCACCACTATGAAGAATAACTGCCGGTTGATCTTTAGTAGTCTTAATAAGCACATTATTAGAATAGTTCTTACCTTTTATAAAGAAATCATTCCAGTAAACATTCTTCTCACTCCTTTTTGGTGTTTTTACTTTTCTACCTTGAGTTAGATAGTAACCAAACTTCATAAGTAGTGGCATAGAGTCTCCAGGTGAAACAATTATCGTTTTATAGACATTAGTCTCATCTACTATTTCTTTTATTTTTTCATAACTTAGATTGATAGCAATCAACATAACGCTTTTTGTAGTAATTAGTGAATTTTTAATTTCTTGCTCTGCAGATAGTGGATGAATCATATTAGCAACAGCACCTATTTTATTAATTGCGTAAAATGATATTACTGCTTCTGGCGTGTTAGCCATACATAATGTTACGACATCGCCTTCTCTTATTCCTTGACTTCGAAAGGCTTTAGCGCAAGTATCAATCTCATCAAATAATTCCTTATACGTTATTTTTTTATTAAAATAGTTTATCGCAATAGATTCCATATTATTTACATTACATTCATACAAATATTCATATAATGACATATTAGGAACTTCGATAGTTCTTTCATTCTTTTTGTAAAATTTATCCCACGGATGTTTATTTGAAAATCTGTTAAAAAGGCTTTTTAATGATTTCATATTCCCTCCATTTTTAAACAATTGTTGTTTATATTTCAATTGTATTATTACTATTTTGAATATTCAATCATCAATCTTTTAACAGTTGTTATATTTTAAACACTTTAATTTACTATGTTTAAGAAAACTACATTTGATCACATACGACAACTAAATAATTTGATTTGTTTTTAGGATGACAAGTATATAGAAACAACCTGCTTTTTGAGTTCACATTATTAATTGCTATACTTCCATTTTTATCATCCAAATAATAATTGACCACTTTATATGTGTATGTTTTATTTTTATAACTAAGTTTAATTGTATCCTCTTTTTTTAATTTATATAAATCATTAAAGTATGAAATATCAGCAGGACCTGAATGAGCTCCAAGTATTACTATTCCACCTTTTTCATCTGGATAATCAGATTCGTTCATTATTATTACATTTTTATCAATATTATTTTCTTTACTATTTTTTTCATATATATCCTTAGATATATTTATTGCTGGTATTGTAATATGCATCATAGGCTTTTCTTTCTTCACTACTACCTGTTCTTGTTTAACTGCAGGTACAATAGGCAAATTGTATATTGAGTAAGAAGAAAGACACGATATTAATAGAAAAATAAATAACTTTGCCATACACACCTCATATAATCAACAATAGTTTTAAAGAAACTTATACCAGCATTTGGAACATCGATTTTTATATCGTAAAGAGGAATATAGATTGGGTCATTACTATCTTCATTTATAGTAAAACTAAAATCATCGACAAAATGATATCCAAGAGTAGAATTTTTCTGTTTTACCATATATTTACCATAAGGCAGTTCTAGCTCTATAATTCCCTTATCATTTGTTTTACCGGAATATACCAGATCATTTTTAGAATTATAAATTTCAAATTCTATGTTCTTTTCATACTTTGCAATATTATTCTTAATTTCACTTTTTGATCCATAGTATTTTTGAATCACTACTTTAGATTTAATAACATTGTTACCAATTACTATTTCGTTTTCTATATTGTTTTCATTTATTTCTACTTCGTATAATTTATCGTTTAAATGATAACCATTCCCTGCAATTTTTTCTTTTAAATAGTATTTACCAAACTCTAAATTATCAAACTCTATAGTATTATCTTTAACTGTAACTTCTTTAATACTTTGCATATTCTCATCAAAAAGTTCAAACACAGCACCATCTAAAGATGCTTCTCCCTGTGGTATTTCTTCTTGGGTTTCCTCATCAACTTTTTTCACAGTAATTTTACCCTTGTTAACTTTGATGTTAATAGTAAATTTAATTGGCGTTATATTTCCTCTTTCGATGACATTTTGACTTTCACTGCTGTAATAGAAAAGTGCTGTGTTATTATAAATATTACTTGCTCTTTCAAGCACTATTTTTCCTTCTTTTTCCTCGTCTTGTGTATCAACTATTAAAGAATTACTAGATATTTTGGCATCAAAGTCACTACTTATTATTTTGTAGTTACTTAGAACCTTTTTGGTATCATTAAGTACCTTATGTTCATTGATACCTAAATTATAATTACTATCTAGACTTGGTAATACATTGTGATTATTTACAAGTGTATTTAACTCTTTAATTTCATTGTTGTAAGGATAAATTATTTTCTGTGATGTCTTACTATCAATCCATTCAAAAGTATAACTAGGAAACAATGTTCTCCATATAGTTAACTGCGTAATAGAAATCCATTTCTTATCTGTATGATTCTTATATCCATAACCATAGTAAGCGATTAACTTGGCCTTGTTCCAATTAGCTTCCGTTATTTTGTACTTTTGGCTAAATCCAGCATCACTTGTATATGTCGTGTTGTTAACTAACATAGTAGCTGGTTCGACACAATAAGAGATATTATTTGTACCTGCTTCTTTTATAATGTAAGCATCTCGGTAATATTTGTTTGTTCCATCATATTTCATATAATAAATATTTGGAATTACTTCAGTTGCAACAAACTTTTTCTGTTGCGCATAGACATTAGTACAACAAAAAAATAAAAATATTATTAGCAAAATCTTTTTCATAAAACCCTCCTTTATTGCTACAATAATATCTTTATACATCGACACAAAAATTCCTTAATTTTTTTAAAATTTTTTCAAGCAAAAAAGTCCGAATAATCGGACTTTTGAAACATTTGAATATACTATCTCTTTGAGAATTGTGGTGCGCGTCTTGCTTTCTTTAAACCTGGTTTCTTACGTTCTTTAATTCTTGAATCTCTTGTAACAAATCCAGCAGCTTTTAGAACTTTTCTATAACTATTCTCACTATCAGCAGGAGTAGTTGCATCATATTCTAATAATGCTTTAGTAATTCCTAAACGAATTGCTCCAGTTTGTCCAGAGAAACCTCCACCTCTAACTTCTACATCGATATCAAACATATCTTTTGTATTAGTTAATTCAAGTGGTTGAGTTAAATTCATTATTAAAGTTTCATAAGGTAAATATTCGTGTACATCTCTTCCATTAACTGTTATTTTACCAGATCCAGAAGTTAATCTAACTTTAGCGATACTAGCTTTTCTTTTTCCAGTTCCATAATAAACACTTTGTGTTTGTTTCTTAACCATAACTTACCTCCCTATTTCATTTCCACTTTTTCAGGTTTTTGTGCTGTATGTGGATGTTCACTACCTGCATATACAAACAACTTTTTAGCCATTTGTCTTCCAAGTCTTGTATGAGGAAGCATTCCTACAACTGCTCTTTCAACCATTTCTACTGGATATTGTTCTTTCATAACTTTTGCAGTTCTTACTCTTAAACCACCAGTATACATTGAGTGATTATAATATTTTTTATCTTCTAACTTATTACCAGTTAATTGTGCTTTATCAGCATTGATAATAATAATGTAATCACCACAATCGATATGTGGAGTATAAGTTGGTTTATGTTTTCCACGAAGCATATGTGCAGCTTTAGCTGCTACACGACCAAGTGTTGCATCTTGTGCATCAATAACATACCATTTACGCTCAACTGTTTCTTTTTTTTGCATATAACTTTCCATAAATTTTCTCCTTTTACTTAAGTTTAGCTTTCCCACGGCCAAACTTATGTGGGGATTTAAATGTACCGATATAAATTATAATAGTAAAGGTCCAAAAAGTCAATTAAAATAAGTATAAAATAAGTATAAATAGCGTAAAAAACAATTGTTTCTAGTATTTTATATCATCCAAATATAGTCCTTCTCTTCTTATTGTACTTACATCTTTAACATAATTATCATTCTCAAATATTTTTTCAACAATACCTGTGTCTAACTTTCCTTTACCAACTTTAAATAAAGTACCTACCATATTCCTTACTTGATATTTCATAAATCCAGTACCTACAAAAGTAAATATTACTTTATCACCAACTTCGTCTATTCTTGCCTCAAATATTTCTCTTTCATAATTTTCTTTAATCGATTCTGGGGATACAAAAGGTTTAAAGTTATGCACCCCAACGAAAGATTTTATTTCTTTTCTCATCTTTTCAACATCCAACTTTTTACAATATTGGTAAACATAGTTTCTTTCTATTGGATTATATTCTCCACAGTTAATTATATATTTGTAAGTTTTTTCTTTAACCATATATCTTGCATTAAAATCTTTATCCACTGTTTCTGTTCTAAAAATATGAATATCAGGTGGTAATAAACTATTTAATGCACATTTAAGTTTATATAATGTTATATCAACATCTAGATCAAAGTGAGCACACTGGTGATTTGCGTGAACACCTCTATCCGTTCTGCCTGCCCCAACAACCTTTGTTTCCTTATAGTTGTTTATACTATACAAAGCTTTTTCAAGTTCTTCTTCAACAGATCGATGCCCTGGTTGTTTTTGATATCCACAAAAATTAGTTCCATCATAAGAAAAATGTATTAAATATCTCATACGCTACCTCACAATCATTAAAAGTATAAATATGACCAAAGAGAAAAACAAAATTAGAGTATCTATATAAGTCCATTTAAGTGTATAGGTATTATTAAATCCATAAAATCTTATTCTTGATTGTAAATATAATCTTTCTAAATCTTGCTCTATCTTATCATCGACATCTATATTATCACCATAGATATCTTTAGCTTTCTTTTTATTTTTTTCTAAAACTTTGGGAAACACTTTTTCATATAAAGCAATTCTCAAGCTGTTTTTTCTTCTTCCTTTATAATTACTTTTTATATATTTTTTTTCATCTTCGGATATAAAATGTAAGAAACTTACAACTAAATTAATTATAAATAAAAGTTTGAATACTAATAAGAATGTTTTTATGTAATTTGATAAGAAAAGTACAACTAAGTTTGCTAGATTAATTGTCACCGTAATCTTATCTTCCTTATAGATTGATAATCCAATATTAATTAAGAGTAAAAGCCAAAAAACATAATAGTTATTACTTAGTATAATAACTATAGTTAACAATAAAGTAATTAAAATTTTTAAAAATAAATTCATCTTATACATGCTTATATATATCCTTTATAATATCTCTTACATCTTTACTATAAAATAGTTTTACATTTTTTTCTTTTTTGGCTTTATAAGTAATATATGACAATGTAGGTACTTCTAATTTGTATTTTATTAAAGTTGGGACATCACTATATATTTCATCTGTCGTGTCAAACTTAATCATCGAATCACTTGCTATTAAAGATTTCTCTCCAAGCTCATACAAAACATTAACATCAGTACTACAAATAATTATTACAAAATCTTTTTTTAGTCGATTAACTACTTTTATTATTTTTTTAGCTTCCTTATTATCTAATCCTTTCAAAAAGTCTTTAAAAACTATTATATCTGATATTTTTGCAACATTTCTTAATATGTTTAAGTAATTCTTTTCTGTCACAGATAATGTTTTAACTTCTCTATCAAAGAAATCCGATTTTAATTCAAGTGCTTCCATTACTTTTGCTACGACGCTTAACTCCGGATACTTAGTGTAAGAATTAATTTCTTCTAATACAGTCTTTGATACGAAGTAATTATCTTTATTATCTATAATTGAACAGTCGTAATCTTTAATTAAATTTTCTAATATACTTTTATTATTACTTTGAAGTGTTAATATTTCGTTATCGATATTTATTTTTTTATCTTTGTTTTTGATTTTAAACACTATTTCCATAACTTATCAATCACCTCATCTTCATCGTAATATATCTTGTCAACTAGGTTATAAAATTGCAATTTTCTAGATAAGTCAATCATCAAAGGCACTTTAAACCCCATTTTAGATAATTCATTATCTCTCATTATTATGTTTTGATAAGAATCTTGGCACTCTATTTTACCTTCGTATAATAAGATAACTTGGTCTAGGTTTATTATGTCACTTATATCACTCGTTGTATATAAAATAGTAACTTCTAATTCTTCATTAATTTTTTTTAATATTTTATGTAATTCTTCTTTTTCATCTTCATCTAAAGATCTAAATATATCATCGATAAGAAGTAATTTTGGTTTATGAACTAGAGATGCTGCTAAAATTACTTTTACTTTTTCAAAGTAAGTTAAATCGTCAATAGGTTTATCTAGTAAAGAAGTTACTTTAACTACTTTAGAAACTTCCTTTATTGCTTTTGAAATTTTGTCTTTCGAGTAGCCTAAATTTATTAAGGGAAACATCAATTCGTCTTTTACATTTTCTGTAATAAACTGCTCTTCAATATCTTCTAAAACAGTTGATATTTCAAGTATATATTTATTTAAATTTTCTTTTGAAAGAATAATATTATTAACACTTATTTTACCTCTATTTGAACGGATTATACCACTTATGGCCTTTATAAGTGTCGTCTTGCCACAATTATTTGGACATAACACAGCATATATTCCTTTTTCATCAAGATTAAAACTAATATCATCTATAATATTATGATTATCATAAGATACTGAAAGATTTTCTACATTTAAAATTGTTTCCTTCATATAACCACTCCATATAAAGCCTATTATATACTTTTTTTGAAAAAATAAAAGAAAAAGTAGTGTTCTTACTTTCTCTTTCTCCTTTGGATTTTATAAACAACCTTGGCTCCAAATTTAGTAGACACAAACTTATTAAAGAATAATATCACCTTCATTTTAAAACCAGGTACAATAACAACTTTCTTTTTAAATAATTTCTTTATTGCATATTTTGCTACATAGTCACTATCTAAACCTTTCATTGCAAATTCGACGTCCGCAACTTTATTGAAGTTAGTCTTTACAGGACCAGGACACAATGTACTAACATAAACTTTTGATTTAGCTCTTCTTAACTCCTCATTTATTGCTACAGATAATTTTGTAACATAGGACTTAGAAGCATAATATGTTGCCATTAGAGGTCCTGCTTGAAAACTTGCACTAGATGATACATTTAAGATACATCCTGAATCTCTTTTAACCATATCTTTAAGAAATAATTTAGTTAAAATATGGACAGCTTTGATATTAACATTAATCATATCTAATTCTGTATTTAAATCAGTAGAATTAAATTCACCAAATAATCCAAATCCAGCATTATTAATTAAGAGGTCAATGTTGTCATTTTTACAAAGAACATATAATTCTTTAAGTTTTGATTCTTGAGCTAAATCTGCAACAATAATTTTAACATCAGTTTTTAGTTCATCCTGGATTTTTTGAAGTTTTTCTTTATCTCTTGCTACAAGTATTAAGTCATATCCAAGAGAACTTAAGTATTTAGCAAAACTATAACCAATACCACTTGATGCGCCAGTAATTAGAGCTTTCATAACATCCCTCCTGTTACAATTATAGCATAATAAAAAGGCTATTTCTAGCCTTTCACTATTGTAAGTCCTCTATTCTACCAGGTACACTGTTTGAAACATCAACTTTAGGCATTTCATCTATTTCTTTAGCAGTAGCTTCAGCAGTCATTTCATAATTCTCTGTTCCTTCTTCACTTTCAGTAGAAACACTCATAGAGAAGTTTATTTTTTCTTCTTTAGTATTCTTATCATATTCATTTGTGTAGTTGAAATCAAGTTTGTTTCCTTCTAATTCACCAGTACTTAATTTAACTTCATATTTAGTATCAGTTTTTGTAGAAGTTCCTGTTATTAAACTTGTTCCCATTGCAATAACTTCAATACTACTACTTGTCTTGCTGGTTCCAAGTATTTTTAAACTTAATAATTCACTTCCACTGCTTACTAAAGACATTTCTTTATTATTGAATCCAGATTTATTTTCATAATTACTGAAGATAATTCCAAAAGTTTGTTCATCGGAAGTAACAGATATTTCATATCTAATTAAATCTTCATCTTCTACATACATTATAAAGTCAAATATTTTATCATTTGTTGCTTCTTCACTCTTAAGAGCATCGATTAATTGGTCTAATACGATTTCAAAATTGTTTACTTCATCAGTTGTTTCATTAGCCATTGGTAATGCAGCAAAATCAGTATCATCTAACTCTACATTAGTAATAGCATTCATTAAATCATTAAAGAATCCTTCACCAATGTTCTTAACTAATTCTTTATCTTTCTTAATGTTTTCTAAGAATGACACAAGAATATTTTTAAACATTTTTTGAGTTACTTTTAAAGTGTATTTCTTTGCACTATGTTTTGCACCACCTAATGTTAAATCTTTTGTTTCTTCTTTGAAATCATCATCTTTAACATTATCTAATATAGCTTTCTTCAAATATTTTTTAATTGTTTTAATTTGTTCGTTATCTAATAGACTGTAGTTTGGATCAAGTAATTGATCAAGAGAATCAAAATCAATTGGTAAATCAAGTCCTTCTAATTCTCCAGCTTCATTTAAATCAATATAAAGATATTGAGAAGCATCACCTTTTTTGTAATATAACTTATTGTTTTCAAAGTATAGAGAAGCCTTCCCACTTTCTCCATCAGCAACTCCCTCTTCGTTTAATAATGCTAAATTGTTAGTTGAATCATAATACATATCAAGATTTAAATCAGAGTCAGCATCTGTTCCTTCAGTTTTAAGATTCATAACAACATTATATTTTTTTGTCTTATCAAATGCTAAACGATTAGTTGGAGAAAAATTGTCTCTAACGGATCTAACATCTGAGCTTAAGTTACCCATAGCCATTTCTAATGCTTTAGTTCCTGTCATTGTTTCCTTATTAAATAATAGGAAAGCTCCTACAGCAATGCATACGACAGCAACTAAAGTAATTATGCACGCTAATGTTTTCTTCTTCATACAACCACCTCTATATTATATTATAATACATTTTTCTCTTCATAGTAATAAAATTATCAAATCTTTAAAAATTTGCAAAATCTTCTTTTTCTTTTTCAGTTAAATCAGTATAAAGTTTACTCTTTTCAAATTGTTTTTGATCTACTTTTTTATCTACATAAATTGTGCTTTTTGAGTCCAGTACCTCTTGTTCTCCGTCTTCTTCAAAAGTTCCTTTTATCGTTACTTTTTCTTCTTTATTATCTTTTACTACTTCTCTTGTGTATTCTATATTAAAGCCATTACCATCTTGAGAATATTTTGCCGTTAATTTAAACTGCTTATTGGTATTTACAAGTGTTCCAGATAATAGTTTTTGCCCTACAGCAGTTACATCATAGTCATATTTGTTATAACCTGTTCCTACTAACTTAATCTTCATAACTTCCATTGTTCCAGATAATAAAACAACTTCATAATTATCATATTTTTTAGAATTTTCATAGTGATTTAGAGCAATACCTACAAACTGTCCGTCATTTTTTATATTAAGTTCTGTGCGAACTAAATCCCCACCGCTTCCATAAAATACTAAAGTTCCAAAAGATTCATTTGATGCTTCTACTGGCTTGCTAGTATCAAAATTCTTAATTAATTCTTTAACATCTACATCATCAAAGTCATAGTCAAACATTCCAAATATATCTACTAATTCATCGTAGATATTTTCTATATCATTTAAAGCCTCATCATCTTTTTGTATCTTTCCAATAAAATTGTATAAAATTTCATATACTAATTTTTCATTAATATCTAGTTCCCATTTTGTTGTACTGTATACTTTTTCACCTAATTCTATATCAACCTTTGATTCATTAAATAAAGATTCTTTAACTGTTTCTTCAATTGATTCATTAAATAAATCTCCTAGTCTTTCTGATGGTGCGTTATTTAACATTCTTATTACCATTATTAATGATCTAAAAATGTTTTTTAAATTTTTTATTGGTCCTTCTCCAATGTTTTCAATATAATCTTCTGTAGGAATTCTTACAAGTACACTACCATCTTTTTTAACATATACATTTTCATCTGTTAAATAAAGGAGTGTATTTTCAAGTGAATTATTACTACTACTCATATTGCCATTAAAGTAGATTTCACTATTATCTAATTTAAAGGCTAAATCTCCTTTAATATAGTTATCACCTATAGTCGTGTCCGTTGTAACATAAATCATTGACTCATCAGTAAATGTAGCACCATCGAATGGTAAAAAGCTAAAGCTGTTGTCGTCATCTAATACCCTGTTCATTGCATATTCTAATGCTTTGGTACCAGATGTAACATTTACTTTTTCAGAACCACCATTCATTATAAAAAATGTACCCAGTGCAATAAATAAAACTGCAACCGTTGAAATACCCCCTACTAACAATCCCTTTTTCATATGTTCACCTCGCTAATTATAATTATACACATTACAATTTTTTTTACAATAAAAAAGACTTGTTTCCAAGCCTTAATCTACTAGAGATAATACTGCCATTAAAGCGTTATCTCCACGTCTTTCATCAAGTTTTAATACTTTTGTATATCCACCATTTCTAGTAGCATACTTAACAGCTAATTCATCAAAAACTTTTTTAACTACTTCTGTATCATTTTGTAGGAAAGCAAGTGCTTTTCTTCTAGATACTAAATCACCATTTTTTCCATAAGTAATCATTTTATCAACAAACTTACGAACTTCTTTAGCTCTAGTTTCAGTAGTAGTAATTTTACCATTCATAATAACTTCTTTTGTTAAATTAGCAAGCATACTTCTTCTATGTTTTGTATCTACTCCTAATTTTCTATATGCCATACGTATCCTCCTTACTAATCGTCATTACGTAATACAAGTCCAAGGTCACGAACTTTATCTAATACCTCTTTAAGTGATTTCTTACCTAAATTACGAATCTTCATCATATCACTTTCACTCATATTAACTAAATCTTGTAATGTATGTATATTTGCTCTCTTTAAGCAATTATAAGCTCTTACTGAGAAATCTAAATCTTCAATAGTAGTTTCTAATGCTTTAACTTTTGGATCTTCAGTTTTTTCAATCATCATTCCAGTCATATCAGCAATGTTACTTAAATTAGTAAGAATATTGAAATGTTCAATTAAAATTCTTGAAGCAAGTGCAATTGCTTCTTCTGGTTTCATAGAACCATTTGTCCAAACATTTAATATTAACTTGTCATAAGTTTCATTTTGACCAACACGAGCTGGTTCAACATCATATGAAATTCTTTCTATTGGTGAGAATAATGAGTCGATAGCAATAACTCCAACTTTCTTAATATCAAGAAGTTTTTTGTTTTCTTCGCTTCTAACATATCCTCTTCCGTTTGATACAGTCATTTCCATTATAAGTTTTCCACCCTTAGCAACATTTGCAATTACTAAATCTGGATTAACAATTTCGATATCTGCATCGTGTTCAATGTCACCTGCTGTTACAGGTCCTTCATTTGTAGCGTTTATTTTAACTACTTTTCCTTCATTAGAATGATTCTTAATTACTACTTGTTTTAAATTTAATATTATTGTAGTAACATCTTCTACTACACCTTCAATAGTTTGAAATTCGTGTAAAACTCCTTCTATTTTAACACTACTTAAAGCACTTCCTGGAAGGCTTGATAACATTACACGTCTTAATGCGTTTCCTAAAGTTGTACCGAATCCTCTTTCAAGTGGTTCGATTTCAAATTTTCCATAAAAATTACTTTCTACATAATCTGTAATTTTATAGTTTGGTTTTTCAAATTCAATCATGAAACTACCTCCTTTTTTCCTTTATCACTAACCACGAGGACGTTTTGGTGGACGACATCCATTATGTGGTATTGGTGTTACATCTGTTATAGAAGTTATCTCAAGTCCTGCTGTTTGAAGTGATCTTATAGCAGTTTCTCTTCCAGGTCCTAAACCTTTAACATTAACTTCTATTTTTCTCATACCTAAATCGTATGCTGTTTTTCCTGCAGCTTCAGCAGCCATTCCTGCAGCAAATGGAGTTGATTTTTTACTACCTTTGTAACCGATTGCTCCACTACTAGACCAAGATACTACTTGACCATCTTTATCAGTTATTGTAGTTATTGTATTATTAAATGTTGAATGAATATGTGCTACACCTTCAGGAACATTTTTCTTGACTTTTTTCTTTCTAGTTTTGTAAGCCATATCTTTATCCTCCTTTAACTATTATTTCTTTTTATTAGCTATAGTCTTACCTTTTCCTTTACGAGTTCTAGCATTACTTCTAGTGCTTTGTCCTCTAACAGGTAATCCTTTTTTATGACGAGTTCCTTGGTATGAGTTGATTTCCATTTTAGTTTTAATGTTCATATTAACTTCACGTCTTAAATCTCCCTCAACTACATACTTAGATATTTCATCACGTAATCTAGTTAATTCATCGTTATCTAAATCTTTTACTCTTTTGCTACCATCAACTTTTGCATTAGTAACAATAGTTTTTGCTAAGTTTCTACCTATTCCATAAATATAAGTTATTGAAGTCTCAACTTGCTTATCATTAGGAATATCTACACCTTTAATACGAGCCATAAATTACTCTCCTTCCATTATCCTTGTTTTTGTTTGTGTTTTGGATTTTCACAAATAACCATTACTTTACCTTTACGTTTAACGATTTTACATTTTTCGCACATCTTTTTAACTGATGCTTTAACTTTCATTTTTATCCCTCCTATGGTTTTCTATAGGTAATACGCCCACGTGTTAAGTCATAAGGTGATAGTTCTAACATTACGGTATCTCCCGGTAAAATGCGGATGTAATTCATACGGATTTTACCAGAAACGTGAGCTTCCACAATGTGACCATTCTCAAGTTGAACTTTAAATTTTCCACCCGGAATGATTTCTAGAACTTTACCTTCTATTTCGATTGTATCTTCTTTTGCCATATCATCACTCTCCAGTCGTCAATATTTCATATCCATCTTTAGTAACAAGAACCGTGTGTTCAAAGTGAGCTGAAGGTTTTTCATCGTATGTAACAATTGTCCAACCATCATCTAACATACACACATCTCTTGAACCTAAATTCAACATTGGTTCTACTGCAAATACCATACCCTCTTTAATAAGTGGTCCACGAGCAGGTTTTCCATAATTAGGTATGTCTGGGTCCTCATGCAACTCGTGTCCAACACCGTGTCCACAAAGTTCACGAACTACTCCAAGATGATATTTGTTTGCAACAGTTTCTACAGCATTTGAAATATCCCCAATTCTGTTTCCAGGCTTTACCATTGCAAGTCCTGCAAACAAAGCTTCATGAGTTCCTTCCATCAATTTAGAAACTTCTTTTGATACTTCTCCTACTTTATATGTCCAAGCAGAATCTCCGTGATATCCTTTATAACAAGCACAAATATCGAGAGTTATTATATCACCATTTTTCAATTTGCGCTTACTTGGAATTCCGTGTACAACTTCATCATTGATACTTGTACAAAGTGTTGCTGGAAAACCATGATAACCTTTGCAAGAAGGAGTTGCTCCTTTACTTCTTATGAAGTCTTCAGCTAATCTATCTAGCTCTAAAGTTGTAATTCCTTCTTTTATATAAGGTTTCAAATATTGGTGTGTCTCATAAACAATTCTACCAGCAATCCTTAATAATTCTATTTCATGATCACTTTTTATGTTAATCAACTTTGTCACCTAGAGATCTTAATATCTCAACTACTTCTTCAAATGTCTTTGAAGAATCAATAGATTCTACTTCATATAAAACGCCTTTGTCTTTGTAGTAATCAATAATTGGTGCAGTTACTTTAAAGTATGTATCTACTCTTGTTTTCATAGCTTCTTCGTTATCATCATCTCTTTGATATAACTCTCCACCACACTTATCACATACACCATCTTTTTGTGGTTTCATTTTATCACTATACACATTGTATATAGCACCACAATCTCTACATTGTCTTCTTCCGATAATTCTTTGAGTCAATAAATCATTAGGTATTGTCATATTGATAACTACCCCTAAATCTTTATTTAACTTTTTAAGTAAATCATCGTAACCTTTAGCTTGCTCTAAGTTTCTTGGGAAACCATCTAATATATAACCATTCTTACATTCATCACTTGTAATCTTGTATTCGATAGCTTCAAAGATTATATCATTAGGAACAAATATACCATTATCGATCATATTCTTTATTTGATTTCCTAATTCATCTTGAACTGCTGCTCTTTCTCTTAAAATGTCTCCCATAGAGATATGAACATATCCATATCTTTCTTTAAGCATTTTAGCAAGTGTACCTTTTCCAGCACCTTGCACTGCTAATAAAATTAAATTTTTCATCTTCTTCCCGTATATCCTTTCTTATAATTTCTTGTAACCAAACTTCCCTCTAATTGTCTATAAGTTTCAAGTGCAACACCTACAACGATTAGTAAGCTAGTTCCTCCAATTGAAACTTCAGGTGGAAGATCAGTTAAAGTAGAGAATAAAATTGGAAGAGATGCAATTACTACTAAGAATAATGCTCCAAAAACTGTAAGTCTTGATAATGTTTTTGAAATATAATCTTCAGTGTCTTTACCAGGTCTTACTCCTGGAATAAATCCACCATTTTCTTTTAAATTCTTTGCAAGTTCCTCTGGTCTTAATTGAATAAATGTATAGAAGTATGCAAAGAAGTATATGAATACTACAAATAATGCAAAACCTACTGGTTTAGTATAATTTAAATATTCATTTACAAAATTTATAAATCCTTCATTTTTAACAAATTGTGCAATAACTGCAGGAATTGTTAATAAACTTGATGCAAATATTACTGGGATTACTCCGGCAGTATTAATCTTTATTGGCATATATGATTGATTATTACCAAATGTAGATTTATTTGCATATTGAATTTGAATTCGTCTTTCAGCTTCCTCCATAAAGATTACTCCGATTACTACAGCGAAGTAAACTATTACAAATAGAACAAACATAAGTATACCAAGCCAGTTAGCATAACTACCACTTAATACTAGTTCTTCGAAAACTGTCACGAATGTTGATGGAAGTGTCGCAATAATACCTGCCATAATTATTAATGACACACCATTTCCTATACCTTTTTGAGTTATTTGATCCCCAAGCCATAATAAGAATGCCGTTCCAGCTGTTATAACAGTTGCAACATACATATAATCCATAGTAGATTTCTTACCAAGGAATGCAATTGCAAATATGAAACCTTCAATAAAAGCAAATATAATTCCCATATATCTTGTTATCTTATTTATTTTTTGACGACCTGTTGGTCCTTCATCTTTAAGTTCACTAAAGTATGGAATAATATCCATCTGAAGTAATTGAACTATGATAGACGCAGTGATATATGGCGTTACTCCTAAGGAAAATATTGAGAACTTTTGCATAGCTCCACCAGTAAAGGAATTAAGTGTTCCAAGTACTGTTGAATCAATATCCAAATTAGGAGTACCAGGTATTTGTACATAAGTTCCTATTATGAATAGGGCTAATACACCTAACGTAAAATATATTCTTGCTCTTAAATCTTTGTTTGTAGGTGCAGATAATTGTTTCAATGCTTGAAACATATTACATCACCTCTATTTTACTTCCTGACTTTTCAATCTTTTCTACTGCTGTTTTAGAAAATTTATGAGCTTGAACAGTTAATTTCTTTTCTAAGTTTCCATTTCCTAAAACTTTTATACCATCTAATTGATTTTTAACAAGTCCTACTTCTTTTAATAAAGCAGGTGTTACAACTGTACCGTTGTCAAATCTATTTAGATCGCTAACATTAATTGTTGCATAAGTAGTTTTGAATTCATAGTTACTGAATCCTCTCTTTGGAAGACGTCTATATAATGGAGTTTGTCCTCCTTCGAATACAGCTCTTACTCCTCCACCACTTCTTGCATTTTGACCTTTGTGACCTTTACCACTTGTTTTACCTAAACCTGAACCTCTACCACGTCCAACTATTTTTCTTCTGTGAGTAGCATTTAAATTTTTTTCTAATTCATTTAACTTCATTATCCTAAAATCTCCTCTTTAGTTTTTCCTCTTAATTCAGCAATATGTTCAGGTGTTTTTAATTGTTTTAATGCATCAAGTGTTGCATTAGCCATATTATTTTTAGTTCTTGCTCCAAGTGATTTAGATAAAATGTCACGAATTCCTGCTAATTCAAGTACAGCTCTTACTGCACCTCCTGCAATGACACCAGTTCCGGCAGCAGCTGGTTTTAACATTACTCTAGCAGCTCCTTTAGATCCAATTACTTCATAAGCAATTGTTCTGTCTTCTATTAAAGATACTTTAACAAGGTTCTTGTTTGCATCTTGAATAGCTTTTTTAATTGCGTCTGGTACTTCGTTAGCTTTTCCCATACCAAGTCCAACTTGTCCATGTCTGTCCCCAACTACAACAGTAGCAGAAAATCTTCTTTGTCTACCACCTTTGTTAACTTTAACGACACTTTTGATTTCAACAACTTGTTCTTCTAAAGTTTTTGCTTTTGGGTCTTCTTTTCTGTTTTGCATAAATTACCCTCCTTCTTCTAGAACTCTAAACCATTTTCACGTGCAGCAGTTGCTAATGCTTCTACACGACCATGGTATAGATATCCGCCTCTATCAAATACAACTTTTTTAATATTTGCTTTAACTGCTAATTTAGCAATTTTTTCTCCAACTTTCGTTGCAGCTTCTACATTACTTCCATTAGTTAATTTTAGATCTTTATCAAGAGATGAAGCACTAACTAATGTCTTACCTTCTTCATCATCAATAATTTGTGCAAAAATATTTGAATTTGATCTAAACACATTAAGTCTTGGAACAGCACTTGTACCATGTACATCTTTTCTTACTCTTTTGTGTCTTTCAACACGCATAGCATTTCTTGATTCTTTTCTAATCATAAGTAACTTCTCCTTATCTTATATTTTAAGCAGCTTTCTTACCTTCCTTACGAATAATGTGTTCGTCTTTATAACGAATACCTTTTCCTTTATAAGGTTCAGGTTGTCTAACTTTTCTAACATTTGCTGCGAATTCTCCAACTAATTCTTTGTCAATTCCTTTAATAGTTAACTCAGTATTACTTGGGCATTCAACAGTAATTCCTGTTGGAACTTCTAATTCTACTGGATGAGAATATCCAGCGCTTATAACGATTACATTTCCTTTTAAAGCGAAACGATAACCTACACCAACGATTTCAAGTTCTTTTTGGAACCCATTTGTTACACCTTCAATCATATTATGAATGTTAGCGTTAATTGTTCCGTGCATTGGTTTGTAATTATCATTTTCTCTTAAAACTTCTAAAGTGTTTCCTTCTACTTTTACGCTTATTCCAGTTACTAAAGTAGTAGTAAGTTCACCTTTAGGTCCTGTAACTTTAACAGTTCCGTTTTCTTCTGTAACTGTAACACCAGCAGGTATTACAAGTTTTCTATTTCCAATACGACTCATTTCCCTAGGCCTCCTTACACTTTAGATTACCAAACATACGCTAAAACTTCTCCACCAAGATTTTGTTTTCTAGCTTCTTTATCAGTCATAATACCTTTAGAAGTAGAGATGATTGCTATTCCTAGTCCATTTAGAACTTTTGGAACTTCATCACTTTTAACATAAACTCTAAGTCCTGGTTTAGAAATGCGTTTAAGTCCAGTAATTACTCTTTCTTTCTTATTTCCATATTTAAGTGTTAATACAATATTTTTATGAGTATCTTCACTTACAACTTTATAATCTTTTATGAATCCTTCTTCTTTTAAAATTCTAGAAAGTTCTTCTTTTAATTTAGAAGCAGGAACGGTTACTTCTTCGTAACCCATTGAATTTGCATTACGGATACGTGTTAACATATCAGCAATTGTATCAGTTACTACAGCCATTTTAAAATCCTCCTTCCCAATTACCAGCTTGACTTTTTAACACCTGGTATTTGTCCTTTATAAGCTAATTCTCTAAAGCAAATACGGCATATTCCAAATTTACTTAAAACTGCGTGAGGTCTTCCACATCTTTTGCAACGTGTATATTCACGTACTTTATATTTTTGCTTTCTATTAGCTTTAACAATCATACTTTTTTTTGCCATTATTTACCCTCCAATTACTTTCTAAATGGAATTCCAAGTTCACTTAATAAATCGTAAGCTTCTTCATTAGATTTAGCAGTTGTTACGAATACGATATCCATTCCACGTACTTTAACAACATTGTCATATTCTATTTCAGAAAATATTAATTGCTCTTTAATTCCAAGTGTATAGTTTCCACGACCATCAAATGCTTTAGGAGAAACTCCTCTAAAGTCACGAACACGAGGAAGTCCGATTGATACTAACTTATCCATAAAGTTATACATATTGTTTCCTCTTAATGTAACTTTGCATCCAATAGCTTGACCTTCTCTTACTTTGAATCCTGCAATTGATTTTCTAGCTCTTGTGATTACAGGTTTTTGACCAGAAATTAATTCTAGGTCTTTAGCAGCTGCTTCTATTAACTTAGAGTTTCCAGTAGCATCTCCTACACCCATATTAATAACGATTTTCTCAAGTTTTGGAACTTCCATAATAGTAGTATAATTATGTTTTTTAATTAAGCTTGGAACGATTTCATTTACATATTTCTCTTTTAGGCGGTTCATAAATCAATTCCTCCTTCCACTAATCAATCTTCTCGCCAGATTTTTTAGCGACTCTTACTTTTTTATCTTTTTCTATAGTATGACCAACTCTAGTTCTTTTCTTAGTCTTTGGATCGATTAACATTACATTAGAGGCATGGATTGGTGCTTCTACTTCAAGAATTCCACCAGTTTCTTGTCCATTTCCTTTTCTATGTTTTTTAACAATGTTAACTCCTTCAACTATAACACGGTTTTCACTTTTTAATGTTTTAGTGATTTTACCTTCTTTTCCTTTACTAGATCCGGCAATTACTACAACTTTATCTCCAACTTTTAAGTTCATAATAACCTCCTATAGTACTTCTTTAGCTAAAGATACAATTTTCATGAAATCTTTATCACGAAGTTCTCTAGCAACAGGTCCGAAAATACGAGTTCCGATAGGACTCTTATCATCCCTGATTATTACACATGCGTTGTCATCAAATTTAATGTAAGAACCATCTTCTCTTCTTAATCCGAATGTAGTTCTAACAATAACTGCTTTAACAACTTTTCCTTTTGCAACAGTTCCATTAGGTGTGGCATTCTTAACTGTACCAACAACTATGTCACCGATATTACCAGTTTTAACTTTGCTTCCACCAAGTACACGAATAACTAGAAGTTCTCTTGCACCAGAGTTATCAGCAACTTTTAAACGACTCTCTTGTTGAATCATATATAATCCTCCTTCACCTAATAGTTATTATAAAATAACTGCTTCCTTTACTATTTCTTTTAAGTAGAATCTCTTAGTCTTTGAAATAGGTTTTGTTTCAACTATTCTAACTACATCTCCTACTTTAGCTTTATTAGTTTCATCATGAACTGCATATTTCTTTGATGACTTAACACGTTTTCCATATAATGGATGTTTCTTATAAGTCTCAACTAATACAGTTATAGTTTTATTATTAACAGAACTAACAACTTTTCCAACTAATTCTCTATTTGTTTTTTCCATATACAACCCTCCTATTCAGCCTTTCCTGCTTCTTCTAATTCTCTTTCACGAAGAACAGTTTTAAGTCTTGCGACAGTGTGTCTTAAATCTTTGATTTTTGAAGGTTTGTCTAGGTTTCCAGTTGCTTGTTGGAAACGTAAGTTAAATAGTTCTTCCTTTGTCTCTTTTATTTTAGTGACAATTTCTTCAGTGGTTAGATTTCTTATTTCATTAACCTTCATTTATATCACCACCATTTTCTTCTTTCTTAACGAATTTAGTTTTCATAGGTAATTTATGTGAAGCAAGTCTTAAAGCTTCTCTTGCTATTTCTTCAGAAACTTCTTTTACTTCGAACATAATTTTTCCAGTTTTAACAACTGCTACCCATTCTTCAACATTTCCTTTACCTTTTCCTTGACGAGTACCAAGTGGTTTCTTGGTTAAAGGCATATGTGGGAAAATATTTATATATACTTTTCCACCACGTTTCATATAACGAGTCATAGCTACACGAGCTGCTTCGATTTGGTTTGCTGTAACCCAAGCACCTTCGCAAGCCATTAGACCATATGTACCATAATGTAATTCAGTATTACCTTTGGCATGACCTTCGTAAGGTAATCTGTGTACACGACGATATTTAGTTCTTGATGGTATCAACATAATTAATTACCTCCCTTAGTCTTTTTTTCTTGAAGAATTTCTCCTTTATAAATCCATACTTTTACACCAATTTTTCCAAAAGTTGTATCTGCTTCAGATAAAGCGTAATCAACATCTGCTCTTAATGTATGTAGAGGAATTGTTCCTTCTGAGTATCCTTCACTTCTTGCAATATCAGCACCGTTAAGTCTTCCTGAAACTAAAGTTTTAACTCCTTTAGCACCAGCTTTCATAACATTTCTGATTGCTTTCTTTTGTGCCATTCTAAATGATGCTCTATTTTCAATTTGTTGTGCTATTGAATCAGCAACTAACTTAGCATCTAAGTCTGGTTTTTTAATGTCAACGATTGAAATTTGAATTTCTTCATTAACTAACTTAGAGATTTCTTTCTTTAAGTTTTCTACTTCTTTTCCATCTTTTCCAATGATTACACCTGGACGAGATGTATGAATTATAACTTCACATCTTTTTGCATTTCTTTCGATTTCAATAGTGCTTACTCCAGCATTGTCTAATTTCTTTTCTAAAAATTTACGAATCTTTAAATCGTTTTCAAGGTATTTACTAAAATCACTTTTATTAGCATACCAGTTTGCTTCCCAGCCTCTATTGATTCCAATTCTAAGTCCAACTGGACTAACTTTCTGTCCCATATTAACCTCCTTTAAAGATTATTTCTCTGCCACAACTACAACTATGTGACTAGTTCTTCTATCTTTGTGTCCAATATGACTACGAGAATCAAACATAACTCTCTTCATAACAGGACCTGCATCTACTCTAGCTTCTTTAACATAAAGTTTATTTTGATCTAAACTGAAATTGTTAACTGCGTTAGCAATAGCAGAATTTAAAACTTTTAAGACGATTCCACTAGATTTTTTGTTTCTGTTTTCAAGTATTGTTACTGCTTCATCAGCTTTTTTTCCACGAATTAAATCAATTACTAATCTTGCTTTAATTGGAGAAATTCTAACTGATTTAGCTACTGCTTTTCCTTCCATCTTTTCTTCCTCCCTAGTCATTATTTAGTTTCCTTGTTTTCACCATGTCCACCGAATTTACGAGTTAATGCAAACTCACCTAATTTATGTCCAACCATATCTTCTGTAACATAAACTGGGATAAATTCTTTTCCATTGTGAACAGCAAATGTGTGTCCTATAAAATCAGGATAGATTGTAGAACGACGAGACCAAGTTTTAATAACTTCTTTCTTTCCAGTTTTATTTAATTCTTTTACTCTCTTTAATAATCTTTCAAATACATAAGGACCTTTTTTAAGACTTCTTGCCATATTCTATATCCTCCTACTTGCTATTACGACGACGTACGATCATTTTATCAGACGCCTTCTTCTTTCTAGTTTTGTATCCTAGTGCTGGTTTACCCCAAGGAGTAACTGGTCCACTACGTCCAACTGGAGCACGACCTTCACCACCACCATGTGGGTGATCATTAGGGTTCATAACAGATCCACGAACTGTAGGTTTAATTCCTAAGTGACGTGTTCTTCCTGCTTTTCCTAATTTAACAAGTTCATAATCCTCGTTACCAACTACACCAACTGTAGCATAGCAAGTTCCAAGAACCATTCTTTGTTCACCACTTGATAGACGAAGCATTACATAATTTCCTTCTCTACCTAATATCTGAGCACTTGATCCTGCACTTCTTGCAAGTTCAGCACCCTTACCTGGTTTAAGTTCAATATTGTGAACTGTTGTACCAACTGGAATGTTCTTAAGTGGTAAAGCATTACCAACTTTAATATCAACATTTTCTCCAGAAACAACTGACATACCAACTTTTAAATCCTTTGGTGCGATAATATATCTTTTTTCACCATCTACATAGTTTATTAAAGCTATATTTGCACTTCTATTTGGATCGTATTCAATTGTTGCAACTTTTCCTAGAATATCTCTTTTATCTCTTTTGAAATCAATAATTCTATATTTTCTTTTAACTCCACCACCGTGATGTCTTACAGTGATTTTACCTTGGTTATTACGACCACCATTTTTTCCTAAACTAACTAATAGACTTTTCTCTGGTGTAGAAGTAGTAATTTCTTCATTTACAAGAGTACTCATTCTACGTCTAGCATTAGTTGTTGGTTTAAAACTTCTAATTGCCATAACTTACCTCCCTCTAACCTAGATCTATAGTTTGACCTTCTGCTAGTTTAACAATTGCTTTTTTGTATTTATTACTCATACCAGCATAACGTCCTACTCTTTTCTTCTTAGGTTTAACGTTGATTGTAGATATACTTTCAACTTTTACTTTAAATATTTTTTCTACAGCTTCTTTAATTTCATCTTTTGTAGCTTTAGAATCTACTTTAAATAAGTATTTTCCTTCTTCTTGTGCAAGATGAGTTCCTTTTTCTGTAACAACTGGTGCTTTAATTACATCTAAATATTTTGTATTCATATTATTTTAGCACCTCCTCTATTGCTTTTAATGCATCTTTAGTTACTAAAACCTTTGTAGCAGCAACTAAATCTAATACATTTAATTCACTTACTTCTATTAATAAGATGTTAGAAATGTTTCTAGATGCTAAGATTAAATTTTCATCTAATTCTTTAACAACTACTAAAGTGTTAACATTATCAAGTTTTAATCCGTTTAAAATGTTTTGCATTTCTTTAGTTTTTGGAGTAGCAACTTTTAATTCATCTACTACAACAAAATCTTCTAGTTTACTAACAACTGCGCTTTGTAAAGCAAGTCTTCTTTCTTTACGATTTTGTTTTTTGCTGTAATCTCTAGGAGTTGGACCAAATGCAATTCCTCCACCTCTCCATTGAACAGCTCTAATAGAACCTTGACGAGCATGTCCTGTTCCTTTTTGTCTCCAAGGTTTACGACCTCCGCCGCTTACCTCACTACGAGTTTTTGTATCATGTGTTCCTTGTCTTAATGATGCACGTGCTAAAATGATAGCATCATATAAAACATTCTTATTTGGAGTTATCCCAAATACTTCTTCATTTAATTTAATGTCCTCTATTTTTTCACCTTTTAAATTTAAAAGTGTAACCTTTGTCATCTTTAAATTCCTCCTTTCATCATAATATAATTTTTTAATAATTTATTATAATGATTATTCTCCAACGTTTTCTTCTTTAGTTTCTTCGCTGTTTTCATTAGTTTCTTCTACTTCGTTAGCAGTTTCTTCTGCTTCTTTAGCAGGTTCTGCAACTTCATAAACAACTAATTCTTTAGCAGCATTTACTTTATCTGGTGCTTTAACAGCAGTTTTAATCATAACTAAAGATTTCTTTGGACCTGGAACATTACCTTTAACTAAGATAACATTATTTTCTAAATCAACTGATACAACTTCCAAGTTTTGAATAGTTGTTGCTTCACTACCCATATGACCTGGCATTTTCTTTCCTTTTAATACGTGCATTGGAAGCAATGTACCAAGAGATCCTACACCTCTATGGTATTGAGAACCGTGTCCCATAGGTCCACGACTTTGATTCCAACGTTTGATAACACCTTGATATCCTTTTCCTTTACTTATTCCACTAACGTCAACAACTTCTCCTTCTTTGAAAATGTCGATGTTAATTTCTTGACCTAAAGTATAGTCATTAACGTTTACTCCTCTAAGTTCTTTTAAGAAGCGCTTAGGAGCAGTATTTGCTTTTTTTGCATGACCAATTTTTGCTTTGTTAGAACTTTTTTCTTTAACTGTTTCAGTTCCTAATTGAATAGCGTCATAACCGTCTTTTTCAACTGTTTTGATTTGAGTTACAACATTAGGTTCAACTTCGATAACAGTTACAGGAATTAATTTTCCGTCCTTAGTAAAAACTTGAGTCATTCCTACTTTTTTACCTAAGATTCCTTTCATATTTTCCTCCTATAATCTTTTTAGTAATTATTGTTTGATTTGAATGTCAACACCACTTGGAAGATCTAAATGTGCTAATGCAGCAATTACTTCCTTGTTTGGATTTTTAACATCAATAAGTCTTTTATGCGTACGCATTTCGAATTGTTCACGAGAATCTTTATCTTTGTGAACAGCTCTTAAGATAGTTATTTTTTCGATTTCTGTTGGAAGAGGAACAGGTCCACTTACAACTCCACCATTTCTTTTGATAGTTTCAACTATCTTTGTAGCAGCATTATCAAGAATTCTATGATCATATGCTTTTAATTTAATACGAACTATATTTGACATATTAAATCCTCCCTTCGCCTATATCTCGTATAGACTTGCTCCGTGTAAATAACCCGATTTTTACCTTGCAACTTTGCCTGGCGTATCAGCAACCTCACACATCTAAGCAGCCACACGTTTAAAAGTATATCATCAATCCCCTTTAAAATCAAGGACTTTTTAAAGTTTTTTATATTTTTTATATTTTTTTATTTCACTCGATGAAAAAAATGACAAAAAATGAATAAAAATTTAATCTTTTTTATATTTTAGCAATAATAAAAGGAAACCAATCCTGGCTTCCTACTTTTGACATAATACAAGTATTGCATCTTCGCGTGTCATCTCAAGAGTTTCAATATCTCTTAATTCACACATTGAATAATTCTTTCCTTTGTAATTAAATACATTACTAGCTTCAATATATGATTCCCAATTGTTAATTTTACTTGTTATATTTTTTTCTACAGCTTCCTTATTAAGTTCATTGTCCTGTTTCATAACAACACCAGTTCCTGACTCATCAACGATATTAGCATAGAAATGATATCCATTATTTTCTGGAATTATTATAATATAACTTTTTGACTTTATATACTTTCCATAAGGGCTTTCTTCACTATTTCCTTTTTCAAATTCAACATTTTCAATTGGAACAATCATTACCTCATCGCTTTTTACAAGTTCACCATATTCTTTCATTTGATATGCTGACTTAATATCTTCAATAAAAGCCTTAACATCAGATGCATATGATGCATCATCACTTCTTAAAATGTACTCGGATACTGCTGGTACAGCAACCATCATAATTATTCCAATAATGATTATAACTGTTAAAACTTCAATTAATGTAAAACCATTTTTCTTCTCCATAAAATATGTTTAATCAAATAATTGATTCCTTTCTATCTATTTTGCTAGAAGTACTTCTATAGCCTTTTGAAGTTGACTATCACTTTCTTCAGTCCATTCTACTTGGTAAGTTGGTACAACTCCAACCTGTTCAATAGTCTTTCCTTTAGAAGTTAATATTTCACCAACTGTATATTTTATAGATGATCCACCATTTAATACCATATATTTTTGAATTGAACCTTTACCATATGTTGTTTCTCCAATTACTTCTGCACCTAAATTTTCATTTAAAGTAGATGCTAACATTTCAGCACTTGAAGCAGAGCATTGATTAACAATTAACACTACTGGTAAATCAATTTCTTTTTCTTTTTTGTTAGTAACTTTTGTTGTCTTTTTATTATCTTTCTGTTGGTAAATAACATCACCTTTATCTAAGAACATTGAAGCAATGTCTGTAGCTCCTGATAAGTAGCCACCTTGATTATTTCTTAAATCGATAATTATAGCACTTATTCCTTGTTCTTTTAATTTTTTATATTCATCTTGGAATTGTTTATAAGTATTTGCTGAGAAATTAGTAACATCTAATCTTCCAATAGTTTTTCCATCTTCTTCAATTACTGAAGAATATACTGATGTTGTTGTTATTTTCTCTAAAGTTATTTCAAGAGTTAACATTTCTCCATCTCTTAATATTCCAAAAGTCTTTTTATCTCCAATTTTTGAAGATTTAATAGCATAAGTCATTTCAGGTATTTGATCTTTTGTATATGCAATACCATCCATACTAACCATATGGTCTCCTACTTTAAGACCACTCTTAGCAGCAGGACTATCTTCAAAAACTGTTACTATAGTTTGATATTCTTCACCTTCTGAACTTACTTCTACCCCAATTCCTGTAAAGAATCCATTTAAGTCTTCATTGTAAGATAAAGTAGTTTCTTTATCCATAAATTGACCATAACGATCATTTAATCCTTCAACCATTCCCTTTAAAGAATCTGAAGACAACTTATCTAGATTTAAATCTCCATAATAATTGCTTTTAATATCATCATAGACTATTTCTAGTTCAGTTTTATTTCCTTTTTCTTCATCCAACTTATCATCGTACCATTTATAAGTAACATAACTACCAATAAATGCTCCAAGTAAAGATGCAACCAATAAGATAACAACAATGTTTCTGAATTCACAAGGAGGATTTGCTTTATCTTTAGGCTCTATTTTTCTCTCTTTCTTTTCTTCGACTGTTTTAACCTCTTCAACTTTCTTCTCTTCTACTTTTTTTGTTTCTTCTTTTTTCTTTTTCAATGTTTTTCTAGGATGAGTTTTATTTTTGTTTTTAACTTCTTCTTCCATTAAAAGTTCACCTCTATTATCATTTTAACACATAAAAACAAGAAAAAAGCAAAATTACTTTAATTTTGCTCTATTATTAGTCAAATAATGTCTTATTAATTTCTTCAAGTCCAACTTTATATGATACACCTTTTCCTTTTTCAACACGTATTAGAGTACCATCTACTACTTTTAATGTATCAATTCCTGAAATATTTATTTTTGTTTTATCATCTATTAAATAGTTTTTGTTAAATCCTTTATTTGTATCTACTAAGAACATTTTATCTTCTCCCATGTTCATATATAAGTCATACGCATTAGCATAACCTATAGAATTAGGATTATCAAAATTATAAAACAATACATAATAGCTTTCTTCTTGTCTATTAAAAGTTGATCCTGCAAGTATTTCTACATTTTGAATTTCATCTGGAACTTTTTCATATTTATCTTTACCAAACTTTATTTCTCCATTTGCAATTGCAAATACAAGGTAAAACAAAACAAGTGCTAAAACTACTAATCCTAGAACTTTAAGCATTCTAATCATTTCATCAGAATCACTTGAATAACTATTCACATTGACTTTTTTTCTTTTTTTACTCATACCAATCACCAAGAAAATTATAACACGATATATTTAAAAAGAAAACAAAAACAAATTTTATAATGCTTTATTTAAAGTAAGTTTCTTTTCACTATTCTTATTATAATCTATCCCATATTCTCTTTTTTTATTTAAAGATAACTCATAATTTTCCCCATTGATGTTGAAAACTATATACTCGTTTACTTCTATTCTTTTTCCATCTTCAACCATTTCTTTTAATAAAGATTGGTTACCATTTTCAATTTCCGTTATGAAAGGAGATATTCCAACAACTTCAAACTTTTCATTTATACAGTCGACCCATCCAGAAAAATCCACTATATATGATCTTATTTTTTCTAAATCTTCTGGATCATAATGATCAATATAAATATTATAGACGTGATTTTTATCTACAACATACATAACATCTAGTCCAAATATACTCATTAAGTTTTCTGCTAAAAGAGAAATTTCACTGCACATTGCGCTTCCATTAAAGTAAAAGTCTTTAATACTATGTTCTTTAGTAGGTCTATAAAAAAAGTCATCATCTTTTATAAGGAGTCTATCAATATCTTCCCTTTCTCTTCCATTAAAGTTAACTCTCTTTTTATTAAGCCAGTTCATAACAAAGATATAAGCTAAAAAGATAATATCAAATTCAGTTTCTATATCTTTTCCTTTAAGGTATTTAAAAAACTCGTAGACATAACTATCGTCATCCACATAGAAATAATAACCACTATGAAAAGATGTTTTAGTAGTTGGTGAACAACAATAACCATAAACAACTTTTGTTCCTAAAGGGATATATCCCGTCCATAAATAATTAAAGTCAAACTTCTCTCTTGTTTTTAAATTGGGTTCTGCTAAATGATAGTCACGAGGATTTATATCTAAATCTGCACCTATATATTTACGATTGTAATTTTCTTTTTGAGCAAGATTACTAAATCCTTCGATGGTTTCTCTTGCTAAAGCTTTAAGTTCTTCATCAGTATTGCATTCATTAATCATTTCTACAATATCCATAGTACCACCTTAGCTATATTATAAGATAATTTAGAAAAGAAAAAAAGAGCAGAGCCCTATTTCATTATCGGTATAACACTTATAGAATTAGCAATCTCAATAAGTTCTGCTGTTCCCATAACATCTGATACTAAATAGTAATCAATTCCTCCACTAGTCCAACTAAGTGAGTTTTCAGTTATCGCACCAACAGTATCATTTAAAAATGATGGTTCACCAAATATTGGTACTATAGAGAAATCTTTTTCCACATTTGCTGTTTCTTCTACTAATAAGAAAGGTTTTTCTCCATCAAAAGTTAGAATAATTCTTTCTCCTTTATCTTTGCTTACTTTTTCTTCATTAGTTAATACTGTACCACTTGGAACATATAGTGGATAAATTATATTGTCGATAGAACCAGTTGTTTCTTCGTCTTTTTCTTCTACATCAATATCTGAAATAATACTATCTAAATCAAAGAAATCAGAATCGAATGTAGGCTTTTCATTTATTTTATTAAATGTCATTAACATTTCTGTTATGCCTTTGTCATTATAAACTTCTATTTTCTTAATATTAGCATCTTCATCTAAGTAGATTTTTTGATTAATTAAACCAATATTATTAGGATAATTAACTTTTGTTGTTATTTCATATCCACCAGATACTTCTTTTACTTTTCTGTTACTATCTGAATTAACATCGTTTAAAATTGATTCTAGGATATAAATCTGTGAATTATTTAATGGCCAGTTACTTTGAAACTTGAAACTTTTATTTAGGGCTGGAGTAATAACATAAACTCACCAAAGTTTTAAACTTCTATTTTAACCCATTATAAAATTCTATTATTTTTTTATATAGTTTTTCTGTTTCTTCTAGTGAACTTAAATTAACATATTCATTTTTTTGATGAGATGTATCTGGTCCAGGACCTAATATAATAAAGTTTTTATCAATATATGATCCCTCTGTTAAATAACACTTAGTTTCTTTTTTAGAAGAAATTTCTTCTAAGAATCCTATATCAGTTTTATTTATCTTTGGTGGAATATTTTGTTTTATCGTTAATTTAGAATTGTATTGTTTTAATAAGTCTTTAATCTTTTTAGTTATTCTTTCTATTTGTTCACTCTTTGCAATTCTAAAGTCTATACTAATCTCACATTTTCCTGCTACAGAGTTAACGGACTCTCCACCTTTAATCATTCCTATATTCATCGTTGTATAAGGAACTTCAAAATCTTTTACTATTTCTTTCTTTATTTCCTTTTCATAATAATTTTGAATAGTTTCAATAAACTTAATGCTTTCATAAATAGCATTAACACCTTTCTCTGGAGTTGAAGAGTGACACTTAATTCCATAAAATTCTATTTTTAATTCTAAAACTCCTTTAGTACCATAAATAGGTATGTTGTTGGTAGGTTCTCCAATAATAATATTTTCAGGAATAATATATCCTTTTATAGTTTTTATTCCTTCAAAACTAATTTCTTCATCATTTGTAAAATATAGTGCTAGTTTATTTTTAGTCAAATCTATTTTTGAAATAGTAGATAGTATTGCCGCTAAACCGCCTTTCATATCACAAGCTCCAAGACCAATTAACTTGTCTTTCTTTTCCTGAAGTATGAATGGATTACCATCCCACGATTCATAATCAACTGTATCAGTATGCCCAATGAAGCCAATATTAGGTGTTTCACTATTATAAGCAACTAAACATTTATTAATTCTTGTAATAGTAAAATTATAATTTTTTAAATAATTCTCAATAAAATCCATAATCTCTTTGTTTTGATTGTCTTTGATTGTATTATAACTAACTAATTTTTTTAATATTTCTTTTACATCCATAGTATTTTCCTTCCTTTTTCATTTTTTTACTACATTGCTTTACCCTTTGAAAACACTATCTCTATAAAAAAGGAATACAAGTTATAGTTTTAAACCTGTACTCCTCTAAGTTCTTTTATTTATTTTTCATACAGGTATAAGCAATGCAAAAATCCACTTATACCTATAATCGAAATTGTTATCGATTTGTATAAGTGTTACCCATATGACGCCAAGTTTTATTGTTTATAATCTTTTTCATATAAATAACATCCTTTCTCAAATTCTCATTGATGGCTTTATATTAGCATATCCACATATAGTTGTCAAACATCTTAAATTACTCCAAATTTATAAAATATATTAATATTTTTATTTTCATCAATCTCTATTTTTTCAATCAAAGAACAAATTAATGAACGAGATAAAATTTTCATATCCAAAAGTTCTTTTATTTTTTTTAAATATAAATCTTTAAACCTAGACTTATTGTTTTCTAAATCATCCAAGAGTTTTTCTTCTTCCTTTATTTTCTTATTATCACTATCTATTTCTAATGTTAGATTGTCAAAGATTCTTTTATATATTTCTAAAGTAATATTTCCTTCTAATTTATCATTGTAACAAGCTTCTATCTTTTTATTACAAGATTCAATATTATTTTTAAGTTTATTAATTTCACATTTTATATTGTTTATTTTCTTTTCTAATCTTTGGGAATTCATAATTATATTTTCGACATTGTCTTTATCATAATATCTTTTTATATTTTCTTTTAAATCTTCTAAAACTTTATCTTCTACATCACTATATTTTATTGAATGAGGTGTGCATACATTTTGTTTTTTTCTTTTAGACCAATAATTACAATTACCATAAATTCTATGAACTAATCCATATTTGTCTGTTTTTTGTGGATGATCTCTAAACCCTATCGTATGATGACATTCCCTACAATAAATTAACCCTCTCAATAAAAGCTTATCGGTTATGCCATTTCCTTTGGTTCCGTGATTTTTATTACTTTTAAACATTTTTTCAGCTAATTCAAATGTTTCTTTATCAATAATTGATTCTACAGCATTGTAAGCAATTACCCAATCATCAGGACTCGTATGAACTACCTTTTTAGATTTATAACTTACTTTTCTATTACGACATTGCGTTAAATTTCCAATATAAGTTGGATTTCTTAAAATATTATCCACAGTTCTTGGTGACCATACTCCGTAATGAACATTATCTTGACCTAATTTCATATTCTTATACATACTTGGTGTTTTAATATGCTCTCTTGTTAAAATGTCACATATTTGCGTTAGGCTATAACCATCAATAAACATATCGAATATTCTTCTAACGACATTTGCTTGTACTTCATCTATTTCAAGTTTGTGTTTATCATCGTCTTTTTTCTTATAACCAAAAGGAGCATAACACCCTACAAACAAGCCATTTCGTTTCTTCGTATAAAGTGAACTTCTTAGTTTATTAGATATATCTTTAACATACATATCATTAAAAGCACTTTTAAACACCAACATATCATTAGCAGAATTATTTCTATTAAAAGTATCTACTCCATCATTTACTGCTACATACCTAATGTTATGTTCAGGAAAATACCTTTCAACATAATAACCAAATTCAATATGATCACGACCAAGTCTTGATGTGTCTTTTGTAATAATCATATTTATCTTTTTTTCTTCACAATCTTTGATCATACGGTTAAAACCAGCTCTATCAAAAGTTGTTCCTGAGACCCCATCATCTACATATTCATCAACATATGTTAAATTGTTATCCTTTATGTAATTTAGCAATAAATCTCTTTGAGTAGAAATACTTCCACTTTCTCCTAATCTTTCATCTTCTCTAGATAATCTTAAATAAATACCTACTTTATATGTATCAGTTATCATATCTAAAAATACCTATATTATTAAACTCTCTATCTAGAAAAGAAATTAAAAAGGTGTTCATTACTTCATTTAATGCAACACCTTCATTTTTGTATATACTATTTACTTTATATTTATCTTTCATAGGACACCTCTATAAATGTATATGCCCTAATAACGAAATTAATTTATAAAAAAATATTTTCCTTTTATACCATATATTATGTATTTATTTGCGACACATAGATATTGTGTATTTTCCTAAATCAACTTTAAATCTACCAACATCAATATCATTAATTCTAATATTGAAAATAAAATAGTCATAATTATTTGTAAAACATATAGAAAATCTACAACATCCATCTTTATCAGATATGTGTGCATATATACCATTATCAATACCACCAGTTATTATATTTTTTCCTTCAATAAATTTAACATTGTTAAAAACCACTTTATCAAAGCAAGAATCTTTATGCTTTAAATTTTTTATATTCAACACTATAAAACAGGATTTATCATCTGCTAATAGTGGCTTGCAACAACCTATTTGTAAATTCTCAGTTTCAATCATAGTATAAAGATACAACCCTATAACATAATTCCTTTCCTGTGACTGCATCAAAAAGCCTTATATGCATATAGCTTATATACATATAGTCTGAGTCTGATAAAGACTTGTTAAGACGATATTCCGCCAACTCCCAATCATCTCTTGAGAAATTGTATTCAGAATATCCATAAACTTTATTGAATCTTTCTTTAAAGTGATCTCCGTAATTATTACCCTCAATTTGCTCATATAATTTTATCTTTTCTTTTGGAATATTACTATCAAGTATCTTAAAATGTGCATACAATCTCTCTTTTCTACTAATGCTACTTTGAACATCTAATGTATTATCCTTTTCATTATTAGTTACTATTATACATCTTGTTTTGTACAAATCATTGTACATATTAATTGCATCTTCTTCTTTATATTTATCTTCAATCAATGACGCTAGGTAATCATAAGTCTTTTCATCCTTATCGTTATTGTGAGATTTAACATATGAATACATTTTTTCATTAACTTGAGTAATCTTTTTTTCATCCGGAATTTTTTTATACCATTCTTTGGCTTTACTATACTCTTCTAAGTTCATATAGTCATTTCCAACATATAATGCAGATTCTTTTTCCTTATTTTTTGAATCTTTATAGTCTGGATATTTATTAAACTTATCATATGCCTCTTCATATTCTTTTTGTTCGAAAAGATCACTTGCATACAAATATGTACATTCAATCATTCTTTCATCGTTTATGTCTAAACTTGACTCTCTATAAAACATATATGCTTTTTCATATTGTTTTTCATCAAAAAGTTTGTTTGCATAACTATAATACCAACTATTTATTAATTTTTTAGCATCACCGAAATATTCAGGAAGGGTTTTTAGCTTTTCAACTGCTTCTTCATATTTTTCTTGCTTCATATATGTTAATGCATCGTAATAATTTTTAAATGGTATCATAACCATTGTTATTAAAAAATATGCTCCAACAATCAATATTATTGAAATAGAAAAAATTAAAATTTTTTTAATCTTCTTTGTTTTTTCCTTTTTCTCTTTTTCAATCTTTTTTATTTTTTGTGTACATTCTTCAACTTTTTTATCTGAGTCTTTATAATTTTCTAAATACAAAAAATTTTCTTTTGCTGTCCTTATATCATCAATATTTGATGTTTCTTCCAAGTAATATTTTGATATATCATACAATTCTTTTTTTGATTCTTTTTTCAACTTATCAAAATTTATATTTAAAATTACATTTTTTTCTAAATAACAACAAGTACATACTTTTTCATTTGCCAAATTAACATTACCACAAGAACATATCCAAATGTCTTTTTTTTCAATTGGAACATATTTTGAATTATTATTCCCAATTTTTTTATAAAAAAAATCTAGTTCATTATAATCTAAAATTGAAAAAAGTTTTTGTTTTTCTAATCGGACAAATTCTTTCTTATTGTTCCAAGTTTCTCCATTTACGAAAACAACCTTATTTATTTTTACTTTGAAGGATCTCGTATTATTATATGGTAAATCAATTGCTAAATCCGAACCAAATACCATATCACTTTGAATGTCTAAATCCAAAAACTCACTATTTACTTTTTCTTCTTGTGGTTCACCTGCTGAATCATATAAATCCAGTTCAAATTCAATAGATTTTATTGTTTTTTCACTAACATTTTTTAATTTAAGTTGTCCAACAATATCATTTGTAATATTATCTTTTAATATAGCTCCAGCTAAAACTACAATGGGACTATTTTCCAAATATAAACAATTATTAAAATAAAATACTCTTGAATACTTCTCCATACTTCACTCCTATAATTCTGGTAAATTATTTATTTTTTTATTATTAATTTTTGTTGTATATTCATTCACATTTGGTAAAGCTGTTACTAAAAGACATCCTGTAATACCAAATAATAATACAAATGCATAGTATTTCATTTCACCGTGTCCCTTCATACAGGCTACCCTATAAAATTCACTTGCAATTAATATTCTCTCAATAAGAACAAGTGGTATTACCACAAAAATAATTACAGCTACAACTGCATCATTCATACTAATTTCATACTCCTTTCCAACAAAAAATATCGTATAACTTATAATTATCCGATACTAAATTGACATAAATTCTACTAACTTTTCTAGTGACGCTTTTTTCATATCGTATGTTGGATGAACATATAATTTTAAAGTTATTTCAACTGATGAATGACCTAATATTTCGCTTAAAGTTTTGACATCCATCTTTGATTCAATAGAACGAGTTGCAAATGTATGTCTTAAAGTATGAAACTTATTATTTCTAATATTGCATTTTTTTAATATTCTTTTATAAAAAGTTTCTAAATATCTTGGATCATATAGTCTTTCACTATTTGATAAAATAAAATAATTATCATTGCTTTTAAATTTTTTTAATAATTCAATAAGAAAATTGGGAATTGGAATTATTCTTTTAGAAGTTTCACTTTTAGGAGTACTTTCAATTAAAGTAGTTTTAGAATTGTTTTGATTTTCCTTGTCTCTAACTCTTATAATTGTTCTTTTAATTGTTAAAGATTTCTTGCTAAAATCAATATCTTCCCATTTAAGACCACTTATTTCTCCAACACGAAGACCAGTGTATAGACATAACAATATACATATTTTTCTAATATTAATTTTTTCTTTTAATATACTCTCTAGTAGACTTTGCTCATCTTTAGATAATATAAAAATATTATGCTTTTCTTTTTTTAAGCAAATACTACTCAAATTTATATAATTGCAGTAATTATTATCATATGCAAAAGATAAACTTGACTTAATAATATAAAGAAGTTTCTTTTGGGTAGATATTGCCACATTTGATTTTAAAGAATTAAATAGATTATTAATATTGATTTTGTTTATCTTACAAATTGAAATTTCACCAATAGAATTTTTTATGTATTGCGTAATCAAATATTCATAGTTTAGCTTTGACTGCATTTTTAAATTATTTTTACTATCTAACCATAATTGTAAGATATAATTGTAAGTTATATTTTTTTTCATTCTTACACCTCCAAACTTAGTATTTTAATTCTAAAAATATCCTAAAAATAATGTTTTTAAATATATTTCAATTTTTACTAATGTTTGTTATAATAAGTTTGATAAAAAAAGACGCATAATTATAAGTTATACGATAAAAAAAGGAATATGAGCATTTTCTCTTCATATTCCTTTTTTAAATTTTAGTAAAATTTTTCAATTATCCATAAATTTATTGGTTCAATTTCAACACGACTAATGTCTTTTTTATCTCTAACTGTTTTGTAATTATTGACAACACATAAAACATTAAATTGGCCTTTATCTTTAAATCCAATATTTTCTGGATTAATAACGGTTCTATTTTGGCTTTCATCCATTTCGATATTTTTACAATTATAATAACCTTCGGCAATAATCTTATTATCATTATCAAATACAGTAACTTTTAAACTACCATCCAAAATTCCATCCTTTTTTAATACTTTTATATCTGATAAAGTATATTTAACATTAACTTCTATGTTTTTTGTACTTGTAACACTATAGGTTATTTTGTCATAATTAATTTTGTTTTTTAATTTATTTGTATCCAAAATTATTAATGCATCGGTTACTTTCAACATCATATTTTGTATTATCTCAACCAATTTATCTGAACGAGATTTCCTTGCAGAACAATCAGCAACATCCCTTAATGATTTTTGAGCACTAATTTCTCCTCTTAGCCTTGACTCCTCATTTTCTCTTTGAATGTCATTTGCGGTAGCAAGAGCAGCAACAGGTCCAGCTATACCATTTGCCATTCCTGCCCAAACATATGGATCTGATTTAGACGGATGTGTTGCTGAATACGCATTATTTAAAGCTATTTTTTCGGATAACTCTGATATTGCCGATACTGCTTTAAATGCATTTAATTTTTTATTTAAAAATTCTAAATATTTACTTTTTCCATATATAGCTGTTTTTGCTTTTTCACCATCAAAAAAATCCTGTTCTTGTTTTCTATAACTTAAAAACAATTGTTTTTCTTGTAATTTAACAGTTTTTTCGCCCTTTAAATAAAGCTTTTTTAATTCTAATGGTGATAAGTTTAAAGATTTACTAAGTATTTCGTTTTTTTCCGAATCACTGCTATCATATCCATTTTCTTGACATTTTTTATATATCTCTATACTTCGATTAATTTCAGCATTTTCTTTTTCAATCTTTTCTTGTTCTTTTATTCTTAATTCCTGTTCTTGTCTTTTCTCGTCTTGCAATTGATTAATCGAATTTAGTATTACGATAATTACCATTATTATCACTAACATAATTTACCTCCGTATATTTTCTAAAATTATTGCAATATTTCTATACGTAAATTTCCTAATAAATATAATTTATTATTTAATTTTAAATACAATATTTTAATTGTTTATTAGACTATTATTTGTTTTTAAAACAAATTTTACATTTGCTAACATAATGTTGATATTTTTTTATTATTTGATCTTCAGTTGAATACTCTTCGAAATTATGATCATTTTTTGGATATTGTCTAGAATGATGACATCCATCGATGATGTGATATGTTTTTGTTTTAACATTTAAAACATATTTCTTTCCCATACAAAATTCACTCCTTTCTCAAAAATTATCGTATAACATACAATTATTAGATATTTTTTATACTTTTTTAGTTATTTTTTACTAAAATATTCAATAATTTATTTGCTTGTGCTATAATTTAATTAGTTTGAGTTATCGTTAAATTGTATGTTATAAGATAAAAACAAAAGGAATATGAGTCTTTTTTCATATTCCTTTTTAATATATTTTGTTGCGTACTTTAGTGAGTTATAACATAAACTTCGTCGTTGCTTTTTAAAATTATTTGTTCGTGACCATTAGACTTATTTACTAAACTAACTCTGTAATTATCTTTTTCTTTGTATGCCACTGTAACATCATAATTATAAGTATCTTCATTATTAGAAATTGATAATACTCCTTCAATACTATAAGAATCCAAATTAGAAATCTTATCATTTAATAGATCTACTGCATCCTTTTTACTACCAAATGAACATCCAGCAAATGTTAAACACATTAATAATAAAAATATTAATTTCTTTTTCATCTTTAACTCCTTTTCTCAATTAATTATATTTGTTTAATAAATTAATATTACGAATAATTAACAAAATTGTGGATAACATATTAATAAAGGAGGATTTATGAAAATTGTACAAAAAATAGCTCTATTTTTAACAATAGTAGGAGCTTTAAACTGGGGAATGGTAGGACTATTTCAAATAGATTTAGTAGCAACTTTATTTAATGGTAGTGACTCTGTAATATCAAGAATAATATATACAATTATTGCACTAGCTGGAATTATAAATATTATGTGGTTATTTGAGCCGATAAATGATAACAAAAAGAACTGATAAAATTTTCAGTTCTTTTTGCTTATATTAACAAGTATTTCTATAAATGATGGATGGATAGTAATATTTTTATTATTACATTCACATTTAATTTCTAAAGCGTGATTACCTATAGTTGTTATATCCTTTAAATCGACATACACTCTTATATCAGAAGAAGTTAAATTATTTATATCATCACTAGGTCCTCTGACAAGTACTGATAATACTCCATTTGGTATAACAAGAGAAGCATTATAACCTTCAGCTAAATTAATTGCTTCTATTCTTATATTATCAAAGACTCTTGAAATTATGGCTTCTATAGTTAATTCAACTTTTTTAGGAGAAATCTCATAATCTACTGAAGATACCTTATCTATTTCTACATCTAAAGTATACTTGCCACTTTCTTTGTTTGATAAATCAAAAGTTATTTCTTTAATTTGTTTCTTAGCTTTTAAAACATCCTCTTCTTTACCACTCATTGTTATTTTTATTTCGTTTGGAATACCTTTTACTACGTATAGTTCTTCATTATAGATAACATTTATTTTATCCACAATAATTGTTTCTTCATATTTTTTATCATTATTCATTTTTAAAGCAACTATTGTAACAAATGCTACTGTTAAAAGAACTGATATAATTATTCCTAAAATCATTCCACTTTTCTTATTCATTTTCAACACCTTAAAAAGGAAACCTTAGTTCCCTTTATTTCTTTATTATACTTACTTTTATTTCTTTAACTCTTGGAGCATATGTTACTAAAGTATTTTCACCTTCAACGTGAACGAGTACAGTGTGTTCACCTACTCCTAAGCCTTCAAGATCAATGTATGCCCTGATTGATGTAGCATCTATCTTATCGATTATATCTTTAGAACCATTTACTATTACTGTTGCAGTTGTATTTTCTTCTCCAATGACTTTTAGTGAATATGCACTATTTAAGTTAATTGCATCAATTCTAACAGATGGAATATCACGAGACTCAATTTCTCCAACTTTTAAAGTTACTGTTATAGTTTTAACACTTATATCTCTTATTCCTGTTGGTTTTGCTAAATTGATACTGTAAGTTTTATCTTCTTTAACACCATTTATATCTACTGTTACAGGTAAATATTCAATAGTATCAATTGTTTCTTGGTTACCATAAACAGTTACCGTATTAACTGAAGAAGTTAGAGATTTAACAGCTACTCCTGTTGTTTCTCCTTCGACAATTAATTTTATAGGTATTTGTTTACTTGGAGAAGATATCTTTAATGTAGCATTTACCTTAGCAGGAACAATTTCTACATCAAGTTTATTTCCTTTATCATCGTAAGCGATTAGGGGTATATCTGTTAAAGAAGTTGTACCAACTTTTTCGTTACTTAATCTATCAACATCGATATTAGCTTTTACAATTGCTACTTTATCAAGTTGATGAGCTGCTCCTTTAACTGCTACTTTATCGTTATCTAAAACGATACTATCGATACTTAATTTAGAATCTAGATTATCTTTATGAATTAAATCAGTTGAAACTTCTTTTGTTACAGTGATTTTATCATATATTCTTATATTTACAGATGAAGGATATACTTTGTATTCTACTGATGATACTGCTTGTTTGTATTTAAAGTCTACTGAATAACTTCCAGGTGTATAACCTGTTAAATCAAGAGTTACTTCATTTAATGGATATTGTTTTGCTAGATATACATCCATCTTTCTTCCTATTAAAGTAACATCTACTTCATCAGGTACACCCTCAACAACATATAATGCTTCATTATAATTAACACTTACTTTTTGATTGTTTAATACTTCTGCTGAATTATCAATTAAAGAAATATGTTTTTGGTCTATTGCATAAAAGCATACCAAGGCGAATAATAACGATATTATTACAAGTGATTGTCTATTAACTAATATTTTTTCAAATTTTGTTCCTTTACTACTAAAGAAATCTCTTACTGTTACAAAGGCTTTTGTAATTGGTGTAATTAACCATCTATCAAAGAATCTTGCTATTGCTCTAAAAAATTTAATTATTGCTCTACTTATTTTCTTCATAAATCTCTTCCTCATCTATCTCGTCGCCTAAGTCAGCATCTTTCTTTGGTCTTAATTCATCAATTAACATCATTCTAACATCATCTAATGATAAGTTATAGAATAATTCACCTTTAATAGCAATAGATAATCTTCCTGTTTCTTCAGATACAATTAAAGATAGACAATCAGTTTCTTCACTTATACCTAAAGCTGCTCTATGTCTTGTTCCTAATCTCTTATTAATTTTATCGCTTCCACTAGTTGGGAATACTGCTCCACCACAGCTTATTCTGTTTCCTTGAATAATTACTCCACCATCGTGCATTGGGTTATTTGGGAAAAATAAAGAAATTAATAAATCACTTGTTAAATCTCCATAAATTGGTTTTGCTTTCGCAATATAGTCACTTAAACTTACATCGCGCTCAATAACAATCAAAGCTCCAATCTTAGCTTTTCTTAAATAATCCATAGCTTGTACTATTTCGTATACTAACTTTTCTCTTTCATCGACAGTCAAAACTTTATGTCTTCCAAGTAACTGGCTACGCCCAATCTGTTCTAGTACCGCCCTTATTTCTGGTTGGAAAATTATTATTAACGCTAAAGGTCCCCACATAAGGATGTACTCTAGTAACCATCCGATAGTAACTAAGTTAAAGACATCACTTACTATCTTTAACACAACCATTATTAGAACTCCCTTAAATAATAGGGAAAGTTTAACATTATTTTTAATATTTTTTAATATATAGTAGAACAATAACCATACAAGTAGGATATCTACTACTTTATTTAAAATGGATAAAATTGAATCTAATGAAATTGTCATATATCCTCCTCTTATTGTTTTATAGAACTTGAATCAATCTTTATAGAACTACTATCAATCTTTATAGATCCTGTATCTATTACAAGTGGTCCATTATCCTGTTGTTCTTCTTGTTTTGGTTCTTCAACTTTTGGTGCTTCTTTATTTTCAGTAGGAGCACTACTTGAATCAGAACTTAAAACCATAACACTTGGTACTTCTTCTTTTTGGGCATTAGGGTCGTGAATATCAGGTTTAGTAGCATATTGTCCCATAGAAGCATTGATAGTTTCTTCATACCTTTTATTAAGATTATTATCATCTACATCCAATATTTGTTTTGTTTCCAAGGCAGCAATAGCAGCTTCTCTACCAGACTCAATATCGTATGTTTTCTTATCTTTTAATTTTTTATTAATTGCTTTTCTTTTTCTATCTGCAACTAATCCCATAAGGTAAAATAATGCAAAAATGCATACAATTAAATATATAACATAAACAAAACCACTTAGAGTATCTCTAAAAAATTCTAGTATGAACATTCGCCTTCACCTCTATCATAATTATGATACCATTTTAAACGAGATTTTACAAGAAGACATCGTTAATTAAGTCAAATTTTCTTTTAAAATACATATTTATGTAAAAATTAAAAAGTAGACTTTTATCGTCTACTCATTTGTTGCCCAATTTCTTCATCAGGAATCATTGCTTTACCTAGTTCGTTAGAATAAGTTGTTATTAATTCATCTATTGAAAGTCCACTTGGGTTAATTCCTCTTATTTGTAATGATCTCCGCATCGAAAGTACAAGTCGATTCTTGTTAAATATACTTAAGTCATCTCTATAATTATGAGACATTTCTATATCACTCTTTTTGAATCTGGAGAATCCTTTGGGATCATTTTCATTTAGATATCTTTTTATGGCAAAGACACATTGCGCTATTCCACCTTTTTCAATTGTTACATTGCTTATATCTTCTAATCTTCTAGATAAACTACTTGAGAAAAGAAAATCACAATATTCTGCTGCTGCCGTATCGATATCCATTGTTCTCGCATCAAATCCCATTACGCGCTCTAATGTTCCATAGACAACATTCTTTATCGTCTCCGGAGATACACTCTTTCGTAATAAATCTCTATATTTAATACTATTTTCTGTTCCATTAGTAAAATAGCTGTAATCTCCTTTTAGAGCATTTCTAAGAGCTGCTTCTGCTTGAACACTATCATATTTGTGAAATGTTGCAACTAAGGAATCTATTATTAGTCCTATCTTTTGTTCTACTGAAAGTTCTTTTTTCTCTTCTCTTGTTTCTCCTATAGCATTATTAAATACTTCTCTAACTTCTAAATCATAGCAATTATCTTTCATCCAAGCACTGAATGAATTTATATCTACATTTGTAACACCCTTTTTGTAACAGTCATCTATATAGTTAGAAATCAAATTTGCCATTTCAGAATTATAAGAAATTCCTGTTTCTTCCATAATACCTATTCCATCTACAGTAGGTACAAACGGATTAGTTTCATTAAGTCCATCTTGTAAATAAGCATTATTTTTTATAAAGTTTATGATTTTATATGCAGTATCATAATCACCTTTTTTTAATCTTACAATAAAGTTATCACTTCTTATTTTAGATGATACTTTAGAACAATGTTGTACTCCTAAGCTTCTAATAAAATCAATGATTTGATTAACTCCGTTATATAAAGAATTTTTCTTTATTGGAATATATAGTTTGATAAATTCATCTTTATTTTCTTCATCATTCCATCTTCTAAACTGAAAGAAGTAATTCCAATTAGGGTCACAATAGGCAAGAACATCATCAGCATTTCTATACCTATTAAACCAAGTATCAAAAAGATTTCTATTATCTATTAGCTCTCTATCTGGACCCATTTCCTTTTCTTCTAGTCCTGATCTACAAAGTTCGTGATAGACCATAGATTTATTTATATATAACTCAGGATTACTTTTTTTAATATCGTATAAGTATCTTAAAAAAGCAGTCATTTCATTTTTTCTTGGATTATCATATATTATTTTATTCATTTTCACTACCCCATACATTCGTAAGAGTATCATCTAAACTACTTTTCTTTTCTATCTTAATCTCTTGAGTTTTTTCTAAGTCTTTATTTTCTTCTTTTTTTATAAATACTCCTGTTTCTTTTTCATCGACATTAGAATCGTCAATATAGATATATTTGTCATTTAGTTTTACTTTTTTCATCAAATACCTCCGTTAATTAATTTTAATGTAATTACATAACACTTTTTAAAAGTTAAAAAGAAGAATACATCAAAAATCTTCTTTTTCTATGTAAATATTATGTTGTTGAAGCTTCATATATTTTTAATATTGAGTCTTGTAATTTGTGTTCAAATTCTTCTTCTGTTTGGTCTACTTTCAATCCTTCTAGAAGTGCTCTTGAGAAACTTGCAATCATTCTATTGTTAAGAGCAAGTAAAGCACAAGCTACTTCGTTAGAGTAACCACCTGATAAGGCAACTATTCTAACTACGAAATCATAATTATATAAATCTAAATAGAAATTAGGTACAGTTGGTATAGTAAATTTAAACATTATTTTATGTTCACTATTCCAATTATTTAGATGTTTTATTATTTCTTGTTTTAATAATGTTTCACAAAGTTCTTTATCTTTAGAATTAATATCAACTTCTGGTTCTATTATTGGTACAAGACCATTTTCACATATTGTTTTAGCAAATTCAAATTGTTGATTAACTACTTCTTTTATTCCTTCTTCATTTGCTTCATAGATTACGGATCTCATTTTAGTACCGAAGATATGTCTTTCTTTAGCAAGAGATAAAGTTTCTACTAATCCAGGTATTTCCTTCATTAGTTTTACTCCGTTTATTTGTTCATCTAAACCTTTATCAATTTTTAAGAAAGATACAATTCTTTTATTATCCCATAGATAATCTGCAGTAAATTTATCTCCAACTTTTGAATTCATTGTCTTTTCAAAAAGAATAGTTCCAAGAATATGTTCATTTGTAAAGACCTTACTTGTGAAAACTCTTTCTCTCATCTTATGAATTAAATCAAACATTTCTTCTTCAGTATTATATTTATCTTCACCTATTCCATAAATAGCTAAAGTTTTAGCACTACTTCCACCACTTTGATCTAGTGCTGCTATAAAGCCTTTATTATTTTTTACGATTTGATACATTTCATTATTCATATGTATACCTCCTATTATATTTTAACTCATTAAATTCTCTTTTTTCTATGATATTGTTAAATTTAATAAGGAGTTTACATAATTAGCGTTAAATTTTATTCCTTTTTATCAATTCTTTCTTAAAGGCTTCTTTGTCATTATCAATATAATATTTTATGTAAGTATCGACAATTGGATTATCAAAGTGATTTCTTATTTGTTCTACTTCTTCACTAGTAAGAGTAAATCCTGTAATTATGAATCTTACTGCACTTTGTCTTCCACCTTTAAGTACTTCTGTTATTATTTCTTCTCTACTCATTATCTTTTCTATTTTTATATCACTTACTGAATACATATCAAAGTAGCCATTATATTCATCGTAACCTTCACCTATATCACCGAACCCTACTACTTTGGCTACTTTAACTCCAACTGGATCGACATATCTAAAAGTATCTTCTATTCTCTTACACATATGAAAGCCATTACCGTGAACTCCAAAAGAAATTGGTCCATCGATGTGATAAGTTTTACCTTCTTCAAACTTTTCTCCATAATTATTAGTCATATCACTATTAAAAGCTTTATATCCTTTGACTTCCATATAGATTATCTCCTTTTGGTATTATATTATAACAAAAAGTGTCTAAAAAGACACTTATAAAGTTACTATAAATAAATAAATTCCATAAACTATACCAAAGAAACCAGATAATATAAACATAATTGAAATACCTTTGATAAATCCTCTATTTGAAGAATTTGAATTATTAGGCTTATTAGTATTTTGTAGTTTCAATGTTTTTGGTTTTTCTACATTTTGAGTTTTAGCATTTATTTTACTTTCTTTAAAGTTATTTATTTTTAAAACTGCTGCTGATTTCTTTTGAGGATTAGTTTCATAGATAGCTTCTACTTGATTTACAATCATTTCTTTGTATTCTTGTTTATTTGAACAGTTCATTTCTTTTGATGAATTTATAACATTTTTAAGGGTTTCTAGTAATGCACTATGTTTACCCATAGAGTTATTTACTTCACTTAAACTTAGTTTTAATCTACCTAATTTATATTTTTTTTCATCTTGATTTAAACTTTGATCTTGGGATATTTTTTCAAATTCTTTTATTATTGTTTCATCTTGAATATTAGACCTAGATAATAGTGCTTGTTTCTTAGAATCTACCAGTCTATTTAAAAGTTCGACAATCATATTGGAATCTGCAGAGTTAGATATCTTTGGAAGAATTGAGTCAAGTGCTGCACTTACATAACTTGCTTCATAACACAATGCGTTCATTTGATTATTTGCTAGTAAGTCTTGAAGTTTTTTGTTTTTCTTTCTTGCTACTACAGGATTGTAGTTAATAGGTACAAAGTTTAATCTAGATGTTTTAAGTATATCTGCTATTTTCTGTCTACTTCTTTCTCTATCTAAGATATTCTTTGGATGGTGAGCATCTACTCCATATATAACTGGAGCATTTAATTCTTCTATTACTTTCCAAAATATCGAATGAGGATAACTATATTCTTCATCACTTAAGAAAGTATTAGTATTTATTTTCCCAAAATTGATTTCTAGTGGAATATTTAACTCTTTTGCTTTTTCACCAATCATAGTACTTGCAGTAACAGCATTTTTTAAAAAAGTTTTCTTTCCTTCTTCTGTTTCTAAAGTATCACGATACATCATAAATATATCTGGGTGTACAACTATATCGAATAAGCCACTATCCATTGCTTGGCATACTGCTTTAGCATACTCTAAAGGATAGTTAGGATTGTTGTTTTTTTGTACGTTATGTAGACCGCTCTTGATGAAGTGTTGCCCTAAAATTAAATAGTCAACTTTTTTTCTGATGTCGCCTAAATATCCTTCTTTATCTTTAGAGTATTCAGCTTCAAATCCACAAAGAATATTCATATCTTTATTATCTTCTTGAAGCTTTCTTACACTTTCAATGTATTCGTCAATTTCACTATTAAACATTCGCGAGTTAATACTTGGTACTTCATATGATGAATTTGGAATATGGTCAGAAAATCCAAGAGAAGTTATTCCTGCAAGCCTTGCTGCTTTGACATAATCTAAATCATTAACGAAAGATGCATGACCACATCTTTTAGTATGTGTGTGGTAATTATAAAGTGGACTAGAGTCTTTTGTAAAAGTTTCATTTTTAGGGCGCATATTTTCTTTATACATACCGCCATGTAATGTTTTAAGAGGTTCCAATCCCATTTTCAATCTTTTTTCGTTTTCTAAACTTAATTGAAAATTTTGTTTATCGGTTTTACTCCATATCGTAAACCCTTTAATGTTACATTCATCTTTCAAATTTTCAATTACTTCATATAATTCATTTATTTTTCTTTCTTTCAATTGTTCTATTTGAGAATCTGTTAATCCAGAAAGATTACTATTCATTGCTAAATCAAATTCTGTAACTTCTATTGGATACCCTAAAAGAGAAAGAGATTTAAACATCTTTATGAAATCTTCTTTAGTAACACTATTGTTGATATGCATTTGAGTTCCAATAGTATCTATAAGTTTAACATTATGTTCCATCTCATATTTTTTTATTCTTTGAATTAATTTTATATTAGCGTCCACTTTTCTTGAGTCAATCAAGTTATCATCGTTAAAGGTAAACTCTATTCCCCCTAAATTACTTCTTGCAACAACTGCAACATCACATAAATCTTCAATTGTAAGGAATTTAAACCATCCAGATGCGGTGTTATCATCAAAAGTTTTTGCGTTAATATCTCCTCGATATAAATAAGGAGTATCACCATCCATTGGAAATCTATTAAGTAATTCGTTAAAGACATCTATACTTCTTACTGTATCAGTATAACCATTTTCTTTAATAAATTTAGTTACTTCATCGACATATCTTATAAGTTTATCTTTAACAATTTTTTTATTTTCAGGAGTTGGCTCTAAATTTTCTAAGTCTTTTGGACAATCCATATAAAAGAATAAACTATTTAATCTTGCTTTCTTACCATCCATCGACCTTACAAAATCTAAACTTTTTTTCAAGTGACTAAAATCAAAAGTATCATCTTCTAAAACAACACTTCCGTACTTTACTTCTTCATCGATAGTAATAGAATTAAATGATGTTAACAAATCAGTTAAGTTTTGATATGCCTCCAGTGACGTATCTTTTATACCTGACTTTTCGATAGGAGAAAAATTTCTCAAAGTTTTAAAAATTTTACTTACAGTTTCACTATCAAAATGTTCTCTAATTTTTTCTATTCTTTCTTTCTTCGTTAAAGGGTTCAAAAGTAAATTATAAATAAAGCTAATTTCTTCATCAGATAAGACATTGTTTTTTTGTAAATACTCAATTTTTTTTGTTAATAATATTTCCTTGTTTCTAAAATATTCTTCCTTAGGAGTTAATATTTCTAAATATGTTTTAAAAACCTCTTCTCTTAAATCTAAAAAGTCCATCGAATAATCAAATTTTATTCCTTTAAGATTAGTTATTTTTGCTATAGCACTTTGAAGTTGTTCTTTATTTTTAGAACTGGCAATTAAAAGTAAATCTATGTCTTGATTGTTTAAAGTTATACCGATGTTATTAAGTGGTAATGTTCTTATGTCTTTCGATTTGGTTTTTTCTCTTTGTAAAGATGTAATCTCTATTAATTCAGCAACTTTTCTATCGATGTCTTCTTTTATTCTATCTAAACTTTCATTACTTGCAAGATATTCATTAAGAGCGTTATCAACCTGAGCTTGAGACAATATTATCCCTGCAGTTTTTAGTTTGTTAATAGCTTCTTTAATATAAAGTTTTATAACTAACTCTTTTTCGGGCATAGTTACACCTCACAAGTATCCTACTATAAACTTATTATAGCACTTGCATATTATTTTTCAAAGAAAAAAGTCAGTCTATATAAACTGACCAAATCTTTTTAATACTTTCTTTAATACTAGATATTCTTCATCGGATAGTTCTTTAACTACGGAATCAAACTTTCCTCTTTCACTAGCCTTATAATCGTTAATCATTTTTATTTTTTCTTCCAAGAAGATTATTACATTTAAAAGTTCTTGTTTAGAAAATACGATGTAATCTAAATCTTTATATAAGTACTTATAAACATTTAAAGCTTCTTTGCAAGTTGGTAGGTGCTTACTATAGGAATCAATTAGTGAGGACACATCTTTTGTATCTTTCTCTTCTTCTTGCATTACTACTTTTACTTTGCCATCTTTAACATCAACTTTATAATGTTCATTATTTGTATCTTTAAAGCATATTTCGATACCATCTTCTGTTTGTGTAACATCACATCTATCTTTACCTTGTAAATAAAACTCAGGTCTTTGTAACCAAATTGTAGCGTGACTCTTATTTTCATCATTTAAGTATGAAACATCAATTTTTTCTTCTTCTAATGATAAATTCTTTTCTTTTAAAGAAGGCTGGCTACTAGTGTGATCTTCTAATAGCTGTGAAACATTTAGTTTTCCATTATTTGGTAGTAAATAATCCATTGAAGCATATAAAGAATATATTGTTTCTTTATAATATTCGTAACCCTCTTCTCCTTCGTGAACACTGATATCTAGTGTCATTGCTCTTCCGTCTTCACTTGAAACTGTAAGACTATTTTTCTTTTTTTGAATCTTAAATTTTTGTCCGTTTATTGCTTCTTCAATCTCAAAATCTTCAATGTCCTCGTTTTTTGTCAAAATACTTAAAAGTCTTGTAATGTAATTTAAATTTAGTGATTCTATTTTGTCTTTAAATACAACTTTATCTTCCATAAATTACCTCTCTTAATCGTTTATAATAATATATTTTATATTTTTTATCAATGTTTTATTAAAGAAAAAAAGAAGTTAATCTTCCTTTTCAGCATAAACCTTTTTAACTTCTTCTTTGTAATCAGCTAAATAGCTTAAATATGATGAGTAGCCTAAACTTTCTCCATCCATTTTAAATTCATCCATACTTGTTAAACAAGTTCCACAAGTAAGATTCTTTATCCATCTTATTTCGATAGATTTACCAGTTTCTTTATCTTTTCCTTTAAGGTAAATTGCACCAGTTCCCTTATCACTCATATAGTTATCAGTTTCACTCCATTCAGGATCCATAATGCAGTAATCTAGGTAATCACCGACAGTAGGTTCTCCAAGTAAACCGATATTATGTGCTCTTAGTTCAATCATTGCTTCTGTGTATTCAAATTTGCTTCCTCCACATCCAGTTAAGCCTAAAACAAACACAAAGCAAAGTGCTACCATTAAAAATTTCTTCATATTTTTTCCTCCTAGTAATATTATACAACTTTTTAACTAATAAGTATCAGATTATTGATGTTCTTGTTTCCATTTTTTTATTTGATTAAGTCTTTCTTTATATTTTATTTCATTACCTTGATTTACTGGTATGTAATACTCTTTTCCTTTAAGGGATGGAGGTAGACACTCCATATTAGTTAATTTATCTTCACTATCGTGAGCATATTGATATCCTTTTCCATAGTTAAGTTCTTTCATTAATTTTGTTGGAGCATTTCTTATAACGAGTGGAACTGGTTCTGATAACATTTTTTTAGCGTCTTCACTTGCTTTGTTGTAAGCGACATAACAAGCATTGGATTTAGGTGCTAAAGACATATAGATTACTGCCTCTGCTAAATGAACATTACACTCTGGCATTCCAATAAAATGACAGGCATTATAAACATTAATAGCTACATTTAAAGCATTGGTATCAGCAAGACCAATATCTTCTGATGCAAATCTAGCAATTCTTCTTGCAACATAAATAGGATCTTCCCCTGCTTCTAACATTCTAGCAAGCCAGTAAACAGCAGCATCAGGGTCAGAGTTTCTCATCGATTTGTGCAAAGCAGAAATAATATTATAGTGTTCTTCTCCATTTTTATCATACATCAATGTTTTTTTAGTAAGACATTCTTTTATTGTTTCATCTGTAATATTAATTGACTCATCTTCTAAAACATCACCATTAGTTACAATCATATCGAAAGTTGCTAAAGCGCTTCTTGCATCCCCATTGGCAAAGTCTGCAATAACTTTCAAGTTTTCATCACTTATGTTGACCTTTTTGTCACCAAAGCCATTTTTACTTGTCAAGGCTCTTTTCAAAAGAGTAATAATATCGTCACTTGTTAATTCTTTTAAGACAAAGACTTTGCATCGTGAAAGTAAGGCATTATTAACTTCAAAAGATGGATTTTCTGTAGTTGCTCCGATTAAAACGATAGACCCTCTTTCGACAAAGGGTAAGAAAGCATCCTGCTGAGCTTTATTAAATCTATGTATTTCATCGACAAAGACAATCGTTCTAATACCTTGTTTTTTATTTTGATGAGCATCTTCCATTACTTGTTTTATTTCTTTTATCCCAGATGTAACAGCAGAAAATGTAATAAATACTGATTTAGTTTTTTTAGCAATAATATGAGCAAGAGTAGTTTTCCCAACACCAGGTGGACCCCAAAAAATCATTGAAGTAATGTTGTCACTTTCAATCATTTTTCTTAAGATTTTATTTTCCCCAAGTAAATGAGTTTGTCCTACAAATTCATCTAAGTTTCTTGGTCTCATACGAGATGCAAGGGGTTCTTGTTCATTTATTTCAAATAGTGAAGATTGTTCCATAATGATGTCACCTCTTTATATATCATATCACAAAACGTTTGTTCGAGGAAGAAAAAATTAAAAAAGAATAGAAATTTCTATTCTTAAGCATTATTTTTCTTCTTATTGCTACCTAACATCGTTACAAATGATAAAAGTAGTAGTAATCCGATACCTATCATAATAAATCCAAGATAGTAATAGTTATCACCTGGATTAGTTATACTAGAATCAAATAAGCTTTTAAATTTATTTGAAACATCACTATTAAGATTTGTTCCTTCAATAAATGACCAAGCAGATACCCCAAAAGATGAAAGACTTAATAATAAGACTAATAATTTGTAAAGAGTTCCAAATTTGCCCCAGTTCTTTAAGATAAATAATCCAAATAGGGCACAAACGGAAACTAGTAATGTTAATCCAATTACATAATAAGTATTTACATCACAAGTGTTGAATCCTACATTTAATACAAGTAAGAAACCACATACGATAAAGATAACTGCTGTATGAAATTTAGATAACTTTAATTTTGCTAAGTATTTTAAGTCGTTCTTAATTGAGAAACCATCCATAATAAACATATGTAAAAGGACTATTAAACCTAAACAAAATGATACACATCCTAAGAAGATATTATCAAATAAGATATTATTAAACATTTTATATTCCGTTAATCTATCAAGTAAATCAGTACTTGCAAATAACATTGTTCCAGCTACCATTGCAAGGATAAAGAATAATGTAACTAATGGACTAGCAATTCTTATTCTACTAGATTTTTTAATTCTTGCTGAACACTTAGAACATCTTTTAGCACTTAAACTGTTTTTAGTACCACACATTTCACAGTATACTGTTTCAAGACTTTCTTCTTCATTCTTTGAGCTTTCTTCTTTTTTCTTTTTTGTTTTTTCTTTCTTAGGTTCTTCTACTTCTTCAGCTTGATAATCTTCTTCTACTATAAAATTTACTCCACAGTTCTCACAAAATTTAGCATCTACATCATTTTTATAATTACATTTTGGACAAAGAATATACCCTTCTTTTTCCTCTTTTTCTTCCTCTTCCTTTTCTTTTAAAGATGCTCCACAGTTTTCACAGAATAATGATCCTTCTTTATTTTCTGTTCCACAAGAAGCACAAACAAGTTTTTCGGATTCTTCTACTTCTTCAACTGAAAGTTCTTCTTGTTCTTGTTCCTCTTCTACTTCAACAGGAGCTTCCACTTCTTCTGTTGGTTCTACATCTTCTTCAAAAGGATTTCCACATTTTTCACAGAATCTTGAACCTTCTTCATTTTTATAGCCACAAGCACTACATTCAATATAATTCTCATCATCGTGAGTCTCTTCTACTTCTTCAACTCCTTCGACTGGAAGTTCTAATTCTGCTCCACACTTTTCACAAAAACTAGAATTTAAATCATTCAAGTATCCACAATTTGGACATTCAGTGTACTTGCTAGAATCTAATTCTTTTTCTTCTTCCATTTCAGTAGAAGCAACTTCTAGTTCTACTCCACACTTTTCACAGAAGACTGATCCAACTTCATTTGGATATCCACAGTTTGGACATTCAGAATAGATTTCATCTTCATTCATTACTTTATTGTCTTCTATTTCAGCACCTTGTAATCTATAACCACATACTTCACAAAAAAGTGCGTTTACATCATTTTCTCTACCACAATCAGGGCAAACGATTGAGTTTCCTTCTAATTTATCTTCGACATCTTGATAAGATACAACTAACTCTGCTCCACATCTTTCACAGAATGATGATTCAGGTTCATTTCCATAACCACATTCACTACAGTATAATTTGTTGCCATCATCTACTTCATCTAAAGTATTATTTTTTGGTTGTAAAACACTGCCACACTTTTCACAAAAAACAGCATCTTCAGCATTGTGTGCTCCACACTCTTCGCAAATATTGTCACTATCTTCATAATTATTCTTTTTAAGTGGATAACCACATTTCTCACAATAGATTGAATCATCTTTGTTTGGGTAATCACATTCAGGACATCTAATATAATTTTTTTGTTCTTCTTTTTTTAGTTCTTCTGCAACTGGATTACCACAATAAGGACACGCTTTTGCTTTAGAACTTACTTCTTTTCCACATTCTGGACATTTAATTAAAGCCATTGTTACTCCTCCTTACTACTTTTTCAATTTAAAATCTGGGCCACAACAGATAGGTAAATAATCATCACCTGAATAGTGAGTTGCTACATCATCGGAACCAATTTTAAATACTTCTTTTATTGTTTCTCCACTCCAAGGTTCTGTAATAAATAATGTTACTTTATCACCATCTAATTCATATGTTCCAGTATAATCGACAAAACCTTCACAAAAATTACGCTTTCCTTTAACAGTTCCATCAGGATACAATATAAAGTTTGTTGAACCATCGACGGTACTTACATATTCTTTAACTGATGTAACATATTTAGTTTGTTCTTCAGTTACTTCGTCATCTTTATCTTTTTTGTCCTCGTTTTCTACTTTATCAGTTTTATCCTGTTTATTTTTTTGATTTGTTTTATTACTATTACCTTTTTCTTTACTTTCTACATTTTCTTCTTTTTCAAAGACATCACTTAAAATTTCATTATCTTTAAAGTATACTAGTAAAAAACATCCACCTAAAATAATTAATGTTAATAAAATGACACTTATAATTGCAGATACAGGTGTTTTCTTTTCTTTGTTACTGCAATTACAGTCTTTCTTTTTCTTTCCACATTTAGAACAATACATACTAACCACTTCTTTCTTTACTCTATAATTATTATAACATATATTTAAATTTATTGTTATTATTACTTTTTAGATGCATAAAAATTCATTTTTCATATAATACTTTAGGTGAAAAAATGATTAATTTTTTTGTGGAATTAAATCCAGTTATTCAAGCACTATTTGCAACAATATTTACTTGGTTAATTACTCTTTTAGGTGCTGCTTTAGTTTTTTTCTTTAAAAGTGTTAATAAAAATTTAATGGATGGGATGTTAGGGTTTGCTGCTGGTATTATGATTGCAGCTTCCTTCTTTTCTCTTTTATCACCTGCAATCGATATGGCTGAAAATCTACATATGACAATATGGCTTGTTACTACTTTAGGTTTTTTCTTTGGAGGTTTGTTTCTTTTTATTGGTGATAAAGTTTTTGAAAGACTCTATGAAAACAATAAAAACTCTAGTAGTGTTAAAAGAGTAATTATGCTTGTTTTATCAATTACACTTCACAACATTCCCGAAGGATTAGCAGTAGGAGTAGCTTTCGGTTCTATCTTCTATGGTCTTGATGGTGCAACTCTTGGTAGTGCCTGTGTCTTAGCTTTAGGAATCGGTCTTCAAAACTTTCCTGAAGGAACTGCCGTAAGTGTTCCTTTAAGAAGAGAAGGCCTTTCTTGTAAAAAAGCATTTTTCTTTGGACAATTAAGTGGTTTTGTAGAACCAATATCAGGAGTTATCGGAGCTCTCTTAGTCTTAAAAGTTAGATTAATTTTGCCGTTTCTTCTTTCTTTTGCTGCGGGTGCAATGATCTATGTTGTAATCCAAGAGTTAATTCCTGCTAGTCAATCAAATGAAAAAAAGGACCTAATGGCCCTATTCAGTCTTTTTGGTTTTGCTGTTATGATGGTGCTTGATATTGCGTTAGGATAAATATCTTTAACGCTTTTTATTTGTTTATGACACTGCTTTCGTAAAATAACGGAAGTAAAATATAACCATTTTTTTGTAAATACTCAATAAACTCTGGCAATAGAGATGTCGTAATATTATTGTAATCGTGGAAAAGTACTACTTCTATATTTTGATTAATAGATGCTTTAAAGTTAGCTCGAGCTTCTTCTTTAGATTTTAAGCCTCCACCATCTCCATCTTGAGCAGACCAGTCAACCCAGCCGTAACCTCTTGCTCTTAATTTTTCTATTATTCCGTTTTTCAATTTTCCAGCCGTTGGGCTTCCACCAGGAAACCTTACAATCTTTGTAACATATCCACCAGTTTCTCTTTTTACTAAATCTTCTTGCTTTATAACAGCAGTCATAAATGAGTCAACACTACTATAAAGACCTTTCCAAATTCCATGAGTATAAGTATGATTAGCAATTGTATGCCCTCTTTTTACATATTCTTTATATAGTGGATAACACTCTTTAGATCTATCATCGAAACATTTTTCTCCATTTATGTTAGTTGTGAAGAACGTTGCTTTAACGTTATATTTATCTAAAATATCCAAAACTTTATAAGTATTATAATAAGGTCCATCATCAAAAGTTAAATAAGCAATCTTAGCTTTTGATTTACCACTTTTAATCGCATCTTCTAAAGCTTTAATTGATTTAAAATAATCATTTCTTAAAATTTCAATTTGGTTATCTAAATTATCATACTCTTTCTTTTCATCTTGAACCTTAGAAAGTTCATCTAACTTATCATAATATAATGCTTCTCTTATTTGATATTTTTCTTCTTCAGTTTTATTAAATTTTATTTTAATTTTTGTTTTTTCGTCGAAGTAATAATAAAGAAATATAGAACCAGATGAGATAATTAAAAGAATTAATAAAGTAATTACATATATGATTTTATTTTTTCTATTTTGGCTTTCCATTCTTCTACCAACTTTATTTTATCTTTTTGTTCTTCTTTTATTTTTTCAATCTCTTCTTTGCTATCTTCTATTTCTTTTTCTACTTCTTCAATTTTATTTTCTATTTCTTTAATATTGGTTCTGCTTTCTTTAGTGTTTTTGTATTCTTGATATTTTGAAAAAGCATTGGCCACACAAATAATAGACCCAATAAATAAAATTACAAGAATTAAATTTAATATAACTTTCTTCATATCTTACTCCAACGATAACAATTATATCACAAAATTTTCACAATGTATCAAGTTTGACTTTTATTATTTAAAATATTATACTTTTGTTATTGAGGATGATAACTATGAAATTTATTGACAATGTAGAAAAAACAAAATATGAAAAATTTGTATTAAATCACAAGAGTAAATCTCATTTTTTACAAAGTTATGTATGGGGAGAATTTTCTAAAGAAAATAAGAATGTTACTCCCTATTATGTTGGTCTTGTAGACGATAAAGAAAAATTAGTGGCAACTGCTCTTTTACTAGAAAGAAAGCTTTATCTAGGTTATTCTTACTTCTATAGTCCTCGTGGATTTGTCTGTGACTATAACAATCACGAAATAATAGAAGAATTTACTAATAAAATTAAAGAGTTTGCTAAAAGTAAGAAAGCTCTATTTTTAAAAATAGATCCTGATATCAAACTTCAAACATTAGACCTTGATGGTAATAAAGTTGAAGGCATCGATAATTTTGAGCTTCTTAAATTTTTACAGAAGATAGGTTATAAACATCTAGGATTCAATAAAGCTTTTGAACATAATCAACCAAGATATACTTTTAGACTTGATTTAACTCAAGGAATTGAATCAATTAAAAACAATTGTCATTCGACAACTAGAAATGTCGTTGGAAGAGGAAATCAATATGAACTTGAAATAGTTAAAAACGATGAAAATAGTATCGATGACTTTTATAAAACAATGCAAGATACTGCAGAACGAAACGACATTTCAATTTATTCTAAAAAATATTACACAAATTTCTATAAAGAATTGCATAAAGAAAACCATAGTGATATATATGTTGTCTATTTAAATAAAAAGAAAACTTTAAACTTATTGAATTCAAACTTAAAAGAAGTTAATAAAGTAATTGAAGATTTAGAAAAAGAAAACAATAAGAAAAGTGAAAATAAGAAAAAAGAAATGTTGAATCAAGCGAATAGACTTACAAAAGTAATCGACGAGATAAAAGAAGTTAAAGAAGATAGACTTCCTTTATCATCAATGATAACAGCTAAATATGGGGATAAAGTTTGGACAGTACACGGTGGTAATCATTCTTCCTTAAGAACATTAAATTCAAATTACTTGATGTATTTTGAAATAATTAAAGATGCAGTAAACGAAGGATATAAGACAATTGATTTTTTTGGAACTTCATATAACCCTAGTCAAGATGATCCAGAATATGGTATATGGCTATTTAAGAAAAGACTTGGAGGAGAATATACAGAGTTTATTGGAGAATTTGATTATGTATTTAAAAAGTTTGTCTATAAAATCTTTAATGTTTTAATTCCAATACATAGAAAATTATCAAAAAAGAAAAGTAAAAAAGAAAACAAATAATATTAGAGGTGGTAACAATGAAAATAGAAGAATTAAATAGTAAAGAATATGATAAATTTGCTAGTAAAAATAAATATCTAACATTTTATCAAAAAGAATACTGGGGAAAACTAAAAGAAAAAAATGGCTGGGGCTACAAATTAGTAGGAATGAAAAAAGACAATAAGGTTGTTGCTGCTACACTATTATTATTTAAGAAGTTTCCCTTTGGTTTAAAATTATTTTATGCTCCTAGAGGTGTCTTAATCGATTATGATGATAGAAAACTTTTAAAAGAGTTTCTAGATGGATTAAAAGAATATGTTCTAAAAGAAAAAGGATTTATGTTAAAGATTGATCCTTATGTTCAACACAAAGAAAGAGATATTGATGGTAAAGAAGTAGAAGGTGGAATCGATAATTCTAATCTTGTTACATTTTTAAAAGAGTATGGATTTGACCATTATGGATTTAATAAAGATATAACAAAAGAGTTACAACCTAGATGGATGTTTGTTTTAGATTTAAAAGATAAAACTGAAGAAGAAATCTTTTCAGGATTTACTAAACACTATAGAAAGTACATAAGAAAAACAGAAAAAACTGGTCTAGTCGTAGAACAAGTTGGTATAGATAAACTTAATGAATATAAAAGCATTATGGAACACACAAGTTCTAGAAGAGGATTTGTCGATAGACCTTATTCTTACTATGAAAATATGTATAATGCTTTAGGTGATGATTTAATTATAAATATTTGTTATCTTGATATCGATTTAGGAATTAAAACTTTTAAAGAAGAAATTAAGACTATAGAAAATTATCAAGATATTAAAGATCACCATTTACAAGAAATTGAAGAGTATAAAAATAAAATTAAAGATTATGAAAAACTTAAAGAAGAACACGGAAGTAAAATTCCTCTAGCAGGTACTTTATCAATCGTATGTGGAAAAGAATATTTGAATCTTTTCGGTGGTGCCTATGACGAATATATGAAATTTGATGCTCAATATTTAATTAAATGGGTAACAATAAAAGATGCGATGAAAAGAGGTTGTGACACTTATAACTTCTATGGAATAAGTGGAAATTTTGAAAAAGAAAATAATGATATGTATGGAGTTTATGAATTTAAAAGAGGCTTTAACGGAAGAGTTGTCGAATTAATTGGTGAGTTTGATTTGATACTTTCTAAAGCTAAATACAAGTTATATAAACTTATGCTTTGGGGATATAAGAAAACAAAATAAAGATTGCTGATAGTTAAAGAGCAATCTTTTTTCTTTTAGAAATTAATCTTTCTTTCATATTTTTTAAAGAAGTAAAGAGCTTGTAAGTAAACCCAATACCCAAAGTAAATTCTCCGATATACTCGACAATATTACCATTGAATCCCTTTTTGAATTCGTAAATACCATAATACTTATTATCTTTATTGAAGTCGCCTGCTATTCCATAAAAATTTGCATATTTAAATCCCATTTTATAAGCATCTTCGATATGAGCTTCATATAAGGCATACTTAGGATAAAACTTCTTATAATTAGTTAATGTGCCACTGCTCAAGGAAATATAGTCAGTTCCAGACTTCATCGAAATAAGAGCACCAATATCTATACCATTTGGATTTTCTCTTACCATATCCTCTGCTTCTTTTATTTCTTCATAATACTTAGAAATTAAATTATCAGATATTTCTTTTTTATTTCTTAATTTATTACCAACTTTGTCTACTTTCATTTTTTCTTCTAGAACTTTATTATTTGATAGTTCTTCTTCTAGTTTTTTCTTTGTTAGATTTAAATGTAATTTTGTATCGATATATGCCATATAGACTTTTATTTGATGTGGCATATTTTCAAACATAGACTTGTAATAATCATAACTTTTGGTATTAAATTGATCTCTTTCAGCCGTCTCTTTAAAGATTTTGAATAGGCTTTTAATATCTTCTTTTTTACCTATTCTTATTTTTACACCATTATTGTGAGTTGCTTCGATATTTTTTCTCGTCGACTTTAAGAATTTTGTTTTTAAACTTTCATAAGTATCCTTTAATTCGAGACGATATACCCATCTTACTTGTTTCGTTTCAAAGTACCTATTAAATCCGAAATGTTTGAATCCTAAAGATTTTAAGGTATTTATAACTTTATCGTTTTTGTTATCATCAATTAAATTTCCCTCACTTGTTCTAATACGATAAATAACATTCGGATCAATAGTAATCGACATTCCGTTTTTATCTTTAATAAATTTTTTTAAATTATCCACAAAAAATGTTAATAACTTTTTATCATTGTAATCAAGAATGAATCCTCGAGAAGAATAAAACTTTTCCTTGTGCAAAAAAGTTCCTAAGGAATATAGTAAAGATGCTGCTACTACTTTATTGTTATCTTTTACTCCCACTAAATAACATTTTAAATTATTCTTTTCTTTGAATCTTTTTAATTCCAGTGTTTGCATATAGTTTTCTTGCTCGTGATGAGAGACAAAGTCTTGATATTCTTTATCAGTAAGTTCGACAAACTCCATTTTTTCATCTCCAAAAAGGTTATATCTTTATTAATTAATATATTCTTTTTAGAGATTTTTATTCAAAAGAAAAAGGAACCGAAGTTCCTATTAGTCTGCAGCTTGAGATAATGTAAGTTGAACTACTTTTTCTTGTGTTCCTCTAATATAAGTTAGCTTGATTGTATCACCGATATTATGTTGATATAAAAGATATTTTAAGTATGCTGTATTAGTTACTTTATCTCCATCAAGTTTTACTATTACGTCGCCTTTTTTAATTCCTGCTTCATCACAGATTGAATCTTTTTCAACTTCTAAGACAACGATACCTTCTTCGATACTGTCATCAAGTGTTATTCCATATCTTTTTAAGTAAGCTGTCTCAGTGACATTTATATTAGTAATTCCTAAAAGTGGTCTTTCAATTTTTTTACCTTTTTCCATACTGTCGATATGTTTCATTGCGTCTTCAATCTTTATGGCAAAGCCCATTCCTTCGATACTGTCATTTACAAGTTTTAAGGAAGTTACTCCGATTACCTCACCGTTTACATTAAGTAAAACACCACCACTGTTACCTGGATTTATTGATGCATCGATTTGAAGTACATCTTGAACCCAGTCATTTTGAGAATCGACACTTACTGTTACTTTTCTATTAAGTCCAGAAATATAACCACCTGTTACTGTGTTATAGTACTCTTCTCCAACTGGTGTTCCAATAGCAACAACTGTCTCACCAATTTGTAAATCTTCAGTTGATCCAATTTTAGCAATTGAGATAACATATTTAACTGGTACACGAACGACCGCAATATCAATGTATTTATCTCCACCTAAAACTGTTCCTTCAACTTCTTCGTCACTTGCAAACTTAACAGTTATTTTAGCAGCACCATCGACAACGTGTTGGTTAGTCATAATGTATCCATAGTCATCATCTACTTTGTAAACAAATCCACTTCCTGATGCAGCAGAACCATTCTTTAAAGTATTTTTAATCATTACTACTGAGTCATATGACTTCTTAACTGTTTCTCTTATTCCACCATTTTCGACAACCATCGTTCCTGTCATACAATTAGAACAACTGTTGTAAACCATCGATTTTTCAGATCCATTTTGAGCTACCTCATCATCGCTATTAAACCAAATATAGGTAAACTCTCCTCCTGCTAGGAATGCTAAAGCAACTGCAATAATTGTTAATATCTTATTCTTCACTATAAGGCCTCTTTTCTATATTAGCAATTTCCTTCCAATTGATTGGAAATCCCATTCTATCCAAGACTTTATCTATAGTAATTGTATGTAAATTCATCTCTAAATTTTCAATTAGTTTATCAAGTTCTAAGATTAAGTTTTTTACATCTTCATTAGATAGAATTTGTCTTAAGATAATAATTAATGCAAATAAATCATTCTTACCTTTAATGTATTCTCCATCTCTTTTAGGTATTTTAAGAAGCATATGATAAACTGTATTGTTTATTTCTCTTTGAGTTTTATTTTCATATAAAATATCCTCGTGAGCACATACGTTTCTATAATTTGCAAGAATAGATAAATAGTTAGTTAAATCTTCAACATCGATGTTATAAATCTTAGAAATAGCTACTTTATCATCATTTTTTAATATGGAATAAAATTCACTTATTATACCAAATGACAATACTTTAACTAGTACCCACAAAGGTATATAGCCATAATTATTTAAGTAGTGCATCGTAGCAGAATGTTGATAACCATTTACCCTTACTTGTCTTTTCATTTTCTTAATAAGGTCATTTACTTGCCTACTTTTTTCTGGTGACATATCAAAATTAGATGGCTTTAAATAATCACTTTCTTTATAACCATACTTTTTAGATAATTGATATGAAAAAATAGATTTAGCATTATTCTCCACAATTAATAGATTCTTAAATATTAGATTTCTAAATTGTCGATCGAAGAGAAACAAGCTGTAAAGTTCTTCAAATGTAGTTCCTTCAAGATAAAATTTAGGATTATCTCTTTGCATAAATAAATGACGGTAACCACTTAAGAAGAAATAGTTTTCTCTTAATAATACTTCTTTGGCATATTCTTCATCTTGAATAACAAGTCCTTTATATTTAAATATTTCAATTTGTTCATCAAGATTTTTGAACTGTTTATCTCTCATACTATCACCATAATAAGTATACCATAAGAGTACTCTTTGATGATGAAAAATGTGTGAAAAAAATGTAAAGAAAAAAAGAAAAGAGAAGTTAATTCTCTTGGTTATAAATTATTAGTTGATGTTGTGCTCTTGTACACGCTACATAATATAAATACTTCTCTTCCTTTGTGTATTTATTATCTTTGGCTGTATAAATAATTGTTTCGTCGAACTCGAGACCTTTAGCAATATATGATGGAATTATTACTTTCCTTTTGTTAAATTCCTTAGTTGTCGATAAAAGTAAGTTAATATCTTTTTCTTCATCCTTTAAAAGATTATATATCTTCACTGCTTCTTCATCGGTCTTAGTAATTATTGCAATTGTGAAATTATTATCAGTTGCTTCTTTTATATCCTTGATAAGTTGTTCTTTTAAATCTTTGGTTTCATCTCTTTTTATTACTGGTCTATTGTTATCTCTTCTAATTGCAGATACGTGAGTAAGTCCAAGTATTTTATTGGTATGCTCTATTATTTCTGGTGAAGAACGATAAGTTTTACTAAGTTCTAGGTATACGCTTCCCTCGAAAATATCTTTTAATTCTTCTAAAGAATTATATTTGTAATAGGGGTTAACTGTCTGATTTATATCTCCAAGAATAGTAAAATTACTTTTTCTAAAGATTTTTCTTATTAGTTTATATTGCAAAATATTATAGTCTTGAGCTTCATCGATAACGATTTCCTCTATTTGACCACGATAGTTAAAGCCTTCAAGTAAACCTTTAATGTAGACAAAGATACAGGCATCTTCATATTTAATTGTCTTAGTACTTACTGCCTGTTTAATTTCATTTTCACTTATTGGGCCATCGTAAGTGTTAAGAAACTCTTCACTTTTAAAGAAGTCTTTAAATATTTCTTTGTAGTTTAATTTATAATTTAAATTCTTAGTTAATAGAGAAATTATTTTCTTTTTGTTACCCATTCTACCCTTGTAATAGTCATTACATATCTTTTCGGCAATCTTATCGATTCTATCGAGCAATAAAAGTTTGGAATATCTATCTTTTAACAAGTAGTTAAGTTCACCTTTGGAAATTTCAAAGTCTCTTGTCGTTATATCACTTACAAAGAATAAATTATTTAAGAATCTATTGATATATTTTTCGATAGCTTCTATTATTTCATTACTCTGTTTATATTTAACTAGTTTAGTATTTTTTTCTTGATATTTGTAGTACCTTTCAACAAATTCCGTGAAGGACTCTACTTTATTGAACTCCTGAAGATTGGTTTCTAGAAAGCTGTTGAAAGTAGTTTGAAGTGTGTTAGATTCACCAAGTTCTGGTAGAACATTTGAGATATACTCGGTAAATATTTGGTTAGGCGAGAAAATTAATACATTGTTTGAAGTTAAATTTTTAATTTTATAAAGTAAAAATGCGATACGGTGAAGTGCCACTGATGTTTTTCCACTTCCTGCAATTCCTTGAACAATCAGATTAGGGTCACTTACATTTCTAATAATAGCATTTTGTTCTTGTTGAATCGTGTTAACAATATTTTTCATTTTGTCATTTGATTCTTCTGTTAACACTTCTTGAAGAAGTTCATCGTCAATATTAATGTTGTTATCAAACACTCTTACTAACTTACCGTCTTTAATTGTAAATTGTCTTTTGTTAGTTATTTCACCTTTGATTAATCCTTCAGGTGCCAAGTACTGAGCCTTACCAAGTTCATAATCATAAAACATTGAACAGATTGGAGCTCTCCAGTCGTGAACTAAATATTTATCGTTTTCTTCATCTTCAACGTGGGTAATACCGATATATATTTTGTTTTCACTTTTATCATCCTTAAAGGTTATTGACCCAAAGTAAGGATTATTCTGGATACGATAAAGTTTCTGTAAGTAATCACCTTTGTAACCCATAAGAGTTACTTCTAGGTCACTAGCATTAATAAGTGTTTTCATCTCAGTAGGATCCATATCTGCCCTTGAATCCCAGATAAATTTCTTAAATTCAAGGACTTTCTCTTCCCTATCGTAGAGTGATTGACCTAGCTCTGATATTTTCTTTCTAACTATTTCTAAACAATTAGAAAGATATTCTTTTTCTTGTGTAATTTCTTTTTCTGTTAAATTCATATATTCCTCCCTTCTTTAAACTGCAAAAAGGCGAACAAAATGGTTCGCATAAATTAAAAATATAAGCAAAATAAAACGTCAATAAAAAATATACAATAAAAGACTAGATTTGTCTAGTCTTATTTTTTGTTTTCTGTTGTTTTTTCTTCTGTATCTTCTTTTGTCTCTTCTTTTTCTTTATATTTTTTTACTTTATCTTTATCTATTACAATTGTTGGTCTTACATAGTTTAAAGTATCAGCTTCACATAATTTATAAAGACCTGTGGCAGTTACTGCATACACTTTATTATTTTGTTCTGAAATAACCCACCAGTTACCAATAGATTTACTAGCAAGGAAATTTCCTTCTTTCCATTCGTATCCGAATCCCATTTTTTCTCTTATTTTAACATACTCTTGAGATGTCAAAAGTGATACTTCATTGATTCCACCAACTGAATTTTCTAATTCTACAGCATAAGTTTCCTTTAAATATTTAGCAACACTATCATCTACCGAATCATCATACTCAGCATATCCTTTGCTATTATATTTTTTTCTATCTTTAGCATCCACAATATTGTCACCATTGGTATCTATAACATTCTCTTTTAATAATTTTACTTCTTTTTCTGTTTTATCAGTGTTTTTTATAACATACCAAGTAGATCCATCTTTAAGTTCTACTTTATCACCGATAAAGTATTCTTCGTAAACCATTAAACTTTCACGAACGTGTTCATCATACTTTATGAATACAAAGATAGATAAAGCGATTACAATGACAACAACTGCTATGGTAATTAAATATTTCTTTAATTGTCTTTTTTCTTTTTCTTTATTGATAATAAACGTCTTTTCATCTACTTCTTCAAAAATAGAGTTTTTTATTTTTCCACCTATTTTTGTTGTAGCTTCAAGTTGTTTGTTTTCTTTTGTTTTATTTACCTTTTCCCATTCTTTAGGTAATACTAGTTTTGCTTTTTCTTCTGGTGCTTTCTTTTTTGGTTTTGCTTTAGTAGTCTTTTTAGTTTTTGTTACTTTTTTATCGGTAGTTTTCTTTTCTACTTTTTTAGTAGTTTTTCCTTTAGTTAATGTTTCTTTAGTTAAAGATTCTTTGACTGTAGTTTTTTTAGGAGCAGTCTTTTTCTTTGCTTGTGTCTTTTTAGTTGTTTTAGTCTTTTGAGTTTTAGTTTTGGACAATGCTTTAGTAGCTGCTTTTTTATTTTTTAAATTTATTTTTTTAGAAGTAGTTTCTTTTTTCTCATCCATATTATCACTCCTATACTAAACTTAAACTTGATTTGGCATTTAAGTTACTATCTGCCGTTATACCTTTTTTGTATGCAAAATATCCTGCTGCTCCAATCATAGTAGCATTATCAGTACAATACTTTAAATCAGGATAACTACATTCAATTCCATTTTCTTCACAGACTTTTTTAAGTCCTTCTCGTAATGATTTATTAGCGGCAACTCCACCAGATATAATCATTCTTTTTATGTCGTTATCTTTCAAGGCTTTTAATGTCTTTTTAGTTATTGTTTCTATTACAACATCTTGAAAAGATTTAGCAAGATTAGCTTTATTTAATTCTACGTCCCTTTGTTCGTAGTTATGAGCAAGATTTATAACAGCACTCTTTAGTCCACTAAAACTAAAGTTGTAGCTGTTGTCATTTAATGGTAATGGTAAGTTGTATTCGTGAACACCTTCTTGAGCCATTTTGTCGATAACTGGACCACCAGGATAGCCAACGCCGATTACTCTTGCAACTTTATCGTAGGTTTCACCAATCGCATCATCAAGAGTTTCGCCAAGCTTTTCAAACTGATATTCATCTTTCATATACACGAGTTCAGTATGTCCACCACTTACTACAAGAGCAAGTAGAGGGTATTCCATCTTCTTAGTCAAATTATTCGCATAGATATGACCTGCTATATGATGAACTGGTATTAGTGGTTTATTATAAACCATAGCAAGTGTTTTAGCTGCTTCTACACCAACAAGGAGTGACCCAATTAAGCCTGGTCCATAAGTAACAGCAATCGCATCAATCTCATCCATTGTAAGTTTAGATTTTTTTAGGCACTCTTCAATTACCATCGTGATATTTTTTAAATGATGTCTACTCGCAATTTCTGGAACAACTCCCCCAAAATTTGTATGTATATCTATTTGAGAAAGAATTACAGTGGCAATATCTTCACAACCATTCTTTACGATTGCACAACTTGTTTCATCACAACTACTTTCAATTGCAAGTATATACATATCTTTCATCTACATCATCTTTCTTTCCATTAAATAACCATCGACCCCGTCGTAGTATTTCTCTCTTATTGCTACCTTTTTAAAATTGTATTTTTCATATAGTTTAATAGCATTTTCATTTTGAACATTCACTTCTAAAGTAATGTTTTCAATATTTTTTTTCTTTGCTTCTTCAATTAGATAATCAAGCATTTTAGAACCTACTTTTTGGTTTCGATATTCTTCTTTTACTTCAATGTACGATATCTCATAACGCTCATATAAATCATAGTAATTTACGAAGCCTATTATATTACTTTTTTCTTGATAAATAAAGTATTTAGTAAAAATATTTTGCTCAAAATCCTTATTTATGGGGTTTTTTAAAAAATAATGAGGAAAAGAATCCTCAAGTTGCTCAATTAGTGTTTGATTTTCTTTATCTAACTCGATTATCATCTTTATTCCTCATTTAATTTAATTCTTCTTTTTGTTTTTCTTCTGCTTCAGTCATCTTCAAATAGTTAGCATCAATTGAATGTGGGTTTACTGGTTCTCTATCTTTAACAATTCCTACAATCTTTTCAATTTTAGGGTCATATGGCTGAACATCGTAATTAACATTTATTTTATCATTTGAAATAAATGTAATGCTGTCTTTACTTAAATTTTCTAAAGCAATATTTAAAGTGTCGGCATTTATGTACTGCTCATTCATTACAAAGTTGTTGTTCTTTGCATCATAAATAGAAGCATACAAGTAATTTCTTCTTGCATCTATTGCTGGTACTACATAGTCGTAGTTTGCATCACTTGATAAAGCCATAGCTTCTAAACTTGAAATTGGAATAATTGGAATATTTTTAGCCCACGCCATTGTCTTGGCAATAGTTAAACCAATTCTGATACCAGTAAAAGATCCAGGTCCATTAACAGCGATTATTTTACCAATTTCATCGACAGAAATGTTTTTTATTTTCATCATTCCCTCAATTCTTGGTAAAGTATAATCGGATAAATTGTTTCCTAGTTCTTCTTTTACTTCAGCAATAACCTTGTTATCTTCTAAAATAGCAGTGTACAAAAAACTAGATGTAGTATCTAGATACAATATTTTCATAGTACAGCCTCACAAATTTCTTCATATTTTTGACCATGTGGATAAAAAATTAAAGTTCTTGTTTCTTCGTCGACAATTTTAAATCTTATATCAAGTCTTTCTTCTGGTAAGTAGTCCTTAATCAAATCAGACCATTCGATAATAACTACTCCACCTTTCTTAAAGTAATCTTCAAGACCTATGCCATCAACTTTACCATCTAAACGATAAACATCCATATGATATAAAGGCATTTCACCATTTAAATATTCTTTAATTATGTTAAAAGTCGGAGAAGTAATATTTTCTTCTATTCCTAATGCTTGAGCAAATCCTTTAGTAAAAATTGTTTTACCACTTCCTAAATCTCCCTCCAAGCATATAATCATATTTTCAAATTTTTCAGACTCGAGATTTTGTGCTATTTGAATAGTTTCTCTTTCGTCTCTTGTTGTAACTCTATAATCCATTCTAATCACCAAAATTATTATAACAAAATAAGCAAAGCTACCTCAATACTTTAAGATTCTTTTTACAAAAAAAGATGTAAATAAAAAAGAACTATTTAAATTAATAGTCCTCATAAATTTAAGCAAAAAAAAATATTGGCAACTTCCTATTTTCGCATTCACTATCGTCGGCGTTTAAGAGCTTAACTTCTGTGTTCGGGATGGGAACAGGTGTATCCTCTTAGCTATCGTTACCAATAAATATTTAGAGAAATAATTCTCTGAAAACTTAGATAATGTGTTTTTATTAGATCTAATCAAATAATAACAAATATGATTAAATCCTCGATCTATTAGTATTGGTCAACTCAACATATCACTATGCTTCCATTTCCAACCTATCAACCTGATAGTCTTTCAGGGATCTTACTTAATAAATAATGGGAAAACTCATCTTGAAGTTGGCTTCCCGCTTAGATGCTTTCAGCGGTTATCCTCTCCCTACATAGCTACTCTGCGCTGCAACTGGCGTTACAACAGATACACCAGAGGTAGGTCCATCCCGGTCCTCTCGTACTAAGGATAGCTCTCCTCAATTTTCCTACGCCCACAACGGATAGGGACCGAACTGTCTCACGACGTTCTGAACCCAGCTCGCGTGCCACTTTAATGGGCGAACAGCCCAACCCTTGGAAGCGAATCCACCTCCAGGATGTGACGAGCCGACATCGAGGTGCCAAACACCACCGTCTATGTGAACTATTGGGTGGTATCAGCCTGTTATCCCCAGGGTAACTTTTATCCGTTAAGCGACGACCATTCCATACTGAATCGCCTGATCACTAAGCCCTACTTTCGTATCTGCTCGACTTGTAAGTCTCGCAGTCAAGCTCCCTTATACCTTTACGCTCTATGAATGATTTCCAACCATTCTGAGGGAACCATTGGGCGCCTCCGTTACTTTTTGGGAGGCGACCGCCCCAGTCAAACTGCCCACCAGACACTGTCCTCATTCCGGATTACGGAATCAAGTTAGAAATTCAAAATCTTAAGGGTGGTATTCCAAGGTTGACTCCGCTAGAACTGACGTCCTAGTTTCATAGTCTCCCACCTATCCTCTACATAACATTCCAAATCTCAATATCAAGCTACAGTAAAGCTCCATGGGGTCTTTCCGTCCTGTTGCGGGTAACCTGCATTTTCACAGGTATTAAGATTTCACCGAGCTTATGGTTGAGACAGTACCCAGATCGTTACACCTTTCGTGCGGGTCAGAACTTACCTGACAAGGAATTTCGCTACCTTAGGACCGTTATAGTTACGGCCGCCGTTCACTGGGGCTTCAATTCTGACCTTCGATACTATCGACTTTCGTCATATCTAAGCCATCCTATTAACCTTCCAGCACTGGGCAGGTGTCACCCCCTATACATCGTCTTACGACTTAGCAGAGAGCTGTGTTTTTGGTAAACAGTCGCCTGGGCCTATTTACTGCGGGTCTATTTCTAGACCACCCCTTATCCCGAAGTTACGGGGTTATTTTGCCGAGTTCCTTAACCATAATTCTCTCGCTCACCTTAGGATACTCTCCTTGCCCACCTGTGTCGGTTCTCGGTACGGGTACCTATATAATATCTTTAGAAACTTTTCTTGGAAGCATGGAGTCATAGAACTTCCACTACTCTTCAGTAGCACGTCATCGCACTTCAGCTTAATTATAAACGGATTTCCCAATTTATAAGCCTTTGTGTTTAAACCGGAATCCAATAACCGGCTTCTACTATCCTTCTCCGTCATTCCATCAGTTATATAGGTAGTACAGGAATATCAACCTGTTGTCCATCGGCTACGCCTCTCGGCCTCGTCTTAGGACCCGACTAACCCTGGGAGGACGAACCTGGCCCAGGAACCCTTAGGCAAACGGTGGATGTGATTCTCACACATCTTGCGCTACTCACACCGGCATTCTCACTTCTAATCGCTCCACCAGTCCTTTCGGTCTAACTTCACTGCAATTAGAACGCTCCCCTACCATTGTAGTAAACTACAATCCGCAACTTCGGTATTATGCTTAGCCCCGGTACATCTTCGGCGCAGTGTCACTCGACTAGTGAGCTATTACGCACTCTTTAAAGGATGGCTGCTTCTGAGCCAACCTCCTAGCTGTTTTGACAACTCCACATCCTTTCCCACTTAGCATAAATTTTGGGACCTTAGTTGGCGGTCTGGATTCTTTTCCTTTCGCGTATGGACGTTATCACCCATACACTGACTCCTGTGTATGTAACCGTAGCATTCGGAGTTTGATTATGCTTGGTACCCCTAGATGGGGCCCTCACATATTCAGTGCTCTACCTCCACGGCACTAACCACAAGGCTAGGCCTAAACCTATTTCGGGGAGAACCAGCTATATCTGAGTTCGATTGGAATTTCACCGCTAGCCTCAAGTCATCCGTACACGTTTCCGGGTATATCGGTTCGGTCCTCCATTCAGTTTTACCTGGACTTCAACCTGCTCAAGGCTAGATCACTCAGTTTCGGGTCTATTACTGCATACTTAATCGCCCTATTAAGACTCGCTTTCGCTTCGGCTCCGTATCTTCTACTTAACCTCGCATGCAACAATAACTCGCCGGTTCATTCTGCAAAAGGCACGCCATCACCCATTAACGGGCTCTGACTTTTTGTAAGCACATGGTTTCAGTATTCTATTTCACTCCCCTTCCGGGGTTCTTTTCACCTTTCCCTCACGGTACTTGTTCACTATCGGTCACTAGAGAGTATTTAGCCTTACGGAATGGGCTCCGTAGATTCAGACAGGATTACACGTGTCCCGCCCTACTCAGGAATTCTTAAAGAGTCTTTACCATTTCGCTTACAGGATTGTCACCTTCTACGATTCAGTTTCCCAACTGCTTCAGCTATAGTAAAGATTTGTAACTCTTATATAAAGATCCTACAACCCCAGATAAATCTGGTTTGGGCTTTTCCCTTTTCGCTCGCCACTACTAAGAGAATCGAATTTCTTTCTTTTCCTTCGGTTACTAAGATGTTTCAGTTCACCGAGTTGCTGATTATACAACTATGTATTCATTGTATATCGTTATTGAATTACCAATAACAGGTTCCCCCATTCGGAAATCTCCGGATCAAAGCTACTTACAGCTCCCCGAAGCATATCGTTGTTCGTCACGTCCTTCATCAGCTTCTAGTGCCAAGGCATTCACCATGCGCCCTTAGCAATTTAACCACCATTTGTTAAGATAATTTAATATCCTATTTGATGAGATCTTAATATATGATTGCAAATTGATAAGCAATCATATTACAACGTTATATTTCTCGCTCGTTTGAGAAAATATAACACACATTATCTAGTTTTCAAAGAACTATTTCTGAGAAATCAAATGATCTCTCAAAACCAAGCAAAACTTATCATTAAGTCAGATACAGGAATTTATACTCCTTAGAAAGGAGGTGATCCATCCCCACGTTCCCGTAGGGATACCTTGTTACGACTTCACCCCAGTCGCTAGTCCTACCTTCGATGGCCCCCTCCGATAAATCGGTTAGGCTACCAGCTTCGGGTATTACTAACTCCCATGGCGTGACGGGCGGTGTGTACAACACCCGGGAACGTATTCACCCCGACATTCTGATTCGGGATTACTAGCGATTCCAACTTCGTGGAGTCGAGTTGCAGACTCCAGTCCGAACTGGGACCAGCTTTAAAGATTTGCTCCACCTCACGGTATTGCGTCTCATTATACTGGCCATTGTAGCACGCCTGTAGCCCTAGATGTAAGGGGCATGATGATTTGACGTCATCCCTACCTTCCTCCAGTTTACACTGATAGTCTCCTTAAGGTTCTCAACTTAATGTTAGCAATTAAGGACAAGGGTTGCGCTCGTTATCGGACTTAACCGAACATCTCACGACACGAGCTGACGACAACCATGCACCACCTGTCACC
>CANRDN010000002.1 GCA_947629375.1 uncultured Bacilli bacterium | reverse complement strand
AAGAAGTTTTAATATTTTTAAATATAAATTTCTTAAAAAGTTATCTATCTTTCTTCCTAAAAGAAGAAGAGCTAACTACTTAAATAAATTAATTATGAAATACGGCTCTTCTGACTACAAGGAATTAAATAATTTTGAAAGGCAAACTTTCTCTAATATTGTTAATAAAAATCTTAAAAAATTAATTAAATATATTTATTGTCCTACTCTTCTTATCTGGGGTGAAAAAGACACTTCTACTCCTTTAAAAGATGCTTTATATATGAATAAAAGAATAAAAGATAGTGCTTTAATTACATTTAAAAAAGGGACACACTTTGTCTATTTAGAATATCCCTTTAATATTTTAAAAATTATTTTGAATTTCTTTATTTAAGTTTTATTCCTAACTCATCTAGTTGTTTTTCTGTTACTTTACCAGGAGCTTCGTTCATTAAGTCTTGAGCACTGGCAGTTTTAGGGAATGCCACTACATCTCTTATGTTGTCAGTTCCCGCAAGAATCATTACAAGTCTTTCAAGTCCAATTCCTACTCCACAGTGAGGTGGTGCACCATATTTGAAGGCTTCTAGGAAGAATCCAAATTTTTCTTTAGCTTCTTCAGGAGTCATATCGATTGCTTCGAAAACTTTTGCTTGCATTTCACTATCGTGAATTCTAACTGAACCACTTAGTAGTTCGTAACCATTAAGTACTAAGTCGTATGCTCTAGAATAGCAGTTTTCTTTATCAGTCAATAATTTATCGACATCTTCATCTCTTGGAGATGTAAATGGATGGTGTGCTGCCACAAATCTTTGTTCTTCTTCTGAATATTCAAACATTGGAAATTCAGTAACCCATAGGAAATTGTATTTGTCTTCTGGTACTAGATGGTTATCGTGAGCAAGTTTAATTCTTAAGGCACCAAGAGCAGTCTTAGTAATATTTTTCTTATCTGCTACGATAAAGACCATATCATTTTCTTGTAAATCTAATTGTTCAATTAAAGTTTTTTTCTCTTCTTCTTCGATTATTTTAACGATGGATCCAGTTAACTCACCATTATTATATTTTAAGTAAGATAGTGCTTTAGCTTTGTAAACTTTAACTAAATCAGTTAACTTGTCGATATCTTTTCTTGACACAGTGGATGCAAGTCCTTTTAAGACAATAGCATTTATAATACCACCATCGGCAATGATTTTACTGAATACTTCAAAATAAGTATGACTAAATATCGAAGTTATATCTTGAATTTCCATTCCGTATCTAGTATCTGGTTTATCGCTTCCAAATCTATCCATACATTCGTTGTAAGTTAATCTTGGAAAACTCTCTAAGTCGACTCCTTTAATTTCTTTAAAGATTTTCTTCATTAAACCTTCGACAGTTTCCCAAATATCTTCTTCGTTTGAAAAGCTCTGCTCAATATCTATCTGAGTAAATTCTGGTTGTCTATCAGCACGCAAATCTTCATCTCTAAAGCATCTAGCAATTTGGAAGTATTTCTCCATCCCACCAATCATTAAAAGTTGTTTAAATATTTGTGGTGATTGAGGTAGTGCATAGAAGTGCCCATTATTTACTCTAGAAGGAACTAAATAGTCTCTTGCACCTTCTGGTGTTGGAACACACAAAATAGGTGTTTCTACTTCGATAAAGCCATTATCTGATAAATAATTTCTAGTTATCATCGTTACTTTATGACGAAGTATTAAATTATTTTTTAAACTTTCTCTTCTTAAGTCTAGATATCTATATTTTAATCTTGTTTCTTCAAGAGCAGTTGTCGTATCACTTATTTCAAATGGAATATCGATAGATTGATTTATTAATTCTAAATAATCGACAAGAACTTCTATTTCTCCAGTTGGTATCTTGTAGTTTTTATTTTCTCTTTCAGCAATTTTACCGATAACTTTTATAACTGATTCACTTTTTAATGAAGATGCTACTTCGTAATACTCATTTTCTGGTCTTACAACTAATTGAATTATTCCAGATCTATCTCTTAAATCGATAAATACTAGTCCTCCAAGATTTCTCTTTTTTTGAACCCATCCATAAAGTTCAACAGTCTTAGAGACATCTTCAATTCTAAATTCTCCGTTATTAAACTTTTTCATCTTATTCCTCCTCTTCTTCGTGGTGACAATGTCCACAACATTTATGATTTTCTTCGTGATGTCCACACTTGCAGTCGTCAATATCCAAGTCATCTAAATCTTCATCGCTTAGATGTTCATCTAGATAGTATAAAAGATAGTCAACACTTACTAGTTCTTCTTCTTTTGTTTTATTGTTTTTAATCTTTACTTCGTCTTTAGCTAAATCTTCGTCATTTAAAATTATTAAATATTTAGCTTTTAATCTATCAGCTTGTTTAAACTGAGCCTTAAGTCCACGACCAGTGTATTCAGTATCTACTCTAAAGCCATTTGCTCTTAGATAGTGCATTAGGCTTGTAGCATACTTCTTTTCTGTATCAGATACATACATTACAAATACTTCAAGGTCATCGATTATTGGAAGTTTTACTTCTTCAAGGTCAAGGGCTTGAACTATTCTTCCAACTCCACAAGCAAAACCAATACAGTCTGTCTGTGGTCCATCTAACTGATTAACAAGACTATTATATCTTCCACCACCTGCTAAAACATTGTTAGAACCGAATCCTTCGACACTTGCTTCTATTTCAAAAACCGTATGATTATAGTAATCAAGTCCTCTTACAAGACGAGAATCAACTTCGTATTCGATTTCTAATTCATCAAGATACTCTTTGACAGTCTCAAATCTTTTTTTGCTTTCTTCATTTAAATAATCAAGTGTCTTTGGAGCATTCTTTAATAAAGCGTTATCTTTGTCTACTTTACAATCCAATATTCTCAAAGGATTTTTTAAAAGTCTATCATTACAATCTTCACAAAGTTCATTTATATGTGGCTTAAAGTAATCGATTAATGCTTGTCTATAGTTATCACGAGATTCTTTATCCCCTAAAGAATTTATTTTTACTTTTACCCCTCTTAATCCGAGCATCTGTAAAAACATAACTGGTATTGATATTACTTCAGCATCGATTAGTGGATCATTACTTCCTAAAACTTCTACACCAAATTGTGTAAATTCTCTATCTCTTCCAGCCTGAGGTCTCTCATAACGATACATCGTACCATTATAGAATAGTTTTACAGGTTGATTAGCATCACCATACATTTTATTTTCGATGTAACTTCTAACAATACCTGCAGTTCCTTCTGGTCTTAGAGTGATATCTCTATCCCCTCTATCTTTAAAGTCATATGTTTCCTTAGTTACAACATCAGTTGTTTCCCCAATACCTCTATGGAATAGTTCACTTGCTTCAAATATTGGTGTTCTAATGTAGTTATAGTTATATTTCTCCATTAAGCTTTCAAATACTTTGCTAACATATTGCCACTTTTTAGCATTTGTCCCATATAAATCTAGACATCCTTTTTGTTTACTTATCATAATTATCCTCCTCTAAAAATAAAAAGGTGGCATATAAAGGACGAGTTTCCCCGTGGTGCCACCTTAATTCCATAATAAATTATGCTTATAGTGATAACGCTTCTAGCGATTCTTTTTTATGCAAGTGTCATTCATTAATCTTCTTTAAGTATTTACACCGACCATACTCTCTCTATTAAATCCAATTAATTACTCTTCTTACAAAGACAATTTTATATTACAACAATTAATAAAAATATTCAAGTGTTAAGTTTTTATAATCTTTTTACTTTTGCTGCATCTTTTAATCTACTATTTTCATATGTCAATGGAATCATTATAATATCGTTTTCTTTAATATTATGTTTACTTTCTAATCCATTGTATTCTGCAACTAGCTCTACTAATCCATTTGCTTCTACATCTTGAGCACGATAGTAGTAACAAAGAATTTTAGTTAAGTTTTCTCCTCTTCTTACTATGTGATATACGACATCTCCACTTACATAATCATTTCCATTTTGATTTGGTTTCTCATAAGAATTTTCATCATCTTTATATCCTTGTGATTGTAAGTTAAGAAGTTCTTTTTCTGTTGGAAGATAAAGTTTAGTTCCTATTTGAAGATTTCTTACTTCTTGGTCACTTAAACCTAGATACTGTTGAAGTAAAGTACCATAACTTTTTCCCCATATTTTTTTACTTATTTTATCTAAGTTATCTCCCTTTTCTACATAATATATTCCACCATTATAGCTGTTATTTGGTTTATTAGGTGTATTTGGAGTATTAGGCTTATTTGGAGTATTAGGCTTATTTGGAGTATTAGGCTTATTTGGAGTATTAGGCTTATTTGGAGTATTAGGTTTATTAAAGTCATTAGAGTTATTGTTAGTTTCCCCTTCTAAGTTAAGAACTTGTCCCTCATATATTCTATCTTTATTAGAAATATTATTTATACGAGCTAATTCTTCTACTGTTGTACCAAGTTTTTTAGCAATTTTTGATAAAGTATCACCTTTAGAAACAACATAACATAAAGAGTTTTGATTTTCTAATACATTACTTGTTTTACTATTTAAAGGTACGATTAAAATTTGCCCTTCATAAATTTTGTCATAATCATCTAAATTGTTAATATTTCCAAGCACTTCTGCTGTAGTAGAATATTTTTTTGCAATCTTACCTAAAGTATCACCTCGTCTAACTTTGTATACTTCACAATTGTTATCACCTTTTACTAATGTTGGAAATACTAAAGAAGATGCTATTGCACCACACACTACTAAATTACGAATTTTCATTAACACACGCTCCCTTTTTGTGCTGTATTATACAACAATTTACTATATTAATCAAGGAAAATATGCTTAAAGTCATATGTTTTATTTACTTTTAGAAATTTCAATTGGTCTTCTAAGTATTTCTCCACTTTGTCTACTTACAATTGTAGCTTTTGGAAAATGGGAAGAAAGAAAATTAATTTTTTCTTCATCTTCTTCTATTTTGGAATTAACAATAATCGATGAAATCATAAATGGTGGAACCCCAATTAATATGGCTGCACCTGTCAAATAGTCAAGTGGTAATCCACGCACATTTACTATCTCTCTTGCTTTTTGTCCTTCGTGGGTTTTCTCGTTATATGCATCATAATTTGTGATGTTTGGTATCACTTCGTCCTCACCTTCTAAATTAGAATGATTAATAACAAAAACAACCTGATTAGGTCCATTAGTAAAACGCTTACCAGATGTACATATTTCTTCAGGTGTAGAATCTTTTGTGGCTTTAAAGAAATCTACACACATAAAAGTTTCCCCATCTTCGTGAATACCAATTAATTGACCAGAAACTAAACCTTTATTTGCAATACTTTCTATTACTTGTTCTGAAAAATTTGTTCCGTGATATAAGTCACCTTTTCTTACAATTACTTGACCACTATCATCTACATTAGGACCTTTTGGCGTAGCATCGGCACTTAAAGAATCAACATATTCCTTATATCTATCTATTATGAAGTCACACTGAGAAATATCTTTAACACCTTCACATTCACTTAAAGCAGGTTCTTTTTCACTAATATATGACTCTAGAATTTGATAAATATAATCACCATATAAAATTTTTGTAATTGAATATAAAACATCTAAATAAGCTCTTTGTTCTTGATTACCTAGTATGCTATTAATCTTTTTTAAAACATTTGTATCCGATATCTTGTGAAGATCCTTTTTCTCTTTAAAATCATTCAATTCATCTTCACTAAAATCGTACAAACTCATCATTAGATAGATTTTTAAATTTTGTAATGCAGATTGTTGATAATCTCTATCATTGACACCTTTTTCAACCATTTCTGTAAAGAAAGTATCTTTATTTAATATATTTGCTAATTTCTCATATATTGCTGGAATCTTTTCATTATAATCCTTACCATACATTTCATATAGTTTGTTTCGTTCCATTAAAAACACTCTAAAATCATCAGTAGAAACCGTTATCTTCTCCATTAAATCACATCCCTATTTAAATACTTTAATGGGTTTTATCTTTTTATTGTCTTTATCGTAAATTTCATAGATGGCAATAATATCGTTTTTCTTGTTTTTAAATGCTACTATTTTATCTTGATATCTATTTTCTAAAATTGCTCCATCTTTTATTCTTTTTTCTAAATAATCATCGACATTTACAATCTTAATGTCACCTAGTGATTCTTCTAAAGAAATAGTTTTTATTTTTCCTTTTTCAATATCTTCAATCGTAATTGTATCTTCTATTTTAAATCTTCCTTGTCTTGTTCTTCTTAATTCTTTCATTGTACAAGGAATACCTAATTTTTCACCAATATCTCTTATTAGACTTCTTATATAAGTCCCTTTACTTACAGTTGCCTTAAAAGTAAATTCTTTATGATTATAATCTAGTAATTTTATATCGTATATTTCTACTTCTCTTTTAGGAAGTTCTACTGGAATATTTTCTCTTGCATATTTATAAAGTCTTTTTCCTCCTACTTTAACAGAGGAATAAAGAGGAACAACTTGTTCATATTTTCCTTTAAAAGATTTTATTACTTTTTCTAGTTTATTAGAATCTAAAAAATAATTTTCCACATTCTTTATTACTTCTCCTGTGACATCTAAAGTATTAGTTTCTATTCCAAGTTTAACTGTAGCAATATACTCTTTATCGTTATGATTTAAAAATTCTAATATTTTAAGTCCAGTACCTACTGCTACTACTAAAACTCCTGTTGCAATTGGATCTAGTGTTCCAGCGTGACCTACCTTTTTAGTATTTAGAAATCTACCTACTGTATTTACTACATCTCTACTTGTATACCCTACTGGTTTATCGATTAAAATAAGTCCATTCATTACTATCACATCCTACTAATAGAATACCATACTTTTCTTGACTATTTTTAAAAAAAGTGTTATAATCTACAACTGTGCGTAAAAAAGAGGGGGAAAATTAAATGACAAAACAAGAAGAAATGAAAAAGGAAATATTATCCGACTCGGAAGTTGATAAAAAGTTAAAAAAATACTTTCAAAATATGATTAAATTTGCTGGAGAAGATTATGCTCTTATTTCTTTATCAAGTGAAGAAAGTGTCAAAGATTCAATAGCAACTTTTACATCTAAATTTGATGATGTAAGTGATGTAGAAATACTATGTTCTTTAATTAAAGGTGCAATTCTTTCAAGTGAAAGATTAAAAAGTAACCTAGTAGTTAGAAAATTTATTACAGCGGGAAATCTTGAGGATTTAGTTATCTTAGCCGATGAAAATCTAGGCTTTAGAAGAGCGCTTACAAAGACTTTTATGAAACAGTGTTATAACTCTAATGAAGAAACATTCAATAAAAAGAAAAAAGAAGGAAATGCTCTAGGTAATTTAATAACTATGGAATACTTTGAAGAAGAATTAAAAAGAAACAAAGTTAAAAGACTTATTAAAGATAAAAGTATTTCCGCTTAATTAAATGGTTAAAGGAAGATCAAGTGACCTTCCTTTTATTGTGTAACTTTTTGTTTTTTAAATCTTGTTTTTAGAGCTTTCAATGCTACTTCTTCATCGTTAAAGTATATCGTTTTAGTTTTTAGTTTTTCATAAGTCTCATTACCTTTTCCAAGTATTAAAACAATATCATTTTCACAAGCTAGATTTATAGCTCTTTCAATAGCTTCTTTTCTATCTACTACTACTTCATATTTTGATTTATCTTCTATTTCTGAAGTCATCATTTTTATTATGTTTTCAGGGTCTTCACTTCTTGGATCTTCATAAGTAAAGATAGCATAACTAGCGTTTTCGACAACTGTCTTTCCCATAAGTGGTCTTTTTAAGAAATCTCTTTCACCAGCTGACCCTATTACAACGATACTTCTATTGATATTCAAAGTATGAACAAATTTTAAAATGTTTTTAATTCCATTTGGCGTATGAGCATAATCGACCATAACTGTAAAGTTTTGCCCAACATTTGGTAATACATCGATTCTTCCTTTAACAGAAGCATTCTTAATATTAGGTATTATCTCTTCCATTGTCTTTCCACTTGCAAGAGCAATTAATATAGCACACGCTAAGTTATAGACATTAAACTCTCCAAGTAAAGGACTTTCTATTTTATATTCTTTATCAAAAACTTTATAGACAATATCTGTTTTATTCGGTGTTATCTCATAACTTTTAATTACTAAAGTATTATCTTCATCTTTTCCATAAGTCCAAACATTTTTAGAAACACAAGCTTTTCTTACGGTTTCATAAAACTCATCATCTTTATTTAAAATTGAATAACCATCTTTTTTAATTTGTTTAAATAGCTGACATTTACATTCAATATAATTTTCAAAAGTTCCGTGGATATTTAAATGTTCCCTTGTAATATTTGTAATTGCTCCAATATCAAAAGTAATATTTTCGATTCTTTTTCTAAAGAAAGATTCACTGCTTGCTTCCATTGCTACACAACTGCAACCTGCTTCTAAAAAATCATTAAAGTATTCATAAATCTTGTCAGAGTCAGGTGTCGTGTTATTTGTATCTTTATCAAATTTAGCACAACTTCTACCATTTGTTCCCATATAGCCACAAGTTTCTTTTCCAATCAAAGCTTGAACAATTGTCGTTGTACTTGTTTTACCATCTGTACCAGTAACGCCGAATAATTTAAGTTTTTTATCGGGATGGTCATAAAATCTAGCGCATAAAAGTGGCAATTCTTTATTGGTGTCCTCTACATAAATGACTGGAACAGTTACATCTATTTTCTTACTTGCCACAATAGCAGCAGCACCATTTTTAATCGCATCTTCTACAAAATCGTGTCTATCAGCAGTAACGCCTTTTGTACACACGAACAAATCTCCGTGAACAACTTCCTTGGAGTTAATTTTTATATCATTGATAAGAACATCTTCTTTAGTGTTATATAATTCATTTAATTTTTTCATACTCTACCTCAAAATTAAGTATAACATTTAATTATAATTATGTAAATTAATTGATATTGAAGATTTTTCTTAATTGTATTATATTTATTGTATTGTATTTTATTAAGGAGGTAGTTATGAAAATTACTATAGTAAATGCTTGCTCCGACTTAGGAGTTAAAATAAATGGTAGTGACAAAGGTCCACTTCATTTGAAAGAGGTTCAAAATAAAGTAGATAATGTTATTACTGTTATAAAAGATGATGTTATAAAAGAAGTTGAAGATGGTAATAAAAGAAGAAATATTAAACCTTTAAATAAATTTAATGAAGAACTTTATAATAAAATTGTTGGTGTAGACGATTTTGTAATAACTATTGGAGGAGATCACTCAGTTGCTATAGGGTCTGATTTAGCATCAATCAAAAAATTTAATAATATTGGATTACTATGGATAGATGCCCATTCTGATTATCACAATATGGACTCTACTATTACAGGAAATATTCACGGTATGCCTTTTGCTACGATATCTAATCAAAATGGAAGAGAACTTTCTTACTTCCACGATGGTAATTATTATGACCCTAAAAAGACTGTTTTGATTGGTGGTAGAGATATCGAAAGTCCTGAATATATAAATCTAGAAAAAGCAGGAGTTAAGATTTTTACAACTGAAGATATTAAAAAGATGGGTGTTAAAAAAGTAATGGAAGAAGCATACAAGATTGCTTGTGATGGTACTTCCGGTGTTCATATCAGTTACGACTTAGATGTAATCGACCCAGAAATTGCTAAGGGAGTAAGTGTTAAAGCAAAAGACGGAATAACTGAAGAAGAAGCATACGAAATAAGAGATGAAATAATTAAAAGAAGCGATTTATTAAAGTCTCTTGATTTAGTTGAATATAACCCATTATTCGATACTGATTTAAAGACCAAAGAAATTGCTTTAAATATTTTAAATAAAATAATAGATGCAAAAAAAGATGCATATTAGCAGCATCTTTTTATTTTTCCTTTTGACAAGTTGGACAGTAGTAGGTTCCTCTTCCTCCTACTTTTATTTTAACTATCGTGGTGTTACATACTCTACAAGGTTCTTTTTCTCTTTGGTGAACATTTAAGTTATTTTGAAACATTCCAGTTACTCCCTCTTCAGAAGTGTAACTTCTTATTGTCGTTCCCCCTTCTTCTATAGCTTTATCAAGTACTTTAACTGTATTTTCTATTATATCTTTTCTATTTTTATCTGTTAAATCTTTAGCTTTTGTCAAAGGATTAATCTTCGATAAGAAAAGGATCTCATCGGCATATATATTTCCAATTCCCGTAATAATTGATTGATCGAGTAACACTGATTTTATAGGAAGAGATTTCCTACTATATTTTTCTTTTAGATATTCACTTGTTAAGTTTTTATCCCAAGGTTCTAAACCAAGTTCTGTAAAGGGTTTCATCTTGTAAATATTTTCTTTTTCGATAAGCATTACTTTGCCAAATTTTCTTACATCGGCAAAACGGAATTCTTCTAAATCATCAAGAGTAAAGATAATATGTTCGTGTTTATTTCTTTCATCATCTTTCGTTCTAAAGAAGAACTTTCCTTCCATTCTTAAATGAAACAACAAATAAAAGTCATCTAAAGTTAAGACAATCCATTTCCCCTTGGTTGTAATTTCGTGTATTTTTTGGTTTCTAATTCTCTTTTTGAAACTTTCTACATCTGGATAATCCACCATATTGTCGTGGTAGACTTCTACTTTTAAGATTTTTCTTCCAATTAATTTTTTTTCTAATTTTCTTGCTACTGTTATTACTTCTGGTTTTTCAGGCATTTTAATTCCCCCTATTTAGCGTCGTACCAATCTATTCCTTTATTAATATCGACAACAAGTGGAACAGAAAGCTTATAAGTATTTTCCATAATATCTCTTACTATTTTCTCTACTTCATCTTCTTCGGATTTTAAGACATTAAATACAAGTTCATCGTGTACTTGAATAAGCATTTTACTCTTAAGATTTCGTTTAGCAAACTCTTTATATATCTCAACCATTGCTTTCTTTAAGATATCGGCACTTGTTCCTTGAATTGGGGTATTAAGAGCCATTCTTTCGCCACTTTGTCTAATCATATAATTTTTGTTATTTAACTCTTCGATAATTCTTTTACGATTCATAAGAGTCTTAACATATCCAAGTTTATGAGCACTTTCGATTGTTTCTTTCATATATTCACTAATTCTTGGATAAGTCTTTAAATAGTTATCGATAAAGTCTTTTGCTTTAGAAAGATCGATATTTAAGTCTTCAGAAAGACCAAAACTACTTATCCCATAAAGTATTCCAAAGTTAACAGCTTTAGCTTGTCTTCTTTGGTCTTTTGTTACATTTTCAATTGGAATGTTAAAAATATCACTTGCTGTTTTAGCGTGGATATCGTTTCCTTCTTTGAAAGCTTCGATTAAGTTTTCAGCATTTGACATAGCAGCAAAAACTCTTAATTCAATTTGTGAGTAATCGCTCGAAAGAATAATTGAGTCTTTCTCTGGATAGAACGCTTTTCTAATTAGTTTTCCATATTCAAGACGAGCAGGAATATTTTGTAAGTTAGGTTCACTACAAGATAATCTTCCTGTTCTTGTAAGTGTCTGGTTAAATAAAGTGTGAATCTTACCATCAGGTTTTATCTCACTTATAAGTCCGACAATATAGTTATTATATAGTTTAGATAAAGTTCTATAATCGAGAATCTTATCGATTATTGGGCTGTAAGGCGCCACTTTATCAAGGATTTCTTTACTTGTCGAATAGCTGTTATCCTTAACTCTTTTAGGATATGGAAGTCCCATTTTAACAAAGAGAATATCGGCAAGTTGTTTTGGAGACATTATGTTGAATTTCTCCCCTGCTAATTCGTAGATTTCTTCTTCTACTAAAGCAAGTTTTTCATTTATTTCTGCTCCCATTTTTTCTAGGTAATCTTTACTTACATTTATACCCGTAAACTCCATATCGGCAAGTACTTCAGTAAGTGGTACTTCAATATCATTAAATAAATATAGTTCCTCTTCTTTTTCTAATTCTTTTAGATAAAAGTCTTTAGTTTCATAGATGAACTTCGCTTTTTTACAAGCATTTTCTCTTATTATTTCATCTTCTGGCATATGTAATTTACTAGCGTTTCCAAACTCTTCTTCGTAGAATAATACGTCTTCTCCATTATTTTTCATCAAGTAACTTATATCATCTTTTATATTTTTATTTAATAAGTAACCTGCAATCATCGCATCATAATTACAATTGTTAAGAGTTAAATTATGATATTTTAATACGACATATAATTTCTTCAAGTCATAAGTATACTTCTCATAATTATTTTCAAAAAGTACTTCACTATTATCGACAGCTACATCAAAAGGTACATAATAATTATTTTTACCATCATATAAAGAGAACCCTAAAGGTTTAGCACTGTGATAGTTATAACCATATAATTCTAGGTATATTGAGTAGTCACTTTCTATTTTTAAGTCTTCAATATTATTAACGACAATAATATTTTGTTCTTCTTTTTCTTTATTTTCTATTTCACCTTTAAGATTTTCTTTCTTTATATCAAGTTTCTTAATTAAAGAATAGAATTCAAGTTCTTCTAATATTTCTAAGTACTTTAAAGGATCGAAACCTTTATATTTTATCTTTTCAAAATCAGTATCGATTGGTACTTCTGTATAAATAGTTGCAAGGTCATAACTTTGATAAGCAGATTCTTTTCCATCGATAAGTTTTTCTTTAAGTTTTCCTTTGATGTTATCGATATTTTCATAGACATTATCTAAAGTTTTATATTCTTGTAATAAAGTTAATGCTGTTTTTTCACCAATTCCTTTAACACCTGGAATATTGTCGGAAGAATCTCCCATCAAAGCTTTTAAATCGACCATTCTAGGTGGTTCTATTCCATAAGTATTAATAAATTCTTGATGAGTCATTCTAATAGATCCGACTGGTTTTAATAGTTTTACTTCGACTTCATCCGTTATAAGTTGCAATAAATCCTTATCGCTACTTATTACTACTGCGTCGTAGTTTTTATTGTTATTACACTTCTTAGCAAATGTCCCAATTATATCGTCAGCTTCATAGTTATCTATTTCATAGTATTTTATTCCCATTGCTTCTACTAATTCTCTTGCTTTAGGAAATTGCTCGATTAATTCAAGTGGTGTTTCCCCTCTTCCACCTTTATAGTCAGGATATTTCTCGTGTCTAAAAGTCTTTCCTTTATCGAAAGCACACATAATATAAGTTGGTTTTTCTTCTTCAATTATCTTATTCATCATATTTACAAGTCCATATAATGCATTAGTAGGAAACCCTTTAGAATTTTTCATCGTATTACCATTGTATGCCGTTGCATAGTAACTTCTAAATAAAATATTATTACCATCTATTAATATAATTTTTTCCATAAATATCACCAGTTTTATTATAACAAAATTAAAAGAAGTTATAAACAATTATTACTTCTTTCTAATTAAACTTAATATTTTAGGTTTATTTTCAAAAACAATTATTTCGTTTTCTACTTTTGTACTTAAAATTTGTTCTTTTACTTTGTGAATTTTTATTTTATTATTACTTAAAACATCACTTAATGTATCACAGAATGCAAAGTTATAAGCAACTGCTAATCCGTTATTTTCAAGAGGAAGATTTTTAAAAAACTTTATATAGTTATCTTTTAATGTCTTCCCACCCAAACTAGAGAAATCAATGTAGTTAATTACATTTGATAAAAGAATTAAATCAAATTTACCAAAAGTATTCTTATTAACTTCTTCGATACCAAGATCATAAAACTCGATATAAGCATCCTCTAACATCTTTCTTAATCTTTTGTAGTTTTTATCATCTAAGTAAGGATTTTGTTTCTTAACTCTTTCATAACTAGGACAAAATTGATTGAATATTTTATCAGTATCTATTTTTTCTTTTTCAAAAAAAGATAATACTTCATCCCAAAAGGAAAGTGATACTGGATCTAGATTTTTTCTTACTTTTTCATATAGTTTTAAAGATAATACGGGAATATTATTTTCGATACTTCCTAAAGTAAAAATCAAAAATTCTTCTTTAGATAAAGTTTTAAGTGCTGCTATTTTAAGTGCTGCAAAGTATTTAGGAAAAGCACTTATATCTGTTCCTGTTATCTCTTTTCCTCCAAACAATATAGAATTTAATATTTGATCTCCTGAAGCTGTTATCGATAAAACTTTTTTTCTATCTCTTAAAGCTTCTATATATGGTTCGTGATTCATATTTTCATTAGTAGTTTTATAAATAGGAGAATATCTATAAAAATATTGTTCTATTGGAAATTTTAATGTGCCGGTAGCAAGTTTTTTAGCTGCTTCTATGTCTGTCTTTAGAGAATCTGTATGCAATCTTATGTTTTCGATAAACCATCACACCCCTCTTTTAGGGACATATTATATCACAAGAACTAAAAAAAGAAAACTAAATTTTAGTCTTCTTTAACATAATCACATTCACTACATTTTACTTTTTTATTTTTAACAACTAATAATTTGCCACATTCCGGACATTTTTCTCCTGTTGGAAGATCCCAAGTTGCTACTTTGCATTTTGGATAGTTGTTACATCCATAGAAAATTTTTCCCTTTTTACTCTTCTTTTCGACAATTGTTCCACCACATTCTGGACATTTTGCTATTTCTTTTATTTCTTTTTCTTCTTTTTTAATATATTTACAAGTTGGATAGTTACTGCACGCAGTAAATTCTCCGTACTTACCTTTTCTAATCACTAATGGACTTCCACATTCAGGGCAAGCTTCACCAGTTTGTTCTGGAGCATTCTTTTCCATTTCCCCAAATGCTTTTTTAACAAGAGGTTCAAATGAATCGTAAAACTCGTGTAAAACTTTGATGTTATCTTCTTTATTTTCCGCGATTTTATCTAAGTCTGCTTCCATATTAGCCGTGTACTCGACATTAATAATCCCACTGAAAAACTCTTGTAATTTATCTGTTGTTTCGATTCCCATTTTTGTTGGAACAAACTTTTTTTCCACTAAATCGACATAATCTCTTTCTTTAATCGTATCGATAACAGTCGCATAAGTAGAAGGTCTTCCTATTCCTAACTCTTCCATCTCTTTAATAAGTTTTGCTTCTGTATATCTTGCTGGTGGTTGTGTAAAATGTTGTTCTTTAGTAACTTCCAAAGCTTTTAAGATTTCGTCTTTAGATAGAGGTGGAAGAATTTTATCTTCGCTAGACTCAAACTCTTTATAGACTTTTAAATATCCATCGTAGATTAATACCTGCCCTGTTGCTTTAAAGTCGTAATCGTTGTTTCTTAAAATTACCGTTGTAGCATTAACTTTAGCATCTGCCATAATTGATGATAAAGCACGATAATAGATAAGTTCATAAAGTTTATATTCATCTTTTGTAAGATAACTCTTCATCTTTTCTGGTGTTCTAAAAACACTTGTAGGTCTTATTGCTTCGTGAGCATCTTGAACATTATCTTTTTTCTTTGTTGTCTTAACATAACCCACATATTCTTTTCCATAAGTATCATTGATGTATTTGTAAGCTTCTTTTATAAATTGATCACTTAATCTTATAGAATCTGTTCTCATATAAGTAATAAGTCCGACTGTCTCACTTCCAATATCGATTCCTTCATATAGTTTTTGAGCAAGAGACATCGTCTTTTTAGCATTGAAATTAAGTTTATTTGAAGCATCTTGTTGCATAGTACTTGTAATAAATGGTGGTTTAGCTTTCTTATTCTTTTCTTTTTGCTCGATAGAAATAACTTTAAAGTCTTCCCCTAAAGAATTTATTACTTTATCTGTCTCTTCTTCGTTAGAAAGCTTTATTTCCTCTTCTTTATATTGGAATAAATTAGCTTCAAAGTCCTTAAAGACAGATGTCACTGTCCAGTACTCTTCACTATTAAAGTTTTCTATTTCTCTTTCTCTATCGACAATTAGTTTTAAAGCGACAGATTGAACTCTTCCAGCACTTTTTCCACCTGTTTTAGATTGCATTAATTTACTAAGTCTAAAACCTATGATTCTATCTAAGATTCTTCTTGTTTCTTGGCTTTTTACTAAGTCATAATCAATCTTTCTTGGTTCTTTAAAAGCTTCGATTACTTTATCGTGAGTTATTTCGTGAAATAAGACTCTTTCATAGTCTTTATCTTTTATTCCTAAAGCTTCTTTTAAGTGCCAACTTATCGCTTCCCCTTCACGGTCGGGGTCGGTTGCAAGATAGACTTTTTCACTATCTTTAACCAATTTTTTTAGTTCACTAATTAACTTTTGTTTACCTGCAATTGGAATATAATTTGGTTTAAAATCATTATCTATATCGACACCTAGTCCATATTTACCAGTAGTTGCTAAGTCTCTGATGTGTCCTTTAGAAGATACTACTTTATAACTTTGTCCTAAGTATTTTTCAATTGTTTTACTCTTACTTGGAGATTCCACTATTACTAAATTTTTAGTCACATTTCCACTTCCGTTTCATATCTATTTATACTAATTATTAAATATTTTGTCAACACTATATATTATTATACAGAAGAAAAAGAATTCCTAAGAATTCCTTAATTTACATTAAATTTTACTATTTTTCGTGACTTACAAATTCTTCAAGTTCTTCAATCGTATCTTTATAAAATAAGTCATCTTTTCTTAAACGATAATTTTCTTTTAAGATATCATTATATTTTTCTTTTTTAGATGGGTATAAGACATCATTTATTTTAACGATTGTCTCGATATCTAGAGGTTTTGTATTTTTAATCTTTTCATAGATTGTCTCATAATCCAGTTTAAAACTTTTAAGTAATCTATCTTTTTCTTTTAAAGTATCGTAAGACTTGCATATTTCTATTTTTTCTGTGCTGTAGTTTAGATCATTTAAAGAAAGAATCTGTAATATACCCTCTAACTTATCTTTAGAAGTTGATCTAGTTAGCATATCTAGGTTTATTCCAAAATAGTTATAGTTTATTCTTCTTACTTCGTCTTTTTCATAGTTTTCCCTTGCTAAGTTATCTGAAGATGGGTCAAAGACATAGATTCCATCTATTTTATATTTAGCATCTCTAACTAAGACCAAAGTTACATAACTTTTTGTTTTATTATTAGACAAGACACCAGTAAAACAAGAAAAACCAAGTTCTTTTAAAATATAGGCAAAAAGTTTATTCATTCCATAAGAATTTGCTTTTCTTTTTTGAACGATTTCGGGGACATTACTTCTTTCATCAGATTCTAGGTAATCAAAGAGTTTTATTTCATCGTATATTCTCATTATCTGTTCTAAACTAGATAGTGGTCTATCGATTAGTTTTTGTAAAAAAGCTCTAATTGTTCTAAAACTAGGAATATCAGTTAAAGAATAACTTTCATCATCCATCTCATAGGGTAATTTCCAAGTACTTGGATATTCATATGTTTCATTTAATAACTTATCAATTTGGGCTTGATTTAACTTCAAAAGAATAAATTTATCTATTTTTTCTTCATTAGTGTACTCACTTATCGATAATAAATTCTTAATAAAGAAAATAGTGTCTATATCACAAGTACCTTTAAAATATATTTGTTCAAGACTGTTTGGAGAAAAGATTAAGTCTTTGTACTGTTCTATTTCAGACGTAATTAAAGGGTGATTTATAGATAAATTTTGAACATCGATGTATGTGAAAACTTCATCATTTGCAAACGATTCCAAAAAATCCATATAACCACTCCCCTACTTTTTTAGTTATTTTAATTTACCAAATTTACCTTTAGCACCTTTTAATCCATTGAATCCACTTAAGATATTAGTCTTAAAGCTTCTTACTTTAGATTGATCTTTTTTATAATCTTTTATAGCAATATTGATCATTTCATCAAGTAATGTTGTAAACTTCTTGTCTTTGGCTTCCCATAGATAGAAAGCTAAACTTCCTGGGCAAGAATTTATTTCATTTATATATACTTGCTTTTTCTGTTTATCTACTAAGAAGTCTATTCTTGTTACACCACTTAATCCGACTGCTCTAAATGCTTTTTCAGCTACTTCACAGACATCTTTCTTAAGATTTGCATCGATTGTTGCAGGAATTTTTCTTAAAGCACTAGCCATTCCTTTAGAGCCTTGTTTTTTGCTTCCACCAACATATTTATCTTCGTAAGTAAGAAGGCTGTTGTCAGTCATTACTTCTTCTATTTCACTTAATTTTAAGTTTTCATAGTTTCCAAGAACGCTTATATTTACTTCTGTTAGATTTGAAACTTTTTCTTCTACTACTACTTTACTATCGTATTTTATAGCATCTTCGATAGCTTCTTTTAATTCTTTTTTATTTTCGACACTTGATATTCCAACACTACTTCCAAGAGTTGCTGGTTTAACAATCATCGGATATGTTAGCTTCTTTTCTACTTCTTTTAATACTTTTTCACCATCAGTGTTGTAATCGCTATCATAGAACCAATGATATTTAGTTATTGGAAGGTCTGTGCACTCGAATACTTGTTTTTGAATAACTTTGTCTTGGGCAACAGCACTTGCTAAAACATTACTTCCAACGAAAGGTACTCCGATAGTTTTTAAGTATCCTTGAAGAACACCATCTTCAACATTAGTTCCGTGAACTACTGGTAAGATGATATCAACATCGTTTACAATCTTCTTGAATAATCCTTTATTTTGTAAAACAAATTGATTATTCTTTTTGTAAAAAACAACATTCTTAGTATATCTTTTAAGTAGTTCCATATCTTTATAAGTTTCCATCTCTCTTAGAGCAGTTCCTGTATACCATTCACCATCTTTAGTAATATAGATTGGAACTATTTCATACTTTTCTGTATCCAATTTATTCATTGCTTGAACAGCTGAAATAATACTTACTTCGTGTTCAACTGATTCTCCACCAAAAATAACACCAACTTTTATCATAATATCCTCCTATTCAGTATATGTGTCAGGTAAATCATTTTCAAATAGAGCATATAACTCTTTTTTACCTTTAAATTTATTTATTAATTTATAAGCTTCTCTTACATCATTTAAGACATATAGATTACTTTCTTTAAAGTCTCCTTCAAGAATTCCTTCTTTAATTGGTAATGTTCTATTTTTACCGACAAGAATTACTTTATCAGCAACTTTAGCAATCTGTCTTCCAAATTCTTTATTAAGTTCTTTTTCTTTAGAACCAAGTTCGACCATTCCTGGAGTTACCACAACTTTAGTTCCTTGCATCATATTAAGAACTTCAAGGGCACTTTTAGCTCCAACCGGATTAGAGTTATACGCATCATCGATCTGATAGAAATTACCAAGTCTTTTTATCTCTAATCTATGCTCGATAGGTGCAACCTTTTTGACTCCCTGCTGTAGTTCTTTAATAGATAGTCCAAACTCTTTGCCAAGAGCAATAGCTGCCAAGATGTTATAGACATTATGTTTTCCTAACAATTTAGTTTCAAAAGTATATTTCTTTCTTTCACCTTTAAATTTAACATCAAAACTTGTTCCATTATAACTACATTTAATATTATCTGCTACTACATCAGCATCTTTAGAATCAATTCCAATCCACAAGATTTTAGCGTGGTTTTCTTTTTTTATCTCGTAGTTTTTCTGTTTTGGATCATCTCTATTTAATACTCCTATACCGTCACTCGGTAAATATTCGATAAGTTCCATTTTTCCTTCTTGAATATTTCTTTCACTTCCAAAAGTTTCTAAGTGAGCAGTTCCAATCGATGTTATAATTCCATACTTTGGATTAACAAGACGACACAAACCATTTATTTCACCTTTGACATATGCTCCCATCTCGGCAATAAACACATCATCAAACTTACTTAATTTGTTGTTGATAGTTATCATAAGTCCATTGAAAGTATTAATACTTTTACTAGTTGCAAGACAATTCATTTTGACATTTAAAATATCATTTAAGATGTTTTTACAACTTGTTTTTCCATAACTACCAGTTATTCCTACTATCTTTAACTGTGGCATTGATTTTAACTTATTTTTAGCATTTCTTTCATATTTGTGATAAATAAGTCTCTCTAGTGGATGGTTAATCACATTAGCAAGGTACACTACTAAATAGTTTAAAGAAGCCATAACAGCAAGACTAAGCATTACATAGTACTGGTAATAGTTATCATAAATTAAAAATCCAATAGGTATTAAATATAAAATTGTAAGAGTCACTATTAATCTTTTTATACGAGCTGTCACGACAAGTGGTTTCTTATCTTGATCTAGTTTTCTTTTTTCTCTATCGATATAGAAACTTACAAGATAGACAAGAAGAATCATTCCAATAAAGAGATAATCAAGTTTTTCACTTAATGAATTCATAAGAATAAAAGTAAATAATATTCCATAAAGATTTAAGTTTAAAAATGTTTCTCTTTTGTTTTTAAATATCCATTTTAAAAATCTATTGTTCTCGTTATACAAGTTCTGTTGAAGCATATGAAGAGATTTTTTAGATTTATAAAGGACATACCCTAATTGAAATATAAATATTAAATAAATTAAATACTCCATAAAATCACTCCTAAATAAAAGTTTTTATTACATTACAAACAGGATTTATAAATTCGATATATGTATAGTGAGTTCCACCTTCGTATACGACAAGGCCTGCATCCTTCATTATTTTTTCTAGTTCTTTAGCGTCTTCAAGTGGCGCTTCAGTATCGTTATCACCCCAGATTAATAAAGTAGGACATTTAACTTGTCGAGCACAGGAAGATAAGTCTTCGTTTACTGTGTTAACAAGAATTTTACGCATCATAACAGAGGCATTTCGATAATCAGTAGAACCGATATGCTTTTTAGCAAATCCTTCTAGTTTATTAAGTCCAGGTACTTTTTTAAGTCCTTTTAACACTTTAACTTTTGCACTTTCTTTAACTTCTTTTCTAATACAAGGTGCCCCTAGTAAAACAAGTTTCTCAGTTTCATATTTAGATCCATAAATTATTGCAATTCTACCACCGAAAGAATGACCGATAATTATTGGTTTTTTTATTTTAAGTTTATCAAGAAGAGCTTTCACAACATCACAATAATCGTAGATTGTTAGTTCTTCTTTTGGTTCATCAGACTCTCCGTGACCTGGTAAATCGATAATGGTAATAGTGGCATACTTTTCAAGTTTTTTGCCGATAGGATCCATCATTTCGATATTTTGTCCCCATCCGTGTAACAAAACAATATTTTTATCCCCCTTACCATATTGTATGTAATTTATATCCATATTTTTAATATTTGCAATCATCATCTAACACCTTATTTAATTATACCAATATTTATAAGCATATTCAAATTTTTAAGGTTTTATTTACAAAAAATTACAAAAAAAAGAGACTATATTAGAGAGTCTCTTACAAATACTTCAACATTGTTTTCTAAGTAGATATCGACCACTGCCTTTTCAACAACCTTGATAAATCCAAGGCCATTTATGACAATGTCCTGGTGGTATCCAACTTCGATAGTTCTTTTTGTTAAATCTTTTAAGGCATCAGTCTTGTTAATATCTTTTTTAGTAATATCTAAATCATTTGACACAAAAAATGTAAAGCTATTCTTTTCTCCTTCGATATAATCCATTCTAAATAAGTCAGGAATTATTAGTGACTGACCACATTTAACTTGGAATGTATCAGGTTTTATTTCTTTTTTAGCATTTATTTTTTTAATCATATCAAAGTCGACATAGTTAGCTATATTACCTCTATCGACAAGTCCTGGTGTATCAATTAAAGTGATATCATCTGTTAATTTTATATTGATTTTATTAAGTGTCGTAGATGGTAATGGTGAAATAGTAAGTTGAAACTTTTCTTCGTCTTCCGAATAGTTTTGTACCATTTTGTTAATTAAAGTACTCTTTCCAACATTGGTATGCCCTACTACATAGACATTCTTACTAGACTTATATTTCTTAATTAGATGAAGTAACTCATCCATATTATAATTTTTATTGGCACTTATCGTGATTATATCTTGATATTCTAGTCCTAATTTAGAAAAGTATTCTTTTATTTTTTCATCATTGATACTCTTAGGTAAAATGTCTCTTTTAGTTAATACTAAAATTAATCTATTCTTTATATAGTTTCTAATTACATTGATATCTTTTTCAATATTAAGTAAATCTATTACATAAAGAACTAAATCTTTAGTTTCACTTACACTTTTTAAAATATCTATATATTCATCGTTTGATTTTGTTGCTATTTGATAATCTCCATAGTTTCTCAATTTAAAGCATCGAGAACATATGTCATTAGATAAATCGGGTACATATCCTTCATAAAGCATATTAGAGTCTTGTAACTTTACCCCACATCCAATGCAATATTTTTCATTATCCATAGTATTCTCCTCTTTTAAGTAAATTAAGCTTTCCAAGTTCTTTTAATTTTCTTTTTTCAAGGAAGCGATTAATTCCCGTTACTTTTAGCTCTTTATCGGATAAAGGATCGACAAGTACTGTGTAGATTCCATATCTATTACCACCAAGTACATCAGTCATTATTTGATCTCCAATAATACACATTTCACTTTTAGTAAAATTATATTTATTCTTAATCTTTTTAAATCCTCTAGATAAAGGCTTCATCGCAAACTTAACGAATTCAACTCCCAAGAATTCAGAAGTTTTTTTAAGCCTATTACTGCTACAGTTATTAGATATTATAAATACTTTGAATTCTTTTTTCAACTTTTTAATTAAATCTTTAGTTTCTTTCTTAGGAATTTCTTTATGTACTTTTAATAATGTATTATCAAGATCGAACATTAAACACTTAATATTTTCTTTTTTTAATTTGTCGTATTCAATATCTTGAATTGTCTTTTTATACATCTTTGGAACATATTTATTCATATTTTCCCCCTTAAAAAGAGAAAACTTAGTTATTCTAAGTTTATCTTCTCTAATCTTTTAGTTTTTTCTAAATCTTTTTCTGTCTCTATAACTTTTTTCTTTTCTTTTTTGTAATTTATAAATAACTTAATAAATATTATTAGTAATACTACAAAGATTATGATTCCAAGTACTAAGAAAAAGTTTATTCTGTTATCTTTTAAGAAAGTAATTGAATATGTTGTTTCGACATCCTTTGCTCCATTTTTAGCAACTACTCTAATAGTTATTTTAGATCCTGCAGATAGTTTTGATAAGTCATCATCGAAGACTACTTCTGCTTCTTCTTCGTTGTTAACTATTGGTTTTATTACAAGATTATCGTTAAATCTAGAATTGTATGTAACTTCGTAGTCATATTTGTCTTTTTCAAAGCCGATATCAAGTTCGTCTCCATCATAGAACAAGGTAATATCACTTAATGATGTATCTATTTCTCTATCTAAATTGTTGATAATTAAGGTATAGACTTTTTGGTCTTTCTTTTCACTTGTAACTGTTATTTTAATTTCGTTAATACCTATTTTTAGTTCGTACTCTTTAGCTCCATCGATTGTTGCTTTAGGGTCTTGTGGTTCAGCGTTTATTTCAATTTTTTCAAGTTTATGAGTCGTAAGATTTATTGTTAAGTTTTTACTTAATTCAGTTTTATCGTAGGAATAAATTGTTTTGTCGGATACGATTGACAAGCTGTTTAAGTTATTGTTTTCACCACGATTATCTTGACGAATTACTTTTACAGTATATTTTTTCTCTTCATTAGAAGCAGATACGACAATTATTTCGAAGATGTTTTCACCATAATCTAGAGATGCTCCCTTTTTAGGTTCATATTTAGCTTTAAATGTTGCTGTTTTATCGTTTGGTGTTGCTTCGAAGTCTGCCGTTGTAACATTAGCTGCTACTTGAAGTTCATAACTATATATATTTGGTGAAAAGTAGTCTAGCGTATTTCCATTAAATTTTAAATCTTTTAAAGAGTTATCAGTCGACCTTATTTCAATAGTAGAAGTTACTTTTTGTAATACATTAGTTGTCTGGTCGGCTTTAGTTGTAGTAGTTCCCTCGACCGATAAGGTAGTATTTTTCTTAGCTGCATCTTTTTTTACTTTAAATTTTAAAGTTGCTACTACGGTATCCCCTGTTATTCCATTTTCATTTGTAAATTCTAAAAATAAAGGACTTTCTTGAGAAAACTTAGAAACAGCAGTCCATCCACTTCCATTTTCAATATTTAAAAGTTCTAATGCTGTCGTCTCATAAGTAAAAGTTGCTTTAAAATTATCTATTGCTACTGCACTATAAAGCCTTATGGGTACAGATATTTCTTCATCGTTACTAGCAGACTTTGGTGCATTCAAAGTTATTGGATCATTGGCTGCTAAAACCTTTCCTGGTATTAAAAATATGGATAAAATTGCTAAAAGCAATAATTTTATATGTTTCATTCTTCCTCCTACAATATAATATATAAAACATAACTTAAAGTTATATAAATCTCTTAATTTCTCTTGGTGTCACTCGTTTATGATAATACAATTATACTTGGAATATAAAAAAAAGTCCATAGAATTAGGACATTTAATAATATTTTCACATATTGTTCTTTAAAAATTCCCTTAACATTTTCATAAGAGCTCTCTTTTCAATTCGAGAGACATAACTTCTCGAAATCTTATAAACTTTAGCAATTTCTTTTTGGGTCATCTCGTCTTCATTATTAAGGCCATATCTTTTACTTATTATTTCTTTTTCTCTATCGGTAAGGACATTAAAATACTTTTTTAGAAGTTTAATATTATCTTTTTCTGATATTTCATTAATAAAATCAGGTGCTGGTACTTTTAAAATATCGAGAATCGTTATTTCATTTCCCTCTTTATCGAATCCAATCGATTCATTTATCGATATATTTTTAGTGGTCTTATTGTTACTTCGAAAATACATAAGTATTTCGTTTTCGATACATCTTGCACAATAGGTAGTAATTTTGGTTCCGTGACTATTATTGAATGTGTCGACACCTTTAATAAGCCCAATTGTTCCAATACTTATAAGGTCATCTTGGTCGACATTTTTACAATCAAACTTTTTAACGATGTGAGCAACTAATCGCAAATTGTGCTCTATAAGTTTATTACGAGCTTCCATATCATTATTCTTCATTCTTTCAATCATTTCTTTTTCTTCTTCATCGGATAAAGGATCTAAAAAGACACTATTAGAATAACTTGCTGTAAATACAAAAAGTTCTTTTAATTTTTTTAACAACTTAAAAAACATATAACTCCTCCACTTGAATTATATGTTTTTATCTTATAAATATTAATCTCCAAAAAAGATAAAATATAAACCTAAACCTACTATAATTGCTAGTAATACAACAATAATTGTTAAAAGGAAGTGAGATTGTTTTGTTCCTTCATCTATCACTGCTTCTTTAACATCTTTATTATTATCTACTTTATTACCACAATTTTTACAGAAGGTAGAGTTTTTATTTAACTTTTCACCACAAAATTCACATTTTCTTGCTTTCATATAATCATCCTTCATTTAACACTATAGCATTTTTCACAATTATTTACAATAATTATGGGACTCTTTACATTATTAAAACAAAAATTTATCAAATCTTTTTCACCTAGTATTTGACTTTCTGATTTATAAATATTGCGTCTAAATCTATATATTCCATAGATAGATTTAACATAAGCTACTCTTTTAAAGTTATAGTTATATAAACTTCTTTCTAAAAGAAACTTATTAAAGTAATACCTTCTTAACTTGAATTCATCGTATATTTTAAATATTAAAAGAAAGACTACTAAGATTATAAATAGTGATGGGATAAAGAACACTATATAGAGAAAAGAAACTAAATATGATAGAAGAGAAATAATCAAAGTAAGATTTAAGTTCTTGTAGTAAGGGACTATTTTTTGAAGCATTAAACTTAAGAGTTTACCACCATCTAAAGGTACTATAGGAAGTAAATTAAATAAAAGAAGGACCTTATTCATTACCATAACTTCTTCGTAATATCTTCTTAAATAAAGGGATAAGCCTATCTGAAAAATTGGTCCCATTAGCGTTACTAGTAACTCTTCTATAAAAGAAACATTAATTCTTTCATTGAACTTAGTAAGTCCTCCCAAAGGATAAATATATATTTTATCGACTTTCCAGTTGAACACTTTAGCAGTTAGAAAGTGCCCTAATTCGTGAAAGATAATTAAACTCATAAAGAAAATAATTCTTTTGAAGTGTCCAGTAAAAAGGCATATTAAAATTAAAAGATAAGTAAAGAGATCTATCTTAAATATATTGGTTATAATCTTCTATTTTTCCTTTCTTTTCAAAGACAAGAATTAAAGAGTTATCAATAACTTCTCCTAGATAGTCTCCTTTTTTAACATAGTCATATATATTAATGTTACCGATATTGATATTGCTATACCAAGTATCTAATCCATCTTCATCTTCCACGATAATAACTTTACCATAATTATCTTTTTCACCGATGTATACCACTATTCCATCTTTTAAAATTGGGACTAAGTAATTATTTTCAACTTCTAACTTCACTCCATCTAAATATTTTTCTTTGTTTTTATAAGTTAGAGAATCACTAAACACCATTACATCTTTATTGATATTATCAAGAGGTAAAATACTTCCAAAATGCTCGTTATACCAAGAATTGAAAGATGCAAAAGAAAGATGCTTATTATAAATATTATCGTAAATTATCTTATCGAAACCTTCGACCTTTTTAATTCCTATTAGAAAACATAAAAACAAGATTAAAGATACTAAAATCTTTATCACAAGATTTCGTAAAAACTTATTTTCTGAAGGTATAACACTATTTTTTTCTTTTCTTCTTTTTCGATATTCATCAACATTCATCATACTAATTTATACTTTAGTTTTTTCTTTTTTAGAACATTTAATCTAAAAAGTAATAAAGCATAAAGACTACTTAGTGGTAAAGTAAATAAGATTTTATAGACTAATATACTTAAAGAATAATAATTTATTTCAAATAGATATACTACTAAATAGAATAGTAAGTCATAAAGAATCAAACCATAACAGACTTTTAAAAGAAAATCTTTTTTATTAAAGTTCTTTTTATCCTTATGGATATAGTAATATTCTATTAGGAAATACGCTAAAGGAAGATAAAAGACTCCTAAAAATGAACAATAAAGTAAGAAGATTAATAAAGTATTTTTTATGTTTTTCTTAAAATAAATAGAACTTATAACATATGCGATGGTAAACATTGGATAAATTACGATACTAGTTATATTGAAGTTTATAAAGTTTAATAGTAAAAGATCGAGGATAATTGAAATAATACCTAAAATCATTTATCTTTCCTCTTTAAAAGTATTACGAAGTGCAAGTCATCTATATCCTGTTCTAAACTTACATAGGCAAAGTAACCTACTCCACTATCTTCTTTCTCTATATTTTCTATCTTTCCAATTATAATACCCTCTGGATATTTATCAGATAGACCACTAGTTAATACTTTATCTCCTTCTTTTATTTTATCTTTTGTGTTGATTCCCCTAATAATTAAGTTGTTATCCTTTCTTTCAAGTATTTTATTAGAATTATTTATTTTTACAGATACTTTATTGTTATCACTTGTTATAAGTTTTATTTTAGACGTTGTTAAAGATGAAGAAATAACTCTTCCAATCAATCCATTTTCACCTAAAACAACATAGTTTTCATCTACTCCATCACTTTTTCCCTTATTGATTGTAAGTTCATTAAGCCAAAAAGAGTTGTTTCTTTCGACAACTGTCGCATACTTTATCTCAAAGTCCTTTAAAGAGTAATCTATCTTTAAGATTTCTTTTAACTCATTATTTTCTTTTAGTAAATCATCATTAAATGAATTTAATAAATTAGATGGCTCTATAACTTTCGTCGGATTAAAAAGTAAATCTCTTAAAATACCACCTAAACGATAATCACCAGTTACTTCAAAGTAGGAAAAAATAAGTAAAAAGAGAATTAATAATATTAGAAGTTTATCGTCTTTTTTTTGCTTTTTTCTTCTTTTTTGCATAATCTTCACCTATTATTAAGTTTCCCATTATCTTGAAAACTATAATAATTATTGTTAGAAACGATTATGTGATCTATTATTGGAATCTTTTGAATTTGACCGATTTCCACCAAAGCATTTGTAAACGTTATGTCTTCAATCGATGGTTTTACATCACCTGACGGATGATTATGAATACAAGCAATACTCGATGCTGAATATAAATAAGCATATTTAAAGATTTCTCTTGGATGCGTAATACTTTTATTTACAGTACCAATAAAGAGAAGTTCTTTACCAACTAATTGCTGTTTATTATTAAAATACAGGCAGTAAAATAGTTCTTGCTTCTTATCATTAAAAAGATACTTAGTCTCTTCATAAATTATTTTAGGATTATTAAATATTTTTTTAGGGTCATCTTCATTATTAAAGTAAATTCTTTTACAAAGTTCTATCATTGCAAGTATTATTGTCGATTTAGAAAGTCCCATCCCTTTAATTTCTAATAGCTTATTTAAGGTAGCACTCTTTAAATTGTTAATACTTTTAAATTCTTTTAAGATATCTTCAGATAAGTCTTCAACCGATTTATTCTTTGTACCACATCTAAGTATTATCGATAATAATTCTTCATTTGATAAATAACTCGCCCCATTATTCATAAGTCTTTCTCTTGGTCTTTCTTTTAATGGAATTTCTTTTATAAACATTCTATCACCAAGAATATTATTATTCCTAAAAGTTATTTTTACTAAAAATTAAAACATTTTATTAGGTTTTTAATAACTTAATTATATTTATTCTTCTAATTACAAAATAAAGAATTAAACCATTAATAGTAAAAATAGTAATAAAATATACCAGAATTTTCATTAATAAGGAAAAATTAAAGGCAAAGAACTTATTAAATAACAAAATTATTATACTTAAAATTGGTATCGAAAAGAAAAAGGAAATAAACAAAAGTAAAATTGAATATAGCAAAGTTAAAACCGATATTTTAGCACTAGAAAAGCCAACACTCTTTAAAATTGCAAAATTAACTCTATTATCATAGATTATAATTAAATCTACTACTTCAATAAAGAGTAATAAAAAAATCACTATAACATTTATAAAGAAGTCAATATTAAGAATAATCTTATTGTTTTTATCTAAAATATCATTATAAGTTGGATCTATATGCATTTGAAAGTTTTCATTTTTTTCTAATTCACTCAAAAAAGAGTTCAAATATGAGTAATCTTTAATTTGCACAATTACTTTATCTATATTATTTTTATTAACTATTTTGTTCATCAATGAAAATGAGCAAAGAATTGGAAGTGAACTGTTTGTGTCGTAATTATCTGCATTAAAAAAGGTTCCCTCATCATACTTACCAACAATTTTTAGATTATATTCTTTTTTATTTGTTCTTAAGTCTAGATAATCACCGATTTGAAATTCTGAATTACTAGATACAATTACTTCATTTTCTTTTTTTATTTTCCTGCCTTTATTAATTTTAACTAAATTGTCGTCGTAATATAAGAATGTATTATTGTCTTTTTCTAATTTCAGATAAGGATAATATTGTTTAATATAATGATAATCTTTAATAAAATCAGTTATAGTATGATAGTTATTATCAGTTGTTATTACTACATAGGTACTTACAATATATTTTTCTTTCAATTTATTATATTGATTACTTAATCCATTTCTTAACCCCAAAATAGAAATAAGTGTTATAAAAACAACCAAAAATACAGATATAGATAATTTACAAAGTTTCTTTCTCTTTAAAATGTTAAAAATTAAAAAATTATATTTCCCCATCAGATAATTCCTCAATTAGTGTATTTTTATTGTTGTTAATAGATAAATAAACAGTAAGAATAGATACACATAACGATATTACAAAACCTACTATGAAGGCTAAATAAGATATATATATTTGGAAGCCAGTTTTTATATCAACGGCAAAATTTTGAGAAATAATTTTATAAATTACAAAGCAAAAAGTAATACACAACAACTCGCTTATAATCGATAAAATAAATACTTCTAAATAATTTACTTTTATTAAAGTTTTATTATCATACCCCATTGCTTTATAAATCAAGTTATTTTTCTTGTTGTACTCAACTTTTTTGTTATTATATAAAATCATAATTATAAAGCAAACAACTAAAATAATAGAAGTTAAAAGTAAAAGAACAATAGTAATAGCATTTAAAAAATTGGTATCAACTTCTGACATATATCTAACAATATAACCTTTTTGCTCAATTTGTCTTTTAGTCTCATCTATTTTTTTTACATCATCGACTATAACTACTGTCGTATTAGATAAACTGATATCTTCACAATTTTGTTTCTCACTATCACATTCATTTTTTAAATATTCTAGTTCACTATTTGATATGTCTACAATATTACTTTGTCTTGTAAAACATACATTAAACTCTCCATAAGTGTATTTGTTAACATCATATGTTCCAATTATCTTGTACTCTTTATCATAATTTTGCGTTAATAAATGCATCGACTTATTAACATATTTTTTACCATCTTGAATATTTTCTAAAAAAGCTTCATCATATACTTCCGAATCCGAACCCAAATAAAATCTTGATGGACAAATCATAACCTGTTTATCTGTAACATCGCTAAAATTTTTGCCAGACGAAATCTTTAAATAATTAGATGGTACACCAATTAAAGAAATGTCTTCATCATTTTCATTTTGAACATATTTAATATAAAAACTAAAATCAGTTAAAAAAGAAATATTATCAACATCACTTAAATTAACGGTACTTGAATGATTTGGAATCAGTAAAATATGAGAATTGATGTTTCCACTTATTTGATTTTCTATTATGTTGTTAAATGTTTTAGAAAAACTAAAAGCAAATACAATAATTGTCATAGATATAGCTAGAAGTAATACATTAATTATATTTATCTTTTTATGAAAAAAACTTTTTTTGGCTAGGAACAAGTAATACTTAAATTTCATTGTCTAAAAACTTCCCTCTTTTCATATCAATAATAACATCAGCATATTTTTTTATTTCTGGATTATGACTAACAACAATAACGCACTTACCATTTTGAGCCATTTCTTTGAGTTTTTGTAAAACAAATTTTTCGTTTTCTTCATCTAAATTTGCAACTGGCTCATCTGCCAAAATTATTTTAGGATTATTAACAATTGCCCTTGCTATTGCCACTCTTTGTTGTTCTCCACCAGATAACTCTTTAGGATAATGGGTTATTCTTTCACTTAATCCAAGATCTTTTAAAGTATCAATAGCAATATCTTTAATATTGGATTTTTTAAACTTTTTATTAATAAGCATTGGTAACATAACATTTTCATATGCTCTCATCGTATTATTTAAATAATAATTTTGGAATATAAAACCAATTTTTGAATTTCTAATTGTATTTCTTTTTGCTGGTGACATTTTGAAAACATCTTCATTTTCAATAAATACTTTTCCTTCAGTAACATTGTCTAAAGTACCCAAACATTGAATTAAGGTTGTTTTACCACTACCAGAATGACCCATAATAGCATACATTTTGCCATATTCAAAGTCATAAGATATGTTGTCTAATGCAAAAATACTCTGTTTTTTTAATTTATATTCCTTTTTAATATTTTCAATTTTTATAGCAGACATATTCACACTCCTTATAACAAGTAAGGAAGTTAACATAGTAACTCCCTCACTTAATTTTTTTAATAATTGTATACGACTACATCTCCGGAAAGTTTACCATATCCAGCACCCCAAGATCCAAGGGTACTAAAGTATAAATATCTCTTTCCGTCACCGCAGTTACCCATAGAAGTAGATTTAAACTTATTTAAGTCCTTTACAACATCAAAAATAATTGTTCCACTATATTTTGTTTGCGTTCCATATTTAATTCCTAGTCTATATAAAGGTCTTATAAACTCTGTGTATAACTGAACTTCACCAGGGCTTCGAGGTCCCTCTTCCATTAACTTTGGTTTAATATCTAGCATATATTTACTTTGTGAATAAGTTACTTCTTTTCCTTTTAGAGTTGAATTATCTGATATGTATATAGTACTCTCATATGCAAATACTGCTGTAGTTATAGATAGATAGACGCCAAGAACAATAACAAACATAACACTTACTTTAACTACTTTATTCATATTTTTCCTCCTTTTTCCATTTATTTTAACAAAATCCAATTTAATCCGTACGCAATTTAATTTAGATTTTTGTTAACAAATTTTATCAAAATATACTATAGATTTATGTTAACACCTCCTGCTCCATCATAAACATTTACTGCATTCCCATAAAAACTAAGCACTTTGCCATAACCTGTACTATCAATTACGAATGATTGACTATCAGTTAAACTTATATTTTTATTTGCGTGTTGATAGGTTGCATAAACACTTCCACTTTTTGATACAGTTGTTTTTTGTTCTATTACAATACTCGATTTGGAATCAGGTAACTTTATTGATGAACCATATCCATTTGTCATTATTTTGACATTGTTATAATATTTAACTTCATCACCTGATTTTACTTTTGTAATAATGTCTTGATTCAATAATTTTGTTCCGAATAATCTTACTCCAATTACATCATAGCTTCTTATATTTGGATTAAATAACCAATCACATTTTATTATGATTACACAATTTTCTGAACAACTTTTAACTATTTTTAATATCCTACTTTGTTGGGTATAAAATGTCCCATTAGGATTAACATTAAATTTGATTCCCTCTTTAATTTCAACATCACTATCATCAATATTTAAGTCTTTAATCCATTTATAGTCTTCAATGGACATTGAATCAAAATAACCAGTTCCATAAAAATCATTTATGAAATCATACTCTTTTGAAGATACCTCCACACCATTTTTATTCTTGTAAACATCAATATTTTTAGCATAAGCATTTTGCTTTAACGTTGATATATAAAACATAAACAGAAATATAACAAATATTACATTTACAATTTTTTTCATATTTTCTTTCTCCCTTTCACTGCCATCATAACCTTAACTGCCAAAAAAATAAAGAGATGATTCGTCACATCTCTATTTTTCAATGGTGTGATTAATTATCTCTTTAGTAAGCAAATAAATTATTTAAATATTTATCTTCAAAATATTTTGTCTTTGCATCATCACATTCAGCAGTAGATAAGCATTGTTTTTCCGTGATCGAATAGTCAAAAGATTTTATTATCGTTCCATTCGAATCAGTCATATCATATGCAAAATCGTCTGGTGGTGAATAAACATAAGTTTCGCTGTAATCTTCATTTTCTTCATTAACAACATAAACCTTGGCATCTACAAAATAAGTTATCAAAACTTTTTTGTTATCAAAAGTTTGATTTAAGACATATGAGTTTGTTTCAGAGTCATATTTATAGTTTTCCTTTACATATTCTGGAATGCTTGAATCAAATTTATTTATTTCTTCTTGTTTAATTGGCTTTGGATTTTTAACAAATAAATTACTGTTTGAATAACCTTTTTTCATCTTTAATTTAATAATTATTGCTTCTTTATTTTTCTTTTTAATTTCTAAATTTAAATTTGATAAAACATATTTTAAATCACTGTACTGAAATCCCGTATTATCATTAAAACTTGTTTTATAGAATCCGGTTAAATCTTGATTTTCATAAAGAGTTACTTCTTTTCCATTTTTTAAGTAAAATAACCTTGTTAGTTCAACATCATCACTCTCTATATTTTCAATGTGACCAATTGTTATATATGCTTTTTCTTTAGAAACAAAGAAAAGTCCATTTTCAACATAGATTTCATCACTTTCACCACTAATTTCATATAACATAAAAGCATTATATGTACTTAGAAAGTAATAACAAAGAAACATTACTATTAACAATATAATAGTAGCAATAGATAAGCAAAAATAACGCTTGAACTTTAGACCTTTTTTTAAAGCGTCAACAGTAACACTGCTTATCTTTTCGATATTGTCATTAGTGATTTTTTCACCAAGTATCAATTCATTTATAGTGATATCAAATAAATCCGATATTTTTACAAGTGTATCAATACTGATATTGTTTTCACCAAGTTCCCATTTTGAAATTGTAGTTCTATCGACAAAAAGCTTTTTAGCCAAATCATCTTGAGTCATTTTCTTCTCTTTGCGAAGCTGTGCAATAAATTTTCCTGTTTTTTTACAATCCATACTCATAAAACTTCTCCAACAAATTAACAAAATTATTTTACCATTAAATATAATGTTTATTCAATAGACTGGATTTTATTTATCTCTAAGTACTATTTCTTCATATTCTGAAATAATTGCGTCGTTAATTGATTTTATATTTTCTTTACTATCTACTTCAGATAATAAGATATCAAACTGCTCTAAATTACTCATAAATTCGACATTATCGATAACTACTGGCTTTATAACTCCTTCAATCTCTTCACTTGCATATACTTCTTTTATTTTACTGGCATTAGCAAGTTTAGTTGTTATTCCAGCATAGACATTGTATATCCCATCTTCTTTTAAAACTAAATAGTTGGAAGTATCGATGTTTTCAGGGTCTTTATCTGAAAAACTTCCTATTTGAATCAAATAAGCATTATATTCTGAATCATCTAAATTGTTTTTGTACTCGGTATACAAAACTTCTGCTGATACAAAGCCCAATAAGATTGCTCCTAGAACAAACATCAAAAAATTCTTTTTCATATTATCACCATCTTTAATTTAGCAAAGAGGATAATAAAAAAATGTCGAAAAAAAAAGATAAAATTAAATTTATCTTTTAAAAATTAAACATTAACCATTCTGGCTTTAACATCAAAAGTACTCCAATAACAAGCATTATTAATCCCGCAACTAACTTTGAATATTTTCCATATTTTGAACTTGCTGTCGATAACTGTAGTGTTGCTACAGCAATAACGAATACTACTAAGTCATCTAACATATAAAAGACATTATAGATTATTAAATATATTATTTGTTCTACTCCTGTTATATTGTTTACTGCCAATATTTCTGAGAATGTTGCAGGAAAAACAGAAGTACAAGCAAGTTCGACAGCATTTACCGAAATCGCTAGAACTACTACTCCTAAAAGTGCTAAAAACAAACTTTTTTCTGTCGTAAACTTTTTAATTCTTTCAAATATTTTCTTTCTTTTCTTAGCATCTACTACGGTGCATCCCACATCATCTTTTCTTTCTTTAAGAAATTTAATTACATTGTATCCACCTACTAAGAGAGCAATTAATCCAATAAAGAATTGCAGTTCACTAGTCTTAAAAATATATAAAATATTAGATATTCCTAACATAAATAGGAAATACATAAAAGCCGATGTAAACAAGAAAACAAAGCCAATTATTAACATTCTTTTCTTATCGTTCATTCCTATTAACATATTAATTAAGAAAAGTAAAACCCACATTGCACAAGGGTTGAATCCATCGACAAGACCTAAGACAACCGCTACAAGAAAAACAGAGACATCTCTTACATCTACTTCACCAAGAAGTGGAATATCTTCTTTATTTTCATCGACTACTGGTTCTTCATTATCTAAAACATCATCCTTAGAGTGGTCTTCATTATCAAGACTCAAATAACTTCTTACTAACTTTTCTATTTTTAGTCCGACACTATTACCATAACCTACAAAACTTTCTTCACCAATTACGGTATAGGGCACTCCAGCACTTACTGGATTACCCATTTCTTCCTTGGCTTCTCTCATAAGACTTGCATTTTTGTCATTATACCAGGTTTCGAAAGAATATATATTAACAAACTCACCATATTTTTCTTTAAAATCTTCTAAAAATCTTTCTTCGTTAGCACAATGAGGGCACCCATCTCCAAAGAAAAAGTAAATATTTATTTTACCTTCTTCAACTGGAATATTTAAAATAGGAGATAACACATCTTTATAGGATTCTTCTGCTCTTACTCCTAGAGGAAGAAGAAAAACAAAAAAAAGAATTAAAAAGATAAACTTTTTATATTTCATAACACGTCCCCAATTTCTTTTAACATTTCTTCTTTTTTCTTTTCACCAATAATTCTTTTAACTTCTTTATCGCCATCGAAAATAATAACTACTGGTAACTTATCTCCTACATTATACTTTTCTACTTCACTTGAGTCAAAGTCTATATCTAAATCTATGAATTCAATATCACTATAATTACTTTTTATTTCTTTCCAATATTTATTAGTAATAATACACGAAGGGCACCACATAGCACCAACTTTGATAATTTTCATTTTATCACCTTCAGACTAACTTTTTATAGCATTCTTTAAAAGCTTCTAAAAATGTATCCAATTCTTCTTTGGTAGTTACATAAGATATGCTTATTCTAATACTTGATTTAGCTCTTTCTTCGTCTTTCGTTAAAGCATATACTGCCCTTGACTTTTCACTACCTTTAGCACAGGCAGTCTGAGTGGAAATATAGATATCATACTCTTCAAGAGCGTGTTGCATAGTTTCCGGTTTACATCCTAAAACACTTATATTTAATATTTGAGGAATTGAATATATGTTGCTATTGATTCTTACTTTGTCGTAAGTCTTTAATTCTTCTTGTAAATATTTATTAAATTCTTCTATTTTTTTAATTTTGTTATCTAAATCTTCATAAGCAAGTCTTAAGGCTTTAGATAAAGATACGATAAGTGGTAACTGTGGTGTTCCACTTCGATAAATAGTAGTGCTCTTTCCACCGTGAATAAGTGGCTCGATTTCGATATGTTCTTTTTTTATTAGACACCCTATTCCCTTTATTCCAAAGAATTTATGAGCTGAAAAAGATGCTAAGTCGATATTTTCAAAACTTATTTTTTCTTTTCCTATACTTTGAGTTACGTCGATATGAAAAAAACATTTAGGATATTTTTTTAAAAGTTTTCCTATTTCTTCTATAGGTTGTCTTATTCCTATTTCACTATTAACGCTACAGATGCTTACCAAAATTGTTTCATCAGTTATTAACTTTTCAAGAGAATCTAGTTTTACTCTTCCAAATTCATCAGTTTCGACGAAATCCACAACGGCATCACGATATTTTTGTAAATAACTGATTGGTCCATATATTGAAGAATGTTCAAATTCTGTCGTTATGATATGTTTTCCTCTATTTTGAAACTTATCAAAGATACCTTTTATTGCCGTATTATTTGATTCACTTGCTCCACTAGTATAAATAATTTCACTTGGTTTAACTCCTAGGATATCTGCTACTTGTTTAGTTGAGGCGTTTATAAGTTCATTCGCTTTTGTACCAAGTTTATGAAGAGAATTAGGATTTGAAAAAAAAGATAAAGAGGCTTTGTTAAAAGAGTCTAGTACCTCTAAATCTGTTTTAGTTGTTGCTGAATAATCTAAATATACCATAGTAACCTCTAAATTCTATCGACTTCTACAATTTTTGTATTTAATGTATTGCAAAAAGGATCATCAGGTATTACTAGAGTACCACTTGGAACCAAATCAAAGATAGCAATAATAATCGTTGGAATAAAGAATAACACTACTGCTGCTATTGCTCTTTTAACAACTTTTGAACCAGCTTTTTTTAAAGCATCACTATCTTGTGATATAACAGCTTGACCAAAATCAAGAGCTACAAAAACAATTAATACAATTGGAGCCAAAATTCTAAAGTAATTTAATAATTCTTTTATCATATCAGCTGCATCTGGAGTAAGTAATCCACTACAATCTGCTCCTCCACCACTTTCGGTAAATGCAGCATAAACACTTCCACAATTAAAGAAAAACAATGATACAACAATTAAAATAGCTAATACTCTTTTTTTCATATCACACCTCATATAGATTAATTATAACATTTTTCTGTAGTAAAAAAAATAAAATTAAAAAAATTAATTCATATTTAAAAGTTATTTACCTAAAGTACTTTGGCACCTTTTATATTTTAACACATTTTTATTTCTCTTTATTGTTTTTTATGGTATTATGTATGTAAAGAAAAGGAGGTGTATTGTGCAAAACATTACAAAATATGTTGCCAACAAAATAAAATCGTTGCGTGAAAACAAAAATATAACTCAACAAGAACTAGCTGAAGCATTAGGTACAACACAACAAAGTATAGCAAGATATGAAAGTGGAGAAAGAAAAGCAGATCAGAACATTTTATTTATGCTTGCTGAATATTTTAAAATTTCTATTAACGATTTCTTCCCACCAATTGAAACTTTAACAACTGATATTATAAATGATTCAATGGGAACAAATTATATTTCAGAAACTCAATTATCTTTACTTACAGGCATTGACATTTCAGAAATAAGAAGTATAACAAGTGGAAAAGAAAAACTTCCTAAACCAAGTAGTTTGATTAAGATTGCAAATAGTATGAAACAGGATCCATATGATTTTTTAATCTGTGCTGGTTATGTAGAAGATCCGAATGACAATGATAACGAACTATACAATTTGGGAATAAGATTCTTACTTCCAGAAAAAGAAAGAAAAGTTTTATGTGATTATTTAGAAGATGTTTGGAATGATGATGCTTCAAATAAAATAACCTCTTCAGATATATATAAAATTATGTTTGAAACAGATAAAAGTGAGTTTTCTATAAGTGATGTAAAAGCAATATTAAACATTGAAAATAATTTTAATATAAAATTTGATAATGCTGAATTAGTAGATATAGATAGTAACACTATAAAAATTCCTGTATTTGGAACTATTAAGGCGGGTATACCAATAGAAAGTCAATCAGATATAATTGAATATGTTGAAATACCAAAGAAATGGACAATCGGTGGTAAAAAGTTTTATGGATTAAAAATAAGTGGCGACAGTATGTTTCCAAAATATGATGAAAATGACATTGTTATCTTTGAGCAAAACGAAGACCTCGAGATGTACAATGGCAAGGATTGTGCCATTATGATAAATGGGACTGAATCCACTTTTAAAAAGTTATTAGTAAATGATCAAGGTATTGTATTACAGCCTTACAATGCGGCTTATGACGTAATGATGTTTTCGAGAGAGCAAGTTGAACAACTCCCTATCAAAGTTGTAGGAATCGCTCGAGCGAAAAGGACAAAAATTGACTAGAAAGGAGATAATAAAATGTTTTGTAAAAATTGTGGTGAAAAATTAAATGAAGATTCAGTATTTTGCTTTAAATGTGGGTTTAATCAAAAAGAGAATCAGGAAAATTCTAAAAAAGTAAATCAAGGAAGAACTATTAGTTGGTATGAACTTGATAGTACAAAAAAAGAAAGTTTAAAAAGTGAATTTAAAAGCCTCTATCCATCATCAATAGGATCAGAAATATTAGTTGTTATTTTTTATGTTTTAGGAGCAATAGCAACATTATTTTGTTTTGGCAGATACACAATTAGTTATTTAAATTCAACTGTTACAAGTGGAACATATATATCTATGCCTGCATTACTTATTGCTATAGCCTTTTTTACAATAGGAACTATTGTTGGTTTTGCCTCTAATTCAAAGTTTGATAAAGCATTTACAAATTGGTTAATAACAGCGAAAAATATAAGAAAATAAAAAAAGTCCCGTGCTGGAACACGAGACAAAATCCAAAGAATTGGACTATAGAAAAATGAAATGAAACTGACAGGAATCAAATCTTTTTTTCTACACTCCAATTCTAGCATAAATAAGAAATTAATGCAAGAAAGGAGTTAATAATATGGCAGTATTTCAAAAACCAAAAGGACAATGGACTAGAGATGGTAGATCCTGGTACTTTAGGTGTTATTATAAAGATTATAGAGGAAATATCAAATCTAAAGGTTCAAGATTATTCTTGACAAAAAAAGAAGCAAAAGACGAAGAAGCAATATTTTTACTAAAAAGAAAAGAAAGATGCAATATAAGATTTGGTTTGGTTGCTAAAGATTATATTGACCATATTTCAAAAACAAGAAAAGAATCAACAGCATATTCATACAATGATGACTATAAGCGTCATATTCAGCCGTATTTCGACGATTTATATTTAGATAGTATAAATATGCCTATTTGTAGAGAATGGAAGTCAGGACTTGAAAAAAAGGGGTATTCATTAAAATATTTAAATGGATTTTATAATGTACTAAAAGGAATCTTTGATTATGCTATTAAAAATTATGGATTAGAAAATAATCCAATAGCAACTTTAGGTAGATTTGAACACAGGCAGGATCAAGTAATAAAAGATGAAGAAAAATTAAGATATATAACTTATGAGCAATATCAAAAATTTATATCAGAAGTGGATAATTCTCTATACAAGTCACTTTTTACTACATTATATTTTACAGGTATGAGAAAAGGTGAAATACAAGCTTTAAATTGGAATGATATTGATTTTAATAATAATATGATTATAGTTAACAAAACTCTATCAATTAAAACAAATGAAAAAAATGGTTATAAAATAACCAAAACAAAAAATTATAAAAATCGAAAAGTAGAAATGAATAAAGTTTTAAAAGAACAATTACTATCATATAAAAAAGAATTAAAGGCTTATAAAGATTTTTCCGAAAACTGGTTTGTTTTTGGGAATAGTAGATTTTTACCACAAACATCAATTGATAGATATAAAGATTTCTATTTTAAGACAGCAAATATACCAGCAATAACAATTCACGAGTTTAGACATAGTCACGTTTCATTATTAATAAATCAATACATATTAAAATGTAACGAAAAAAATATGGAAATAGATTCAGGAGCATTTTTCGTGATGGTAGCAAATAGATTGGGAGATACAGTTGATACAATGCAAAAAGTTTATCTTCATCTATTCCCACAAATTCAAAAACCAATAGTCAATTTACTAGACAATTTATAAAAAAAATTCAAAAAAATAGTGAATAAATAGTGAATAAAAAAATAAAACCCTTATAAAATAAGGGTAAAATCATTATGGTGACCAGTATGGAATTCGAATCCATGAATGCCGCCGTGAAAGGGCGGTGTGTTAAGCCACTTCACCAACTGGCCATATGGCGCCTCAACTGGGACTTGAACCTAGGACCCCTTGATTAACAGTCAAGTGCTCTAACCGACTGAGCTATTGAGGCATTAAATGGTGGGCCTGGGGGGACTTGAACCTCCGACCTCACGCTTATCAGGCGTGCGCTCTAACCACCTGAGCTACAAGCCCATCACTTTTAAGTATTTGTTCGACTTTTTCTCAAGTCGTACTTCTAAAGTATATACTATGTTTGCTGTTTTTGCAAGATTTTTTTTGTTTTTTTGTTAAAAATCAGTACTAAAATCTTCTACAAGTCCAAAATTTGAGTATTCTATCGTAACAACTGCACTAATTTTATCTTTTTGATAATCACTTAATGCATTACTATAATCTATGCTAAAACTTGTAACTTTATTATTTTGTACTGTTAAAACTATCTTATTTATTGTAGAACCATTCTCTAACTCTGATACTTTTCGACTATCGATTATACTAACTAAATCTTCATTAGTAATTTCATAAATACCCTCTATTTCCGTTGCTTTACTAAGTATTTTCTCTAATACCTTATTATCAAAAAAATTTAGTTCTACATAAGGGAAATCAGCTTTAATTGGAGAACTTTCTTCATTTTGTTTTGCTCTTATATAGTTTTCTGTTCCTAAAAAGTGTATATTTTCGTTATTATAAGAAAGATTAAAATCAAATTTATTGTTGTATCTTTTACCATCGATTGTTTGAATACTCTTCTCATTCTTGTAATTATACTCAAGACTTACTTTAAAATTATAATTATTTTGATCAATTAAAGAAAACATTTCTAAAACATTTTCTTTAATATCTTTGTTATCTTCCTTTTGTTCTTGTTCAGTTTTATCTTTTACATCTTGTGCTTTACTTCCACTGCCATTAATTCTTAACACTATGATAAGAAATACAATCAAAACTAAATAAACGAGTAAAATAACACGAGATCTACTCTTTTTATCGGACATTGAAAAAGAATAATCTCTATCTTTTCTATTTCCATTACTATCGAAATCGTTATAGTCCATTACAATCACTACTCTTTCGTAAATCTTTTTCCTATAAAGTCATCTTTATTTATGCCATTAAGAAAATCAGCACCACTCATTTTCTTTTTTCCTTCCATTTTTAATTCTTCTATTACTATCTCACCATCGTAAGTTTTAATAGCGAATCCATCTTTATAAATGTTTACTACTTCTCCAGGTAGTGCTTTAGTAAGATTCTTATTTTTTCTTCCTTTATATATTTTAACTATCTTTTGATCAAGTAAAGCATAAGCTCCTGGAAAAGGATTAAGTCCTCTTATTTTGTTGTACACTTCATCAGTAGTTAGATTAAAGTCGATAACTTCATCTTCTCTTTTAATAATTTTAGCAAGTGTTACTAAAGATTCATCCTGTTTTATTGGTTTTACTTTACCATTTAGAATATCAGGAAGGGTCTTTAAAAGTAAGTCTCTTCCTACTACACTTAATTCGTCGTGAAGCTCTCCTACTGTTTCGTCATCTCTAATTACAACTTTTTCTTGAGATATTATATCTCCATCATCCATACCTGGTGCCATATACATAATAGTGATTCCTGTTTCTTTATCACCATTTAAAATAGCTCGATGAATAGGTGCGCCTCCTCGATATTTTGGAAGAAGAGATGCGTGAACATTTATACATTTATACTTTGGAAAATCTAATAATTCTTTAGGAATTATTTGTCCATAAGCACAAGTTACAATTATATCTGGTTCAAGTTTAAAAATATCTTCGTACTCTACTCTAACCTTAACTGGTTGTAAAACTTTAATATTATTTTCAATTGCTACCTGCTTTACTGGTGAAAAAGCAAGTTCTTGATGTCTTCCTACTTCCTTATCAGGTTGCGTTACTACTCCAACGACATTATAATTATCTATCAATCCTTTTAAAACGGGAACACTAAATTCTGGTGTACCCATAAAAACTACTCTTAAGTCTTTCATCTAAATCACCTAGATAAATTATATTATAGAACTTAAAAAAAAACAATTAAGTAATAAGCTTAACTGTTCTTTAATATTTCAAGTTTTTCTTTTTCTTCTTTTAACTTTGCTCTATCCATATCTACTATATTCTTAGGAGCCTTATTTACATAGTTTTCGTTAGCAAGTAGTTTTTCTCTTCTTTCGATAGATAAAGTTAAAGCTTTAATTTCTTCTTCTTTTAACTTTTTATCTTCTTCTGTTTCTTTCTTTTCAAAGAATATTTCTGCCTTTATCTTATCTGTTAAAACTTTATAAGACTTGATATTTAAAGGCTCTTTTACAATATTATCTTGAATTTTCAACATTTTAATTATAAGTGAATAATCATCTTCTTTAGAGAATAATACTTTCATCTCTTTTGGAATATTATTTTCAGCTTTTACTTGTCTAAAAGTCTTAATAAATTCAACTTGGCTGTCGATTAAGCTTTCTTCCTCTTCAAAGATATATTTTTTAGAGTATTTAGGATAATTTGAAACCATAATGTCTTCACAATCTTTTACTGGCAACATTTCATATATTTCATCAGTAACATATGGCATAAAAGGTTGAAGCATTTTAAGTATTCCGCTTAAAACATAACATAAAGTTGATTTTGTGCTTTCTAAGTCTTGATAATACTTAGACATTTCTATATAGTAATCGCAAAAATAGCTCCAAGAGAAATCATAGATAGCTGCCCCTGCATTATTGAATTGATATTTATCCATAAACTTCTTAACTTTTTGAACACATTTTTCATATTTAGTTAAAATCCATTTATCTTGAGGTTGTAAGTTCTCTAATTTTATTTCTTTTAAATCTTCGATATTTGTAAGAACAAAACGAGAAGCATTCCAAATTTTATTGATGTAATTCCAAGTAGATTTAATTTTTTCTTCATCAAATCTCATATCTGTTCCCACTGCTACATCAGTTACAAGATAATACCTTAAAGCATCTGCTCCATATAGTTCAATCATATCGAATGGATCTATTCCATTACCTAGAGATTTACTAAATTTTCTTCCTTGTTTATCACGAATAAGTCCGTGAATTAGACAATGCTCAAATGGTCTTTTACCAAGTAGTTCTTCGCCTTGGAAAGTCATCCTGTTAACCCAGAAAGGAATAATATCATAGGCAGTTACTAAGACGCTATTTGGATAATATTTCTTTAAAAGGTCTGTATTATCTGGCCAACCCAAAGTTGCAAAAGGCCACAAAGCACTAGAAAACCAAGTATCAAGTACATCTTCATCTTGTACCCAACCATCTTCTTTAGGTGCATCCATTCCAACATATACTTTATCATCCTTATACCAAGCAGGTATTCTGTGACCCCACCAAAGTTGACGAGAAATACACCAGTCATAAGTTATTTCCATCCAGTGGTTCATTATCTTTTCATATCTTGAAGGTATAAAATTTACTTTTTCATCTTTTTTCTTTTGATTTTTCAAAACTTGGTCAGCAAGAGGTCTCATCTTAACGAACCACTGTTTCTTTATCATTGGTTCAACCATAACCCCTGTTCTTTCACTGTGTCCAACTTCGTGAACAATAGGTTCAACTTTTAAAAGTAATCCTTCCTTTTCTAAATCTTTAAGTAATTCTTCACGGCACTTTTCACGACTCATTCCACAGTACTTACCGGCATTTTCATTCATAGTAGCATCATCATTAATTACCACTACTCTTTCAAGATTATGACGATTTCCTACTTCGAAGTCGTTGGGATCGTGAGCCGGCGTTATTTTTACAGCACCAGTTCCTTTAGTCATATCGGCGTGTTCATCAGTTATAACAGGTATTTTTTTACCTACAATTGGAAGTATTACATTTTTTCCAACGAACTTTTTATATCTTTTATCTTCTTCGTTAACTGCTACTGCCGTATCACCAAAAAGGGTTTCAGGTCTTGTTGTAGCAACATCGATATATTCTTCACTATCTTCAAGTTTATATTTCAAGTGATAGAAGGCACTCTTTTCTTCGCTATAGATTACTTCTTCGTTAGATAATGCTGTTTGAGCAACGGGATCCCAGTTAATTATCTTTTCACCACGATAGATTAATCCTTTGTTGTAATAATCGACAAAAACTTTTCTAACTGCTTTGGAAAGCCCTTCATCTAAAGTAAATCTTTCTTTAGTATAATCAAGAGCAATTCCCATTTTAGCCCATTGTTTTCTTATGACATCACCGTGCTCGTGCGTCCAGTCCCAACAAGCTTCAAGAAATTTTTCTCTTCCATATTCATATTTATTAATTCCTTGATCTTTTAGTCTTTTAACAACTTTAGCTTCTGTTGCAATTGCAGCGTGATCCATTCCTGGAAGCCATAAAGTGTCATAACCTTCCATCTTTTTATAACGAATCATTATATCTTGTAAAGTTACATCCCAAGCGTGTCCCAAATGAAGTACACCTGTTACATTTGGTGGTGGTAACACAATCGAAAATTGTTTCTTGTCGCTTTTTTCATCACACTTGAAATATCCTTTATCTAACCACTTTTCATATTTATTTTCTTCTACTTTTTTATGATTATATTTTGTTTCCATTTCCATATTTATCACTCTTTCTATTTACATTTCTCTTCTAAATAATTATATATTTCTTCTTTTAAGTCATCGAAGTAAGACTTACTATCCTTTTTCACAGTAATTATTTCAAAATATTTATCTAAGTATTTAGTTTCCTTAAGAATTTGAAAACTTTCTTTAAAATTAATATCGAATATTAAAGCCATTTGGGCAATAATTCCGTCCGTTTCGGTTTTTCTATCGATGTTATTAACAGTTTTCTTATCACTAAAGCTTTTAATTACATCCGAAGATATTTCTTCTTTATCAAAAGTATATTTGTACTCTTCACTTATCACTCGATAAATATCTACTTTATCCATATCTCTTATCATTTTCGAGAAGAATAAATTTTTACCTTTTACTTTTTTATCCACTGCATATTTATTGTGATTTTCTATTGCATCTTCTATTACTTTATCGTATGAAGAATCATCAATAAAATCTCTTATGTGACCACTTTGAAATAAGTAGATAACACTTTCGTGAGCGTGATCAGTATTTGTTAAAACATCGGAACATTTACCATATTTTCTTATTTGTTCAAATCTTCCTACATCGTGTAAAAGTCCCACCACTTTAGCTATTTCAATTTCTTTAGAGTCTAAATCTAACATATTAGCTAGTTTTTCCATCAACTTTTCCACTTCATATGAATGATAATACTTAAATCTTATTTCTTTGACACTTTTGTCGTAGGACTCTAAATACTTATCAAACATTTTCTCACATTTATCTTGCATAAAAAAACTCCTCCTTAACTATCTTAAGGACGAGTTAACCGCGGTACCACCTTATTTTGTAGATTATTCTACACGCTTGATACTTTAACGCAAGTAATACGGAAATCTCCTATTTACTTAGAGACTCTACTCAGTTGCTACCTTCTATTAGTTTGGTTACAAGTTCTCACCCACTCTTGCTCTCTTTAAACCTACCTAATATACTCCTCAACTTCAAAGTAATTGACTGTATTATATATTATTTCTTTTATTTTGTAAATATTATTGTATCGTATATGGATTTTTTGCTGTTCCATTACCACCAGTAATTGTTACTGTATTTTTAAGTGACACAACTGGTCTTACACCAGATAATTGTTCTATTTCTTTGGATTTCAATGAACCATCTGGCTCAACAACATATAGTGTTTTATCAGTAGCATTCGATAAAGTCCAATATTCTTTTGATGTATTAGCGGTAAATAAATCACCTATTTTTGGAATTGCTACTTTTAAATTTATTATTTCAGTAGATGGACAACTTGCAGTAAGAGATGTCGATGAAGTTATATTCATTCTACAGAAGTCTGCCTCTATAAGTTTATCATTTATTGGAATTGCCCAGTTGTTTATTAGATAAGTACCAATTGTAGAGTTATTTGAATATTTAGTATCAAAGTAATGGAATTCCATATCTGCTACATTAAGTGGCTCTGCTGCTACTAGTTTTGTATATCCAGCATTTGTTGCTATTATTCTAAAGTTTATATTATTTACTTTTACATATTCACCAGGGTATCTTGAATTTAGACTTGCTCCGATACTTGCTCCAGTGTCTCCAGTTAATCTATAAGGATTATCAACTGTTCCATTACCTCCTGAAATAAATGTTACATTAGGTTTTAATACAACAGTAGGTCTTACTCCCATAAATTCATTAACAGCACCATTTTTTGGAGTATTTGATGAATCTACATACCAAACATTAGAAGTATTATAGTCAGTTAGTAACCAGAATTTTTTACCAATATCTAAGAATCCAGCTCCACCAGTACAACTGCTTCCACCTACTACCTTACAATAATCATAGTAAGATAAAAGTCCTATTTTAGCCATTGTCGTAGATGTTCTAGAAGGTTTAATTGGCGTTGTGGCAATCGTGTAATTCCATTCTGTTTCAAGTAAATATTTATCAGGATTTCTAAGTGTTTTATAGAAATTGTTATTTAACCATAAATTTATATTACTAGCACGATAGTTATTTGAACCTTTATCGTATGTAACTAAAGAAATATTTTCATCTGTCACCATCATTATAGTTTTATCAGAGTTATTAAAGCTTACAATTCTCCAAAGCATTCCAGAATACCAAACATAGTTATTTTGTGCAGTCTTATTTACATAGTATTGGCTATTTGAATCAAGAGTTGCTGGTATTTGATTTTTACCACCAGGTGCAATTACTTTAACTAAAGAATCAGTAACTTCAGCAACATATCTTGTACAAGCTTTAGTTTTTTCTACAAGATGTGTATATTCAGCCTTGTTTTTACCTTCTTTATAGCAAATCATACTGAAATCAACTGTAATTTTTCCTTCTTTATTTTCAATTCTTACACTTTCGTAAGATTTAGAAGTATCTATTCCAAGAGCACCTAATTGGGCTGTACTAAGTTCATCTGGTGTCTTGCAGACAACATCTTTTTCTTGATCAAACTTTTTAACATAATCTTGCTCAATCAAATCACTTAATTTAAGTACATATGGTGAAGTATTGATACACCCAGTACCTGTACTTCCACCGATATCATCCCTTTTAGTTCTAGCATACTTTTCGATACCTTCCTTAACAATATCGTAATAAGTATCATATTTTTTCTCATCATTATCTCTCATAAGTCTAGATACTGAAGGAAAAACAATTAAAAGTATCATTCCCATTATAACTATAACTGCAATTAATTCTACTAATGTAAATCCTTTATTTTTCATATAAGCCTCTCTATCTAAATAGATTATATCATAAATAGAGGTTATTAATTATATTTTTTTAATACCTTATGTCAAGTAAAAACATATATTATAGTAGGTGATATTATGTTTAAATCTTCCAAGCATAATTTCTTTTGTAGATGTGCCTCTTGCAAAGCTAAAAAAAGAAGAAGTATTTTATATTTATTACTCATTCTCTTTCTTTTTATTATTATTTTTTATCAGTCTTTACTTCTTATCTTTATAACAACAAAAACAAATGCTATTATTCTTTTTATGGAACTTTTAGCATTTACTTTTCTAATTTTTAATGTTGTTATTTAAAAATTCATTCACTTTATTTAAGTAGTACAATAAATTATTTACTTCTCTTGTATTAAGTATTTCACTTTTATCAAGTTCTAATTTATTTATATTTAAAAGTTTAAAGTATAGGAAGTATTTTTCCTCTTCATAGAGATTATATTTTGATCTGTAAATATCGTATATATCGGTCATATCAAGTTCTATATAGTTATTTTTAAATAAGGATAAAAGATCATAAACTGGAGAATTAATTATCGAGTTATCCCAGTTAATTAGATAGTTACAGTTATTGATTATTAAGTTAGATATTTTCAAATTATTGTGGTTCATAACTACTCTTTTTCTTTTTTTCTCTTTCATTATGTTATACCATTTATCTAAAAAGTACTTGGAGTTATCAAGGGATACTAGTATTACTGAGATATTATTAATGAGAAGATTTAAGCTGGGTTTTAAAAAGATGTAGGCATCATTATCTTCACAGAGTTTTTCGTAATATTTTTTAGTATTTATTATTTCTTCAGTACTTTTTTCATATATTTCTTTTATTTGAGCTAAAGACATATTTTTATAATGAGTTGTTTTTATATGAAGTAAGCTTACTAAATATATAAGTTCATTTAGTTTATCAGAGTAAGATAAAGGGGTGTCTTCAAGATAACTTCTTATTTCATAACCATTTACAATTTTAGTGTCGATGAAGTTATGAAAGTCTTTAGTCTTTAAATAATTATATTTATCAAGTATATTATTTTGTTTACATTTTTTGATGCAGTATCGTTTATCATCCTTTGTAATAATTTTTAAGTTATCTATTTTTTCTATTCTATTCATTAGTTGCTGGAATTATAAGTTTAGTTCCTACTTTTACTTCATTTAAGTTATTGTATTCTTCTAGTTTTTCTCTAGATACTTTGTATTTACTCATTACTTCTTCAAGGTTATCATTTTCTCTCATAATGTAAATTCTATAAGCTGTGTAAGTTTCCTTAGTTGATAAGTTAGAAAATAAAGATTCACTTTGAGATTCTTCTAAAGATTCCTCTTCACAAGTGTTTTCTTCTTCATAAGTGTTACTATTTTGTTCTTTTTTAATAGATTCAACTTCCTCAAAGAAGTTTTTATTTTCTTCATCACAAGTATTATTAGATTGTTCATTGTTATTTAATTCTCTTTTTTCAAAGGAATCATCTTTCTTATCACAGGTTTCTTGCTCTTCTTTTTCTTCTAAATTAGAGAAATCTTCATCACTTCTTAGTTCTTCATCAATGGGTGTTTCTTCCAAAGTTTTAGAAGGATTTAATTCTTCATCAAACTCTAAAGTTTCCACATCACTTTTTGGTACTTCTAACTTTTTAGCTGTATCACTTTCTAAAAATAAGTCATTGATATCGATTAAGTCATCATCGCTTTTGTCCTCTTCTTTTTTAAGTTCAAGATTATCTAGTATTAAATCAATATTTACTTTTAATTTGTTATCTTCTAACACTTCATAAGTAAAATCATCAATATCGATTACCAAATTAGTTAAATCATATTTTTCATCTACGACAATATCGACAGGTATTTTGTATGAGAATGGATTCTCTATCTGGCTTGCCATCGTCTGTTTATAAGTTCCTGCGACAATTAAATCACCCTTAACAGTAGAATCCTCATCTGGTCTTAAAGTATGTTCTAAAGAAATTGAAGTAATTTTATTAAGCATAGTTTTAAATTCTATTTCTTTTGAAAAAGATACTATTTCATTCATTTTATCATTCCTTCCTATTAAAATATATGTACATTTTTTTAGTTTATACAAAAAAAGAATTATTAACACTCTTCGTTTAATAATTCTAATTCTTTAACTATTTTATTTCTTTTTAAATGATTTTCAGGAAGTTTATTTAATACTTCTTCTAATTCTGATTTTATAAAGTGATAATATCTATAAAAGTCATCATCTTTATTCTTTAGAAGGATTGGACCAAAATAAAGTTCTTTTTTACTGTACTTTTGTCTTTTCTTAACAAACTCCATTACGACATAGAACTTATTATCTTCATAGACAATTTTTTCATCATTTATGGCATACCCCATTTTATTTATTTCTTTTCTTATTAAACCATATTTATTATTTGAAGATATTATAAGTCTTTTAATATTTTTTAATTCGTTATGTCCTTCTTCTAAGATACTTATTATCGTTTCTGCTCCCATACCGGCAATTACTACAGTATCGATATTTTCGTCAATATTTTTTATACCATCTTTAAGACAAATTTCTATCTTATTTAAAAAAGAATATTTAATAATATTCTTTTTAGCATTCTCTAGTGGTGCTTCTTTATTATCCGATGCGACTATCTTTAATTTATCATTATTTTGAAGTAAATAAATATCAAGTAGTGCGTGGTCACACCCAACATCTATAAGGGTTACTTTCTCTTCTTTTAAAACGAAGGAAGCAACTGTTGTCAATCTTTTACTTAGTTTAATCAATTAAGAAATCCTTTAATTTTCTTGAACGAGATGGATGTCTTAATTTTCTTAAAGCTTTAGCTTCTATTTGACGAATTCTTTCACGAGTTACTCCAAAGATTTGTCCAACTTCTTCAAGTGTTCTACATTGTCCATCGTCAAGTCCAAATCTAAGTCTCAATACTTTTTCTTCTCTATCAGTTAAAGTTAACAAAACATTAGCAAGTTCTTCTTTTAACATTTCGACAGTTGCATATTCTTCAGGTGACATTGTTCTTTCATCTTTTATAAAGTCGCCTAAGTGAGAGTCATCTTCTTCACCGATTGGTGTTTCTAAAGATACTGGATCTTGTGATATTTTGTATACTTCACGAACCTTATCGACAGTAACTCCTAACTTTTTAGCGAGTTCTTCTTCTGTTGGTTCTCTATTTAATTCTTGAGTTAATTGTCTTTGAACACGAGCTAGTTTATTGATTGTTTCAACCATATGAACTGGTACTCTTATTGTTCTTGCTTGGTCAGCGATAGCTCTTGTGATAGCTTGTCTAATCCACCAAGTTGCATATGTTGAGAATTTATATCCTTTTGATGGGTCAAACTTATCTACTGCTTTCATAAGTCCGATGTTTCCTTCTTGAATTAAATCAAGGAATAACATTCCACGACCTACATATCTTTTAGCAATACTTACTACAAGTCTTAGGTTAGACTCAGCAAGCATCTTTTTAGCATATTCGTCTCCTTGCTCAGCAAGTTTAGCATATTCAAATTCTTCATCAGTAGTTAGTAGGTTTATTCTACCTATTTCCTTTAAGTACATTCTAACTGGGTCATTTATTTTAATGTCCTTAGACATCGTTAAATCTTCTACGATTAAGCCAGATGGATCTTCATCATCTGTTCCATTATCTGCAGTTTCACTTATTACTTCGATATTGTTTTCTACAAGTGTATTATATAAATCATCTAGTGTATCACTATCTACATCAAGGCCTTTTAGTTCTTCAACTAGTTGTTCGTATGTGATGTAACCTTGTTTCTTTCCTTTTTCAACAAGTGTTTTCTTTCTTTCTTCGATAGTTTTTATTTCACCAATCATAAATTCACTCCCCTATTCTCAGTTTTCTAATGCTTTCCAAAATCTTAATTTTTTCTTCCTCTAATGGTTCTTTCCTCATTTTCTCTTCAAGACGCTTTATTTCTTGTCTCATATTGTAATCACTTATTACCTTGGCATATTCCATTAGGGTAACATCATTAATGTCTTCATCTAAGTTAAGACTTTGAACTTCACTAAAAACATCCAACAATTCTTTCTTATCATTTAAATAAGTATAAAAGTCTGCAATCTCAATTTTACCATATTGATGGTAGTAATAACTAATTTCAGCAGCTAAGTTTCTTGTAGCAGAATCGATAAAATAAAGTTTTTTACTATCATATACTTTTATCGCTTTTGGATTAACCAGCATATAATAGATAAATTCTATGGATGCTCTTTGATATTTATCTTTCTTTACATCTTTTCTCTCAATTAGATTATTGTCAACTTTTTTCTTTCCTTCTTCATCAAGGCTCTTGTACTCATTTAATTTTTTTTCTAGTGTATTATAACTCAAATTTGTTTCTTTTGCAAGTTTTTTAAGGATTATTTCGCATCTTATTTCATCTTTAATTGTAGAAACTTCTTTAATTACTTTATTTACATAATTAGAAAGCTCTACATCACTTTCAAAATTAACATTTGACTTTAATTTATCTATCTTAAAATCACTATAGTTTTTAGCATTTTCGACTAAGTCTTTAAATTTTTTCTCGCCATTTTTTAAGATGTAAGAATCTGGATCTTCATCATCTGTTAGGCATACTACTTTAACATTTAATCCAGCTTTTTCAAGAAGTTCACCATTATGTAAATCTGCATCTTGTCCTGGATTATCACCATCTAGACACAAGTAAACATTTAAGGAAAGCTTTTTTATAAGAGAAATTTGTTCATCGGTTAATGCTGTTCCCATAAGAGCGACTGTATTTTTTATTCCGATAGTGGATGCTCTTATAACATCCATAAATCCTTCCATTACAATTACATATTTACTAAGTCTAACCGCATCCTTTGAAGCATTGTAATGATATAGACACATTCCTTTTTTGAAGATTGCTGTCTCTTTGGTATTCATATATTTACTCATTTTAGAGTTATCGTATATTCTTCCGGAAAAACCTACTACTCTTCCATTTCGATCATCTAGTGGAAAAATAATGCGATTTATAAAAGTATCGATGTCGTTATTGGCAAGACCTAAATCATTTAAAGTATTAATATCGTACTTTTTTTCTTTTAGATACCCTACTAATTTATCTTTTTCATCTAAAGCAAGTCCTATACCAAATTCTTTTATCGTATCACTGTCTATTCCACGCTTTTTTAAGTATTCTCTTGCTGCTTGTCCCTTGTCTGTATTTAACATTAATTGATAATATTTTTGAGTTAAATCATATATTTCATAATACTTATTGTATTTAGTATTAAAACTACTCTTATAACCATCTAGAGTAATTCCTACTCTATCCCCAAGTCTTTTTAGGGCTTCCGGGAAAGTAATATTTTCGATTTGTTCATAAAAGTTAAAAACATTTCCACTGTTGTGACAACTCCAACAAGTATAAGTCTGTTTTTTTTCATCGACACTCATAGAGGGATTTTTATCGTTATGAAAAGGACATATTCCCCAGTAATATTGCCCTTTTTTCGTTAGAGGAACATATTCACTTATTAAATCGATAATATTAATTTTACTTCTAATTTCATTAATAGTATTCTGATTATTCATAGCTCCTCCTTATACACAAATATTATACTTCAATTTGATATTTTTTCAATAAAAAGAAAACCGGTATTTAACCAGTTTTCCCTAAATCCTTATAAGCAATCTCTCCTTTTATTTTTTTTGTTTTTTTTCTAATTAACCACATTCCTTTCAAAGTATTTTACAAAGTTTTGTATTCTGCCTATAGCAAAATATAATTTATAATATAAATTTCGAAATAGCTTTTTGCTATGATTTTATGATATTTAGTTGTCTACTTTTTAGAACTTATACTTATCATCTCCTTTTATACTTTAATTGTAAAATATAATTGTGTAATAATTTTGGGATAATTGTAAAAAATATTTTCACTTTTTGAAAAGTGTAAAAAAGAGAACCGAAGTTCTCTAAAATAATGATAATTGATCTGATTCATCAAGGCCATCTAAGATGTTCATCTTTCTTAATTTATCGATAAGAGTTTGAGAAATCTTAGCTCTTTTTTGTAAGTCTTCGATACTTGTAAATGGTCTTTTATCTCTTTCTTCGACTATAGCTTTAGCAACTGTATCTCCTAGTCCATCGATAGCTGAAAATGGTGGATAAATATTTTTATCATCTTTTACTCCCCATACCGTAGCACTGCTATCTTGCAAACTTATTGGAAGGAAATTGATTCCTCTTGCAGTTGCTTCAAGCGCTACCTTAAGACTTTCGTGTTGACCATTTTCTTTGTTAGTAGCATCGTATCCTTTCGTTTCTATTTCAATTACTTTTTCTCTTATAGCATTGTAACCGTTTATCATTGATATTACGTCGACATCAGTTGCTTTTGAAGTTAACCAAGAAGCATAGAAGTATACCGGCATATGAACTTTGTACCAAGCAATTCTAAAGGCACTAGTTACATAGGCACAAGCGTGAGCTTTAGGGAACATATACTTGATCTTTTCACAGGAATCGATAAACCAAGATTCTATTCCTGCCTTTTCCATTGTCTCTTTATGTTCACTCCAAGTCTTAGGGTCTTTACTTGCTTTTCCTTTACGAACAAACTCCATTATTTTGAATGCTTTAATTGGTGGAAGTCCGTGATATATCAAGTAGACCATAATGTCGTCACGACATCCGATAACTTCACTAAATGGTACGACATTCTTTTTAATAAGTTCTTGAGCATTACCAAGCCATACATCGGTACCGTGAGATAATCCAGATATTTTAACAAGTTCGGCAAAAGTTTTGGGTTTAGTGTCTTCAACCATCGAAATAGTAAATGGTGTTCCAAATTCTGGTATTCCAAGAGTTCCTGTTTGATTTAATATCTGTTCAGTTGTAACGCCAAGAGCTTTTGTACTACTAAAGATACTCATCGTCTCTTTATCATCCATAGGTACATTTAAGATATCGGTCTTCGTTAAATCCTGAATCATACGAAGTTGAGTTGGATCACTGTGACCTAAAATATCTAGTTTTAATAAGCACTGGTCGATGGCGTGGTACGAAAAGTGCGTTGTTCTCCAAGCACTTGTTGGGTCATCTGCTGGGAACTGGAATGGTGTAAAATCTGATACATCCATATAATCTGGTACAACTACTATTCCACCTGGATGCTGTCCTGTCGTTCTTTTTACTCCGACACAGCCTAATGAAATACGCTCTATTTCAGCACTTCTAACACTAGAATAGGCTTTTATCTTACTTACCATTTCATCGTATTTCATATCTATTTCCGGTGGAACATTATCTCTAATATTTTCTTGTAAAAGTAAGAATTTTTTAGCGACATCGTTTGGTTTTTCCTTTTTATCTACCGATAACATCTCTTCAATACTTTTACCGACACTTTTAGCAATTTCTCCGATAAGCTCCATTATTTTATCTTCGAAGTACCCTAAAACGAATCCATATGCTGTCTTATCAGCAACAGTACCGATTGTTCCAGCACGGTAGACATTATCGACACCAAACAAAACTTTTGTATATTCGTGAGCTGATGCTTGGTTTAAATCACTGAAGTTTAAATCGATATCAGGAACTTTATCGGCATTGAATCCTAAGAAAGTGGCAAATGGGATATCTTGTCCATCTTTTAACATTGGTATATGGCAGTTTGGACATTCTTTATCAGGTAAATCAAACCCGGAATTATAAGTAGCACCAAGAGCCTTACCTTCTTCGTCATCGAAGATACTTAGTTTACATTTTGTACATCTATAGTGAGGTGGAAGTGGGTTTACTTCTGATATTCCCATCATACTTGCTACTAGACTAGATCCAACTGAACCACGAGATCCTACTAGATATCCATCGTCATTTGAGTGCTTTACAAGTCTTTGGGCAATCAAGTAGATTGGGTCAAATCCTCCACCGATGATACCACCAAGTTCTTTTTTCAACTTTTTGTTCAAGGCTTCATCAGTTAGTTCTCCATCTTCTTCTTTCCAGTTGTCTTTTAAGTACTTTGATATTTCTTCTTTAACTTTATCAAAACCACTGGCAACTGTTTCGTGAACTCTTTTAAATACTTCTTTATTGAATTCTTCTTCACTAATATCTTTATTTTCTTTTTTTACAATCGAACTATAACAATTGTAGACAATATCACCATAAAGTTCTTTAGCAATACGCTCTTCGATATTATATGGCAAGTTTTCTCCATACCACTCTTTAGCTTTTGTAAAGACTAAATCGGTAACAACCTGTGGACAATCTAGATAAGTTTTCCCATCATCACTTTTAACTCGTGGTGAAAATGGAATTCCACCAGTATCGGGGATTACTTCTATTTCTTCACACATATCAGCAACTTTATTAGTGTTTTCTACAACTATTTCATATGCTAAATCTTTTCCTAAAAAGGCAAAATCTTCAAGCATTTCATTAGTCGTCCTAAAGTGTTGGGAAGGAATATCTGTTATTTCCTTTTTAGCAAGAGGATGTCTTCCTCCACCTGGTACTTTTTGATTTATTATAACTTCACGATAAATTTTATCTTCTCTTGTAAAGTGGTGAACATCACCTGTTGCCACAATGATTTTACCGGCTTCTTTCGTTGCTGAGATAACCTTTTTAATGTGGTCTTTTAGTTCATCTTCATCTTTAAAGTCACTAGTTTGAATCAAATGATCATACACTTCAGGTGGCTGTACTTCAACATAATCGTAGAAGTTAATAATGTTAGTTAGTTCCTCTCCTTCTTTACTTCTTGCTTCAAGGAATACTTCAGAGTTATAGCATCCACTTCCTATTAAAAGACCTTCTCTTAACTCTTCTAGTTTACTTCTTAATATTCTAGGTGTCTTATATAGGTAGACAGTGTTTGCTAAAGATATAATTTTAAATAAGTTTTTAATTCCTTTTTTATTTATAGCAAGGGCATTAAAGTGGAAAGTTCTACCAAATTTATGGATTTCATCTTTGGAAATCAATCTATCTAAATCAGTTATCTTTTTATAGTTTTGATTTATAAGTTTTAATACCATCTTGTGGAAAACTTTAGCAGTTCCTTCTGCATCGTAATCTGCTCTATGGTGTCCTTCTTCATCAAAGTCGACATTGTATCTTGAAACAAGAGCGGATAGTGAGTGCCTTGCATAACCTTGGTCCAAAGTTCTAGATAACTCTAATGTATCGATAACTGTGTTTTTAAATTCTCCAAGGTTATATTTTCTCATTGACATTTCGATAAATGAGATATCAAATTTGGCATTATGTGCAACCATTGGGGCGTCTTTTGACCACTCTAAGAATTTCTTAGTAACAGTTTCCTCATCATCTTTTCCTTGAACCATCTCGGTAGTTATGTGAGTAAGTTCTGTTATGTTTTCAGGAATTGGACGATGAGGGTCAATTAATTCATCAAAACGGTCCGTTATTTCACCATTTTTTATTTTAACAGCACCTATTTCGATCATCTGGTCGCCACCTGCTGCATTAAATCCAGTTGTTTCTGTATCGAATACAACATATTCTGTATTTAGTAAGTCAAGTTCAGTTGGTCTTATTACAATATTTACCGTATCGTCAACAAGTGTCAACTCAGTTCCATATAAAACTTTAAACTTTTTAGGGTTTGCAAGGTCTTTATTAACTTCATCAAGTTCATCACTTATTAATTTCTTTTGGTCAGCATTTTCTTCTTCATTTAGTTTTGTTTCTAACTCTTCTTTTTTACCTTTAAGTTTTTTAATAAGTCCTTTGTTATAGTTTGTTACAAGTTCAAACGCAATTGGGAATGCTTGACAACCTGAGTGATCCGTTACTGCCACTGCTCTATATCCCATATCGATACAATTACTTACAAGTTCACAAGTATGTTTATCAAGATCAAGTTTACTAACTCCATCCATCTGACTCATCATCGTATGAGCGTGAAGTTCGACACGCTTAACTTCTGCATTATCGACCATTTTGCTATCTTTTCTATCTGACTCGTAAATATCGTAGACAGTAAGTACTAGTTCGTTATTAGAGTACTCATCTTGCTTGACGCTTCCTCTTAGTTTAACCCAAGTGCCTGTACTCGTTTTCTTTACTAGATTATCGTAGACTTCATCATCACGAACAAAAACTTTACAGATAATACTATCTGTGTAATCAGTTACTTTCAAAGTCAGTATTTTAAAAGCTTTACTTTGTGGGACAAATTCTTCTGTTCCAAATATCTTAGCTTCTATTACTACTTGAGGATTTTCTCTAACAATAGATTTAATCTTAGTAATTGCTTCATCTTCTTTAATTAAATTGCCAAAGATTGTCTTCTCATCGACTTCTTTTTTTCTTCTTCGTGGAAAGTTATTAGATTGCTCTTTACTTGCTTCCCTAAAGACATAAGGTTTACTCATTATCTCTGTTGATTCATCAGTTATTTTTTCATCGATATCTACTCTTTTTTGATCATCTACAATAATAGAATAAGTAAACTTAGTCCCTAAATCTTTTAACATTTCTTGAAGTTTTTTAAAGTCTATCTCTAAGTCTTTCTTTTCTCTTTCATTGACGACCGTTATATTTACCGAATTACCAGTTATCTCCATCTTTTCTTTAAAGGCATTGATATTAGGTAAACTTTCATATTTTTGATTTATAACACTTTCGTAATTCTCATCAAAATTAGTACTTATATCAGTATTATTTATTATTCTCAAGACTATGGTAGCGCCATCAAAATAAGAAGAAAATTTCTTTTTTAATTCTTCATACATATCACTACCAATATCCCCATCATTTTCTATTTCTATTGTTACTTTGTTTTCTAAATCATCGATACTTGTCTTGTGTAATTTGGCATTAAAAAAGAGTTCGAAATAGGCTTCATCCAAGTTGATTTTATTTAATATTTTTCGTAGTTTCTCGTCCATATTCTACCTCTCTATTTACATTTTATCTAATTCATTCAATCTGATAATATACCTCTGATTATTACAACAGAAATCGATAAATTCTTTTAAATCTACTTTTCTCAACCCCTTCTCGATTGGATATTTATCGATATCGAATGGCAACTTATCACGCATCATAAAGCTTACTAGTTCTTCTCTATCTGCTCCTTGATACATTAACCAATAAGGATAAAGTTGTCTTTTTAGTAGTTTTAATCTTTTTATTCCTTCATCGTATCTTGAGTAACCTGATACTCTTGTGTATATTTCATTTGTTACAAGTAAATCTAAAATAGCTGTTACTAATTCTTTATTTTGCTCTTGGTAATCGCCAAGTTCATATTTAACAGCAGTAAAAAGTACTCTCATTATGGCTTTTAATCCATCTTCAGTGTCTTCTTTTTTACCCCAGACAATATTCTTTTTAGGATTCTTTTTTAAGAACTCTATATTATCAAAATAAGGATGGATAACAAGTATTTGATATTTGTTTTCTACTTTGAATCTTAAAAGATCTTTTAGAGCTGCCTGTATTTCTTTTTGATGTTGATCCCATATTTTCATAAGGAATCTACGATACTTTTCCGTCTGCTTTTTGACAAGCTTATACTCTTCACTTTCAAAGACAAAGTTGTAGACTGTGTCATCATCGGGTATAAAGTCATTCGTGTACTTTAATATCTCTACATTTTCTTTTTCAAGCTTCATATATTCTTTTTTGTAGTTTTTCCATAATCTTTCTTTTAGCTTTTGAATGTCTTCAGAAATTGAAGGTCTAAAGAGTATATTCCACGCTAAAAGATAATCATTAACAACAAATTGTATATCCATCTATTATCACCACTCTTTATATAATATAAATATAACATAAATATAATTACTTAACCAATTATTTTTGCTTTTTCCATAATTATTTGAAGATTATCTCTTCTATCGACTTTGCCTTGGACAAGTAGAATATTTCCTTTCTCTACTTCGCGAATTTCTTTAAATACATCGGAAAAAGACACATACTCTATCGAGTCAAGCTCATCACTTCCCGTGATAAATGCCATATCTTTACCAAATTTATCCTTGTGAACTTTAACTTTTTCGACAAGAATAATCGTATCAATTATTTTACCAACATAATTTTTTATTTCATTTAAATTTATTACTTGGTATTTATCTTTGTATTTTGTTGTCGGATGATAACTTAAGTAGAATCCAAACAATTCTTTTTCTTTTTCCATTAGAAAGGCATTATCATACTCTTCTTTAACCTCGATAGATGGATGTTCAATCATATCTTCAGGTAGACCTTTAGCAATATAAGCAAAAGTTAGTAAGTTATCAAGATTTTCAATTATTGTTTTCTTATTGTAAGAAAAGTCACTGAAACAAGATGAGAACACCAAAGACTCGATTACTTTTTTATTTATTCCTATCTCACTTAATTTAGTAAGGCAGTGAAATAAGTCTTTGAATCCATCTTTTCTTATCTCTCTTATTTCGATTGCTGTATTTACTCCAATATTTTTTATGTTTGAAAGAGGAAATAAGATTCCATCATCCACTATTTCAAACTTTTCTGTACTTGTATTTATATTTGGAAGATAAAACTTTACACCTTTAGATCTTGCTTCTCTTACCACATTTGAAGATTTTGAGTCATTTCCTATCATCATCGATAAGATATTAAGATAGAAGTATTTTGGATAGTGACACTTCAAGTATCCCATTTTGTATGCGATAATCGAATAGGAAACGGCGTGTGATTTATTAAAACCATATTCAGCAAAAGATAAAATATCTTCGTACATTTTTTTAGCAAATTGGTAGTCATAGCCATTTTTTAGAGACCCCTCGATAAACTTTTCTTCTTGAACTTTTAATAGATCTCTTTTCTTTTTAGACATAGCTCTTCTTAAATTATCTGCTTCTGACATCGTAAAATCTGCCATAACATTAGCAATCTGCATTATCTGTTCTTGGTATACCAAAACACCATAAGTAGGTTCTAGTATTTCTTTTAATTTGTCATTTGGGTAACTCAATTTTATATTTTTACTTTTTCTTTCGATATAAGTATTGGTATCAGGTCCAGGTCTTACAAGAGCATCTGCTGCTACTATATCGTCAAACTTAGTTATCTTTAATCTTTTAATTAAGTTTTTCATCGTATCGGTATCAAATTGGAAAATTCCATTGGTATCAACATCGTAAAATAGCTTTAAAGTATCTTTATCATCTAAAGGAATATCGTTAAAATTAACTTCTTTTTCTTCTTTATTTTTAATACTTTCAAGTATTTCCATAATAGTAGATAAGTTTCTATTTCCAAGAAAATCCATCTTTAAAAGGCCAAGTTCTTCAAGATAAGCCATTTCAAAGGAACTTATGTACACTCCATCTTGCTTAACAAGAGGTATTATGTCATCTAAGTCTGTCTCTGATATTACAATACCCGATGCGTGCACTGTCGTATTTTTAGGGAATCCTTCAAAGTATAAGGATAATTTATATAATCTTTGCAAGATATCATCATTATCGACAATATTTTTAAATTCAGGATTCTTTTCATAGACATCTTTTAATTTAGAGTTAAGTTCGATAAATCTTTTTAATCTATCTACTTTGTTCTGCTCTACTTTCAAAATTCTTGCAACATCATCTAAAACAGCTTTAGCTTTTAAAGTACCAATAGCAATTATTCCTGCTACTTTCTTTTCACCGTACTTTTCTCTTGTATAATCGATTACTTGATCACGATAGGAATCTGGAAAATCGATATCGATATCGGGCATCGTTACTCTTCCAGGATTTAAAAATCTTTCAAATAAAAGTCCATATTTAAGAGGATCAACATCAATTATTCCAAGCGAGTATGCGACTAAACTTCCCCCTGCACTTCCTCTTCCAGGCCCTACTAATATGCCACTTTTTTTAGCATATTTTACATAGTCATAGACAATTAAGAAATAGTCAGAAAACCCCATATTCTTGATGACATCTAATTCGTACAACAATCTTTTCTTGTAGTCTTCAGAAACATTTCCTTTGAGTCTTTTAGTAATTCCTTGAATACTTAATTTTCTTAAGTACTCGTCACTTGCAATATTTAAATTATTGTTGTAGTGAGGAATTCTATTTTTACTTTCAGGGAAATCTACATTACATAAATCACTTACTTTGACTGTCTCATCTACTACCTTTTTGTTAGTAAGACTTACTGCTGTATCATAATCTAATAAATAGTTAAAATTATCCTCGAATGTAATGTTATCGAAGACATTTTTCTTCTCTTTCATCATTAAAGCATATTTAAAGTATTCACTTTCTTTTTTCTCTAAATATAAGACTTTATTTATAAAAATAAGTTTATCTGTTATATTACTAGCACTTTCTACTTCTTCTTTATTGGAAACACCTATATAAGTATCCACAAAAATATTAGAAAGTTTACTAAATAAATCTTTACTGCTATAAGGGATTATTAATAACAAATCACTTCTATACTTTTTTAAAACATCGATACTTACTTCATCTATATCTGATACTATTTTTAGTAAGTTTTGATATCCTTGATAATTTTTGGCATATAGAAGTATATCACCCTCAATATTAACTTCTAATCCAATAATTGGTTTTATATTATTTTTTTTACATTCTTTATAGAAATACATCGTAGCAATCATATTATTATCACATAATGCAACACTTGGTATTTTTAATTCACTGCATTTTTTTACTAATTCATCAATTTTAACTAAACTAGATAAAAAAGTATAATTACTTTTGACATATAGTGGTATATACATAATTGCACTTCCTTTCTAATTGTATTATAACACATTAAACCCGAAAACATTTGACTTAAGGCAAAATTTATGATAAAGTTATCTAGCAAGTGATTTATTTTAAGAGGAGGTCTAAATATGGCTATTAATATATCTAGTAGAAAACCAAATAAAAGAAAAAGATTACGTTCTCACGCATTAAATACAACAAATAGTACTCAAGCATTAAACTTACAAGTTGTAAGACTTGAAGACGGTACTAGAGTAAGAATTAGTGCTAAAGAAGCAAGAACTTTAAGAAAAGCTGATAAAGTTAACACAGAAGAAGCTGCTTAATAATAAAAATTACTCGTCGATGGCGAGTTTTTTTGTGCAATAAAAAAGAACTATTTTAAATCTAGTTCTTCTATTTCATCAATGACACTTAATTGTTGTTCGACAACAAGTTTTAATTTCTTTTTAAAGATTCTCATATTTCTTTCAAGGGTATCTGTTTTAAGTTCGATTTTTTCTGCTCTTAATAGAGCATCATTTATTATTCTTGAAGCATTACGTCTTGCTTCTTCTATAATAACATTTTTCTCATCGTAAGCTTGTTTCTTTATATCGTTACTAGCTTGTTCAGCTTTAAATAGAGCACTTCTTAAGTCACTTTCTATTCTCTTATAAGTTTCTATTTGTCTTTTTAAATCATCCATTTCTCTTTGTTGTTTCTTCATCTTTTCGAGCATTGATTCTGTGTGACTTATAACGTTATCAACAAACTTATTTACTTGTGAGACATCATAACCTCTATCGGTTATGGTAAATCTGTCCATTACATCACCCTCTTTTTATATAGAGTACTTAAATATTAGAAATTGAACTCGTCATCATCGTTATTTTCTTCGTTATCAGTAGCTGCTGCTTTTGATTTAGCAGATTGACCTTTTGTTTCTTTTCCTTTTAATCCTTCATCAGAGATTTTTCCTTCAACATTAACAGTCTTAGGTGTACACAAAAATATTCCTCCACCTAATTTTTGAAGATCTCCTTCGATTGCGTAAATAGTACCACTTAAAAAATCTACTATTCTTTTTGCTTGATCTGGTGTTACTCTTCTTAAATTTACTACAACTGAAGAATTACCTTTTAAATAATCAGCAATTTGTTGAGATTCTGAGTATGCGCGTGGTTCTAAAAGAATCATTGTATTGTCTTTTCTTGCAGGTAAACTTTCTTCTTCATAACCTTCTGTATCGATTGTATCTGGGTCATCTTGATCATTTCCAGTTAACTTCCCTATAAATTTTGTAAAAGCCATAATCTATCCTCCATAGTCTTATATAGATATTCTATCATATAAATTTTAATTTTTAAAGTATTAATTTAATGCATACCATATTTTTGCTACATCACTATTGTAACTGTATGGTTGTGGATCTGGTTTATCCATCTTTATTGATACAGGAACCTTAAATGCACTTCCAAAGGCAATCGCACTTCCTGGCTGTAAAGTTTTTAAAATTGCTAGAATTTCTTCTGTAACATTTGGTACCATTTCTTTTATGTATTGTAAGTCTCTTGGGTGTAGAGTTCTTAATACCATAAAGTTAGAACACTGGGAAATACTTGTTTCACTAAGTTCACTAGGTCTTTGAGTAATAAGGCCTAAAACAACACCATATTTTCTTCCCTCTTTAGTAATTCTATCGAAGATGTTGTAACCAAGCAATTCTTGGTCGATATCTTTTTGAACATATCTATGAGCTTCTTCGATAATGATATGGAATGGTATTTTTCCACGATTTTCACTGTTAACAGCAACTTCAAATAATATTTTAGAGATTATTTTAGTGATTGATTTAGCTGTTCTATCATCTATATAGTTGATGTTGAATCCAATTAACTGAGCTTTTCCACCACTTCTTGAAGTGATTAAATCTCTTATAAATCCACTCTTAGTAACCATTTTCGGATATTTAAAATATTCTTTATAGTCACCACTTGCAAGAGTATGAAGTCTAACTGACAAAATATTGGCATAATCGAATACTTTATCACTTTTTAATATTCCTTCAGAAATCAAAGAGAAATCTAAAGCGTTTTCTAAATCACTCAAATCATACATTACATTACCTTTTGGATTAGGTATTTCGTATCCATCGATAACAAAAGTCTGAATAAAGTTTACGACAAGTTCCATCTCTTGCATCTTACCTGAATTGTCGACATAGATACATTGTTTTAAAGTTCTAACATATCCTGGCTGTCTTATTTCACTTTCAAGGCTCAATAAATCTGTGTGGAATGTCGTTAAAACTGCCGTAATCTGGTCTCTTATCTTTATTGAATCTTTTCCACTTTGTAAGATATCTAGAAGTGCTCTTGCAATGATATCATTTTTACATTTTATAGCTTCTTCGTCAGTTCCTTTTAATATTGGAACAAGTTTAAGAGCTTTTTCAATTATTGGCAATTGGTTTGGCTCTGATGCATTTAAAAGAAGTGCGATATCATCTACATCCAATAGCCACAAAGGTATTCTTAACAAATCACTTTCAGGATCTGTATTCTGTAAATTTGTTGTATAAGCTTTATAATTTAACTGATCATTAAAATTATGTAAGAAAGCAAAAGCATTTTTATATTCACCATAAGCATCGAATACAAATATATTAGCGTTTACTGGTAAATATTTTGATGTTGTAAATATATTTTGAACAATTCTTGCAAAGGTACAACTTTTTCCACTACCAGTGTTACCAAGTATGGCAAAGTGATTACTAAAGAATTGATTTACGTCGACATTGATTTTATAACCATTATATATTGATGATTTTCCTAAATACAAATGTTCATTATCCGTTATTTCTTCAGGTCCTAAAACAAGTTGTAATTCGTCCTTATTAATAATTCTTACTGTAGAAGAGAATGCTGGTTTTGCTGCAATTCCTGGAACGAAAATATTATTTTCAAGTTCTCCAACTACACCTACAGTTATTTCTCCCAAAGTAACTTTTAATATTTCACCTACTATTTTTTTGTTACCTTCTTCAAATACAACGTGTACATTCATAAGGTTTCCATAAGTTGTAACATCAAAGTCTATTTTTATTATTACATAATTTCCATTAATATCTATTATTTTTCCTAAACTTCCTACCATAGTCTCACCTAGTATAATTATATCATAATACTTAAAAAGAAAAAGATTATAAATTAAAAAAATCTATGTTTTTACATAGATTTATTTTTCTTTGGGATACCCCACTATAAAGCAGTTATTATCGATTAAGATGTCATTTCTTACTTTTTCTACGTCCTCAAGAGTAATACTTCTTATAATATCCATTTTGTTATAGATGATATCACCATAATCAATTAGATGATTAAGTGCTACATCTAAAAGAGCATAAGGTCTATCACTTGCCATAACTTCCAAAGATATCTTTACTTTTTTGATTCTTTCTACATCTTCTTTAGTTATTTTTCTATTTTTAAAGCATTTAATAATTTCATCTTTTACTTCATAAGGTTTTTTAGATTCAGCAATAAATTCATATATTAGAAGGTCATCAACTGCATCACAAGAACAGAAAAACAAACTAAATAGATTCTTCTTAAGCATTTCTTCCTTAAAGTCTGACGATTCTCCGAACAAAATATATGAAAGAATATCAGCAGATATTATATATTTATATTTTTCTTCTTTTTCTAATTCTTTTAAAGGTGATTTAATGTTAAAAAACAATTTAGGTACAATAATATTATCTATTTTTATTTCTTTTTCTTTAATATTAACTTCAACTGGTTCTTTTACTTTAGTTACTTTGATTTCCTTCTTTATTTTCTTAGAATTTAATTTTTTATTATTTTTAACAATATTTAAAACCTTTTCGACATCAAAGTTACCTGCTACGAGCAAGAACATATTACTTGGTTGATAGAATGTATCATAACAATCGTATAATATTTCTTTAGTAATTTTTCTTACACTGCTGGGTGTTCCTCCAATATCTATTCTCATCGGATGCTTTTGAAATAAAAGTTTATTGCTTTCTTCATAAAGAATGTTTTCCGGTTGATCCTTGTACATATTTAATTCTTCGATGATAATTCCCTTTTCCTTTTCGACGTTTTCATCTGTGAAATAAGGAGTGTTTACAAAATCTAATAAATAGTTTAGGTTATCTTCAAAATTGTTGATTCCATCGACAGTATACGATGTTAATTTGTATCCGGTAGAAGCATTTACATCTGCCCCACTCTCAGAATAATAAGTAAATGGATCTATTCCATCTTCCTGTTCAAAGACTTTATGTTCTAGGAAATGAGCTACTCCATATGGTTTTTTTGTCTTTTTACCTGTAACACAAGAAACAAACTCATCTACTTCTGCTCCATAATTTGTAGCATAATTAATATAATAATTGTTACGATTACTATATGGTATTAAAAATAGTCTTAATCCGTTATCGAGTGTTTCACAATATATTTTAACATCTAAACCTTTTAATTCTTTTATAGTCATTTTTTATCACCACCTAACAAAAATACTGTATCTATATATATTTTATTAGATAGTTTTATTATATCTTCTTTAGTAACTTTATTAATCATTTTTCTTTTTACATCTAAATCATCTGATCCTAGTTTATCCATAGCATAATAATGGGCAATAATTTGATGAGGATTGTCTTCTATTTCATCTAAACCAGATAGATAACAAACTTTAGCTCTATCTATTTCTTCCTTAGTAAAATCACCCTTTTTCATATTATCCATTTCTTTTTCGATAAGAATCATTGCTTTCTTGAAATTTTCTTTAGCAATGCCCGAAGTAATAATTAACAAATTATCCAATTTATTAGCTCCTGACAAAACAGAATAGCATAAAGAAAACTTTTCTCGTATCGTTTTAAAGAATTTGGAGTCTGGTGTTCCTCCAAGAATAGTATTGTAAATATTTAAAACATAGTCTCTTTCAAATTTAGTAATATTCTGGAGTCTACAAGAAATACCAAGTTTTGCTTGATTAGTATTATCATTTTCAACAACTTCTTTTCTTTCTTTATTATAATCATTCCACTCTATCATAAGGGAATCTTTTTCTATTTTTTTATTTAAAAAATTAAATTTATCGAAAACAATCTTTGAAACTTTATCAAAATCAATATTTCCTACTATAAAGATATCGACAGTGCTGTCATTAATAAATTTTTTATAGAAATCATAAAGATTAGCTCTTGTTATCTTGTTAAGATCTTCCATATATCCCTTTAGATTATAAGAAAAAGGTTTAGTACTATCCGTTAGTTCCATAAGTCTTAACATAGCATATTTTCTTGTATCTTCTTTAAATCTTTCTATTTGAGATATTTCTTCATTTTTAATAATTTCAAATTCATCTTTAGAAAACTCATTATTTTCGACTTTTGGATTAAATATTACTTCTTTTAAGAATTCAAAAGCTTTATCAAGAAGCCCATCTTCAGCATACTTATCGTTTAAAACTTTCATATTGAAATCCACATTCATATTTTTTCCTAATCGATAGCAACTAGGAAATACACGAGCTGCATAAAGATTTTCTAGTTCCTGAGCAAATTTAATCTTAGTATTATATTTCTTCGTTGTATATGTCATTAAAGAAGTTAAAAAGTTCGTTAAAGTAATTTCTTCTTTTTTTATTTCTCTACTGAATATTATCTCTATACTGGTAGATTTAAATTTATCGGTCTTAATCATATGAAGGTTATAATGTTCATTTTCTTTCTTGATGTACTCCATTTTTTCACCTCTTTCTTATTATGGTCATTTACTTAATAATTATAATTTAAGTGCTGTATCAAGTGCTATTTTCATCATATTAGTAAAGCTATTCTGTCTTTCTTCACTAGTTGTTTCTTCTTTTGTTACTAAGTTATCAGATATTGTTACGAGTGCTGATGCTTTTTTATTTAAGACATTAGCATTATGGAAAAGGGCAAAAGTTTCCATTTCACAAGCAAGACAACCATATTTTTCATAAAGTTCTCTAAAATTATCATTTTCTTTATAGAAAACATCACTGCTATGGACAATTCCTTTATTTAATTTAATATTTAACTCTTGAGCAGTTTCTTCTAATTTTTTATTTACTTCCTCGTTAGAATATAAAATATTTCTTATTTCATTCCCTTGAACTTTAGCAAAACTAGATTCAGAATATGCTCCTTCGACAAGTAAAACTTCATAAAGACCTAATTTTTCAGTATATGAACCAGCTGAACCGATTCTTATAATTGTATCGACATCATAGAATTTAAACAATTCATAAGAATAAATACCAATACTTGGCATTCCCATTCCTGATGCGAACACCGTTACTTCTTTTCCTTTATATGTTCCTGTGTAACCAAAAGCATTTCTTACTGTGTTAACTTGTCGATAATTTTCTAAAAAATGCTCAGCAATGTACTTTGCTCTAAGTGGGTCTCCCGGCATTAGAACAACCTTTGCAATATCTTCTTTTTTTGATTCAATGTGTGGCGTAGCCATATAATAATTCCTCCTTTAAGAAAAGAGCTAATGAAATTAAATTAGCTCTATTTTTTACATTTCATCTTCTGTTTGTTCCATTTTAACTAGAACTTCTCTTGGTTTAGATCCATTTTGTGGACCAATTATTCCTCTTTCTTCAAGTAAATCAACAATTCTTGCTGCTCTATTGTAACCAAGTTTAAACTTTCTTTGAAGTAATGAAGCACTTGCTTTACCAGTAGTAACTACAAATTCTACTATCTCATCGTATAGTGGATCATCGTATTCTTCATCTGGACTATCGACTGCTCCTCCAGCATTTCCTTGTTCTTTAGCAGCTTCAAGATTCATAAACTTTTCATCGTATTGAGCTTTTTGTTGTTTAACTGAATAATCTACCAAGGCTTCTAGTTCCTCATCAGATACATAAGCTCCTTGGATTCTTTCAGGTGATGATTCCCCCATCGGTAAGAATAACATATCTCCTTTTCCTAATAGTTTTTCTGCACCTACTGCATCAAGAATTGTACGCGAATCTATTCCACTTGATACAGCAAAGGAAATACGAGATGGAATATTTGCTTTAACAACACCAGTGATTACATCTGTTGATGGTCTTTGCGTTGCTACAATTAAGTGAATTCCTGCTGCACGAGCTTTTTGTGTTATTCTCATAATTGAATCTTCAACTTCTTTTCCTGCGACCATCATTAAGTCAGCAAGCTCATCTACTATTACAACTATGTAAGGCATTCTAGGTAATTTATCTTCTTCACTACGAACGGCATTTTCTTTATCGACCCACTCGTTATAAGAAGCAATATTTCTCACATTCTTCTCTTCAAGTTCATCATAACGCCTTTCCATTTCATCTACCATTTTTTGTAGTGCAACATTTGCTTTTTTAGCGTCAGTTACAACAGGCATCAATAGATGTGGAATACCATTGTACATTGAAAGTTCAACCTTCTTAGGGTCTACCAAAACAAGTTTTACTTCATCTGGTTTACAACGCATTAGAATAGATGCGATTATACAGTTAATGCATACAGATTTACCAGAACCAGTAGAACCTGCTACTAATAAGTGTGGTGTCTTATCGATTTCGGCAAATCTTGCTTTACCCATTATATTTTTTCCAAGTGCTACTAAAAGTTTGCTATTAACTTTATTTTGTGGAACTTGCTCAAGTATTTCTTTAAGTGATACTGGTGAAACTGCTTCATTTGGAACTTCTATACCTACTGTGTTTTTACCAGGGATAGGTGCTTCAATTCTTACATCTTTTTTAGCAAGTGCCAAAGATATTTCTTTATTGATACTTAAAAGTTTACTTAATTTAGTACCAGTTTGTAGTTGCATTTCATATTGCGTTACTGCAGGTCCTGAATTAACTTCAACTACTTTACCCATTATTCCAAAATCTCTCAAAGTCTTTTCAATTATTCCAATATTGTTTTCAATCTCTACTTGACTATTTGGATTTTTCTTTTTATCGATATTTTTAAGGATTGATAGTGTTGGAAGTTTATAATTAACAGGTCTTACTACTGGTTTACTTTCTTCGACATACTCGTCAGTTAAAAGTGTTTCAATAGTTTCTTCTTTCTCTTCCTTAACTTCTTTTTCCATCTTTTTAAGTTCATCGATACTTGATATTACAAGTTTAGTATCCTCTTCAGGCTGTTCAGGTTGCTCTTTTGGAGAGTTATTATCATTAATAACGACAACTTGGTCATCTTTTTTCTCAAGTGCTTCAGCATCTCCTTCAGCTACATTTTTAGCTTCCTTGTTCTTTGCTATTAGTGACTTTCCTTTTTCTTTTGCCTTATCTAAGAAATCTCTAATTGAGAATCCTGTGAATAAACAAGCACCTAGAGCAATTAAAAGTCCTGATACTATTTTTGTACCAGTAAGTGCAAATAACAAGTTAAATGCTACTGCAAAAGTACATCCTATTATTCCACCACCTGGGGCAGAAAAAGATTTTCCATCTTTAATTAAGTCAAATGTCGATACTAAATCGTCAAGTGTTTCATTATAGATAGCACTTGCTCCTTTTATTTCAGTAATATAACCTATATGAGCAAAGACAAGCACACCTATAGTAACCATAAGAAGTCCAATCGATTTAGTAGACCATATAGATGGTACTTCACCTTTAAATAATATAAATAATCCTACAAAGAAAATAGTTGCAATAAATAACCAATCGAGTGCTCCAAACAAAAATACTGCAAAACATCTAGCCATTTGTCCGATAAATCCAAGGGGTTTACCTGGTCCAAACGCAAGTATAGCTAAAAGAATTAATACTATAGCATAAACTTCTGGTCTTACCTCTAACTTTGTCTCTTTTTTCTTTTTGCTTTTACTTTTTGCCATAAATCTCACTCCAGTCTACAATTTAATTATAACACAACTATTTCTAATATTCACAATTTTACTCTTAACTTTACAGGTAAAAGTAAAAAAAAGAAATCTTTCGATTTCTTAATAATTAGGTCTTAAGAATGGTGGAATATCATACTTGTTGTCATCATTATCATCATCTTTATCATCTAATTTTTCCACTTTTTGTGGTTCGGGTTCTAACATTTCTGGTCTTGTTCTTCTAATAGCCGGTTGTTGTAATTCTGATTGAGAATGACTTGTTGGAACTGGTTTATGACTTGCTTCCTTATCCTTATCTTTATTCTTATCGAATCCTGTTGCTATAACAGTAACGATTACTTCATCTGTTAAGTTTTCATTGATAACTGAACCAAATATTGTATTGATATCTGTATTTGCCGCTGCTCTTACAACTTCTGCTGCTTGTTCAGCTTCAAATAAAGTTAAATTCATACCACCAGTTATATTGATAATAGCATCTGTTGCTCCTGAAATTGATGTTTCAAGAAGTGGAGATGATACTGCTTGTTTAGCTGCTTCGATAGCTCTTTCCTCTCCCATACCGATACCAATACCGATAATTGCATTTCCACTCTTTTCCATAACCGCCTTAACATCGGCAAAGTCTAGGTTTACAAGTCCAACAACTGCAATTAAATCAGTAATTGATTGAACACCACGACGCAATACATTATCAACCTCTTTAAATGCTTCAAGCATTGGAGTTGTCTTGTCGATGATTTCTCTTAATCTATCATTTGGAATAACAATTAAAGTATCAACGTGTTTTTTAAGTTCTTCGATTGCCACTAAGGCATTTTCCATTCTTTTTCTTCCTTCAAAAGTGAATGGTTTTGTTACGATTGCTACAGTTAAAGCTCCAAGTCCTTGGGCAATCTCTGCAACTATTGGGGCAGCGCCTGATCCTGTTCCTCCGCCCATACCACAAGTAATAAATACCATATCGGCATCTTTTAGGGCATCTTCAATTTCTTTTTTTGCTTCAAGAGCAGCTTCTTTACCTATTTCAGGTTTTGCTCCAGCACCTAATCCTGTCTTTCCAAGTTGAATTTTAACATCAGCTTTGGATGTATTTAAAACTTGTAAATCCGTATTTGCTGCGATAAATTCTACACCTTTGACTCCAGTTTCGACCATACTATTGATGGCGTTTCCTCCACCACCACCAATTCCGATAACCTTTATCTTGGCTAATTGATCCATTTCTAATCCACCAAACATTTATTTCCCTCCTTGATTATCAGCAAAATATCCAAATATTTTACTAATAAATGTATCTTCAGTTAAATCTAACATACTCTGTTTGTTTTGTTCTATTTCACGAATTTTTTCATCATCTATTAATGTAACATTTTTTTCTCTTAACTTCATCTTGCTATGAAAGTATTTAATTATACCAATGGCACTTGAGAACTTATTACTTCTTATTCCCATTGTCGTTATATTAAGAGTTGTTACATTCATTCCTAAAATATTTTCTGCCACATAACTAAATCCCATTAATTCCGTTATGCCACCTGTAATAATTATATAACTTATTTTTCTTTTTGTTAAGTCATTTATTTCTTTTTTGGCTAGTTTTAAAAGTTCAACAATTCTTGCTTCGACAACTTCTGTTATCTCATATTGATTGATTGATTTCTTTTCTCCATCTTCATTATCGAACTCTAAAACTTCATTTATATCAGCATATCTTCTACTTGCTAAAGAGAATTTATCTTTTAATTCTCTTGAAGTATTCGAGTCTGTTCCATAAATATAGGAAATGTCACTATCGATAAATCTACTTCCTAAGTTAAATACACTATTCTTTATCAAAATACCTTTATTAAAGATAGAAACATCCGTCTTGTCTTGTCCAATATTAATTATTGCACCAAGTTCTTCGTCAGTTTCTTTACTTCTTGCTTCATAATAGTCACCAATACAGTTGAAAGTCAAATCTTCAACATCGATTCCTGCGTGTCTAAATACCTGTAAATAATCGTATATTTGCTCTTTAGGAGCCGTTGCAAGAAGTGCTTTAACCGTTAATTTATCCATTGTAAGACCAATTGGCTCTTTAGTATATTTATTGTCCTCTGTGTTGAACATTATTGGAATTATTGATACTAGTTCGTAGCCTTCATCTATTTGTCCTGTTGCAGCCATTTGTAAAACAGAAACAATATCTTTGCCATTTACTACTCCATTTGTATCTATAGTACCGGATACAACTTTTAACATTCTATTATTTGAAGGCACTGTTATTATGGCTCTATCAATTGTTATTCCTAGTACCTTTCTTATTTCATCAACAGCTAAGTTTAATGACTTTAGTGCCATATCATGATCTACAACTAATCCGTTTCTTATCCCTACAGATCTAACAGACGTTGATGCTAATACATGAAATTTGTCTTTAACTAGCTCTGCAACAACTATTTTAATGTTATCACTACCAAGGTCAATACCTGTATATATATTCCTCATATTAACACCTACTATCCTAAATTAATTATACTAGTATACAAAAAGAAAAACAAGAATAATTGTTTTCTCAATTGATATTATAAGAAAAAAAGAAGATTTATCTCTTCTTAATTTTTATTCATGATTGACTTTAAATGATGATAAGAAACTGCTAAGTTAGGATACGCTTCTTGCAATTTATCAAAATCGTTTAATATATCATCTAAAGAGGCAAAATAATTTTTCTTGCCATAGTTAATTTCATAAACTGTATCAATCTCTTTATTATATTTCATAGCAAGTTCATACTCTTCTTTAATTGATATCTTTGTTTTATCAATACTGTAATTCATAACTGAAATTCCATCGGTATTTTCTATTAATTGCTCTAATAAATCATAATCAATGTGATCTAACCAATAAGGAATTGAAAGTCTCATTTCTAATTCTTTCTCTTTAGAATATTGATAAGCTTTTTTAATTTCGTTTACATATATAAGAAAATCTGGATTAGAAAAATTTTCTTCTTTTTCATTTGCATAAGGTTCAATATCGAAGATAACCCCTTTTATTTTATATTTGTGTTTTTTATTATACTCATATACTCTATCTATTTGTTTTTTAATTTTTAAAAATCCATCGGTTTTTCCCCAAGAAGGATCACCTGCTAGTTGAAAGACTTCTAGTGATAAAGAATCCATATATTTCATAAAACTATTGTCTTCTTCTAAAAAGAAACTGGAATCAAAATCTTGATAAATTATATTTAAATTGTATTCTTCTTTTATTCTTTCAAATTCCTTCTGATTTGACATAATAGTATCTATGTTCCACGAATACATTATTACATCATTCACTTTTTCTTCATCTTTGTCAATATTAGTTTCTGGTATAAAAAGTAAAACAGCAAAAAACAGTAAAACTACTACAAGCATAATAATTACTTTTTTCATTCGTCACCAATCCTTGACCTATTTAGCTTATCCCATCTCATTTTACTGGTATTATATGTAATTAAAGTAAATAATCTTCCTACCATCAAAATAAATCTCAAAAAAGTTATTTCAAAGATACATACTAAAAAGGCTTTTACAATATCTAAAAAACTTATTTTATTATTTACAAGGTGTACTCTTGCAAAGAAAGTCGTTAATGACAATATACATCCAAACAAAGTATAAAGTATTAAGAAAATTATCATAAATGGAACATTCAACAGTCCAAAGCACATTGAAATTATTGTTACAAAAATACCAAACACTTCAATTATTGGAGATAATAACTCAAAGAACAAATAATAGAAATAAGATACATAGCTTAAGAACCCATAGTGATAATTGAAAAATAAAGTACGATATTTCCACATAACTTGAATTAGCCCGGAATACCATCTTTTTCTTTGCTTTAACAAATCTATTAAATTAGATGGTGCCTGTGTCCAACATACTGCTTCTGGTACGTAACAAATTCGATATGGTACATCATTTTGATGTGAGAACACATGTAGTTTTACAACTAGTTCAAAGTCTTCACCTACTGTTCCAACATCATAACCACCACAGGCAATTACCATGTCTTTTTGAAACAAACCAAATGCACCAGATATAATAAGGTTTCCATTATATTCATCGAGTAATATTCTCGATGCTAAAAATGAACGGTCATATTCAAGTACTTGCATACATGCTAAAAGGTTTCTTGGAAGCGAAGTCTGAACTATGTCTCCATTTTCGTCGAACGAAACTCCATTACTTAATCTAACAAAACCTCCACAAGCGATTACATTTTCATACTCTAGTACTGGTTGAATCATTTTTTCTAGTGAATCTTTTTGTAGTATAGAATCTGCATCCATAGCAAGAAAATAAGGAAATCTAGAAATATTTATTCCTGTATTTAAAGAGTCTGATTTTCCACCATTTTCTTTATCGACGAGAGTTATTGTAACATTATTTACTATTCCTTCATAAATAGCTTTTACGGGTTTAGTTTTTATTTGGTAGTTATATGGTTTATCAACCCTTGTTAAATCAAAATTTTCAAGTATCGTTTTAATAGTATCATCGCTACTTCCATCATTGACAATAATTATTTCATATAGACGATAATTCAAATTTAATAAGGAATTAATGTTGGAAACAATAACCTTCTCCTCATTATATGCTGGTACAATAATAGACACTGGATTGTAATAATCGTGTTTAATCGTATTATGCATACGATCACGATATCTATTTTTGAACAACCTAATTGACCCTATTAAAGCAGATATGAAAAGAAAAGTTGAATAGAATAACATATAAAAGATAAAAAAGTAACTAACATATTTTAATAATTCTTTTACTACCTCTATCATGTTTAACTCCTCTTTTCCTTTAAATTTAATTGGTAGTGCAAAGAATCACGAGCATAACGATCATCTATTTTTAACATCTCTTCTAATTCTTTTTCATTAGCAATATTTATAATCGTAGCTGCTGAATTACTTCTTACATACCAATTACGACTTTTAACTGATTCTCTTAAACTATTAAGAGTATCTTTTCCAGGATAATTCTTTAAAGAACTGGCACTAATTGCTGCATATTCCCAATTTTTCATATCAGATTTTAAGAATTCATACATTTTTTCTTTAGCTTTTTCTAATTTAACACTTCCAAAATATCTAATAGATGCAATTCTAACTTCCTTGGATTCATTACTAGAAATTAATAAGTCATAAACAAAATCTTTACAAGGAACTTTTTTATAATTGAAATAATTAATACAAGCAACTTTATAGTTTTCAACTAAAGATGGGAATAGTTCTTCTAGCATTTGTACAAAAGATTCCTGATTTCCAGTGAATTTCATAAAGCCATCTGTCAACAATTTAGGATGATGTTTAATACGAAGAAAGTTCATTTTTTGTAGTGCTTCTTTTACGTAAGTTTCATTACCAACACCGTAAAGTGCTGTTAAAGCATGCTCTCTTAAAAAGATTGATGAAGAAGTTGTACTACTGATTAAATAGTGAATTATTTGATTATGGCTATCAGAATAAATATATGGATATTCTGCTAAGACATACGCGAAAAAAGTCTGTTTTATTTCATCTGCTTTTTCGTAAGAAGAAACTATTTTTAAAAATATAGGTTTCAATTGAGGCAAATAGACTTTTCTATCTTCTTCACTCATATCTTTAAGTACATTAGAAAAGGCAATAAAAGTGTCTACTTTCTTTAAATGACGTTTTAAATACTTTAAATGTTTAGATGATAATTTGTTTATATCCTCTTTTTCTATTAATTTTTTTATTTTTTCCTCTTTATGTTCCAATCTTTTTTCGTTTGCTCTTCGAAAGAAGATACATACGACGTCAAAAAAGGTCATTGCAATAAATACAAATAGATAAATATACAAGACATTTTGAGCTAAGGAGTTCATTATGATACCTCCTTCCAATAATCTTTTATAATGTAATATGATTTCTTCAATCTTTCGTGATACTCAGCATCTTGCCAAGATTCTAACTCATACTTTGATAATTTAATGTTTTTATCGCTAGAAACACCTACATAAATTTCGTCAATTTCCATGTCCTCAACGCCATATTTTTTGTAATAATCATCATGAATTTTTGACTCTGCTGGACTAGAAAAGTTTAAAATTTGCCATGGAAGACGAAGCTCGATTATATTATCATTGGAATAAAAATCTGCCAAAGAATCATAATTTTCAGCATCCGGATTAGCATTACCATATCTTAAAATTCCAGTTGGATAAGTAACAGATTGTTTATAATACATACTAAATTTACTAGTACCATAAGAAGAAATTAGTAAATTAATATCTTCAAACTTGCTTGAATCTTTTGAAGGTGGATTTACATATGAATTACGATTTTTTAATTCATAGCCGTCTACAGCTTCTAAAACATTATAGTATTCTTGGACATAAATTTTACCTTTATTACCGTCAAGTGTTACTAAAAAATCTACTGGACGATTAAAAGTAAGATTATCTATATCTGATTTTTTACTACCACTATTTGGTGTTACATCGATAGGAATATAAATTTTGGAATTTGTCTTTTTCTTATTCTTTATCATGAAGTAAAGATACTTTTCATCTTGTTTCATTGAAAGAGTATAATTATCGTCATCGTATATAACATTTTTCTTTTTCCACTCTTTAGAGTCTCCATCAACATAACATACTGACTTTTTCTCTCCCGGGTCAAAGCTTAAAATTCCAACACCTTGATTAGATGTTTGAACATCGCCCCATCTTGTTGCTTCAGTAAGGGTTACTTTTTCAATTGTGTTCCAACTTCTTTTATCCCATTGGTCTGTCCAAGAAGATATTATGCCTCCTACACTTCCGGATTTTAAGATGGTTTGATAAGTCTTAACAAGAGCATTTCCTTGTTCTTCTTCAGTCATTCCACCGAACTCTCCGTAAATATTTCCGCTATGTGTTGAAACACCTCTTGATGTTGAATAGGCAAATTCAGTAATGACAACAGGCATTTTATGGTAGTCAGTTAGTTTCTTTAAATATGAATAATATGTATCTTCATATTTTTGTTTTTCATAAGACAAATAATCAGGATAATATGGTGATACATTGTAAGAAGCAAATAATCCTTTATAATTATCTGTCGTTAAAATGTGTTCAATAGATAAGTCAACAATTTTATGGTAACTATATTGTAATGTATCAGGTGTTAATGTCTCTTCAACAATTTGGTTATCTTTATCTTCAGGCTGTTCTGTGCTTACATTAGATCCTAGTATTATAGGTTGAACAGTTACAGGATCAGTTTCTGGAGTATTGATGAAAGAAATTGCATGTTGAGAACGATATTTTCTTGTTTCATAGCCAATCATATGGTCCATTACTTTAGCAAGCATCGTTTCAAAAGCAGTTGCATCTTCACTTGTTTTTAAGTAATCGCCTTTAAACCCTACTTTATCTTTTCGCATCTCGTCTGTATAAGCAATTGTATCGTCTACCCACTCACTACCTACAATATATCCTAAAACATATTTTGAGATATCTTTCTTATATGTGCCTTCACCAAATTTAGACATTGTTAATTTTTTTCTTCCGTGAACAACATCTACAGCATCTTCTGCTTGATTTACTAACTCACCATAAAACTTATCACTATAAGCATCAAATCTAGCATTTAAAGCATAACTATCTAGTTGAATACCTTGAAGTAAGTATAATTTTTCTTTGTGTTCTTTATTATAATCATAAAATGCATTATAAAAATCGTCATTATAAACCGTGTTAATACGGACTACATTGGCTCCCATTTCCGAAATTTGTTCAAGCCATTTGTAATATGTATCATAACTTACTGAATAATCCGTAATATAGTGGTTGGGAAAGAAACTTCCAACATTAACACCTTTTATAGTGACTTTGTTAAATTTATTATTTTCTTTCATATAGATACTATTTTCATCAGTATAACTAATAACTTCTATTTCTCTATTGCTTGGAATATAAAATCCCCAGCGATAATATGCAGCGTCAAAAATGAAATATAGACCAATAAAAAGAAATATTATGACTAAAAATTTCTTCATATCAAAACCTCACTTATGGATTCATTTCTTTTACTTTAGATTCATGGCTATATTGTTTTAATGAATCGATGTTTTTATCAAGCCAAGTTCCTCTTTCATGAATAGCTTTTTTTAATTCATCTATTGATTCTTCGTAAGAAAGAATTGATCTATCAACTAATAAATCATTCTCTTCTGAGAAAGAATAACCCCATCTAACATAGTTTCTTTCAATAGTTGGTCCTAAATAATTAATTGTGTCATCAATATATTTATATAAGTATTCTTCGCTTAAAATAGTCTTTCTAAGTTCACGATAACGACTTATCATCAAATCAGTAAAATATTCATCTTTCATAAGCATCTCAAACCACATACGATTTACCATATTAAAATCTTGCTCTGCTAACTGATCACGAAAATTATTATTAAATATATTATTCATATCCCAAAATGCAAGCTTAAATTTCCCATTACGATCTTTATAGATATATGTTGAATAATTTCCGGCATCATAGTTTAAAAAAAATTCATTAAATACAGCATAATTTACAAACGAATTAACATCTATATACTTGTAGTAACCATATTCGTCATCATCGTAATCGTAAGAATATAACATTTTTTCAAACTCATTTAAATCAGTGTTTATATATTCTTTATTTGATGAATTTAATTTTTCCGTAGTAGGATACTCTAGTCTAAATCTTGCACTTGTTTTCATACGCCTTGTATAGTAAGTAAAATTATTTAAATATTTATCTTCACTTTCTTCCGGCCATTTTTTATCATTTTCAATTAGATAACTTGATACATTTGAATTTTTTTCTACCTTCGTTACATTGACACGGTCATTAGATACTTTTATGGTTTCTACTAACAAATATAACCCTTCATATTCACCATTTATAAAAACTTCACAAAAACGAACATTAGGAGAATAATCCATCACTTCACCAGTTATGTTATACCCCATATAGTTACGAATTAAACTTTTATCTAAATATGGGCCATGCAAAACAAAGTCACTATCGCTTGATAATCCAAGCAAAGGATAATCTTCTTGATTCCCATTGTTATCAATTAGTTCAATACGCAATCCTTTTTTATCAAAGAATCTAGATGAGTTTCCACGATATCTTATTAGTGCATTTTTCTTGTAAGATGGTTCTTTTAAAGAATTAGTTCCTTCTTCATCATAAAAAGACATAGTAACTTCTATGTAATCTTTTACCCTTTTATCAGTTCCACCTAATATTTCTTGTCCATGAGTATTAATAGATATGATTGGAAGATGGGAAGTAAAGCCATCTTCCGTTATCTCATAACTTTTATATGTATCATAATCTATATTAGAATAGTCATAGTCTGGATATTTTATTCCTTTTTCAAGATGTTCGTGATATCTTTGATGATAAAGTGAATTTTCGTATGAATTAAGAAACAAAGTAAAAACCAAAATTAAGAAAGTAATTATAACAACTATCCATTTCTTATTCATTTTAACCACTTATTTCATCATTTTGTGACACAATGTTAACATATTCAACATTTTTTAGGTCATAAAGTGCTTCTGTTACACTTTTATCTCTAGATAATGATTTTTTGTAATATTTTCTAGGTAATTCATAGATAAATTCAATTGATTTTTCAGTAGAATTTTTTACTTTTAAATTTGCTTTTTTATTAAAATAGTCAAAAACTATTCCTTCTACTTTTCTTTCATTACTTAATGTTGTTTTAATAATTATTAAAATACGATTATCGTTAGATACTCTTCCTAAAAGAAGCATAACAACAAATAACACAAATGTTCCAAGACCTGCAACAACATAGTCTCCAACACCGCAACATATACCAACTACTATAGCCCAAAAGATATATGTTGTGTCTCTTGAATCTTTAATAGCAGTACGAAAACGAACGATTGATAATGCACCAACCATACCTAATGATAAAGCAACATTGTTACCAATTACAGTCATAACAACTGCGCTAAGCACTGTAAGCATAACTAGTGATACATTAAATTTCTTACTATAAATTGTTCCTTCATGGGAAAAATAATATGATAAAAATATAGCGAATCCTAAAACCAATGAAATTACTAAATGCATAAAAATTTGATCTAATGTAAGATTACTAGATGATAATTCCAAAATGTCCATTAATTTTTCTCTCATAAAAATTCACACTCCTTACAAAATAACTTTATGTGAGATATTTCTTGACAAATAATATTTACTGACAGATAAGCTTATTGTTGATATGTTTTTTACCAAATCTTTTATATAGCTCAACAAAAATCCATTATATTTAACTTCTAATATTACATTGGCTGGATTCATAACCGGGTTCATTGGCAAGTTTTTATCAAATATATTAAATGAGCTTTCTGTAGAAACCACATTGTGGTCAAATGTAATTCTTATATTATTTTCTTTGGCTACAAAAGCTGTTCTGTCATATTCTACAACAACTTTCGGCAGATAGCAATTTATTTTCATATAAGAATACATCTCTTTAGCAAACGGTTCGTCATACGAGAGCAAAGGTGTATAGTCACCTTTAATAAGTTTCATTGCATCTTCTCTTTTTATACGAAGTGATCTTTTTCTTTGATAATTTCCTTCTTTTTGTTTCATTTCTAGCATTGCAAAATCATCATCAGGATTATACACTCGAAGTCTTATTTTTCTTCTTATTTCTACCCCATCTTCTTTTTCTAAAAAATCTCTATCGTCCAAAGTATCAAAGTACAAAGATCTAACCTTATAACCATCAATACCATTATGCTCATCGCTAGTAAGAATCTTTTCCAAATAATTTTTACTTTTTTTATATTCCAGAATATTTACAAGATATTTGATTTCATTTCGAATTACAGTATTCACAACACTACACCTTCTTTATCATTTTTGATTTTTTAGTAGTTCTCTGTATTCATCTAATGGCATTGGCTTAGAAAAATAATAGCCTTGTATTTCATCACAACCAAGTTGTTTTAAATAATTGTATTGGGCCTCATCCTCTACTCCTTCTGCTATTGTCTCTAAGTTAAGTCCCTTGGCTAAAGAAACAACATATTTTAAAATTTCTTTTCCTTTTTTAGTTTCATCGATAATGAAAGCTCTATCTATTTTTATTCCCTTCATTTGAAGATTTTTAAGCATAGATATTGAAGAGTAACCTGTTCCAAAGTCATCAATCAAAATGCAAAAGTTTTTTTGAATTAGTTTTTTTATTACATTGTGAACTATATAATCATCTGAAAGAACAGTTCCTTCTGTTATCTCTAATTCTATTTCTTTTTTTGTTAAATTATACTTTTTAAAAACATTAGTGTATTCATCAACCATATTTTCTTCATCAAGTTTATTTCTTGAAACATTTATGGAAACCATTCCTGGCTTAAGCGATTCATTTTTTAAGTCTGCTATTATAGCACATACTTTATTTAAAACATAACTATCAATTTTAGTAACTAAGCCTGTTGCTTCAGCACTTGGAATAAAACGACTTGGAGGTATAAAATTTCCATCATCATCCTTCCAACGAAGTAATGCTTCACTCCCAATAATATTTTTAGTCTTAACATCGTATTTTGCTTGAAAGTAAATATCTAATTTATCTTCTTTTAATGCCTTTTCTAACTTATCTAAAAGTATCTTATTCTCTAGTAATATATTTAATTTATCTTCTTCATAAAATTCATAAAATTGATTAGGATTCTTTTTAGCATCATTTAAAGCAGTCATTGCTTTCATTTCAGCATCTTCAAGTGTTGTTTTTGCCCCTTTATATACTCCACAATTTATTGATACACCAAAATCAATATCAAAACTATTTTTAATAGTAGAATCAACCTTTTCAATAAATGAAACAATTTCATAAGTCTTATGCGTATTTAATGATATAATGAAACAATTATCTAATTTTCTTGAACAAAAACCTCTATCCTTAAGAAATGATGTAATACAATTATAAGTTTTCTTTAATATTTTATTGATAAGTTCATATCCGTAATGCTTATTTATTAAATCAAAATTATTTATATCAATAATAATTATAGATTTTGTATCTTTATCTTTTTCGTATTCTTCTTTAAATTTTTCGTAAGAAAATCCTTCAGTAATTGGATCGACATAAAAAAGTTTATTCCACTTTTTTTCTTTTAAATAACAGTAAATTACTACTCCAACAATAAAAATTAAAAAGAGCATAATAAAAAGACTTAATTTTATATCCGTTTCATTTAAAAAGTCAATGATTATTAATAATATATTAATAATAACTACAAACAATAAAAAAAATTTGAAAGAAATTAAGTCTTTTTTCGCTTTCATTTTCCGGCCCTCACTACATAATATTATTAAACTGTTCACGAATTGCAGGTTTATTGTAACATTTTTTTCACATTCCTGCAATACAAAAAGAAGAGTTTTACTCTTCTTAACATACAACTATAGAATATAAATGTCTTAAAAATGTTCCAAAATCCGTTCCCATATTAAATAGGAAAATCATAAGGATATTAAAGGTATACATAACTATTGGAGCAACAGCAATCATAATAATTAACTTTTTATTATCTTTTATTGCTTCTATGATATTTCGCACATTTTGTTTTCTCCAACTCTTCTAAAAGAGCTTCCTAAACTTCTTCCTATATCAAAGATTGTTTTTATACAATCAGTAACTGCGTTAATAAGACTGCCCGTTATAGATGTTCCACCATCTAATTTTTCTAGTTCGTCTTTACTTGCTTTACTCATCACATTTTTTTGGTCTAACATAGCCATCAATTACTCCTAAAACAAAAATTACTGTTGCAGATATTCCAATAGCTGTTAATATTGATATTCCTCCTCCATTTATCTTCTTTAATTCTTCTTTACTAACTTCTTTCATACATCATTCCCCCTTCATTGTTTTAATCAAATATTCAAAGATAGTTGTATTATTAATAATTATTTTTGCATCAATAACATTATTTTCAATTAAATATTTTTTATTTAATTTATTTATGTCCAAAATAACTTCTTTGTAGTTAATATTATCGATTACTAGATCATTTATTTTTGTTATTTTATAAGTAAATATGTTCTTTCCTATCATTATTTTTTTATTATTTGTTATTTTATCTAAGTCATCAATATTTACTACTATATTTGTTTTACTATTTTTTATTATTCCTTTTGTGACATAAAAAGCTTTTAAGTTATTTTTGCATAAAAGAATTACTAATATAATACTTATAAAAATAGAAACTACTATAAGATAAGGTCTTAAGTCAATCTCATAGTTTTTAAAACTCTTTTGAAACGATTCTAGGTCCATACTCCTCCATATTTAAGACTTCATCATACAAATCGTTATTATCATATCTATGAGAAATAACTATTATTGTCTTATCACTAAACTTTTCAAAAATATTTTTTAAGATTATTCTTTCCTTTTCAACATTAATCTGACTAAATGTTTCATCCAAAACGAAGATACTACTGTTTTTTAAAAAAGTTCTTGCAAGAATTACTCTTTGTCTTTCTCCTCCACTGATATTACTTGCATTTCCTTCTAAAAATAAATTGTAGCCACTATTATTTTTATTAACAACTTCATCTAATAACATACACTTAGCAATTTCTAATACTTTATCCTTGTCACGCATCTTTTTAATATTCATATTCATATATAAAGTATTACTAAACAAATATTCATCCTGAGAAACATATGTTACTTCTTCTCTTAAATTCCATAAATTAATATCATTTATATCATTATTTCCAATAAATATTTTGTTTCTTTTTACTTCCTGAAATCCACAGATGAGTTTTGCTAAAGTGCTTTTACCACATCCTGAATTTCCTGTTATTAGAATCTTTTTACCTTTTTTAAAAACCGCACTGAAATTACTTATTACAAGATTATCACCATATTTATAAGATAAGTTTTTAATAACTATATCACCATTTATATTTTTTAAGGGATTTAAATCAAAATGAATTTTTTCTTCTTTTATATTTAACAGTTCGTTTATTCTTTCTATAATTATTTTAGTTTTTTTACATAAAATATCAAAATTTAAGATATTTTTTAGTGATGATATGTTATATAAGATAATGCAGTTAAACGTAATCAAGTTCGATAATTTCATTTCTCCATTTATAACTAAATTTCCTCCTATTGCTAATATGATTAATGAAATAATACTACTCACTAGATTATCGATTAATTTCTTATTGCTTATCTTCTTTGAAAACCTATAACTTGTATTTAGATAATCATCGTATAAAAGTGAAAATTCTTCTTTTACTTTCTCTAGTATATTTAAACTTTTGATAGTATTTGAGCCATCTATAAGTTCAATAATTGAAGAATTAACCCCTGCGTTTTTCTCCTTTAGTTCCTTAATATTACCATATATCATTTTATTAAAGACAATGGTTATTAAAGAATATATTACTAAAATCAAAAAACAAATAATTGTCAGTTTAGCATTTATGTGAAACAAGGTGAATAGTGCACAAATAGTGATTAATAAATCAACAAAAATGGTCACTATGAAATCACATAAAATATCTTTCAGTTCATATAAATCCGATATTCTTGATAAAGTTTCTCCAGTAGTTCTATTCTTAAAGTATAAGTGAGGAAGTGACAAGATATGATTTAATGAATCTGTGATAACAATATAATTAAGTTTGTGACTTATATAATTTAAAAGTTTATCTCTTGCAAATTCTAGAATGTTTCTTAATAGATATACAAAAATTAAAATTAATATTATTGTGTATAGATTACTAATTGAATTGTAGGTTATAGCTCTATCTATGACAAATTGAAAATCAAAGGATATTATTATATTAATAATTGTAAACAAAATTGAAAACACTAATATTGTTAGCAATGTATTTTTATTGTTTATTATAAAGTTTAGCAATTTATCCTTTATAAGGTTATTATCCTTTATTACAGGAATTGCTTTATTTGGGATGAAAAATAAATAATTACTTGTCGATATTGACCTAAATTTATCCACATCTATTTTTAGAATTCCTCTAGATGGATCTGCAATAGTCACATAATTATTCTTTCTATCAATCTTGTGTATTACAACGAAATGTTTGTACTTTTTATCAATTATTACGTGGGCAATACAGGGCAAGTATTTATCTTCTATTTTAAGAACATCACCTTTTACTCCTTCAGTATAAAATCCAAGCTTTTTCCCCGCCTCCAAAAGAGATAAAGCATTTACACCATTGTTAGTCGTATTGGTTAAATTCCTTAAATATTCTTTTGATACTGAACCATTATATGTCTTTATAATAGTAAGTAAAGCACAAATTCCACAGTCCTTTGGACCATCTTGAATCACACATTCAAATTTCTTCATATCTCACCTCCTCAATAAGATTATTATTCGTCTATAAAATTTTTCCTAAATATTTTTTAATTTTTTTACTTTAAAACGATAAAGCTTTATGTTATAGTAAGTTCTTAGATTGAGGTATTATTATGAAAAAGAATATTAAAGAAGAAAATAATTATTATCTAGAAAGTGGAATGATATATTTAAAAAGATTGACAACTTGTATGTCTATTATGACTTTCTTACTATTCATAGTAATTTCACTAACATTATTTTTTGGATTATGGTACTTCAAAGATAAAAAAGAACTTGAATCAAATTCTAAAGAAGAAAATATTTCAAGTAATGAAGAAAACATAAATGTTAAAAATTATTATATGGAAGAAACTTTTGTTTTTGATAATTTAGAAATAACTTTAAAGCATAATTACACTTTTGAAAAACTTAATAATATTTACTCTATCTACAACGGAAGAGAAGTTATTAAGATTCCAGTAGAGATTAAAAATTTAACATATAAAGACTATTCTTTAAACTTATATTACTATACTCTATATAATCAGATTGGTTCTCCAATGGACGAAGTAGCTGCATACTTTGATGAATCTCTATACTACGCCAAAGATTTAAAATCAGGTATGTCATACACTAAATATTTATATTTTATATACGAAGGTGATGGTTCTTATTCAGTAAAGTTTAAAAAAGGGAAAGAAGAAACAAATGTAGAATTTTATATAAGAAAGCCAAAAACAAACGATAATCAAGAGAAACAAGAAGATAAATGGACATTATAAAAGTAAACAGAATTTCTGTTTACTTATTTTTTATTAATTTCTTTTGTAAACTTCCAACGCTTTTATCCAACTTCTCATTTGGAGATAATCTATAAAAATCAAATGGATATCTATACTTCATATACTCTTTGGTAAGGTTAAGGAAAGTATTTACATCTCCTCCATTTTCTTTATACTGTTTTGCCATTTTTTGTATTTCGAATACTGCCTTTTCAGTTGTATATTTTTCATCTTTTAAATCATTATCTAAAGAAAGTTTATAAAGAATTCTATCTAACTCTATTAATAATTCTTTACCCAAATAGTTATCAATGATTGACTTTTCAATATTACTTAACAAGTGATAATACTCAGCTTTATCATAATGAGTATCAGGAAAAATTGTTCCATAAACAGTCCTATAAAGAGCCCTTCTTGGAAAAGATGGTACAAAAGTAACATTGGCATACTCCTTACCTAATCTTTTCATAGCATTATTCATAACAAGTTCTGTTATTTGAGTGTCCATAACTCTTGGAGCTCCACATAAATAAACTTGCGTATGGGAATTGTTTTGTCTATTGTTATCTTGAATTAGTTCTAATATTTCTGATATACCTCTCAAATCTCTCTGTACTGAATTAGAAATATTCGAAAAAGTAATTTTTCCACTTCTCACTAAAACATCTAATAAAGAACCAGTTCCTAAGTTAATAATAACAATATTAGCATCTTCCATAGGATTTAAAATCACATCTTCAATGCTTTCTTTATTACCATTAGAAAAATACTTTTCGATTTCTTCTTCTGATAGTAAAGTCTTTCCTTCTCTTGCATTTCTTCTATAATCTTCTTTATTCCAATCATAGCAATCCTGCTCTGTACAGCCATTTCTAATCCAACTTGCTACTGCTAAAGAATTATTATTTTCACTTCTTGAAAGTTGATTTTTCTTAATAACTAATCCATTTCTTTTTGCTAATTCAATTAATTCAAGATTTCTATCCAGTAGTGGTCTATCTGGTTCAGAAAATGAAAAACCATCACTTATAGAATTACCTATTGCAGTTAAAGAAATACTCTTCTTTGGGTAATTTTTCATATATTCAACAAATTTTTCGTTAATTTCGTCTAATTTTTCTCTTTCTACATTTATATCGTATTTCATTTTAAAGCCTTCTTTTTAATGCCCTCTTTTTAAACACGAGATATATTATAACATACATATAGATTATTTCAAATAAATAATACTTTATGATATAATTTAGCTATGGAGGGTTTATATGGAAATTGAAAATTTAAAAAACCTTAGTATATCTAATTTAATTTTGATTATTTTAAATGATAAAAATGATGATGTTCTAAGACAATATGCAGAAATTGAGTTAAAAGCAAGACTTAAAAATGTTAGTTATAATTATAATGACATATTACATCTTGATGATAAGGTAATAAAGATGCGTGGACTTGATATTGATAATTATTTAATATCTCCCAATGTAAATATGCAACAATTTATGGAAACATATTTCAAGTACTATAATAGATCTAGACTTAAAAATTATGATTTAGATAAATATGATTCTTTATTATTTAGTGAAAAACATTTGATTGATGAAAGGTCTTTTAGAAAGAATTTTTTCTCAAAGTTATGTAATGCAGAACTTAAAAACATAAATAAAAGAATTAATAACGGTGATTATGAATATCAAAAAGAATTATTACTTGAGGTTAAGAAAAAGTTAGAAAATAGAATTGAAGAAAGAAAATTATTTAAAGAGTTAATCAAAGACCAAGGACGAGAAGAAGGAAACCTTTTAGATTCTATATTATCTTGTGGGGAAGCAATGAACCAATTATGGGGAGATCCTTATCTTTCACCTTTAAATAACATAAGTGATGAGGAGTTTTATAAACTTTTAAGAACTAAACTTGGAAAGCTTAAACTTGATATTGCAGAAAAATTGGATGAATCAGACTTATTTCATTCAAATACTTTTGATGATTTATATGGTATTTTATTTGTAAGCAAAGATAGTTCTAAATTAAAACTGCAAAAGAAGTTGTTACTACAGCAAGCAAGAAATGGTTATAGAGTTAATTACGATACAGATACAATGAAAGAATCACTTAAAAACTTCGAATAAAAAAGTTTAAATGAAAGCACAACAATACACTTCCAAAAGGAGGGGTATTTTTAATTAATTTCATAGTGAGATAATCAAAAACTATTAACGATTTTATTTAGAACTAACAATTTAACTTTTTATATATAAATAAAAAAGAAACTCATATTTCAGAATTCCTTTATTATTTCTATGGAACGTATAGAGAAGAAGTCAAATAATTCTTTCCGTGCTTAATAATAAGGAAGTAATAAATTACTAACTAATATGATTATATTACATATTTTACATTTTTGATAATAAAAATTGTATAAATTTACATTTAAAATTGAACTGTGTTTAAAATTATGCTATATTTATTTTAGTTTTTGGAGGTTCTTAAAATGGAAGAATATGGTAAGGAAAATGTAGAAAAAGGCACATCAAATGTTGAATTTTATAAAAAAATGGAATCAGATACTATTTGGTGGGTAGAAAATAAAGATAAAATTGGAGAACACTTATTTTCATTTGATAAGAAAAAAATATATAATTTATTTAAAGATTATCCCTATAATTTGTCAGATGTAGAAAAAAAAGTATTTGATGAAGAAAATCCATATTGGGCGGAATTTTTTAAAGATAGAAAATAGGAAATTGGAGTTATGAAAAATCATAATTCCAATTTTTATCTATTAAAATCACTTTTTTAAAAATGTTAACTATTTTCGATTGAATATGGTTTTAAATATATTGTTCAAAATTTTTTTAACCCTTTGTTTATCCTTAATTTTTTTGTTTATTAGTATACTCTAATTAATTATTTTTACTTAAATAATAAAAAAACTAACATTTTTGTTAGCATTTATTACTCTCGAATTAGAAGTTCGAGTATCAATTAATATTGGAGGGCCTAGTCGGATTTGAACCAACGATCGGGGAGTTGCAGTCCCATGCCTTACCACTTGGCTATAGACCCATTGCAACAAGAATATTTTATAATATATTTTATTCTATGTCAACCGAATAATATTAGAACTAAATTACTTTATATTGATTTGTAGATGAAAAAACCTATAAATTTCTTTATAGGTTTATTTTTTTTCTTCTACTGGTGTTTCTGTTTCTTCTTTTACTTCTTCTTTGGTAGTATCCTTTAAAACATAAGTATAGACTTTATCTCTTATAGTAAAATCAAGATATATTTTTTCTGCACTTTTTAATCTATCCCTTACTTCTAAATATACATAATTATCTGTAATATAAGGAGTTATATCATTTAGTTTCAAAAGATATTCATTATTACTATTTTTATTACTATTATTGTATTCTTTTCCATTAATTACAAATCTAATACTTCCATATTTTGTAATAAAATTAGTCACATTATATTTACTTCCAAGTTTATCTCTATCAAAATTTAAATCTATATTTAATTTCATAACTGTTAAGTCATAACCTTGGGTTTGATCTGGTGTAATTTGATTTACTTTTTGAGTACAAGTATCTTTTGAACATCTTACAATTTTATATAAGAAACTGTCAGATAATTCCATACTATTAATTGTAATATTTGTATTACCTAGTACGCTTTCTTTAAATGTTAACTTTTCCCCTATTTCTTTTGTTGATACTTTTTTAACTTTGTCATCGAATTCTTTTGGAGAAAGTTTAACTTTTAAATATTCATACTTCAATTCATTTTCTTCGAGAGTTAAACTATTTAAATATTTAAAAACGAAATCTTCATTATAATATTCATTTGGAACTTCAAAGATAAAAACAAAATCTCTTGTTTCAGATGCTCTTAATATTTGAGAAAAATAATTTGTACCGAATTCACTCATTCTTTCATTTAAATTTTTAATAACCATTGTACTAGCGCCATCTGAATATTCAACTTTCATATTACCAGTGTTAATAGTAGTATCGTAACCTGCATTGTTTGTAAATCTTACTTTTGTAACGATATAAAAATATTTAGAATTGAATTTAACTCCAATAGCGTCTCTATCTGTCTTGTAGCTTTCTAGGACTTGTATTCTCAAATTTCCAACATCAAAAGCATCGTTTTCACTATAAAATATTTCTCTATTTTTAATTAATGTAACGACAAATACTAATACTGCTACCCCTACTATTATTTCAAGACCAGTGAAGATAAATTTATTCTCTTTATAAAAGTATTTAAATAATCTTGAACCTCTATTAAATTTCTCTTTGAAATCATCTTTATCTATGTTTATATCAAATTCATACTCTTCGTTATCTGATGTTTCTATTCCTAAATCTAGGATATCTTTTTTGAAATCAAATTTCTTTACATCAAAACCGATTGCTCTTATAAAGCAGATTACTAACAATGGTAAATGCGCAACTGTTAATAATCTAAACATATCTCTTATGATATTAACAACTCTCAGATCTGGAGCTGAAAATTGCATATCATATAAAAATGAATATAAATAGTAATAAGCAACTATCAAGATTATATCTAAGATAGTCATATATAAATAAACTAATATTGGTTTCTTCTTATACCTTAAAAGATAAATGATAATACAGGATACAATTAACGACAATATAACTACAAAATACATCGATGTTGTTACATAAGTATCAGCAAGTTCCTTAATGTCTGAAACCGTTTGATCATTTCTAATATAAGTTCCAAAGAAACTAACTATATCCCATGTTTTCATAGTAATAAAACCAAAACATAGTAATAGTATTGCATGAATAATTCTAAAATGCTTTACTAAAAAAGCATATGGTCTCTTTAGTATCATCACAATCACCCTATGATATAAGTATACATTATTTTTTTTAAGTTATAAAGATTAATTAATTAAAAAACAGAAGATTTTGCTCTTCTATTTTAAATAAATGTCAAATGTATTGTCCTTGTTATATTTTAATTCATTCTTTTGAGCTAGTAATACATTACCATATTTATCATATCTATATATAGAATCATCTTTTAAATAGTAAACATTTTCATTTCGTACTATTACCCTTTCAGCATCTTTGTCTGTAAATAAATATATTGGATATTCTGGATAATCATTGTATATCTTATAAAAACTTCCATCTTTTTGATAAATCGTCTTCATTTCACCAATGTATATTCTATCATAATCTATATTTTTAAATCTTTCCTCATCTTCACTAAATTTAACTTGTTCTTTTTGTAAATCATATACTGATATACTTTTCTTTTTACCATTTACATAAATGATACCATCGTTATTTTCGTCTCCAACAATCTTGGCTTCATCTGTATATGGATCTATTTCATATTGTTTATTTTCTATAGGATCAAAAACATATAGTTTCTTATCGTGAACTCCATTTATATAAGCTTGCTTTGAAATTCTATAAGTCATATGTATTTCGTTCTTTATTCCCTCTTCTAAATTAAATTTAATGTATGTATTAAAACTTGTCGAAGTAGAAAATCTTGGCATCATATAATACTTTCCTACAATTGTTCCTAAAGTATTTTTGTAATTATCGACATTAGAAAATGACATTGATCTTGAAAACTTTTTATCAATATAATTTACTACCTTGTAATCGTACATAACTAAAACTTCATTATCTTCAAAATAATCTACATTATAGTTAATATTATTTGTAACTTCTATTTTACTTTTATCACCAAATTTATCCAATTCAAATTTTTTTATTTTGCTTGTATACTCACTTAGATCAACCAAATCTTTAGCAGCTTGGTATGAATACACTACTCCATCTTTTGAACACAATGGTTCAGAGTATCCACCCTTACTTTTATAAATTAATGTTATACATTCAAAGTCATCTTTACTATATTCTAATATATCAGATACGATTTCTTCTTGTTTATTAAATACATTATCAATATCAAATAGAAAGACTTTGTCATCATTACGAGTTATTTTCAAGAAATAATGGTCTAAATCATCATTTTTTTGATAATCTTCTTTTATCGTATAAACATGGTCTTTCTTTATTGTATAAGTTATTGAATGATTTATTTTTATATAATTAACTCCTACTTGATACAATAAAAGCATCAATAGCATAATAAATGAAAATGTAATTGCCTTTTTTAACATCTTAACCAACACCTTCTTATAGGCTAAGTAAAAACATTTCAAACAATGTATTACTGTGACCTTTACCACTTTTTGTTTTATAATCAATTTCTGATAGCATATCTAGTAAACCTAATAGTTTTTTAGTACTGTAATTTCCACAATTTTGTGATGCTATAGAAACTGCATAGGGCTTTATTCCTAAAATATTTGAAATATCATTCTGTCGATAATTTTTTTCTAATAATATTTTAACACTATAAAGATTTCTAATACCACCTGCAACACTTGCTACAATGTTTACTGCATCCTTTTCTTTTTTTGAAATACGGTAGTACAAATCAAAAGCCCTTGTTTTATTCTTTTCGACAATAGCATTAACCAAATCAAAAATATCCTCATCATAGTCACGCATAACAATATTATTAATATCATCTATACTAATATTTTTATCATTTTCACTATATTTATAACATTTCAATTTGTTTAATTCATTGATAATCTTCTCATTGTTATTTAAGCAATAACTAGAAAAGTATTTTATTGTTTTATAATCCATTTTTAAATCATCTAAATTATCTTTTATTAATGTTTCAGATGATATGTTGTTATCAGTTACATCTAATAGATTTGAAACTTCTTTACATTCTTTTCTTTCACTTAAGGAATCACTAATCATAATTAGATAATTATCACTAGGATTTTCTAAGTAAGTTTTTATTTTTTTAATATCCTTATCTTGATCTTTAGATAAAAATGAACAATTATTATAAATTATTACTTTTAAATTAGATAAGAAATTATAAGTATTTAAATCTTCTAATACTGTTGCGATATCATTATCAGGATAGGTATATTTTATGATATCTATATCTTTATTATCAATTTTATCAATGATACTTTTTATTTTAGAATCAATAGAAATTTTATCGGTAGAAAGGATTAAATAATTATTTTTTTGATTCACTACTATATTCCTTTTTTAATTTTATCATTGTTTTACTTATTGCTGTTTCTATCTCATCTAAAGCAGATTTATCAATTTTACTAATTATCACTACTTCTTTGGCAGTATCAATTACTACTTTTCCCCAAAAGATTCCTGCTCTTATATTTAAGTCATTGTACATATATGGCATAATAGAATCGAGAGCATACCCAAAGAACACTCTTTTTCTACCTACCAAAATTCTTTTATTTGTTATAGCAACAACTGCTGTGGAAAAGAAATCATATGAAAGATTAGTTTTTTGACCAGCAAAAATGTATTCTACTTTTTCATCGTCGTTGAGATGTTTTTCAACAATTCCAACATTACTTTTTAATCTCCACGCAATAGTTAAAGGGTGTCTTTTTTTGAATTTTTTTAATTCTTTTAATAGGTCCATTTAACTACCTCCTAATCTAAAAAATATCACTGATTAAATCATCTATAAAATCTAATATTTTTTGAAATAAATCTCCAATAAAGTCAAATATTGTTTCAAAAAATCCTTTTGAATTTTTCTCTTTAGTTTCTTTATTTTCCTTTTCTACTTGCTCATCTTCCCAAATACCTAATCTGTTTTCTTGAGCATAATCTTGAGCCTCTTTTATTTCATCTTTGTAAGTATATTCATCATTTAAGTACATTACTTTAGCATAACCATTTTTTAATAAGTCTTCTTGTAAAAGTTCATCATCGATGATTACCCAAGCTTGAATTCTACCATATTTATCTTCTTTTTCAATTCCTGGTTCGTATTCAATTGTAATTTTTTTAGCACTCGTTAAAGCTTCACATACATAATTACTTATGTAGTTTTCATCAATTTGTCCAGTACTTTTGTATTTTATTTTTTCTTCGACATCAATACCTAAAAATTTAACTTTAATCTCGGAAAGTCCTAACATAAATCTTGCCGAATTACCATCTACACATTTACTTAAAGTTACTGTATCACTTGTAATTTCAGAAGATTCAAGAGCATTTATTCTTATAGGTAAAAGAACTGATAACATTGCTAATATAATTATTGTTTTTTTCATATATCATTCCTCTTTCCTAACAATATTAATCATCAAAGAAATCATCAAAGAATTTATCATCATCTGCTACATCATCAAGTTTAATTGTAGGAGTTGGTTTGAAATTACCGACTTTCTCTTCAGGTTTCTGTGTTTCTTTAAGTTCAGGCATTCCCTTCTCTATCATATCTAAAACTTCTTCATCATCGTCATTATCAAAGAAATTTAATAATTCGACATCACTATCTTTTGGAGTAGATGGGTTACTTTCTTTAACTTCTTCTTTAGGTTTAATAACTTCTTGATAATTTTTAGTCTCTTCCTTTTCCTGTTGTGACTCAATTGCAGTATTTGATAATTTTTCATTAACTTTTCTTTCAATTTCAGAGTTATCTATTAAAAAGTCATCATCTAATAGTTCAATATCATTTTTAGGTTTTTCAGGGGCTTTATTGCTTTCATAATTATTTACTGTGATGTTATTATAAACTGGCTCTTTTGTTTTTGGTGCTTTTTCTTGTTTTGCCTCTTTTTCTTCTTTTTCTATTTCAGCAAGTTTTTCATCAATCATCTTTAAGATACCATTTATTTGATTGTCATCTTTCTTAGGTTGAACACTTGGAGCTTGCTGTGGTTTTGGTCCTCCAAACATTGGTGGGAAGCCTGCTCCTCCACCCATTGGACTAGAACTAGACATAGGATTTCCATTATCGATTGATGCCATCATTTCGTTTATTTTTTTATTTTTTCTCTCTTCTACTTTAGCTTTAACCATTTCCCTGATATCAAAAATAGCAACAGGTCTTTTTTCTCTTACAGGATAATCAATTTTTGTATTTGCTCCTGCTTCACCCCAATCAGTTTTGAAATCTGGTGTAAAGGATGTTTTAAATGGTCTTTTTCTCATTCTTAATAGGATATGATCGAATTGTTTCATAACTTGCAAATCACTTACTGTAACAAGTGGTGTGGAAGCTGTCTTATCATCTTTTTTAGACTTCTTTTCTCCACAAAGTTTACTTATTTCTTCAAGGGCTGCTAACTCTTTAGAAATCAAATAAATTATGTTTCCACAGTTACCTTTAATTGTTTCGGCATCATCTTTACCATATACTTTATTTAACTGAGCAAAGTTCTGAATAATCATTGTAAATCTTATCTGTCTTGAACGAGCTGCTGTAATCATCGTTGTTACATCCTTAAGTGGTGGCATATTGGCAAACTCATCAAGTAAGAAATTTGTTCTTATTGGTAATTTTCCACCATTTTCTTGAGCAACATCGATTAAAGTTTCATAAATTTGTTTAATAAGTATTGTCGCAAGTGAGTGATATGTTTTCTTTTCATCGTGAATGATTATAAATACTGCTGTTGGTTGTTTTCCAATTGAATCAAGTTTGAAATCACTATAACTTAACATTTCTGATAAGTTTTCACGAGATGCGAATAATTTAACTTTTTGTTTAAATACAGATATAATACCACCTTTAGTATCACTAGGTGCCATAACTGTACCACTTGCGTTAACATAAGCAGCACTTGCTGGATCTTTGAAACTAAAATATTCTTTTATATATGTTGATCCACCTATTTTATCTTCTCCAACAGTGGCAGTCATATTTATACTGTTAATGTTGATTTTATCTTCTGTAGTATCTTCAAACATTGCAAGAGCAATACCTGAAAAATAGTCTGCTGCTGTTTTTTCCCAGAACGGATCACTATTAGCGTTTGTTTCATCATATAGGATATTTAATGCAAGGTCATCAAGTAACTCTATTGCTTTATCTTGATTACCATTTTTGTATAATCTATATGGAAGTTCTAGTGGGTTCCAAGAGTTACCATTTTGAGGATTACGGAAGTTTAATACAATAATATTGTATCCTCTTTTCTTTAATAGCCCTCCGGCTTTCTCATAAATCTCACCTTTTGGGTCAGTAACAACAACTGATTCACCTTTTTTAGCTAGTATTTTAATTGTTGGTAAAATTGTATCTTGAGTTTTACCTGAACCAGTAGCTCCGATAACCAATGTATGATATTCTCCATTGTCTACCCATAATTCTCTACCATTACTAATTAAAGGAACTCCTGCATAGTCTGACTTCATAGCAGATGCTGAAACCATTTTTACATCAGGATCGTTTTTAATATCTTTTGCTTTTGCCCAATCACTGTAACCACCACCTGATTTATCTCCAATTTTAATTCCTATACCTTCTCCAAATTCAAAGAAATAAGAATGTACACTTAAAATCAAACCACCAAGAGCAATTATATAAAATATAATTGTATAATGAAGATATCTTGGGGTGAATGCTTCAAATGGTGAAAGTCCATAAAAAGTTCCATTGCTTGCTAAAGTTGGAATATTAAGAACTCCTAATGCTACAACATATAACAAAAACAAAGCAAAAATAAGAAATATAACTACATCTCTTGTTGATGCTACAAATTTTAATTTCATAAAAAGTCACATCCTTAAATCAATTTAAATAATAACATAAAAGTCTATATTTTTCAATAAATATGGACTATATACTATTTTCTTGTTTTCTCTTTTGGAAGAAATAATATATTATAATTCCCAAAACTAAAACCAAGAGTAAAATTATAAGCCAAAGAGGAACATTGCTTTCTTTATTATCCTCATTTTTTATATTTAAAACAATAGATAATGGAATTATATTTTGAGTACTATCTCTATTAATTGTCCAAGTATACTTGTTGCTTTTCTTTTTACCATTTACTTTGTCAACTTCATATGTTGTTTTAAGGTTTATTTCTAATTTTTCTAAGTTGTCATAACCATTGACAAAATTCCACGAAGATCCACTCTTAATTTGTAATGTTTTATCATCTAAAATTGTCTGAAAACCAGGTATTATTTCATTGGCAAGAGATGAATCCCCATAATCTTTAAAAGAAAAAGTATGACTTAATATAAATCCAACTCTATTACCATCATCAATGTATTCTTTATCATAAATAGAACAGTTACTTATACATTCTGAAATATCAGGATTATCGGCATATAAGTTATAGAAACTAGTGTATAAATCATAAGAAGAACCATACATTTTAGATATATCTTCAAAACTTTCTCCAACTTCATTTTCTTCTTTAGCAAGATTTACATCTTCTTCAATAACAGTAAGCTTTTCGTTTACTTTACCATCTTCAATTTCTACATCATATGTTATCGTAAACCCTGTCAAAAAAATCACAGGAAATAATCCAAAAATTATTTTTTTAATCATTTTATCTCCCCTACCAACTAAGTGAATTTACATTTGCACTATTAGCATAATAATCATCTAAAAGTAATACTACATAAGTCATTGAATTTGATGATAAATCACTCTTTGATATTTTTCTTGTTTTTCTTCCGTTTTCAGCAATTGTAATGGAATTATTATCTACACCCACTATTAACATTACGTGGTTGCCTCCACCATTATGGTCGGAATATAGTACATCTCCAGGTTGAATCATATCTATTGCTTCCTCCTTCGATGATACTCTTATAGAACCACTTAAAACACTGAATGATGGGGTTAATTTAACACGCGTTGCTCCAGGAAAGTAATCTTCACTGGAATTATATCCAGCCATTCCTGTAGCAAAGGTACTTCCTTTACTGCATAAATCCATTCCACCATTACACATAGACCATCTAACAAAGTTAGCACAATTAAGTCCAAGACGACAGTTACTACTAGAGCATCCGGTAGCATAACTTGCATATTCTCCCCATTTGCTATTTACACCAAGTTTTCCTTGAATATCGGGGTTATAGTTACCACCAACATAACCGCCACGGTGGTCATATGGATAAGTGTAACCTCCAGTCATATCCATCGTGCATTCTAGTAACCCAACACCAGCTTGCACAACACCATTTCTAGTACCATAACCAGCACTATTAACTCGTGAGCCAATACAATTGTTAAGGTCACTAACAGTGTATCCATTATCTGCTAATGCTTCAGTTAAAGGTTTATTTAATGCTGTTCCACCGACAACATCCGTATAACTATCTGTGTTAGGTAGACCCACTTGTTCCTGTGCCACCGACTTTTTTCTCACCAGTATAGTAAGGAATATCAGCACATTTTCTTTCAGGTAAAGAACTTGATAAAACTCTTACAACTCCACCTTCAAAGAACATTCTAAGTAATGCATCACGATCATAACCAAAGGCTTCAAAATATTTAAGTCCATATTGACTAGCACCACGACCGTGACCACCCGATGGTTTGTATTTCCAAGCAAATTTATTAAGTCCGTCATCTGTTGTCACAGGTCCTTTATAAGTCCAACAAACATCTTTCGTTGTTTGAGATGGAGTTCCACCAGGATATGTTGGAGGACTACTGCTTGATGTATGATATCTTGTGTTTTCATCATCAGCTTCCTCGTCGTGAGGTCTTGAATGACTATTTTGGAAACAAGGACAATCTAACCATCTACTATTTGGACTTATAAATTCTTTTCCTGTTATTGCTTCATAAGCAGAAGGATTAATCGGTAAATTTTGTTGATCATCATCAAGGTAATAGAAGCCACCTTCAAGAGTGTTCTTTATTGGGCAAAAGGCATCGTATTCTGTATGCCAAACTTTTGGATCTTGGAATTTAGATAAGACCATCCCCCTTGTAGCTTCGACAGCTTCGGCAATTTTTGGATATTTTTCAGGAGAATAATCCGGACTATAGTTTTGATCATTAGAACTATTTTCGATAGTACCAGAACCGTCCAACCCTACTATTGCAACAGCTTCTGTTCTTGCAAGTATGGCAAAAGCCTTCATTGACTCTAAATCACCCATATTGTACTCTGCAAGCATAACTCCACCAATATATTGATCTTCAAAATTGATTGATTGATTTTCAGGAATACCATATCTACTTTGTTTTTCAGGTGGATTATATATATTTATATTTTCAATTTCACTTTCAAGTATTTTATTTCCAAGACAATCTTTTCTTATTGATTCATAATATGAGTAAATATAGTTTACAGTTTCAACGATTGTCTTTTTATTTATTTCGTAGTTTTTATCTGGATCATCTTTGTATTCAGCACTCAAATAGTCCTTTAAGTATTCGTGGATAAAACCATTTTTATTAATTAAATTCCAAAAATATACTCCTCCACTATTTGGATCTTTTACATAATCATAATTACCACTTGCATCGTTTGTTAAGTAATATTCTCCTTGTTCTGTCGATATAGTATATACGGTTGGAACTTTATACTTTCCACTAGGTACATCGATACATTTTGCGTTAACTTCGGCTTTAACTGCATCGGTAAATCCTCTAAACCAGTTAAGAGGGTTTAACCATCCATACCACGGGAATGTGTTAATCTCCAAATCGTTTTGAGCATATTGTTCCATTGTCTGTTCGTCTCCACAAGAAACCTTGATTTTAGATGCAGGGTTTACATAAGTCATAATTTGCATTTTAGCAAGTAATTCAGATTGATCACCCCAAGAATCCAAAAATTCATCCCAAGTTAGTGATTCATCATTAAAGTAGTAGCACTCTTCTTCACCACAAGAGCCATCATTTACAGGTATAATTAGACCATTTTCTATTGGAGCAACCAAGGTAGCAGCAATTAAAAATTTATCTATCTCTAATTTATATTCTTCACTGACATCTTGAGAAATTCTTTCAATTTTTTCATAAAGCCCAGGATAGTTAGCAAAAATATTAGTATCAGGATTATCATAACCATAATCATCTGATTCGACAGTACCACCATTTTCATTACTAAATATCTGACTATCGGCATTTTTAAAAATAACAGAAACTAAAATAACTAATATTAATATAGGAAGTAATAAAGAAAGCACAAGTCCAATAAGTTTTATTATTCTTTTTTTTCTATCTAATACTTGTTTTACATTTTTTATTCCTTCAGCTGGAGTATCTCCTTTAGCATAAGCATCTAAGATTTCGTCACCCTGTTTAGTTTTTAGTGCTGCTTCTGCTGCTGCACCACCAACACCAGGAGCCAAAGCATTCATTCCCTCGACAATAGCTTTTTTAGCTGCCGTTTTCTTTTGTTTTTCTTTTACTTTTTGTAAAGTGTTTTGTATTTGGGAATCATTTGTATTCTTACTATTATAGTTATTAACATTCTTATAACCATTACCATTATAACCTTTTCTATTTACAAGGCTATTATCTTTAGAAGTGTTTCCCCCTCTATTCATCTGTTGATTATTATTAACAGGTTTGTTTCCATTATTGTTATTTCTATGATTACTTGCTTGATATGCCACATTATCACTTCCTTAAAATGTCTAATAATCTATTCTAATTATAACACTTTATCATTTTTATTCCTATAAATACTAATAATTTTTTAAAGAAAAAAGACCAAATATTTGGTCTCTAATTATAGTCCTCCACCACTTCCAAAAGAAGATAACTCTTCTGGAGTAACTACAACATTTATTCTCATTCTTCTATTTCCACAGACAAACAAAGCTTCTCCTTGATTGTACTGCTTAATGCTTTCTTTTTCATTATCATTTAAGTCAATTAGTAATCCTAAATCTTCAGTTGCCTGCTTCTTAAGTCCCATTACGATATAGTAAGATGCATTGTCAAATATTGCTTTTCCTTGCATCAATACACCAGGTGCAGCAAAGTCACTTGGTTGTTGCGTAATTATAATTGTACCGGTATTGTATTTTCTAGCACGACGCTGTACTTGAGCTAAGAAATCTGCTCCAAGAGCATTGTTGTCTCCAAGCAAAACGTGAGCTTCATCAACCATTAGAACTGTGTCAACTTCTTTATCAAGACAAAGTCCCCAAGCATATTTTAAAATATTGAAGAATAAAGCATTTTTAATATTTTCATCTGCATTCATTAACTCTTTGATGTTAAATACTATAAAATCACTATCGTGAGTAATTGTCGTATGACCATCAAAATAATATTTTAAATCTTTTGTAAGAGGTCTTATTTTTAATTCAAGACGCTCCATTATATCACGCTCTTGAGTATGATCTGTCATTGATAAAAGTATTGCTTTTATTGTTTCATAAACATCGGAAAATGTTGGATAATCTTCTGCTGTAAAGTTATAAAAATCTTTATCAAAATCTATTCCAAAACGACGATATGTATCTTGAACTACTTCGCTGAATAATGTTAATACATCTTCTTCAATAGATGGATCATAATACTTCATAAAAGCTTTTAAAAATTGTAAAGTTCTTGGAAGTATTGTATAACCTAAACCTTGTTTAATTTCATCTTCATCAGCATCTATAACAATCTGTAAAGGGTTAATCATACCGAATTCTCCACCTCTACCTAAATCGATTGTATCTCCACCAAAGTTTTTAGTCATCTCTTCAAGTTCATTTTCTGGGTCGATCGCTACAATCTGACAACCATTTCTTATATGATTACGAAGAAGTAATTTAGCAGTTGTTGATTTACCACTACCTGAAGTTCCTAATAGAATCAGGTTAGCATTATTTCTATTGTTTTCTTTTCTAATTTTATATAAAAATTGGTTAAATAGGATTACTCCTCCAGAGAAATCTACTCCAAGAAGAGTACTTAATCCTGGATCTTTAACGCTATCGAAGATAAATGGATACATAGCTGCAATTGTAACTGATGGGATTGGTGTTCCCACACGATCTTCAATATCCTGTTTAGGAAATATTGGCACCATAGACTTTAAGGCTTTTTCTTGTTCAAATCTTAAAGCTACTCCTCTCATTTCCATTGCTTCCAAATAACTTTTAACATTTGTTTTCTTAAGTTCCAATTCTTCCTTTGTATCAGCAGTTATCATAATATGCATTTGAAAATCGAATATTTTAGCTTGATTTGCTGCAATCATAGTAACAAATGATTCAAGAGATTCATAGTCCATTCTAATTTTTTCTTGCATAGTTCTATCTCTTTCATCAGCATATTTTTGCTTTAATTCAGCAATTTGTTTATTAAGCATTTTAGAAACTACTGAGAATGACACTGGTATATGTTTAATAACTATTTTAATGCCTGGCATACTTGTTAAATTTGACAAATAACCCGGTGAAATAAACTTTGGATAAGATACGACAGTTAAAATAGTAGCATACTTGTCACTTATAAAGAAATCACTTGGATAAAATTGTAATCCTTTAGGAGCTATTTCTGATTTAAAACTACTCACTTTGAGCCACCACCGTTCCAAATTTAGTTGCTTTTCCACCATTTAAGAAGTTATCAAGTATAACTCTTAAGTCTTCATTTGATGTCTGTTGTGCAGAAAGTCCTGCTGTTGCTAAAGAATTTACAAGAGTACGAATTTTCTTTTGTAATTTATCAGGATCTCTTTCTTTAAACAATATGTAGTATTCCGTATCAACAACATTATTGTTAATAAATGAATTTCCTTTGTTAATATCTTCAGCAATAAGTTTTCTAATAGCAGGAGATTGTTCTTGATTGTACAACAATTGAAGCTGTGACATATATACAGAAATATCAACAGGTCGATCAGCAACAACTAGCCAAAATTCAAAATCTAATTGATTGTACATATTTCTTAAATTCATTAAAACTGATTGTTGAGATTCATAATCCAAGATAAAGATATTTCTTGGAGCAATTTTAACTCCAGATACTTTATCTTGATTGTTTAAAATTATTGTTCCACTGCTTATTCCCCTTACTGGAACCCAATCTTCTGTATATTTACTTCTTCCTGATTTCGTCGCCATAACTACCACACCAACCTTTCCAAATATAAGTTTGTCTATTTACAAAATAGTATCTATAAATTTCTTGAAGTAACACTAATATGTTGTGTTGATAAGGTATTGGGCACACTAGAAGTCCTGCAATACCTGCGGGAATTAATGTTGAAACAGCTAGCCAAGTGTTTTGCATCTCATTTTGAAAAACAAATAGCATTATAAGTGTAATTAAAACTCCAATTGAGAAAATAGCTAAGTCTATTCCACGGAAATATCCAAAATATAATTTTCCTCTATTGGCATTTGCTGGTATCAAATAATTTCCATCCACTTTTTATCACTTTCCCTTCTATTTCTTTGCACTATATCTATCGTTAGCTTGTGCTCTTGATTGACGCTGTTTTTGGTGAGCAATTTCAGTTGTTAACTCGTCGTTCTTACCTTTAAGTTTCTTTCTATCCCTATAGATAGCTTCTTCAATTCCAGCAGAATCAGCATCTTGCATAAATCCAGCAATAACATTGTCTTGGATTGCGTCATCACCAGTAAGGGCGTGACCATATTCATCTACTGTAGCACCTGAGTTAGCATATTTAATATAGTATGCTTCGTTTTCTGTTAATAAGTTACCTTTATATAATTCGTAATCTTCCATTGAAATTGTATGAGATGCTCCATTTATATCTTTAATACTAAATGAAGATAAACCTGCACTCTTAGCAGCTTCATATTGAGCATTTACCGTCTTATAGTTAAATCTTCCTGTAATTCTAGAAGCACTTCCAAAAGTACCACTAGTTTTTGTAGTCTTAACCATTTCTGATGATGCTCTATCAGTAATAGATTTAATCAAAGATTGTTTCTGTTGATTACCAGCAATTTGCATTCCTATTCTTGTAGCTGCAGTTTGTCCAGTAAACACACTCGATATTTCGCTTCCTTTTCTACCAAAGAATGTAGAACCAGCAGCTCCAGCGGCCATAGCATTAGCATTTCTTTCAGACATTGCTTTCATTACCGACTGAATACCAGGTTTCTTTCCACCTAATTGTCTAACAGCAGTTGCTGCTCCAGCACCAGCACCAAGTAAACCAGCACCAATATTCTTTGCAACACGAAGTGGGTTGTGGCTTTTTCCATTTGTATCATCAGCTAAATAACTTGCTCTTCCACTTGCAATACCAGAACCGATAACTCCAGGTATTGCTACTGCAGCACCTCCAACGATACCGGCAGCTCTTCCAATATCTTTTAAATCATCGAATAATCCACCACTATCAGACTTTAATCCAAGCGAATCTTTTATAAATTTAGGTGCTTCTTTAGCAAAGAATATTAAACCTAAAATTAAGAATATCGTTAAATAAACAGACCTAAATCCACTTTCTTTGAATGTTGGATAATCTACAAACAAGCCACCTTCAGCATTAGCACTTACAACCATATGAATTAAAACAATAACAATATATACAATTCCAAGTTTTATAAATATATCTAAGAATGTTGAAGTTAAATTCTTAACCCAATGACCGAATGCTCCATCTTTAGAACCTTTCGGGTCAATCAAAGACATTATTGGTATTGGTGCAATAACTTCAAGAATTATAAGTTTAAATAAACGTTTTGCCAAATCAAGAGTAATTGCAAGAAATAGTCCAGCTATTAAAACTCCTACTACCGTAGATACAAAAGGCATATAGCTATATTTATAATATTTAGTTGCTCCTATTCCAAGTACACCTGTACCTTTAACATCACAAGTTAAGTTAATGTTATTTTCAAAATCTTCCAAAGATTCAATTGGAGGAGTATTTTCATATGTTCCTTCTCCACATTTTTCATCTATCTCTTTTGACGGAGTAAAGAATCCTCCCAGGGTGGTCACGGTTATTTCATCCGCGGTTTCATCGAGGGTTTGATCAATATTACCACTATTACTTGAATTTTGAGTACCCAAAATAAGTTTTGGTAAAACTGGTAAAAAAGCATCTTGAGCTCTTGAAAGCATTCCTTTAGAAGTTCCTTGACCAAATAGTAATGTTGGTAAAAGTATTAAAGCAAAAAGCATCAAAAATACACGCAAGAAAAGTTTTGAAACACCTTTTTCACTCTTTGTCATCGATTCAGGATCAATTATATATTGAAAGAACGAAAAAGATAGTTTAAACGCCATAAAAATTCCTAAAACAACATAAACTCTTTCTGCAATCCCACTAAAAACATCAGAATTAGTAGTTATACTCGATATATCAAAAACACCATAAAGTATCCATCTAATTAAACGGTATACAAGTCCATCAAGAAAGCAAAAAATAGATCTTATAATATTCATAAACCACGAATGTCCTTGAGGAGCCATAAAATCACCCATTTCTTAATATAATCACATTAATTATAACACGAAAAAAAATAATAATAAACAAGTATTATTATTTTTATTAATTACTATCCGTAAAATTTAATTGTATAAGGATTATCTTTTGTGCCATCACCTTTGCTATAGACAGCACGAGAACCAATTTTAATAATTGGTCTTATATCAGCTTTGTATTTACACAAACTAACATCAACATATTTCTTTGACACTGAATAAGCTTCGTATGTATCATCACTATTTCCAGTTAAAAGCCACCAGAAATCATCGAAAGATGCTAAATAATTGTAATTTCCACAACTCTTAGAAGTTATTGATGTACAATTTTCATCAAGAGAAGCACTCATAAAGTAATATGCAGGTAAAAGTCCCATAACTTGATCATTTAACACTTCTTGACATTCTATTGCTCCACTAGTATCACTGTCTTCTGGACTTCTTTTACCAATACACAAATCCATTGGAGTAATTAAATATTTTGTTTTTGTACTGTATTCTTCTTTATCCATAAGTGGGATTTCACCATCATAAAATTGTTGTACAGTTTTATATGCATTGCTTTCAAGTCCGTTATGTTCATAAGTATTTATACCGTGACTTTTATTTACTTCTTCGTTAAATTTATCATCCCAAGCATATGTTTTTTTAGAATGATTTGCTAAAATCATAAGCATATTTTGGTTAGAATCAATTGCAACTACTCTCCAAAGGTTGTCATCTATCTTTACATAGTTGTTTACTTCATCTCCACGATAAACATACTCCAAATTTTCCATTCCACTACCATACAAATCTTCATAAGCTGTTACAAATTTACCATCTAGTCTTTGATATAAACCAGAGCCTTCAACAACTATATTGCTACCATTTTCTCCAATTAGTGTCGTAGAAAGTTTCTTTGTCTCGTAGTTTGACCCACAAGAAAGTTCTGGAACATAATCGTAATTTCCATTGCCAGCATTGTAAATTACAACAGCTCCTGTACAAGAAACATTATCTTTTGTATAACTAGAAAGTTCATCAAGATAATCACCATTAACTAAATTAGCAACATCAAGAGTAAAGGAATCCCCTTTTACACTAGGTAGAATATCTTCTCCTTTATCTTTTACATACTTTTTAGCAGCTGAAACCATCTTATCTTCTATTTCATCAAAGGACAAATTTTTATTTCCTCCGCCACCATTCATCAATAACAAAACGATTACTACTAGCACTACTAAACCAACAAGTATGCCAACATATTTCATCATTTGTTTATCCATACTTAGTCACCTCTATCTATATTTTATCAAAGTAAGCAAAAATTACAAGAAAAAAAAGAAAGGATTTAACCTTTCATTGACTTTATATTAGCTTGACTCCCAACATTGAGACCAACTTGTTGTATCGCCAGAATCATCACCTTGACCAACTAGTCCCATAACAGCATCTACTAAAGTAAATGCAAAGAAAACAGCTACTGCAGCAATTGCACGCTTAACGAACTTACCTTGTGCAGCTTTAATCTCTTTATCATCACTTGCTAGTACAGCTTTTGAAAGATCTATAACACCCATAATCAATAAAGCTATAGGTATAAAAATTTTAATTATATTAAATAAACCTTTTACAACTGTTACGATTGGTCCTAGACCACCACAAGAATCTGCTATAAGAAAAATATCCATATAAACACTCCTCCAAATCCATAATGTTATATTACTATAACCTTTTCATTTTGTCAACATTTCTATTTTTACTGAACCATATTTAAATATTTCAATAAATCACTTACTACACTTGATCTTTCTCTATCGTTTAATGGTGGTAAAACATAGAATATGTTAATACCTGCCTCCATTGAAAATTCTCTAACATCTGATTCACTAAGTGTCGATTTATTTATTATAACTTTTCTTCCTTTAAGTTTAGAAAAGATATTCTTATCTCTTAACATCAATCTATTTAACTTAATTACTGATGGTTCTAATAAATAAATAACATCATCACATATTGTATCGTCATATTCATTTAAATCAACAAGTACTCGATCAAAATCTTTTGATCTCATCAGTTCATTAGCTAAAGAGTTCTTATCAGTAGAAACCATATTATCCTCTCTAAAGAAGATAAAGTCTCTTTTATCAATTTCAATAGCTAAAACTGAAAGATTGTGAGTTTCTTCAAGTTCTTTCTTCATCATATAAATCAATGAACTTGCTCCTGCATTGTCTGTAACATTTTTTATTCCTAGTGTTCTAACTCCTCCACCAACGGAAACTCTAACAGACGGCAAATTATTATCAACTGGACTAATACCATTACTAGGTTGTGGAGCCATTGGAGCTCCAACACTCATTCCTGCTTGATGTAAATGTGCTACTTCCTTATATGTGTTTGGATGTTCCAAAAGATACATTATACCATCACTATTAGTCGTGAAGTTATAGTATCCCATCGATATAAGTTTCGATAAGAAAAAGTTATTTGCTACCTGTGAATTAGCAGGTATAAGTAATATTATCTTATCAATTGGTAACCCAATAGACAATTTTTGATATGTTATAACATCTTCGCAATTGTTTAATGCTGTAATATCAATTATCATACGAGCAAAAAAGAAGTTAGAAAATGTTGAAATAATTTCGTCAGGATCAAATGTTCCTCTTAAGGTTTTAATAACTTCAATGTTTAAAGAGGATAATAAATTCTCTTGTTGATTAACAATCAATACATTCATATCACTAACCTACCTTTTTATTTCCTTTTATCCTTATTCTTTTTTTACCTTGAACAACATCCATCGCCTGTAGTCAGGCACTGCCAAGATGTATCTTTGTCTTTTATTGTCGTTCCAGTTTCAATATTTCGTGTTTCACCTTTTATTTTTATGTTAATTGGCTTAACACCACTTAATATGGGAAATCCAAGTGTCAAGTAAAGTTCTACCGAATAATATCCACCGTGTGGTGAATCAGAATCGTGACGGCATACTCTATAACTATCAGTTCTTGGATAGCCAAGAGTTGCAAGTTCTTGTTCGAACTGTGCTTGGCTTTCTACTCCCTCTCTTCGTTCAATGTAGTTAATCATTGAATTCTTTATTTTAAATACTCTTGCGTAGTTGATAACAAATGCCATAAAAGCTATGAATATGCTCATAAAGAACAATACTATCCAGAATAACATTGTTCCACCAATTGACTCACGCATTTATTATCACACTCCTTCTATGACATCATCTATCTGTTTATTTGTTTGTTGTACATGTTGTTTTACCATCTGGGCCAGTAACACAATTTGTATCTGCTGAATCGTTGTATTTATTTCCAACTGTATTTAAGATATTAGGTAAGAAAAATGTTACGAAGCCTAATACTGCAGCAATTGCTATGATAGTAACAAGTGTCATATTTAATTCTCCTGTTGCCTCTTTCATATTATAATCATTTCTCCTTTCTAGTTTATATAATTATTATAAACATTTTTTATGCGAATATCAATATTTTATATTCCAAACATCATCAACATTGACAATAATAAGATAACCATTGTACCTCCACCAGTAACAACAAGCATTATCATTGTCTTCTTTTCCATTATATCAAGTCTCTGTTTATATTTTACTTCACGAGCCTTATTTTGTAAGGATGAAACTGATTTTGAAAAGATTAACAATTGTTTATATTTATTTTCTTGAGCACCAAGACCTAACCTGTAAAGTAATCTCATCATTCTCATTGAATCACGAACTGGATACTGTAAAGCAAAATCCATATATGGCTGTATAGTAGAATCACCTGCATCTATTTTAGCAACCATTTCTCTTAGTCCTGACTTGAATACATCAGGAGCAGATTCAATAGATCTTGCAAGAGCTACTGGAACTGTATAGTTCTGACATAGAATTTCCAAGTTCTTTAGGTAGTATGGTAATAATAAGTCTATTTGAGCTAAGTGTTTCTTATAATATGCTTTTAAATTAGTATATCCTGACTTAAAGATGAAATATGCTACAACTAAAAGTAGAACTACATTTAAGAAAGATAAACTTCCTGAAACAATCATCAATGCTAAGAATATCAAAAAAGAATAGAAAGCATTTTTTACTCTAGACATAAATATTAAATTTGTTTTTCCTTCAACTTTATCCCCATATTTTGTCTTTAAAAGAAAGTCATAATCTTTTTCTTTCAATGAAAGAAAATATCCATCTTCAGTGTTAAAAAACTTTTTTGTACTTACGGTATCTGTGTAAAACAAACCAATAGCAAGTAAAAGTAATATAATAATTGTCTCGACCATTATTCAGCACCTACATTCTCGTTATAATATTTTTCTCCATTCAGAAGAAAATAACTGTTAAATAAAACTATTGCGTGTAGTGCAAAGAATACTATTGGATCCTCAAGCATTTTTAGGTAGTTTTCCATTCCAAGTAAGTATTGAACAAGAGCAACCATCGCATAAAGCAAAAGTCCATATTGAATAAATTGTTTATGGAAGTTTTGTCTATCAATTCTATCACGATAAACTCCTTCTACCAAAACATCGATATCTTGTAACATATTTTCTAGAACTTCATTAGATTCTCTTGCACCTTCTCTTGTTATCTGTAAAAATAACTGATGCATATTTCTAGTCATATTGTAATCATATTTTTGATTCATAAAATCAAGAGATTCGATGATATCACCATTTCGATAAGCTAAATCTATCATAAATTTAACATCTTCTAGTACAGGTGACTCTAAAACTCCTGAGTTGTAAACACCTTCGATAGCTTTTACAAAGTTTTGAGTTGTTTGGAATTCCATTATAGTATTGGTAGTATATACCTGTATTTGTTCAAATAAGAATTCTGAGAATATTCTTTTACATCTTAAATATGTTAAGTAAGGTATTATACTTACAACTACAACCATATATATTATGGAAATTACAATATTATAGAAGTATATATAAGAAATACCAAAGGCAAATCCTGAAAAGATTAGAATTTGTACTAAATAATCTTTAGTGGAATATTCTTGCCCCATTGATTTTACTTTATCTCTTATTTGTTTAAATGAATAAGGTGCATATCGTTCATAAATGTTAGAAGCTTGACCAAGAACAAACTCATGCATTGATGTATCACCTTGTTTAAAGTAGAATAAAACTCCAAACACAATTATTGCTAACGCTATAATTGACTCTATCATAAAAGCACCTTCTTTCTTATTTTAATTATTAATTATTTGTTATGATTCCACTAAAGAACTTAGATGGTTGACTTTGTGGAACTGGTTGAGCAATTGGTCCAACCTGAACTTGATTTTGAGTAGTTTCTGCGACAACTGGTTGAACTAAATTAGGTTGAACACTTGGAACTGTAGTACTTTGTGGCACTATAGCCGGCTGTGACACTGCACTATTTTGAGGTAGTGTAGGAACTGTACTTGTTGGTAATACTTGTTGAGGAGCTGTCTGAACAAGTTGTTCAACAGGCATTACATTTTGTGGTGCTACAGCTTCTTGTGTTACAGGTTGTACTGGTTGTACTTGAACCTGTGGTTGAACTGGTTGAGCAGGCTGTACTGATTGAACGATTGCTTGAGGTTGTTCAACAGGTGCTACCACAGTATTTTGAGGAGTTTGACTCATCAATTGTTCTGGAGGGATAGCAGGTTTTTGCTCGATTGTTTCAACATTTGGTTGACTAGGCTGATTTTCACTTACAGTTGGTGTAGCAGGTGCTGTTTCTGCATTTGTAACTGGATTACTACTAGCAGGTGCTGGTGTTTCAGCAACTGGTGTAGCAGTATTCGTAGTTGTCTCAGTACTTGTTGGAGCAGGAGTACTAGTAGTTGTACCACCACTATGATTACCAGAAGTATGAATAATTTCTCCATCTAACTCTTTAACATCACTTTCGATTCCATTAGCTTCATTAGCTTGTGCTAATGTAGATAATTTTTCACCGAATAAATTAGTTACATCTACACCTTGTCCTTCAAGGTAGTTTTTAATATATTTAGTAGGTTCATTATATGTTTCTTCTCCACCTACTGTTTTTAAATAAATATTATTAAATTTAGGTTCATTTGTATCTTCTGTTACGAAGAATTCACAGACACCAGCAATTTCACGAACGAATCTTTTTTCTTCAGGTTTATAACGACCACGAACAAACACTCCTATTTGAACATAACGATAAATAGTTTTTAAGAATTGTTCTACATCGATATTAGATTCAAGCAAACTATACATACGGTGAGGGATACTTTCAGCTTTATCAGCGTGGATTGTTGATAAGATATAGTGTCCTGATGAAATTGAGTTACGAACAGCTGTAACAGCTTCAGCACTACGAACCTCTGATAACAAAATCCATATAGGGTTCTGTCTCATACAAGTAACTAGAACATCTGAATAAGATGCAATGTTATTTGTTTTCATAGCAACAATATCACGATGAGGATAAATTCTATCCAAGTGAAGTTCTAGAGTATCCTCGATAGTTATAATTTTTTCATTTTCTCTTGTATGGCTGGCAAGATATTTAACAAGCTCTGTTTTACCTGAACCAGTTTCTCCACAAACAATTATGTTACAGTGACCTTTAACACAATTTATTAAAAAGTCGTGGATACTTAATTGAATATATTTTTCATTTAATAATTTTTGTTTTTCAAGTCTTATCTTAGCTGGTGTTTTACGGAAAACCACCGCAATACCATTTCTAGCAATTGAATCGTGTACGAAGTTCATACGCAACTCAGCACTTTCTGAGTCCAAGAATGGATGAGCCATATTGAATGTTTTACCCATAACATTGGAACACTGAAATGCTATTTTTTCGATAAGTTCATTATTAACCTCTTGTTGATCGGCACGATAAACACCTTTTTCAAGAGATTTTAACCACAATTGACCATTGTTACTGTATGAAATATCGGTAATGTCATCATCATCAAGATATTTTTTTAATGGTCCAAAATCTATTTGTGAAAAGTTATCTGCATCTTTTTCAAAATTAGACTTTTTTGCATATGCAGCTTGGAAATCTTTAATAGCTTGTTCTTCTTCTAGTCTTTTCCTTTCTTCCTCTTCTCTTGCTTCTCTAACACCTGCCATCAAATCGATAGCACTTGGTTGTTTAGGTTGTTCAGGAGCCTTTGTCTCAGGTTCTTGAGAAGCAGGTTTATCACTAGAAACATTACTAAAACCAATATTTCCAAAATTCATTGACTCGTTCATATTCCACCTCTTATTATTCTTGTTTAAAAATTTATGTTTTTACATTAAGAAATGAACATTTTACGCATAATTAAGTTACTAAATAAGGTAAATTGTTCTTTTCTTATCTATTCTGTTGTATTAGGAGTAGTAGTGCTACTTGTTGGCACATCGTAGTCATCTGCAAGTGGAGCAGATAAGTTCAAGATATAATCTTTTAAATATTGGCTTGATACTTCTGCTTTTACTTCTGCATCTCCATCGTTAAAGTATGCAGTTGTAGGTACTGGGATTATTTGAATCTTACTGAATCCAGAATCATTTGTTCCAATTGAATAGTTGTTAATAGCATCTATTTTTCTTAATAATAAGTGATCTTCCTCTTTTAATGAGAATAAGATTACATAAGGTACTCTTTGTTCTTCAGAATTTTCAAATACATTTAAACCATCAGAAGTTTTAACTTGTAAAACCTTTACATTCTTAAGAAGTTTACCAACTAAAGCCTTACCATTTTCTTTTGTTGTAATATAAATATCGATATATCTGTTTGGAAGAATTTCATTTGTATAACTTGTTAACATATTTACACTCAAATAGTACAATGTTTCTCCATCAGGAACATTTCCAAGTGCAGCATCAGGTAAATCAGATTCTAATACGATAGAATCATTATAAAACAAACTTCCTTCAGGAATAGTTGTATCATAATTAACATATCTACCGATTACATTTGCTGAATTTTGAATGTAGTCTCCACTCAAAGCACCACTTGGTATTTCAACATAATTGATATCATCTTCTGTTATCAAATGTTTTTGTGGTAGTCTTTTATTTGCTACTGGAACGCTTACCGGTTTTGTTGCTGCATTAATACGGAAATTATATCCGACAAGCAAGACTGCTACTGCTGCAACAGCACAAAAAGCCACTACAAAGCTTTTACTTTTCATCATTCTTTTTACTTTTGAAGTATTAAAATTAGCATTTGCATTGTTGTTGTTATTATTATTCATAAAAATTCACCCTTTCATCTCTTTATAGCATAGTTCTTTTTACAATCTTTTTGCCTATCATTCTATCATAAAATAAGTATACTCTAATCAAGTAAAAAAGGCAATAAGTGAATATTTATTTTTAAAAGAAAAATTAAAAATTTACAAAAAAAATAATCTCCCGAGTTTTGCAGTTGACTCAAATTCAAATCTTATTTAAAGCCAGTTAGATACTGGATTTTTTTATGTCAAGTT
>CANRDN010000001.1 GCA_947629375.1 uncultured Bacilli bacterium | reverse complement strand
GGGTAGAATTATCCTATGAAGGAGAAAAACCAAACTGTGAAGTTTGGACGTGATTTATTTATAAATCACTTTGTTCTGTAAAATTAAGTATATAACTTATTTTTTTCTTATATCTCAATTGTCTTTTTTTCATAATAGACTTAAAATAAATGCATAATAGAGGTTCTTATGAAATATAGTAAATTTAGTAAATTTTTAATTAGTTTAATAGCTATTGTTTCTTTATTCTTTTTTGTTCCAAGTATAAAGAGTGTTACAGCAGATTCTGGATGGGATACTGATTTTGATTCGGACTTTGGTTCGGACTTTGACTCTGACTTTGGTTCAGATTTTGATTCCGACTATGACTATTATGGTTCTTCAAGTGGAGAAGATGCTCCTGCTGTTGTCGTTATAGTAGCTGCTGTAATTGTGGTAGTTGTAATCATCATTATTATTAAAAGCAGTCCTAAAAACACAATAATGACTTCAAGTGTCGGCTATAACTATAATGATATTAGTGATGATGAACTTAAAAAGTTTATTCCAAATCTTACTGTTGAAGAATTAAAAGATATTACTTATAAAATATTCTTGGATGTTCAAGATGCGTGGATGAATTTTAACTATGATAAGATTAGAAATTTATGTACAGATGAACTTTATAATGCTTATAAAACTCAATTACAAACTTTAAAATTAAAAAATGGTAAAAATGTAATGTGTGATTTTCTATTGAAAGATATTAAAATAACTGGAGTATCTGATAACAATGGAATTATAAAAGTAGATACTTATATGGATATTGAAATGTATGACTATGTTATCAATACCAAGACTAATGAAGTAATAAGGGGTAATAAAAAGAGAATAGTTAATAACCATTACTTGATGACATTTGTTAAAACTGATAAAGAAGTAACTGGAGAGACAAAATGTCCAGATTGTGGAGCTAAAGTTGATTTAAATACAAGTGCTAAATGTGAATACTGTGGAAGTACTATCGTTAAAGATGCTAAAGAGTTTGTTTTAAGTAAGAAAAAAGTTGTATGATAGTGGTGAAAATATGAAAAACAAGAAATATTTAAATATACTTTTTGTTCTTTTAATGGTATTTTCTCTAAGTTTGTCAGCGGTAAAATATGTCAAAGCTGATTCTGGATTTGATTCTAGTTACGATGGAGGAGGTTCTAGTTCTTCGTCAGACTTTGGATCAAGCTCTAGTTCGGGTGGTTCAGGTGGATCTAGTGGCAATCCTTTACCTGGATTAGCAATTTGTTGTATTGCAATACTTGCTTATGTCAAAATAGCATCTAAAAAAGCAATTCAAGAAAATATAATTAAGAATAAAGAAAAATATCATAGTATCACTGATGATACACTTAAGAAAACAATTCCTATGTATACTACTTCTACAATTAAAGATATAACTTTGTCATTACTTAGTAAATCAAGGGACTTAATCTGTTCAAACGATATTGATGGTTTAAAAAGTATATCTTCTTTTGAACAAGTTGAATCTTATCTTAAAACAATTGAAAAACTAAAAGCAAAAAACTTAAATTTAGAATATAAAAAGATGAAATTTCTTGATTTTATTGTTTTCGATGTAAAAGAAGTAAACAATAAAGTTCTTGTCAAAATTTATTTGAATATCTATGCCAAATGTTTCCTTATCAATAAAGATACAAAGGAAAGAAAAAAATATCGTTGTTATGAAGCTATTATCGTAGAGTTAACTATTGATGATAAAGTTAAAATTAATAGGGAAGAAATTATCAAAAAAGATGATGCGTATTCAGAAAGTAAAAGCAGTCAAAAAATATTTGTGACAAAGGTAGAAAGGTCACTTCGTATTTTCTACTTTACTGTTGGATTTTCCCTTATTTTCCTTTTAGCTCTAATTTATAATGATTTACTTTCATTATTAATGCTATTTATTATTTTTAGATTTACTGTTATGTTTGCAAAAAGCTGTTGTAATTCCAACCAAAATTTTGTAAATCAAGTTTATGATTACTATGATCTAACTGATAAAGAAATTAAAAAACACTTGAAAGATTATGATAGTGAAAAACTAAAAGAAGAAATATTTACTTTATATAAAGATATTCAAGTAGCGTGGATGAATTTTGATTATGATAAATTAAGAGAACTATGTACAGATGAACTATATAATGCTTATAAAGCCCAACTAGAAACTTTAAAATTAAAACATAGAAAAAACATAATGGAAGATATTACCTATATGAATTCAAGAATATTGAATATAAATATTGTAAATAATACAGTAAGTGTGGATTCATATATGATTGTTAAAACAAAAGATTATATAGTCGATGATAAAAGTGGCTCTATTGAAAGAGGAAGCAAAGATTATCAACTTTTAGCATACCGATTAACTGTAGTAAAAGGACTCGATTCAAAAGAACAAAAATGTCCAAATTGTGGTGCTAAAGTTGATTTGAATACAAGTTCTAAATGTGAATATTGTGGAAGTACAATTGTAATACCACCAAAGAAATTTGTATTAAGTAAAAAATCATTAAATGAAAGGGATGAGTAATATGACAATAGATGAACTTACTAGTAAAGATAAAAAATTTAATGAAAGTATGTTTTTAACTAAAGTTAATAATGTTTTTATAAAATACTTTTCTAGTATTATGTTTGAAGAAATGGACGAAGTTAAACATTTTATAAGTGATGATATTTATAATGAAGGTCTTGCTAAAATAAAAAAGTTACAGGACCAAGGTTTAAGGCAGATGTATGATGAATTAAATGTCAAAGATAGTAAGATTGGATTTATTACAGAAGATCAAGGTTTTTATATAATCAAAGTTTTTGTAACTGGAAGATATATGGACTATCTTATAAATAGAGATAGTGGAGATACTGTTTCTGGTATTGACGATAGAAGAATAGAAGAACATTACACTTTGGAATTTAAAAAGAAAAAAGATTATCTTGAACAGGGTAGTGCTAGAAAATGTCCAGGTTGTGGTGCTCCTATGGACATAAATAATTCTGGAAAATGTGAATACTGTGGTGCTACCTACAATCTAGAGGACTATGATTATATTTTAACTAGTATTATTAAAGGTTAAATTAAAAATTCTATACAATTTTTTAACTTTAAGTCTTTTGTTGCATAAACTATGTTAGAGGAGGGTAATATGTCTAACTTTAAAGAGATTGTAACAAAAGCTGTTGTTGGAAAGGGCAAAAAAACATTTAGTGAAGAACATACTCTCGAGCTAAATGAAACACCATCTGCTATTTTAGGGTGCTGGGTAATAAACCACACTTTTAAAGGTATCAAAGAAGGTGACTCAGTAAGAGTAAATGGTTCTTTTGATACGAATATTTGGTATTCTAAAGATAATAATACAAAAACGGAAGTTGCAAAGCAAAATGTTACTTACGACGAGTTAATTCCTATTACGAGACTTGAAGATTATGATGGTGAGGACGAAATACTTGTAAGAGTGTTGAAACAACCAACTTGTACTAAAGCTCAAATAGTCGATGATAAAGTAACTTATAACATCGAAAAAACTTTAGCAACTGAACTTGTTGGAGATGCCAAAATAAAAGTAGAAATTAATTCACTAGATGACGATATCGAAAGTCCAATTGACGAAGAAATAAACGAAGAAGTAAAAGAAGACTTCTTAAAATAAAAAAATGAATCTGTTTGTCAGATTCGTTTTTTATTTAAAATTTTCTATAAAGTCCAACGGCTTTACCAAGTATTGTGACACTATCGAGAATAATTGGTGCCATCGTATCATTTTCTGGTTGAAGTCTAATGTGACCTTGTTCCTTATAGAATGTTTTTAATGTAACTTCATTTTCTTTAGTCATTGCTGCAACTATTTCACCGTTATTAGCAGTCTTTTTCTTTTCAACTATAACGATATCACCATCTCTTATTCCTTTATTTATCATTGAAGTTCCTTTGACATTTAAAGCAAAAACTTCACCTTTCTTAGGAAGTAATGAAATAGGCACAGAGAAGTATTCATTAGGATTTTCGATAGCTTCAATAGGATTTCCAGCAGTTATTGTTCCAATTAGTGCAATATCAACAACCTTACTATCATCTTCTAAGTATTCGTTTGGTACTAATAACTCGATAGTTCTATTTTTAGCTTTGTCCTTTTTTATATATCCCTTGCTTTCCAACTTTCCTAAATGAAAGTGAGTTGTAGCAGGAGAATTCAAATCAAGTTCTTTTCCAATTTCTCTTACAGTAGGTGGAAAACCATTCTTTGCAATAAATTTTTTAATAGTATCAAGTATTTGAGCTTGTTTATCTGTAAGTTTTTCCATAATAGTATCACCTCAAGCTAATATTAACACAATTATAGCAATATGTCAAACAATTGTTTTATATTGACAAAACTTTTTAAAAATGTTATTTTAATACCTTGCCATTAATACAGGGGAGTGATGGTATATGAATAATGCAACATTAACATATGTTATTAACAATAATAATCAGATTAAAAGATTAAAACTTGAAACAGAATCTTTATTATATGTTGATAGGTACACAAGTGGTTATAAAAATGAAGATGACTTCATAAAGAATTACTATAATAAAAGTATGATCGATAAATTCATAAAAGAAAATGGAAATATTAAAGGCAAGTTAGTGGTATCTTATACTAAAAATATGAAAGAAAAAGAAGATGTAATGCCACTTTATAATTCAAAAGAAGAATTTGAGTTTGTCGATAACCCATATGAAGGAAAAATAACAGAAATAGAAAAGGCAAGAAAATTATTATTTAACAGTAAAAATCAAATGTTTGCAAAATTAGTTATTTCTAATAAAACTTTGGAGTCTCATTTAAATAAAATGATTGATTTAACTTTAGAAGAAGCTATACATTTAAGAAAAAGTGGCTTCTCTCCAATATATATCAATCAAAAAAATTATATAAGCTTCAAATCTTTATTTGAATATCGAATAAAATCAGTTAAACTAGGGTGTATTCGTGGAGCATATCAAGATATGCTAAAAACTTTAAAGAATGAATTAATGTCATTAGATGATAACACTTTCTACTTTTATAATCGTCAATTAAGAATCTTAATAAATAAATATAATGAATTAATACAAGAGTTCTTTATCAAAAATTTAAAAATAAAAAAAATAAAATATAATAATAAATATATACTTAAAAGAAGGAAAATTTAGTTATGTAAAATCCTTCTTTTATTTTGTCAACTTACTAGATTTAAGTATCTTATTGTTATAAAATATTATTAAGGTGAGAATATGAAATACCTTGAAGAATATTTGAAGTATTTAAAATATCAGAAAAATTATTCACAAGAGACAATTGATAGCTACGAAGAAGATTTAGTAGAGTTTTTGGACTTTTTAAAGAAAGAAAATATCGATCTTTTAGATGTTAAGTACGATGATGTTAGATTCTTTTTGATGGAATTAAACGATAAAAAAAATAAGGCTTCTACTATATCTCGTAAACTTAGTTCTTTAAGAGGATTCTATAAGTTTTTAATAAATAGAGATTATATTAAGAATAATCCATTTACTTTGATTAAAACACCAAGAAAAGAAAAGAAATTACCTAGATTCTTCTACTATAATGAGCTTGAAGAAATGTTTAATTCTATCGATATATCGGATGCTTTAGGACAAAGAAATAGACTTATATTAGAGGTTTTGTATGCATCGGGTGTCCGTGTAAGTGAACTTGTTAATATTAAATTAAAAGATATAAATGATGAAGAAATAAAAGTTCTTGGAAAAGGTAATAAAGAAAGAATCACAAGAATTGGTGATTATGCAAGAGAAATACTCGATCTTTATTTGAGTGATGGATACAAAGAACTAAATAAAAATAATAGTGAATACTTATTCTTAAATAAGAATGGTAATAAGTTAACCACAAGAGGAATAAGATACATCCTCGATGAAATAATTAAAAACACTAATGTCAAAAAGAAAATATCCCCTCATATGTTAAGACACAGTTTTGCAACACATTTACTCAATGAGGGATGCGACATTTTATCAGTTCAAGAACTTCTTGGACACGAGAGTTTGACAGCAACGGCAATATATACACACGTTACGACAGATAGATTAAAAGATGTTTATTTTAAAACCCATCCAAGAGCTAGAAAGTAGGAGGTAATTATGGCTAAATTATATTTTAGATATGGGGCAATGAATAGTGGTAAATCAACTTTATTACTACAGACTTGTCACAATTATAAAGAAAACAATATGAGAGCAATCATTGTTAAACCAGCGATAGACACTAAAGGAGATAGTAAGATTGTATCGAGAATTGGTGTCGAAAAAGAAGTTGATTTATTACTTGGAAAAGAAGATAACTTATTTGAAATAGTCAAAAACAAATTTAAAAAGATAAGTTGTGTTTTAGTAGATGAAGCTCAGTTTTTGACAAGAAAACAGGCAGACGAGTGTATGGAAATAGTTATTAAACTAGATATTCCAGTAATTTGTTATGGTCTTAGAACAGATTTCCTTACCAATGGATTTGAGGGATCTACTAGACTTCTTGAAATAGCTCACACTATAGAAGAGATGAAAACAATATGTAAATGTGGTAGAAAAGCAATATTTAACGCCAGATATGTAAATGGAAAATTTATAACTAAAGGTTCACAAGTAGCCATCGATGGAGAAAAGAATGTCACATATGTATCTATGTGTGGTAAATGTTACGAAAAAGAGAAAAATAAATTTGATAACTAAGATTCAATATGGTATCATTATATTAATAATAGGGTGATTTTTTATGGACGAAGAACAAAGAAAAATTAATAAAGAAGATATTAGAAGACTTGAAAGAGTTTTAGATACAATCGATAAGTATGAAAAGAAACTCATTGAAAGTTTTGATAAGGATATTGAAAAAATATTAGGGAATACTTTACTTCCTGTTTTAATTGAAGCCCAAAAATTACCTAATATGGATAGTATAAAAACAAGAAAAGTTAGAATTAATGGTACAGTTTATAAATTACCTTATAATTTTCTTCGTACTTTTCATAAATCATATATAGAAGACCCTAAATTGAGAGAAGAATTTGGAGAGAAAGTTTCTGCTTGGTTTAAAGATAAAACAGCAACAATTAAATCTAAAATAAATGATGTTAATAATTATGATGATGTAGAAAAAGCACTACCACCAGCTTTTGCTTTGGCATCTCTTGCTTTGACATCTTTCCACAATCGTCCAAATATGATTTTGCACGATGTTCAAAAACTTGCAGGTATTGCTATTAGTGAAGGTAGCATTGCAGAACTTGGAACAGGTGAAGGTAAAACTTTAGCAGGGGTATTACCAGTGTACTTACAAGCATTAAGAGGAAAAGGTGCTCACGTGATTACATCAAATGGATATCTTGCTCGTCGTGACTTTGAAGAAACACTTCCAATATTTGAAGGTCTTGGCTTAACAAGTGCTTATTTGCCAGACAATGAAAGTGAACTTGCAGTTATTGAAGGAAAAGACCCAGATAGATTGACAATAGAAGAAAGAAGAACGTTACAAAAGAAAATAAAAATAATAAAAAAAGAAGCTTATAAAAAGGATATAACTTATGGTGCCAAACAATCTTTTGCTTTTGATTATTTAAGAGATAGCAGTATTACTAAAAGAGAAGATATGGTTCAAAGAGAAGAAAGACCTGGTTTTGCTTTAATCGATGAAGTAGATGACGCTTTAATTGATGATGCTCAAATACCTTATAGAATTGCTTCTACGACACCTGTGTATACTCCTCATATGACTTTAAGAGAATTATGTGAATTACAAGAAATATCATATGCTGATGTTTTAAATAAAGTAAAAGATCTTGGAATAAGTGATGGAGAACTTACATATGAGGAAGCAAGATATATTTCAAAAACATTTGGTAAAAAAGAGTTATCACCAGATCCTTTGAAATATCAAAAACTTGCTCAGAGATTCTTTGAAAGACAAAATGTTTTAGTCACTGAAGATAATATGTTTGGATTTAAAACAGGTAAAGAATGTTATAGAGCTCTTTTAGATGAAGAAAACTATGACTCTGAAGAAGTAAAAAGAAAATATGGCATTATCTACTGTAGAGAATTAAGAGAATATAAAATATCTGATACTTGTATCGAGAGTTTTTTAAGAACTTGTTATCTTTCTTATCATATAAATTCTCTTGTACTTGAAAATCAACAAAAAATATTAAACGATAGAAACTATGTTAATGGTAAAGACTATGTAGTTTTAACTTCTGGTAATAGAGTAAAAATGACAGTAGAAGGTGCTAACAAAATATTAAATGACCCTAATTATCCTGATTTTGTAGATGATTTTAATCAGTTTATGAGTACTGTTTCACTAGAAGCAACTGCTATGTTACATTATTTAAATCAAGCAGTAATTGCAAATTTAATGATGAAAAATGGAGAGAATTATACTATTCAAAATGGTAAAGTTAAGACTTTAAAGAATGGTAGAATTATGGAAGGTTCAAAATATACTAATGGACTTCATCAAGCAATTGAAATAAAAGAAGGAATAGAAGAAGAAAATATGACTAAAGATTCTGCATCTTTAGCATCTATTACCCAAAAAGACTTCTATTCTCGTTATGATATGTTTAGTGGTATGACTGGAACATCTTCGAAAGAAGTCTTCGGTGAAATTTATGGCAAGAGTACAGTTGAAATACCTAAACACGCATATTATAGTTATTACTCAAAAAGAAAAATTAAAGGTGCAAATGAACCGATTGGTGTAAGCCATAGAGATACAAGATTTACTTTAAACTTAGAAGATAAAATAAATCTAATAGTTAATTCAGTTATTTCGTCTCATACAACTAATCCACAACAACCTGTCTTAATAGTAGTGGCAGATGTAAATGAAATTCCACTTTTACAAAAAGCTCTATTGGCAAAAGGAATTAATCCTAGTATCTTAACTTCACAGACACCAAAAGAAGACGAAGCTTTAATTATATCGAGAGCAGGACTTCCGGGTAGAGTTACAATTTCAACTGAAATGGCAGGTCGTGGTACTGATATAAAAATGGGTGGAGATAGAGAAACAATAATAGATATTGCTTTACAAAGACAAATAAGAAAAATGGAAAAGCAAAAAAAATCTCCACGAAGCTTAACTGTATCAGAAAAAGAATATTTAAGAAGAAGAGTAGAAGATGCTCTTGTAAAAGCTAAGCACGTTTGGACTAAAGAAGAGGAACAACAAACAAGAGATAGACTTTCTAAAACAGGATTAAAAGTTGTGTCTAGTGGCTTCTTTAAAATGACAAGAATAGATAGACAACTTGAAGGAAGAACAGGAAGAAATGGAATATCCGGTACTTGTGAAAGATATGCTTATCCAGAAGATTTAAAAAGAATTGGAATATCTTCATTTAATATGAAAGATTCAATAACTTCTTATTTTCAAAGATTTAAAATGACTATTGATAGAGCTGTAGCTATAGATGAAACAACTCACTCTATGCTTATGGAAAGAATAAGAGAAATGCAGAAAAATAATGAAGCTAATATAAAAGAAGGTATTAAAAATAGTCAAAAACTAGATGGACACGCTACTAAATTAGTAGAGAAATATCGTGATCAAAGAAGAAAAATATTGTGTGATTCAATCGAGGCTGGACCACTCGTAGAACAAATGATTACCGAAGCAACAGATGCAATTATTTCGTCATTTATAGTAAATAAAGAAATAAAAGAAGAAGATTTAAAAGTTCCTCTTAACAAGAGTTCTTTAAATATAGATGTAGATGCTATAAGTTTGGAAGTAAAACAAATCTTAGGAATTACTTTTGATCCAAGTGTCGTAACAAAGAGCAATATCAATTTGATGGAATTAAGAGATGCTATTATAAGAACTGCAAAAGAAAGACATAAAGGAGTAGAACCGGGAGAAGATAAAAAAGCATTACTTGTTCAGAATGACTTTATGATTGCCAATGTTCCTGAAATACTAGAGCACAGCTTTACAGTTAAAAGACTAACATCATTATCCTTTGGAGGATCAGAAAGTGATGTAGATTATGCTGGAGATATGGCTTTCTCAGAAGCAAGAGAAGCATTATCACTTGAAGCTTGTAAACAAGGAATGAAAAGTATAATGGGTCTTTCATTAACTGTCGATGAATTTAAAAAATTAGAATCAAGAAAAAGAAGACTTTATAGTGGGGAAGTTAAAAAGTCTAAAACGGATTCCGAAAGTTATGAAGTAAAAGAAGCAAATTTCGTAGAAAATAATGTAAGTGCTATCGATAGATTTAGGGCAATTAAGAAAAGATTAGATAAACAAACTGAGAAAGAAAAGGAAAGAGTAAGAAAAAATCTTGAAGAAGAAAAATCAAGAGGTCTTGATATAGATTTAACTAAAGCTTTTTCAGGACTTACTATAAGACCGGTTAAAATCGTCGATATGATTGTTAACAATGCTCATCAAACAAAACTAATTTTAGTTAGAGATGAACTATTAGGAATAAGTGAAAAGAAAGAAGCACATAAATAAGGCTTCTTTTTCTTTTGAAAAATATAAATTTATATTGCTTTTATCTTTTGGAATTAGGTATAATAATACTCGTAGGAAAGGATGGATTTTTTAATGAAATATGTTTACTCCTTCAAAGAAGGAAATAAAGATATGAGAGAACTTCTTGGTGGTAAAGGTGCTAACCTTGCTGAAATGACAAGTATTGGATTACCTGTACCAAGAGGATTCACAGTTACTACTGAAGCTTGTACTGCTTACTATGAAGATGGTGAAAAGCTAAATGATGAAGTAGTAAAACAAATTGAAGAAAAATTAGAAGAACTTCAAAAAGTTACAGGAAAGAAATTAGGAGACGCTAAAAATCCTTTATTGGTATCTGTAAGAAGTGGTGCTAGAGCTAGTATGCCTGGTATGATGGATACAGTACTTAACTTAGGAATCAACGACAAAGTAGCAGTAGGATTTGCAGAAGCTACTAAAAATCCTAGATTTGTTTATGACTCTTACAGAAGATTCATTCAAATGTTTGCAGATGTTGTTATGGGATTCCCAAAAAGTTCTTTTGAAAGATTATTCGACAAGATTAAAGAAGAAAAGAAAGTTGAATATGATACAGAGTTAACAGCAGAAGATTTACAAGAAGTTGTTGACATTTATAAAAAAGAATATAAAAAACATGCGGGAGTTGAATTCCCACAAGATCCTAAAGTTCAATTAATGGAAGCTGTTAAAGCAGTATTCAGAAGTTGGAATAATGAACGTGCTATCGTATATAGAAGAATGAACGATATACCTGGAAGTTGGGGAACAGCTGTTAACGTTCAAGAAATGGTTTATGGAAACCGTGGAGATGATTGTGGAACTGGTGTTGCATTTACAAGAAACCCAGCAACAGGAGAAAAAGCATTATTTGGTGAATACTTAATGAATGCTCAAGGAGAAGATGTTGTTGCAGGAATTCGTACACCAAAGACAATCGATACTTTAAAGGATACAATGCCTGAATGTTACAAAGAATTCGTTAAGATTTGTAATATCCTTGAATCTCACTATAAAGATATGCAAGATATGGAATTTACTATCGAAAGTGGTAAATTATTCATGCTTCAAACAAGAAACGGAAAAAGAACTGCTCAAGCAGCACTTAAAATTGCCGTTGATATGGTAAATGAAAAGATGATTACTAAGGAAGAAGCTTTATTAAAAGTTGAACCTAAGCAATTAGATCAATTACTACATCCTAACTTTGATAGTAAGAAGTTAAAAGAAGCTACACCAGTAGCACACGGACTTGCTGCATCACCTGGTGCTGCAACAGGTAAGATTTACTTTACTGCTGAAGATGTTAAGGCAGCTCACGAAAAAGGTGAGAAGGATATGCTTCTTGTTCGTCTTGAAACATCACCAGAAGATATCGAAGGAATGAACTTAGCACACGGAGTTTTAACTATTCGTGGTGGAATGACTTCACACGCTGCAGTAGTTGCTCGTGGTATGGGTACTTGCTGTGTATCTGGTTGTGGTGAGTTAAAAATTGATGAAGAGAAGAAAACTTTAACAACTAAAGATGGTAAGAAATATAAAGAAGGAGATTGGATGAGCCTTGATGGTTCTACTGGTAATGTTTACGGTGAAAAGATTGACACTGTTGACCCAGAAATCAGTGGAGACTTCGAAACATTTATGAAATGGGCTGATTCAGTTAGAAAGTTAAAAGTTAGAACTAATGCTGATAATCCAAGAGATGCTAAACAAGCTCGTAAATTTGGAGCAGAAGGAATTGGACTTTGCCGTACAGAGCATATGTTCTTCGAAGAAGAAAGAATCTTCAACTTCAGAAGAATGATTGCTGCTGATTCATTAGAAGTTCGTGAAGAAGCACTTGAAAAGATCCTTCCATATCAAAGAGATGACTTCGAACAATTATTTAGAGCAATGGAAGGATACGGAGTAAACATTCGTTTCTTAGACCCACCTCTACATGAGTTCTTACCTCATACTGATGAAGAAATTAAACCTCTTGCCAAGAGTTTAGGAATGACTTTTGAAGCATTAAAAGCAAGAGTTGAATCATTAAAAGAATTCAACCCAATGATGGGACATCGTGGATGCCGTTTAGCAATCACTTATCCTGAAATTGCAAAGATGCAAACAAGAGCTGTTATTGAAGCTGCAATTAAAGTTAATAAAGATGGTTTAAATGTTAAACCTGAAATTATGATCCCACTTGTTGGAGATGTTGCAGAACTTAAATATGTTAAAAATATAGTTGTTGAAACTGCTGATGAAATCATTAAGAAAGCAGGAGTAAAACTTGAGTATCACGTAGGTACAATGATTGAAATTCCAAGAGCTGCAATTACTGCAGATAAGATTGCTGAAGAAGCTGAATTCTTCTCATTTGGAACTAATGATTTAACTCAAATGACTTATGGATTCTCAAGAGATGATGCTGGTAAGTTCTTAGAAGAATATTATAAGAAAGGAATCTTTGAATCTGATCCATTTGCAAAAGTTGACCAAGAAGGTGTTGGAGAACTTATGAGGATTGCAATTGAAAAAGGAAAGAAGACTCGTAAAGATATTAAACTTGGAATATGTGGAGAACACGGAGGAGAACCAAGTACAGTTGAATTCTGTAATGCAATTGGTTTAACTTATGTATCTTGTAGTCCATTTAGAGTACCACTAGCTCGTCTTGCAGCAGCTCAAGCAGTTGTTAAACAAAAACAAACAAAATAATATTTTTAAAATTGAATATACTATTTATGTATACTATTTGACATTTTCATAAAAATATAGTATATTTAAACTGCACTTGAAAAGGTGCGAAAATGTTTTTCGCTTCTGGATGGCGCGAATAATAAATGATTCCAGGCGACAATGTTTTTCGCTTCCAGGTGGTGCGACTAATAAATGATCCTGGTTGAAAATGTAGAAAAACTTCATCGTAAGATGGAGTTTTCTTTTGCTTTATGGTATACTTTTTACGGAGTTGATGACAATGGAAATAAAAACAGGTTATTTATATCACATCAAAGATGAATATTTTGATGTCGTTAATGATGAAAATTTAATGCAAAATCACGAAAAAGGAAAGAAGAGGCCTACTTATTTTACAATTAAAGATAAAAATATTTTATGGTTTATTCCTATTAGTTCTAAAGTTGATAAATATCAAAAGCTTATTGATAAAAAAGTCGAGAAGTATGGGTTTTGTAATACTATAATTATTAGAAAAATTGCTGATGAAGATGCTGCTATACTATTACAAAATGCTTTTCCAACACTAGAAAAATATATAGACCATGTTCATACTGTTGATGGAGTACCACTAAGAGTTCCAACAGATTTACAAAATGAAATTAAAAGTTTATTTAAAAATATGATAGGATTAAAAAAGAGAGGTACAAATTTATTTTTCACAGATATAGACAAACTAAAAGAAAAAATGTTAGAAGAAATAAAGTAAATTGCAAATAAGTCATTTTAAAAATAATATTTTATAAATTTAATCTTATTCATCCCTAATGAGATAGTGGTACAAGGAGTTGTTAAACAAAACAAGCTAAATAATAAGTTTAAAGGACTAAGAGAAAATCTTAGTTTTTTTGTGATATATGACAAATATCGCAAATTTTTAGACTAAATGCAGGTTTATAAAAATTTGTTTAATTTATTAGACTTATTTCAGGTTAAATTCAAAAAAACGGAAATAAGTCTTTTAATTTAAAGTAATAAATCAAAAATTGTTGTATGCCAAAATAACAGAGTTATCTCCGTTTTTTACAGTTATTTCCGTTTTCTTTAATGTTTCTTTGCCAATAAATTGTTTTAGCTAGCTAAAACAATTTATTAAATAATTCTTCATCAAACACATTTATAAATGCTTCTTTTGGGGTAAAACTATCTAATGATTTTAATGGTCGATCAAGTAAAGTTTTGTTAATATTTTTAATATCTTTTCTAGTATATGTGTCTATTGTTTTTCCTTTTGGAAAAAATAATCTTAATTGTTTATTAATGTTTTCTACATTTGGTTTTTGATTAGATACATATGAATCACAAAAAAATAATTTACATCTTTCCTCGCCAGTTATTTTTGAAAAACATATTCCTTCAATATCTGTAAAATTTGGATCTCTATCAGTTAAAATAACAGGTATTAATTCTATAAAGGCATCAGTACCAATTCTTTCTTCTAACTCATCAAAGAAACCTACAACTTTATCTTGATTAGGATTTTTAAATAAATCTAATATTACAAATTGCAAATCAGGTAATATAAATGATAGAATATTATTGTTATCTGTCTTAATTGTTCCAAGAAAATCTAGTTGCCAGACATAGATTCCTGGATGTTTGTGTATATAGGCAAGATAATCAATGTAAGTATGACCTGTTCTGTCAATAGTTTTATTTTCAGAATATTCATACTTTTTATTATGCTTTCTTTTTTTATAAGTAACAGCGTAAGGTAAATCCATTTTTTTGGTAGTTAAATAACCATTATTTATATATCTATAAATAGTAGTAACAGATTTATTTATATCTTCTTTATTTTCAATTGTTATTTGATAAATAGATTTTTTATTGTCAATTCCATCTTTTACAAGTTCATCTAAATGCTTAAAGGTTTCATCATCTATATCAATTCCTTTTCTAGATAAAATTAAATTTTCATCTGCTTTCTTTTGTGCTTTAACTGCATCATAATTGTACTTTGTAAAAAAACATTGATTATTATATTTTTTGTTACATCCAGTACAAACATAAGGCCATCTATTTGTTTTCTTACAATTAGTAATATTTTTCCCTATAGTAATAGATTCTCTATTTCTTTTTACTTCTTTAGAAATACTTGTTGGATCATATCCTAATGTTTCAGCTATTTCTTTAACTTTATACTTATGTGAAATTCCATTAGCAATTACTTTTCTTTGTTCTAATGTTAAATGTTTCCAATCTTTCATTTCAATTCCTCCTTCTCAGCAAAGAAACATAAACATTATTATAAACATACTTATTGCAGGTTTTCTAAATAAAACGGAATTTCAAATAAAAATCAACGATTATATGACAAATATAAAATTTGTATTGACTTTATATGCAAATATATGATACACTGCCTAACGACTGGTACTCAGGAAACTTATGAAGCCCTGGGTCAATTTTTATTTATGGAGAAATCTTATTGCTAAAAATTATGGGATTCAAGATTATCTTAACAAAACAAATTTTGATGAATAAGCAAATGAAGATGATATAAATGATGTAACTGATTCTATCAATACAGAAATGGATAAAAATAAAGGTAAGTATTCAACTATTACGCATTATGATTAAACTTATGGTTTTATATCTTCATTTGTTTCTATTAAAATATTGTCTTTTGAGCAAATAAGTGGATTGTATGGTTTATTAAAACAACCAGATAAAAATGAAACAGCTAAAAAAATTAATGCATCATCAAAATTATTAAAACATATTCTTATTAATGCGACATTAGCAAGAAATATTTGTGTTCATTCTGATAGATTATTTTATTTTCATAGTAGATTTTTTATGACTTTTAGCTTAATAGATAACACATATAAAGTAAATAACAATTCAAATAATTTATATATGTTAATTAGAAGCATGGAAAAAATTTTAAGTAAACAAGATTACAATGACTTAATAAACTCGATTAATAAAAAGTTTGATAAGTTAAATAAGCTTATTAAATTGTTAAATGCCAGAATAATTTTAAAAATTTATATAAACTGTTAAAGGACAAACAAAAATATTCTAAAGTAATTATATAAAAAGGCCATGTTCAGTTTTTTTAAATTAAAAAACAAATCGCAAAATAAGCTACAAAATCGCAAAATAAGCGGTGTTATTTTATTAGCTTTTTTGTTATATTTTTTTTAGAAAACAAGCAGTTTTCTCACTGATTAAAAATGTTTCTAAGGTCGTTAGAAATATAATATTGGTGTATTTTATAGGAGGAAAATAATGAAAAAATCAGAAAAGATGTTAAAAAGAAGCTTGATTGGACTTGTAGGAATATTAGCACTATCAGCTACAACAGTTGGTGCTTCATCAGTTACTATTAATGATGCTGTTCCAACTATGCAGGGGTATAAGCAATTGAAGGAAGGAACTAAAACTTATGGTAATAATTTTGCTACTGTAATTTTAACAAAATTGGATCCAGATGCAGTTACTTTTACAGTAAGAGCAAAAAAATCTGATGGTAGCTGGGGAAGCTACTATTCTGACGGGTATGGTACAGTAACTAAAACTAATAAACAAGAAGTTGTTATATATGAGTATTCTCTAATTAAAGGTACTACTACTCAAGCACGTTTTAGAAATAGTAATTTTTCTTTAAACTCTAATCAAATTGAAGGAACTTTTAAATATTAATTTGGATTTAGAAGATTATACGGCCTAATCTTCTTTTACAATGTTGAAAGGATAATAATATGAAAGAATTTAAATATAATGTAATGTTTTTATTAAAAAAAAGAGAATTATATTTTTCAATTGTTTTTGTATTCTTGACAAATTTAATTCATGTTTTATTGTGCATCGATAATTCATTTAGATTTAATACTATTATTGAGTCATCTTTTAGTGCTGAATATCAATTTATTCTTTATAATAATAATGTTCAATTGAGTCCACTAATTATAATTGTATTTCCCATATTATTTGCACTAGCTTTTGCTGATTCAACTTGGATAGAAAATAAAAATAAAGTATCTAATATATTAAATATGAGATTGAATCCTAGAAAAAATTTTTTTGTAAGATTTTTAATTTCCATTTTTATGACTTTTATAATTTGTTTTTTATCTTTCTTATTCAATTATATTTTATTAAATTTAATATATGGTAGTGGCAATTCAAAATCTTTTTTTCAAGATTTACCATTTGATTTGATTGCAAATAAAGGTTGGTTCTTAGATGATTTAAGAATAACAAACCCAGTGTTGTTTACTATTGTAATAAACCTAACAGTTTCTTTAACATTAGGTTTATTTTCGGGGTTCGCTTATGTTTGTTCTTCCTTTGTGAAACACAGGGTAATTATATATTTTATTCCACTTATTTTCGTAGTTTCGTTTGAAATGATTTCAAATTTTATTGGACTAAAAGAAATATCTTTTATAAAAATGTTGCAACCATTTTCTAAATATGGATTAAATCATTATTTTATAGGAATATGTTTTTTATTACTTTTAAGTTTGATAATGTTAATAATTAATTGTCATAAGAAGGATTATTTGATATGAAAAGAATAGTATTTTCACCACTTTTTATATTGCTTTTTTCCTTAGTGTTTATAATTGGATTTTTTATTGGATATGATATAAATTCAAATTTCAGAGAATTATATTTAGGTAAAATGTCTACCTATACCGTTAAATATATTTTAATAATGATTGCATTGGCGTTAGTTAACATTGTAGTTAACTTTTATAGTAACTCATCAGTCGTTGTAAGGGAAAAAAATAGTTTTAATTTGTTTATTACAATATTTAAATGTATTTTTATTTTATTGATGTTATTATTATTAGCTTTACATATTCCAATTTTCATATTTAATTGTAATGATTTTCTACATAATTATAAATTGATTATAGAAATATTTGTTAATCAACTTTTAGTGTTATTATTGTTGTCTAATTTTCTTCTTTTAATAGATATTAAAATGAAAAAAATGATATTTTCAAGTGTGACTTTACTAGCAATTTTTGCAGTTGCTGATATTATCTCTGAATATTTTTATTTTATCTTTGTACTTGATGATTTTTTTCAACTTAATTGTTTATTTATTTTGCCTGTTTTTTATAATTCTTATATTGTTATTATGTTATTAATTATCATGTTCAATATAGTTATATTGTCGTTTTGCATGAAATTATCTATTAAGGAGGATTATTTTTTAAAAAATGAAAGTAATGAAAATTAATATGCATTTTTTTTTAATAGTTAATATATTAATTGTATGTGTCAGTTTTTTAAAACTTACATATGTTGATGTATTACAATATAATTCTTCTTTTGAATTAATAAAAAATTTTATTATATTTTGGGGAGAAAACAATACTGTAAATTTAATTTGGTTTTTACCAATCATATTTAGTACGTTTTACATTTCTTTATATTGTTCAAGAAAAATGATAAGTTTTTGTCCAAGATATAAAAATAGGAAAAGATTTTATAAAAAAGAAATTACCGAGTGTTTTATTTATTCTATCATAAATAATTTATATATTTTAATTGAACATATTATTTTTTGTGAATTGTTTTTAAATAATAATTTTATTTTAACAAATGAATTTTTTCTTTTTTGTTCAGAATATATTTTAGAAATGACATTCCTGGAATTTTTCGTTGTTATTGTTAGTATAATAATAAAAAATTATACCTTATCTTACATAGTTGTTATTAGTTTGTGTTTAATATTACTAAATATAGTAAAAAATAAAAATATTATTCCATTTATATGTCTATTTTTTTCAAACAAATTTAATTTTTTAACTTTTTTTTCGTTTCTTTTTATTGAATATATAATAAAAAAAATGTTGATAAGTATGGATTTTGGAGGTGAAACTTATGATTTTGGAAGTAAAGAATTATAGTAAGATGATAAAAAATAAAGTTATTTTAGATAATATTAATTTAAAATTATTTAGTGGAAATATTTATGGTTTCTATGGTAGAAATGGAAGTGGAAAATCTATGCTGTTTAGGGCTATATCAACTCTTATATATCCTTCTTCTGGTGATATTCTTATTGATGGTAAGTCAATAATAAAGGAAGATTATGATTTAAGTAATATAGGTTTGTTACTAGAAGATCCGGGATTTTACCCATATTTGAATGGCTATGATAATCTTTCAATGTTATATGAGATAAATAACAAAAAAAATCCTGAGTATATAAATAGTATTTTAGAATTAGTTGGTTTATCTAAGTTCAAAAAAGAAAAATATAAAGAATATTCTTTAGGGATGAAACAAAAACTAAGGATTGCACAAGCAATAATGGAAAATCAAAAAATTGTAATTTTAGACGAACCTACCAATGGTTTAGATGAAACAGGAATAAAAACTATTAAGGAGATAATATTATCTTTGAAAAAGCAAGGAAAAATGATTTTAATCGCAAGTCATAATAAGGATGATTTACAACTATTATGCGATAAAATTTATAAAATAGATTCTGGGAAAATAATAGGAGAAATGTCTATATGAAAATTCAAAAATGTTTTATTGTAGTAATGATATTAATTCTGATTTCTTCTATGATAATAGTTGTTTATACAAAAGACAAATTAAAAAATATAGATTATAATGAATATAAGTTAAATAGTATATATGAGATTTTGCCTAATGAATTGTATGAAAATATGTTTGATACAGAAAGACTATTTATCGATAATCAAATAGAAACTGTAGATGATCTTATTGAAAATAGTGACGAAGTATTGCTAATTAATGTAGAGTCAAGTCCGATATTTTATGGAGATGGGTTGATAAATAACTGTAAAATATTAAAAGTTATAAAAGGACATCTTAGGGAAAATCAAAGTATAAAAATATATGATTTGATTTTAAAATGGTCTTTATCTGGAACAATTTATTTAGGTGGTAGCACTCCATTAAAAGTTGGAAATGATTATGTTGTATTTTTGAAAAAGAGCGAATCTGCAAGTATGAATGATACCTACTATTTTTCAAGTATCCTATATGGACATATTTCTATTTTAGGCACAACAAAAATCATTGAGGACTATGACATGTCTTTAAATGTAAATGATGCAATGAATTATCAACATATTTTTTTAGAAGGTATAGATAAGAATCATATTGAAAATTATAAGGAATTTTGCGATAAAATTTTAGATGAGTTAAATATTAATAGTTTGATTTAAAATTTAATATAATATTAGATTGCTGTTATATTTATTAACAGCAACTTTTTTGATGATATAATTAGAGTGTTTATATTTTTTCTTGTGAAAAATAAAAAAATTAAACCAAAGAAATTCTTTAATTACTAGAATTTTTCAAAAAAGATTAAGTGAATGAATAATGACTACTTTTCTTTTTTAGAAAAGGGGTTTCCCTTTGCTTTTTGTTTATAATTACATCTTGTGATATTATTACATATATATAAATGTAATGGAGTATGAAATATTAAAAGTTAATATAAAATTTACTATTATTTCAATTTTTACTTTAAAAATGTTATATAATATTAATTGTTTTAGTTATAAATTTTTAAGGATGTGTTTAAAATATGAGTAGTAATAGAACAGAACTTCAAATTATGGGGAAGCGTATTTCAGAAATAAGAAAATCAAAAGGACTTACACAAAAACAATTAGGTGATTTAATTTACGCAAGTGATAAAACGATTTCTAAATGGGAAAGGGGAATAGTAGCTCCTGATATAACAGTTTTAAAATCACTTTCTGATAAACTGGAAATAAGTCTTGATGAATTATTATTTGAGAAAAAAAATGAAACATTGGAAAGAAATGAAGCAATTGCTCAAGGAATTAATATTTATACAAAAAAAGCAAAACGAAAATGGATTAAATTGTTGTTTATAGTTTGTTTTACTTTAATTTTTGTTTTTTCTACAATCTATTTTATAGAAAGAAAATATAGATGGAATGTAGCAGAAATTGAATTGAATGATGATATATCTATTCATGGCTATATTATAACGAATAATGAAGGAACTAAATTTATAATTGATGATGTTCTTTATTACTCTGATAAATTTGGAATGCCAGGTACCTCTGAGGAGTTACAAATATCTAATTTAAAATTTACTATTCAGATAGGAGAAAGAGAAATTTTTTCAGATAGTATTAATTATGATTCTGAAATTTCTTTGCATGATGCTTTGGATAAATTTTATGCTTCATATGAATTTAGGGAAAAAATTTCTAATTTGGATTATAAAAATCTAATTGTGCATTTTGAATTTACTAGCACCAAAAATAAAACATTTCATATTGAAACTAAATTGTTTAAGTAGCTTATTTTGCGAATTTAAATTCGCAAAATAAGTTATTTATTTTATTGCGGTTTTATATTATATTTTAAATGAAAGGAGGAGTTATGAGAAAAGTGTCTTTTATTTTTTCTGTATTAGCTTTATTTTTTTTATTGTCATATAATGTTAATGCCCTAGAAAATGAATTTTACACTGTGTCTGAGGAAACAATATACTTAAAAACAATTACATATTATAATAGTGGAGATATCTGCGCTGTTGATAATTATTCAATTGTAACTTCTAATACATATGAAATATCTGAAGAAGAATATAATAATAGTAGTTTTAATCAACATGTTATTAATGATTCGTCTAGAATAATTGAAACTACTTATAAAAAAATGACAACATCAATTTTAACAAATGGTAATTATTTTAGGTATAAAAATGTTCTTATTTGGAAAAATATGCCGACTATAAGAAGTTTTGATATAATAGCAATAGGATTTTTACCCTCAGTAAAGTTGCATTCAAATCCAATTTTTCTTCAGGAATATTGTATATCTGGAAATGGTTGTAAAAGTAATACATCTAATACTCTACAAATTTTTTCCTCAGGAGTAGGTACTTCTTTTAAATTACCAACAGGAGATCTATATTCATTGAAACAAACATTTTATTTTGATGTAGAGAAAAATACAAGTTCGACGATTATTTCCCAAAATGCTTATGGTGATTATGCTCATGCAACAAAGATAATTTCAGAAACTAATGCAAAAAAGTATTCAATTGTACAATCTAATGGAATTGTATTAAGTCCTTCTATATCTGATTATTATGATAAGATATCAGTGGCTAATGCTTCTTGGTCTGGTTCTTGGTAAAAAATAATATATAAAAATGCAAAATAATAATTATAGATTTTTGATGTAAAGAAACAGATAGGTGGAAATCATATGATTTTAACAAAATAACAATATATTTTGATTTTTATGGGAAAGGGAATGGGTAAGTTATATTTATATAATAAAATATTGGCGTTTATTGATTTAATATAAATACTGCTTGTTTTCTTAGTGAGGTGTATGCTAATGAATAATAGAATAAAAGAAATGGTTAAGGAAAATAAGTATAAAATGAATTGTAAAAAGAGAATGAATTTTTATAAAGAAGCAATGCCTTATAAAGAAGAAAGCGTATTTTTTTCACTTGCTCCCAAAGATGATGTTGATGACAAAAATATATATTATAATAAATTTATGACTGCAGTTGATAAGGGATGTAAGATTATTGCTTTCACAGGACGATATGGTATAGGCAAGACAAGTATAATAAATTCAATAATAAAAAAGCTTGATAATAACAATCGAGAAATAAGAATATCCTTAGGTAGCTATAAGGAATCTAATATTGAAAATATCGATGGTAAAGCATGTTCAATAAATGAAAATGATTCATTTATAGAATTTGATACAAATTATATAGAAGCAAAAATTCTTCAACAGATTATTTATACAACCGATGAAAATAAATTACCTATGTCAAGATTTAAAAGAATAAGGTATATTAGTAAGACTAAAAAGAAATTAATGTTTATTATTTCAATATTAGTAATGTTCTTAGTTTATATTTACTTTCCACAAGTATGTGACTTGATTTTTCTACCAATGTATAACAAATGTATAAAAGTATTGCCAAAGGAAGTCGTTTATGCTATTTGTTTTTTATTATTATTAACAATAACATATATTATTTATAAAGTTATAAGTTGTTTAAATATGACTATTAATGTTTCATCATTAAAATATAAAGATTTGGAAATAGCATTTAATAACAAAGAAGAAAGATCTGTATTTAATAAATATTTAGATGAGATTGTATATTTTTTTAAACAAACAGAGACAAATACATTAATAATAGAAGATTTAGATAGATATGGTAATATATCTTTGGAAATATTTAAAAATTTAAAAGAATTGAACTTTCTTTTAAATTCAAATGAAACCATTAGGAAAAAAGGTGGAGTTATATTTATATATGCTTTACGAGATGACCTATTTTTAAATAATGAAGATAGAGTAAAGTTCTTTGATAGTATAATACCGGTAGTATCCAAGTTTTCAAGCCAGAATGCAAAAGAATATATAAAGGAATTGTATAAAGAAATTCAAAAAAGTTATAGTGACTTAATTCTTGACGAAAAATTGTTGAGATTAGTAAGTATACATATACAAGATCGTAGATTATTATTGAATATATTCATGGAATTTAAAACATATATTGATGCTTTAAAAGATAATCAAGATATTAATTATACAGAATTATTTGCAGTTATAAGTTATAAAAATATAAATCCGACTGATTTTGAAAAAAGATTAAAGTATGATGGAGATTTATATAATTTATTTAATTACAAGCAGAGAGTTATAAATATTTTAAACGAAGATTTAGTTAGAGAAAATGCTAGAATAAATAAAGAGATTGATTATGCAATAAAAAATAATAATTTAGATATAATTGATTTAAAAAAGTCTTTTATCCTAGATACAATAAAAAACAATTATAATTCCGGTTATGTGAAAAATATAAAAATATATATCAATGATAGAGATCTATCTTTAGATGACTTTTTGTCATATGAAATAGATACCACAAAAATACGAAATGCAGAACTTCAGTATGCTTACCCTGGCTATTCTAGAGAAAAAATAAATACGGAAGTTTTAAACCAATTTTTAGATAGAATAGATAAATTAAAATACGATGTTTCACCCAAAAAAAAGGAAATTGAGTTAAACATTAAAAATATCGAGAAAAATAACCATAAATCTATAGAGGAAATATTAAACACAGATGGACTTAATGATTTAATTTTAGATAATGATTTAAAAAGCATATTTGAAAATAAGCTGTTAATATCATTAACAAAAAATGGTTTTATAAAGGAAAATTATGAAAAAAATTTATCTTATTTTAAAAGTGGAGATTTATCACCTAATGACTACAAATTCTTAATATATGTGGATACAAATGAAAAATTAGATTTTAATCACAGAATTAATAATATTGAAGAAGTATTTAAGTTAATAGAAGTTAAAGATTTTTCTAAAGAAACTGTATTGAATTTCGATTTATGTGATTATTTAATAAAAAGTGAAGATATATTAAAGATAGACAATTTTTGTTATCAGTTTGAGAATAATAATGATTACAAATTCAGTTTTTTAGATGAGTATTTAAAACATAATGAAAAAAATTGTATGGCATTATTAAAAATGATTACCAATGAAAATTTATATAATTATATACTTCAAAACGAAAACCCAATTATAAATAAAAGCAAATGGATTAAAATAATACTAGAAAATATAGATTTAGGGTCAAAAAAGGAATTGCTTGAGTCCTTTAAAAAATATTTAGATAATAATATTGAATTTTTTAATGACATAGAAATAAATAGTGTTTTTGAGCTAAATATAAAAAATATTGCTCCTAATATAAATGATTATCAAAATGTAAAATTAGAAATTATTGATTTATTTTACAAGATTGATATATATTATCCAAATAAATCATTTTATGATAAGTTAATTGATTTGTTTGAAGTGGATTCTATATATAAAACAACAGATTTCTTGAATTTAATTTATGAAAATTCTAATTTTTTAAAATTTAAAAACAAAATATTTTGTAGCAAATCCTTTAGCAAAATTTATAATTGTTTTGAGATTTATGATAGCAGTGAAATTAATATTATCAATGCCATAAATGAACAAGGAAATAGTAAAGAAAATAGATTGCTAATTTTAGAAAAAGAAAATAATAAAATCTTTAATATAAAAGTTGTTGAAGATTACGATATTTGGAAAGATATTATAAAAGGTAATCATTGTAATATGTCAATGGATAATTTAATAGCTTATTATGAAAAGGTTAAAGAAATAGATGATATAATAATTGAGATGTTAGTAGAGATTGGTAACGATTATGATATTACTAATGATGATGTTTTTAAAGAGTTTGAAGAAAAACTAATTTATTCAAAATATAATATTAAAATTAAATATGGTAAAATTGCAGAAAAATTTAGCTATCAGATAACTCAATTTAATGATGAATTAGAGTTAAATAATGAGTTTATTGGTGAACTCATAAATTATAATAAAATTTCAATAAATATTAAGACTTATAATAAAATATATGAGAGTAAGAACACTGGGTCTTTAATAACATTAATTACCAAAAATATTGAAGGTTTTATAGATATTCTTGATAGTATTAATATCGATTATAATATTATTGATGGCATTATGATGACAAAGATTGACATATCAAAAAAACTTCAATTATTTAGTAGGATTGAAGCGATAAAACTTTCTAATGAATCAATAACTAATTTGATTGAAGAGATTATTGATAAAAAGATCCAGTTAAATGATGAAATAGCTAACAAATTATTTGAACACGCTTCAGAGAAAAATAAAATAAAATATTTTATTTATTTACATTCTCAAAACAGAATGAATATAAAATATTTATATAAAATTAATGATAAAATTAGTAAAATAAGAAATGGGAGTTCAACAACAATATCATTTGAATATAATGATGATATAGAAAAGTTAATGAAATATTTAGAGAAAGAAAATATCGTTAGAAATTTAGAAATTAAAAATAATAAAATGCGGGTATCTTATAGTAAATTAAAATTATAAAATTTTGTAATAGAGCTATTCTAAATTGTTAAAAAGCAATGTTACAATATCAAGTATTAATATAGGATTAAGTAACATAAACTAAAAGTATTTATATAAGCTAACTATTCCCCAAACTCGATTTAAGATTTTATTAAATAAAATTAAACAAAATAATAAATGATTAAAGACTAATAAAAAACTTAGTCTTTTTGATTCTAATATTTTATAGTACAATTAAATTAGAGGTGATAAAGTGTCTGTTGTTGCAAAAATAAAAGGAAAAGTTAAATTTAAAGATCTAATTGCTGAAGATATTGATTATGGTGTGCACGATACTGCATATAGATTACGTGAAGCTCCAGAAGAAGCAAATATCGTAATTTTTTATAATGTTAAAACAATCGGAAGAGGTATTGAAATAGAAAGAAAATCGAATTCAATTGAATTAAGATTATTTAGTTCTTCAACAAGAGATGATATTAGGCTATTTTACTATTTAATAGGTAAAATATGTAACTTAAATAAAGTAGATATATTTACCATAGAAGGAGAAAAACATAATTTAAGAGAATTGAATAAGCTAAGAGAGTTGGAACTAAAAGATGCTGAATCATCATTTAAAACGATGGATACATTAATAAAATTGAAAGGAGAAATGACAATATTTGGGGCTAGAAATCCTATTGATATCGATTATAGTTTATTAGAATATCTTGAACATAACTACGATAAATATGAAAAATTTATATCTGAAAGACAAATGATAGATGCTTATTATGTAGCTCCAATAGTTATGTCTGATGAAGCAAAATGCTACCAAGCTTTTTATCCAGTCGATGTTGGCAGATTTATTTTTCCGTATGAACCCAATATACCATATGATACAAAATCCGAAAATATAGTGATAGATAAATGGTACGTTTTTAATATGAAGGAAGAAAAGTTTGTTTTATATGATGACTTTATAAATTATAAATTTAAAAAAACGTTAAGATATGATGCAAATCATATAGTTATAGACATATCAAAAGATGAATTAAAAGATTTATTAGATAAGTTTGAAGTAGATATGGGAAATAAATGAATTATTAAATCGTTTATATAACAAATTGAGAAAGAGTATATTAACATTATAATTATAAATGTGTTAAACTATAAATTATAGAATGTTTAGTGGAGTGTGTGTAGTTTATGAAGTATAATGAAAAATTAGAAGAATTACTTGGGATTTTACAATCAATTAATTATGATCGAATAATAAATGAATTAGAAATAGCTTCTTTAAATAAATGGATTTCGGAAAACTGCAATATTGAAGATCCAAGATTTCAAGAGATAATTAAAAATTTAAATAAGATACTTGAAGATAATAAAATAACAGAAGAAGAGAAAATAGAAATTATTAAAATAATAGATAAATATTATGACATTTGTAAATACTCTATTAATATAAGTGAGTTAATAGGAATTGTAGAGGGAATTATTTCTGATAATGATGTTAATCTAGATGAAATGATTTGTTTAAATAATTGGATAAAAGAAAATACACAGCTAGATGGTAATTTTTTTTATGACAAGATTAAATTAACAGTGGATGATGTTTTAAAGGATGGTATATTAAGTGAAATCGAAAAAAATCAAATAAAAATATACTTCAAATTCTTTTTAAATGATAATAATTTGAGCATAAAAATAGAAAAAATAAAGAATTGTTTAAAAAGTGGAAAATTAATTGGGAATCAGTTAATTGAATTAATTAATGACAATACAATAATTAGCAAAATTCATAATGAATCACAAAAACAATTATACAAATTATTGGAAAGAAAAAATTCTATATATGATGTTGATTTAGAGATGATTTTTATCTCTCTAACTTTAATTGCTCTACTTAATTATGATGGCAATTATTATAATCACGTTAGAGATATTTATGAAAAAATATATGATGAATATGGTGAACAAAGAATTGAAGGGAAAATTCGTGATGTTATTAACAGTTTTAACAATAGTGACCAGGATGAATATAGAATTATATCTTCGGTTATAAGAAATGCGATTGTACCAAGACCATATTTACCATCATTTCTTGACTTCATTTTCGATATATATAAATTAAATTTCAATTATAGCATTGATTTAGAATCAGACTTAAATGATGAATTCTTGTTTGTTTATGATGGTATTAAAAAAGATTTAAACTATGATGATGATGTTTTGAATCTTAAAGTTACTAGTAAAACCTATAAATTAATAAAAACAACAAAAGATCTGATAAAAGATGATGATAAAGTAGAGGAACTTATTGCATTAAGTGTAACTGTATTAAAATACATAGATAAATTTTATTGGTCTAACGATGATCTTAAGATAGATAATGAATATTTTAAATATGGCTTTGATAACTGGAAAAATAATTTAGATAAAGATAGAAGTACAAGTAAAAATAGTCAATCTAAAGAATCTTTATTTAAATCAACATGGGAGCCAAAATTTAAAAATGAAGGAAGCAAGATTTATTTAGTTGTTCCAAATCATAAGATAAAAAGTTATTATGATTATGAAAATTTATCTATTGAAGTTACAAATGGAGAGTCTACTATTTATAAAAATGATAATCTTAAAGTTTTTGATATTGTTGGTGGATATCGTATAGAAAACGAAGATATATTAATAGATAATCCTTTGGGAAAACTAAGATATAAGCTGTTGTGTGGTGATGAAGTTATTTATGATTCAACAAATAAACTTTATAGAAATTATTTAATTTTTAAATCTACTGGTGTTGAATGGAAAAATAACTCAGATTATAGTGGAACAGTTGTTATTTGTTGTAAAGAACTAACGGATGATTTTAAATTAATGGCAAATTGTGAAAATTATGTTATTGGATTCACTAAAGTAAAATCTGGAGACTGTTTGAAAATAAAAAATGACATTTTGAATTTTACATCTATTCAATCATCTGGAATAATAGGAAGAGAAAAAAATGCTAAATGTTATATTAAAAAAGTTGAAATACCAATTTATGAAGAAATATATAATGTTGTGTATGAGAGTGAAAATAACAAAAAAAATATTGCTGTTATAATAAATGGTCAGCGAAATCATCTAAGTGATTTGGTATGTACAGAAAGTAAACACGGTAATTATAATAATTTTATTATTGACCAAAGCTTTGAAAACGGGTTAAATGAAGTTATTTTCGAAGAAAATATTGATGGAAAATATAAAAGAACAAATAAATTTGAATTTATTGTTGATAGTGATTTCGATTATACTTATGAGCAGATTGGACAAAGAGAATATTTGATATCAATTAAGTACTTAAATAAAGAGTACCCACCTAAGTCTATAAGCTATGATGAAGATAATATAAGTTTAATAGAATTTGATGATATTTCATTTGAATTACCTATTAAGATTCCGTTATTCAAACTTGATAATAATTCTTGGGAAAATATTTTGGATAATTATTTATGGATCAAAGATATAAATATAGATAGTAAAATAAAATTTTATGGCTTTACATTTGATAAAATATGTATAACTGATGAAGAAGGAAAAATATTAACAACTTTATTTCCTGTTAAAAGCAATTATTATTTTAATCTGAATATAGGAACATTGAAATCTTATGAATCCCATAAATATATAAAACTAGATTTTTATAGTGAAAATAAAAAAGTAGGATTTTTATATTGTTATTGTGAATGTGTAATAAATGAAAAACAATGTCATTTTTGGAATGATGAAATAAGTGGCACATATAAATGTTTGCTATCTTATTATGGTAAAGGGAATGTATTTGTTAGAGTACTTGATAATTTTCAAAACGTAATTTTAGAAAAAGAAGTAGGTAATGGAAAAGAAGTATCCTTAGATGGATTAGAATCATTTACAAATTATAAGTTACAAGTTGTTAAGAAAAATAAAGGTTTTTCTTTAAATAAAGAAGTAATTATTTATGAAAAAAACATTGTACATTATTCAGTGAATGATTTGGTAGGAAAATATTTTAAAATAAGTATGATTAACATTGAACAGAGTACACGTGGAAAAATTGTTCGTTATTCAAGAACGTTACGTAATACTTTTGTTGAATTTATAGAGCAAAAAGATAATACTAATTTTATTGGAAATTTATACGTTTATAAAGGTGCTAAACAATACTTCGATAAAATAAATCCGATTGAAATTGAACTTACAAGTAGTATAGATAATGGAGTTGTTGAAGCAAGTTTAACTAAAGATGGTGATGGATTACTTAGTGAATATCCATATTACTCAATTTTGAATACTATTGATTCAAAGACAGCAGTAGATATATTTTCGTATATCATAAATATAGAAAGGAAGTAATTATGTCAAGACTTAATCCAGTTGAAGAAGCTAATTTTATAGAAAATCAATTTAGAGAATATTTAAAAGATACTTTTAATTTTAAAGATGAAACATATCAAAAAGAATTTATTAATGAATTAAATAAAGAACCTTTATACAAAGGTCCTTATTTAAATGTTAATTTGCCTTTTGTTACAACAAAGTCTATAAATGAGTTAATTGATGAAGGACTAGTAAGTCCTCTATTTAAAGAATTAGGAAATATTAATTTTGATCAAAAACTATATAAACATCAGGAAGAATCACTTAATAAAATTTGTGGTGGAAGAAACGTTGTTATTACTACTGGTACTGGTTCAGGTAAAACTGAAAGCTTTTTATATCCAATATTGAACGAAATATTAAAAGAAATAGAAAAAGGTGAAGATGGACCTGGTATTAGAGCAATATTGTTGTATCCAATGAATGCCTTAGTAAATGATCAAATTGATAGAGTTAGAAAAATATTAACTAATTATCAGGAAATAAAATATGGATTTTTTACTGGAGAAACAGAAGAGCATGAAACTGAAGATTTAAGAGAGCAAGTTTCAAAAATTGCTGGAGTAACAATTCCACCAAACGAAATTTTATCGAGAGATGAAATAAGGGAGAGACCTCCACACTTGTTGTTTACAAATTATTCTATGCTTGAGTATTTATTGTTAAGACCAAATGATTTTAAGATTTTTACACCTAAATACTTAAAAAATTGGAAGTTTATTGTATTAGATGAAGCTCATACTTATAATGGCGCATTAGGTATTGAAGTTTCTTTATTGCTTAGAAGATTAACTGGTTTGTGTGATAAAAAACCACAATTTCTTTTAACAAGTGCTACATTAGGACAGAAAAATCGTGATGAAGAAGCTATTGTTTCTTTTGCTGAATCACTAACAAGTACTAAATTCGCAAAAGAAGATATTATATTTTCTACAAGGGAAAAAATAGATAGAGAAAACATTCAATATAGTATTGAACCTAATTTATATTGTAAAATTGATTCAAAATTAAATAATATTGATGAAATAAAAGATATTATTAAAAAATATAATAATGTTGATTGTGAAAACATAAATGAATTACTATATGATTTTTTAATTAAAGATGAAAACTTATATGATCTATATGATGTTTTAGCAAATGAAAACATTCAATTTAAAGAAGCATTTAACTTATTAAGTAATAAATTTAAAAATCCTGAAGAGTTAATTTCACTTATTCATTTAATAAATATGGCAAAGAAAAATGGTAAATGTATATATGATATTAAATATCATACTTTTATAAGAACTTTGTCAGGCGCTTATATAACGCTTGGACCTAAAAAGTTAATGAGTCTTTCACCATGTTATTACATTGATAATTTGAGAACTTTTGAGTTGGGTAATTGCCGATACTGTAATGCTTTATATATTTTTGGAAAAGAGCATGAAAATTATTTGTATCAAAATAATGATATCGATATATATGAAAATTATGAGGAAAGTGAATTTATAAAAGTTGACTATTATTTATTGAGTGATGGACTTGATAGTGAAAATACTGATTTTTCTCAATGTGAAGAAAATATTCTATGTTCTAATTGTGGATTTGTTTACAATCCTGCCAATAAAAATGCCAAGAAATGTGATTGTTCAGAAGAATATAAAGTAAAAGTTTATAAAGTTAAAAGTTCAACTAATCAAAATAACATTCAGGAGTGTCCTTGCTGTCATCATCATTCTAATAATGGTGGTATTGTTAGAAGTGTAAATTTAGGAAAAGATGAAGCAACGGCAATTTTGGCACAAATTCTATATAAAGCAATAGATGACAATGAAGTAGAAGAAAACAATCACACTAGAAAATTATCTTTTAGTAGTAGTTTGCCTCGAGAAGTAGAAAAACATAATAATTATGTAAAACAGTTTATTTGTTTCTCTGATAGTAGACAACAAGCTGGTTTTTTTGCAACTTTTTTTGAATCAAATCACAATCGTTTTTTAAGAAAGAAACTTATTTGGGATGTTATTTGTAAAAATGATTATCAAGATATAAGATTTGATGCTTTAATAAGCAAACTTGAGCAGATTATTGAAACTAAAAAATTGTTTCCAGATTCTTTAATAAGTTCTAATAAGCAAGCTTGGGTAACTGCATTATCAGAATTATTAAATGTTGATGGTTCTTATGGTGCTGAAGGGTTAGGACTATTTTATTTTTCACTTGACATAGAAGACTTATTAAATGAAATAGGTGAGGATGGTATCTCCGAAGAATTTGGTGAGTATCATTTAGATAAAAAAGATATATCAACTTTAATAAACATTATATTTGATCCATTTAGGACAACTCCAGCGATTGATTATACTTCATCTGGTTTAACTCCAGAAGAGAAAAAAGAATATTTGGGTTATAGAAGATTTGATAATTTTGTAAAATTAAAAAAACAAAAAGCAGGAGGAGTAAGTGTAGAAGATAACACTAATAAAGATGGTAACGTTAAAAGTTTATTACCTTTAAATAATGCTAAACCAAATGATATTGTTAAATATATTATGAAAATTGCCAAATGTTCACAAGAAAATGCATCAAATATAATTGAAACGATTTTTAACACAATAGGAATTTGTGGTAAATTTTTTGAAAAACGAGCATCTATAAGTGACGATATTTTTCAGATTTCTTCAAGTAAATATATACTTAAAAATTATAAGACTAGTAAATATTATAAATGTAAAAAATGTGGAAGACTTACTCCATTCAACATACATAATGTTTGTCCATTTAAAGATTGTGCAGGAACTCTTTATGAATGTAATCCAGATGAAGAATTAAAAAATAATTACTACCGTAAAGAATATATGAACAAAAAAATTGAAAGAATAAATGTTAAAGAGCATACAGCACAATTACAACTAGAAAAAGCTAAAGAATATCAAAAAGAATTTAAGAATAAAAATATTAATATTTTAAGTTGTTCAACAACTTTTGAAATGGGTGTAGATATTGGAGGACTTGAAACAGTGTTTATGAGAAATGTTCCACCTACACCTGCTAATTATGTTCAAAGAGCTGGACGTGCTGGTAGAAGAGAAGACAGTTCTGCTTTTGTTTTAACCTTTTGTGGAAATTCTTCTCACGACTATACATATTTTGAAAAGCCTGAAGAGATGATCTCAGGGGTAATTAAACCACCACAATTTAATATAACGAATGAAAAGATAATATTAAGACACTTGCTTGCCGTTTCTTTCGGAATGTTTTTTAGACTTCACAATAATTATTTCAATAATATTAATGAATTGGTGTGCAATGGTGGAGTAGGTGAATTTAAAAAGTACATTAATTCAAAACCAGAAGATTTAGGTGAATTTATTGATAATAAAATACTCGATGATAAAATTTATGACAAGTATTGTAATTTTAAATGGTTAGATGCGTTGTCTAAAAATGGTAATTTCCTAGATAACTTTGAGAACTCTATAAAAGATTTATTAGAGCAATTTGAAATTGCTAAAAATGATGCTAAAGAAAGAGATGAACTAGAAGAGGCAAGCTATTTTAAATATCAAATAGAAATTTTAAAGAAAAAGAAGGTAATTGAATATCTTTCTAGGTATAATGTAATTCCTAAATATGGATTCCCAGTTGATGTTGTTGATTTACAAGTATGGACTGATGGAAGAAAAGATGGAGAATATGATCTATCTCGCGATTTAAGTATCGCTATTTCGGAATATGCGCCAGATTCAGAAATTATAGTTGATAAACAAAAGTATGTATCTCAATATATTACATTACCTAAAACAGGGCAATTTACAAAGTTTTATTATTTTACTTGTGATAATTGTGATAGAAGAAATGTTGATGTTGTTAAAGACCATTTAAATAAATGTTGCTATTGTGGATTGGAAAATGAAAAAGAAGTAGAGTACTTTATAGAGCCAATATATGGTTTTAAGACGGGAATTACAAAAGAAAGTACTGCTAAAAAGCCAAAGAAGACTTATACAGGTGAAACAGCTTATTTAGGAGATGGAAAATCAGATAACAATAAAATTACTATAGGAGAGGATTCTTACTTTTCAATTGAAACCTCTTCAGATGATGAATTATTAGTAATGAATGAAAGTACTTTTATTATGTGCCCAGTGTGTGGTTATAGTAAAAAATATAGATGTGGTAGTGGATTACAAACTATTCCTGAAGAACACTTAAATTATAAGGGCAGAAAATGCTCTAATGAAAGTTTGCATCCTATTCACTTGGGTCACAAATTTAAAACAGATGTTGCTAAAATAACTGTCAAAAATCTTGAATATAAAAATACAGCTTTATCAGTTCTATATGCTTTACTTGAGGGAATAAGTCAAGAGTTTAATATTGAAAGAAAAGATATTGATGGTATTGTAGTTAAAAATAAAGTTAACTGTTATGATTTGATTATATATGATAATGTTCCAGGTGGTGCAGGACATGTTAAGAGAATTATGAATATTAATATGTTAAAAGAAACAATTCTTTTGGCGCTTAACAAAGTTAAACAAAATTGTTGTGATGAAAATTCATCTTGTTACAATTGTCTAAGAAACTATAGGAATCAAAGTTATCATAAAAAATTAAAAAGAAAATTAGCACGAGAAAAATTAGAAGAAATATACGAAAAAATAAAATAAATTAAATTTTATTTAAACTTAATATATTTATAAAATTAACAATTTGAGATATAAAAGAGAGTTTAATTAGTGTTTTAGTAATTATTTATTATAGTAGTAATGACATCATAAAAAATAAAAGTAATAATCATTTGTTATGGAGGAACTATTATGACAAGAGAAGAAGTAAAAGAAAAATTAAAAAAATATATAGATGAACACGATAGACCAGAGGTTGCATATTATGACCAAAATAATCGTTTGTCCTTAGAGGGTTTTGATTTTGAAGAAGATGAAGAAGATACAGAATTACTAGAGTTAGCTGATATGGATTTTCCATATTGGGAAGACAATGTTTCAATAGATAAACAAACATTGAAAGAAGAATATGAAAAACTTTTTAAAAAAATAGGTTTAGATGTTACTGTGTTTTCAATATTAGATAGAGAAGCAAAAAATGAAATATGTTATTATCCTGAAAAATTAAAAACTAAATATAAAAAATATAGAAATAATAAGGAAATGATATTAGAAGCAATAAAAAATAATTGTTGGTCTGCTTTACAATATGCAAGTGATGAATTAAAAAATGATAAAGAAATTGTTTTAGCAGCTGTAAAGAAAAATGGTGTTGCATTAGAATATGCAAGTGAAGAACTAAGAAATGATAAAAAAGTAGTGCTTGAGGCAGTAAAGGAAAATGCCAAATCTTTAGATTATTCAGAACTTGGAAACGTTTTAGCATATGCAAGTGATGAATTAAAAAATGATAGAGAATTTATTTTAGAAGTAGTAAAACAAGACGGGTATTCCTTAAAATATGCTAGTGACAAATTACAAAATGATAAAGAAGTTGTATTTGAAGCAGTAAAACAAGATGGGAATGCTTTACAATATGCTAGTGATAAATTGAAAAGCAATAAAGATGTAGTATTTGAAGCAGTAAAACAAAATAGATTTGCTTTAGAATATGCTAGTGACGAATTAAGAAATGATAAAGAAGTAGTACTAGAAGCAGTAAAACGAAATGGTGAGGCTTTAAAATATGCTAGTGATGAATTGAAGAATGACAAAGAAGTAGTACTTGAAGCAGTAAAGGAAAAAGGACTCGCTTTAAGATATGCTAGTAAAGAATTAAAAAGTGATAAAGGAATCGTTTTAGAAGCAGTAAAACAGAACTGTTATACTTTAAAAAAATTAAGTGATGAATTGAAAAATGACAAAGAAGTAGTACTCGAAATAGTAAAACAACGTGCCTCTTTTCTAAATGATGCTAGTGACGAATTAAGAAATGATAAAGAAGTAGTACTCGAAGCAGTAAAACGAAGTGGTGAGGCTTTACAATATGCTAGTGATGAATTGAAAAATGACAAAGAAGTAGTACTTGAAGCAGTGAAACAAAATGGAGAAGCTTTACAGTATGCCAGTGAAGAATTAAGAAGTAATAAAAAAATTGTTTTAGAATCAATAAAACAAGATGGTTATTATGCCTTGGAATACGCAAGTGAAGAATTAAAAAATGATAAAGAAATTGTTTTAGCAGCTGTAAAGAAAAATGGTGTTGCATTAGAATATGCAAGTGAAGATTTGAAAAATGATAAAGAAGTTGTTTTAGAAGCTGTGAAAAACAATCCATATGGTACGTTGACTTTTCAATATGTCAGTGATGAATTAAAAAATGACAAAGAAGTAGTACTTGAAGCGGTAAAACAAGATGGTTATGCTTTAAGATATACAAGTGAAAAATTAAGAAATGATAAAGAAGTAGTGCTTGAAGCAGTGAAACAAAATGGCGAAGCTTTACAATATGCAAGTGGAGAATTGAAAAATGATAAAGAAGTAGTATTTGAAGTAGTGAAACAAAATGGAGGAGTTTTAGAGTATTCAAGTGATGAAATAAAAAGTGATAAAGAAACAGTACTTGAAGCAATAAAACAAAATGGGAAGTCTTTAAAATATGTAAGTGATGAAATAAAAAATAATAAAGAAGTAATACTCGAAGCGGTAAAACAAAATTGTTATTATGAATTTTTAAATGCTAGCGATGAATTAAAAAATGACAAAGAATTTGTTATGGAAGTAGTAAAGCAAAAAGGAAATGCTTTAGAGTTTATTAGTCGCGAATTAAAAAACGATAAAGATGTAGTACTAGAAGCAGTAAAGGAAAATGGGTTTGCTTTAGAATATGCTAGTGACGAATTAAGAAATGATAAAGAAGTAGTACTTGAAGCAGTAAAAGAACATGGCTCTATTTTAAATTATGCAAGTGAAAAATTAAAAAATGATAAAGAAGTAGTACTAGAAGCAGTAAGATATAATTGGTATGCTTTAGAGTACGCCAGTGATCAATTGAAAAATAATAAAGAAATAATACTTGAATCAGTAAAACAATGCGGAGAAGCTTTAAAGTATGCAAGTGATGAGTTAAAAAATGATAAGAAAGTAGTACTTGAAGCGATAAAGCAAAATGAAGAAGCTTTTGAATATGCAAGTGACAATTTAAAAAATAATAAAAAAATAGTTTTAGATGCAGTAAAGCAAAACAAAAAAGTTATAAAATATGTTAAATATAATTTAGATATATGGAGGTAAAATGGGATTATTTTATACGACAAGTTTAAGAATAAAAGGTAAAAAGAAAGAATTTGAAAAGATTTTAAAAGGAATTATAAAAAAATATGATAGAGGAAGTGAATTTTATTTTGATTCTCCTATTGTTTCTTTTACATTAGACAATATCTCTAAAAAATTAGTAGATGGATTTAATCTTTATGAAGAAAAAAATCTTGAAGGTGTTTTATCTGAACTAAAAGATGATAAAGAATATTTCTTAGACTTTTATTCTGAGAGACTATGTGGTGGATATGACATTGAAAACTTTAAGTTTTTTGAAACCATTGCAGACATTTCTCAAAATGTTACATTTTATGGTGGTATTAATGGTGGTGAGCTAACGATAGATGATTGTATTGAAGCTAATTTTGACGGAAAAATACTTCACATAAACGCTTTCTTGTACTATGAAGATATGCAATACATATATAACAAAGAATTTGAGAAGCAATTGCCATATGAAAAATTCTGTGATTTATTTAAGGTTAATAAAAAGAAGTTTACGAAAAGTGATTATGAAGATTCACTTAATGAATTACAATATATGCCAGCGGGTTGTTTTACTTATGATGATTTTAAAGATATGTGTGAAGATAGCGATATAAGTAAAGATGACTATTATACTGCTTTAGAAAGTATAGATATTGAAGATCAGAATACTTTTTTTGAATCTAACAAAGAATATTGGTATGAGATTGAATATAATCCATTAACAAAAGAATACAAAGAGAAAGTTTTAGATGATAAAATTAACAATATAAATGACATTGATGAAAAAACATATAATGGTTTATTATCTAAAATAGGTTGCTGTGTTAAGTATATGGATAAAATTCCTGAATGGTTAAAAAATGAAAAAAAATTCATACTTGATGCTATTGAAGTTAATGCTTATGCTTTTGATTATGCCAGTGATAAATTAAAAAATGATAAAGAAGTGATAAAAGAAACTATCAAAAAATAATCATATCCCTTAGATTATGGAAGAATATGATTACAAGAAAAATTATGTATGTAAATGTGTAAAAAAACTTTATTTTTTTAATGAATAATATATTTATTTTATTAATAAAAGTTAAAATATAATATTAATGGAGAAACTATTATATGACAAGAGAAGAAGTAAAAGAAAAACTAAAAAAATATATAGAAGAACATGGAGAACCAAATGGTGTTTATTATTATGATGACTGTAATTTGGCTTTAGAATATATTGATAAAGAAACAGGATTAGGAGTTTTATCAAATGAAACATTTCCATATTGGGAAGATAACGTTTTAATAGGGAAGAAAGCTTTAAAAGAAAACTATGAAAAACTTCTTAAAGAAATAGGCCTTAATTATGTTGTGGGTTCAATTTTAGATAGAGTTGAAGAAGAAAGTTTAGATGACATTGAAGATTATTTATCTGAGTATTGTAGTGATTACCCTGAATTTATGGATAAATATAAAAAAATGTCAAATACTGAAAAAGTTAAGTGGTACAACAAACTAATCAAAGAAGAAGATGAAGAAGAAAACAAAGTTTATACAAGAAAAAATGACATAATTAAAAGACTAATTGATTATCCAGAGGAATTAGAAACTAAATACAAAGAATATAAAAACAATAAAGAAGTAGTACTAGAAATTGCGAAACAATGTGGTTTTATTTTACACTATGTAAGTGATGAACTAAAAAACGATAGAGAAGTTGTATTAGTAGCTGTTAAAAAACAGGCGAATGCATTTAAATATGCTAGTGAAGAACTACGAAGTGATGAAAAATTCGTATTAGAAGTATTAAAAGAAAATGGTTTAGCAATTGAATATGCTAGTGAAAAGATACGTAATGATAAGAATTTTGTATTAGAAGCAATAAGACAAGATGGATATGCTTTTAATAAAATGAGTGAAAAATTGCAAAATGATAGAGAATTGGTAATAGAAGCAATAAGATACGGTTGCCCTCTTGGTTATGTCAATAAAAAATTTAGAAGTGATAAAGAAGTAGTAATGGAAGCGATAAAGCACGATGGGTATGCTTTAGCATCTGCAAGTGAAGAGTTTCGAAATGATAAAGAAATAGTATTTGAAGCTTTAGAGCAAGAATGTAAGGAATACCAAGATGGTTTGGTTTTTGAATGTGCCAGTGACGAACTAAAAAATGATTTCGATTTTGTATTAAAAGTCGTAAAAAAATGTGGTTACGCTTTACAATTTGTCAGTAATAAATTAAAAAATAACAAATATATAGTTATGGCTGCAGTTAAACAGAATGGTTTAGCTCTTGCATTTGCCAGCAATGAATTAAGAAACGATGAAGAAGTGGTAATGGAAGCGATAAAGCAAAATGGTTGGGGAGGCTTGTCAGCAGCCGGTGAAAAACTAAGAAAAGATAGAAAAATAGTTCTTGAAGCGGTAAAACAAAATGGTTATGCATTAGAATTTGCAAGTGTTGAATTGAAAGCTGATAAAGAAATAGTAATAATGGCAGTAAAACAAAATAAAGAAGCTATAAAATATATAAATAAAGAACTAAAAAAAGATAAGGAATTTATGAAATCAATAAAGGATTTTTAAATTAATAAGTGGGAGTAGAATATGAGAAATAATATTGATTATGAAAGATTAAGAAGGGATTTAATGGATGATTTTGAAGGAGCAATGTTTTGTGGCTTTCCTATGGCAATTGTTGATTTGAGTGATGTAGAAAATGCTTCTTGTGACGAATTAATTAAAATAGCCCAAGAAAATAGATACGACTTAAATAAATATATAGAAGAAGACGATACTTATGATTATAAATAAGGATGAATATATAAAAACAATTAATTTATATAAAACAGACGAAATAACTAGTGAAGAGTTTGATAATAGAATAAAAAAATTAACACAAGGATTGCCGTGCCCATTACGTGAGTTTTACATTATTAATTCATATTTAAATGATGAGTTAGTTGTTCCTGAAGATAAAAAAGAGTTTTTGTACCCAAATGCCTTACTTATACTTGAGTCTAATGATGTATCTAATATGGATAAGAATAAAATAAAGTGTGCTTTAATTAATGCTTATTTTTCTGATAGCAATTATGAAAAGGCAGAAAAGTATGCTAATAATTTATTATATGAATTTAGTAACGATATTGCTGTTTTAAAGTCTTTAGCTAGCTATTATACTAAAACGAGAAGATATGATTTAGCTGGTAATTTATATAAGATTATTATTAATTTAGATAAAAATGAATCAATTAAAAAAGATCATACAGATTTTGAAAGGATTAGTAATAATAAAAAAGATCCATATTTTCCAAAGACACAAGAAAGTCAAAAAAAATATTGTGATTTTATGAAATCTTTGAATATTGATGTTAATTTTACAAGACCAAAAAATAGCACTAGAATGATTGATTATCCAATAAGAAAAATTCATTTGGATGTTGATTTTGATTCGTTTGTAGCGTTTGATATAGAAACGACAGGATTAAGTCATATAAGTGATTCTATAATAGAACTTGCTGCTATTAGAGTTGTAAATGGTAAAGTTGTAGAAGAAAAAGAATTTTTATTTCAAGAACTTGTCCATCCTGATAAAAAAAACATTCCTCGAAGTGTTGAAAGACTTACTGGGATTACAAATGAAATGGTAAAGGATGCTAAAATGATTTGGGAAATTTTACCAGAGTTTGTAGAATTTATAAAAGATGATATTTTAGTTGGATATAATTGTAAGAAATTTGATAGTTGGTTTTTATATGATGCAGGAAAGGCTTGTAATATAACAATAAATAATCAATATTACGATGCTGAAAATTTAGCAGAAAAATTAAGTGGCATAATTAATTCTACAAATAATAAACTTGAGAGTGTTAGCAAAGCTTTAGGTATTGAAAACCCTCAAGCTCATAGAGCATTAGCTGATGCAATTACAACTGCTAGAGTATATTTAGCTTTAAAAAACAAAGTTCAAGCAATCACAGTAAATGCTGATTAAGATAGAACAAAGTTTAACAGTACACGAAATAACTGGTGAAGAACGGTTATAGATTGTAGAAAAGGAGAAAGTTTTGATGGAAACAGTTGTTAAAACTCATATTGGTTCATACGGAATAATAATTAATGAAGATAAGATTGCACTAATTAGAAAAGCAAGAGGTGGCTATAAAGGTAAACTTGATTTACCTGGAGGTGGAATAGAACATACAGAACTTCCTAGTGAGACACTTAAAAGAGAAATAATGGAAGAAGCAGGAATAACTATAGATAGTTACGAATTGTTTGATGTTACTGCAACTAATATTAAATGGGAAATGGAAAAAGATTTATATGAGGATTTACACCATATTGGAATACTTTATAAGGTAAAAACTTCTGATTTAAATTTAAAAGATGATGGTGATGGCCTTGATTCTAATGGAGCAAATTGGTATCAAATTGACACTTTAAAGAAAGAAGAATTATCTCCTTTTGCTAAATATGCTCTTGAAAAACTTGATTTGTTAAAATAAAAAACAAATTAATAGTCAAATGGTGACTAATGATATTAAAAATACTTTAATAAAAATGTTAAATTTGCTATAATGATATATAGGTGGTATAAATGAAAATAATGTGTGTAGGTCAATCAGCTTATGATATTACTTTACCATTAGATCATTATCCAATTGAGAATAAGAAGGTTAGATTAGAAAAAAAGGTTGAGTGTGGTGGAGGAAGTTCATCAAATTGCGCCTATCTTCTTGCAAAATGGGGAATGAATACTTATTTTGCTGGAATAATTGGTAATGACCATTATGGTGAAAAAATTATAAAAGAATATGAAAAAGTAGGAGTAAATACTAAATATTTACAGGTAAGTGATAAGTTTTCAACGACATCAAGTTATATAATTGCTAATACTAGTATTGGATCTAGAACAATTTTAACAAGTAGGGATAAAGATATTAAAATGGAACCAGTAGAGATAACTGATGAATTTGATTACATATTGTTTGATGGATATGAGAAAGACTTTGCTTTAGAATTAATCAAGAAAAATCCGAATGCTATTACAATACTTGATGCAGGTAGCTTAAAAGAAGCAACACTTGAACTTGCCAAGATAGTTAATTATGTTGTTTGTTCTCACGATTTTGCTGAAGAGTTATCAAAAGTAAAAATAGATTATAATGATTTTGATTCTATAGTAGATGCATATAAAGAAATAAAGAAAACAATAAAAGGTAATCTTATAATTACTTTAGAAGAATATGGATGCTTTACTTGCGTCAATGGACTATATAAAATTGTACCAAGTATAAAAGCTAAAGCAATTGATTCTACTGGAGCTGGTGATATATTCCACGGTGCGTTTGTCTATGCTCTTGCTAATAACTTTAGTTTAGAAAAAGCTATGAGATTTTCAAACATTACTGGAGCGTTATCTGTAGAGACTCTTGGAAGTAGGTATTCTATTCCTGAACTAGAAAGAGTTGAAAAAGTATATAATGATACTATTTAGAGAAAGTATGCCCCAACTTGATTTACACGGAGAAGACAGGGTTGGTGCTAAAATTAAAGTTAATAACTTTATAGATGATAATATGAAGTTAGGAAATAAAGAAGTTGCTATTATACACGGAGTAGGAAAAGAGATTCTTAAAAAGGAAGTGTTAAGTATGTTGAAAAAAGACAAAAGGGTAGCAGAATACAACATTGATTGCTTTAATGGCGGTTGCACTTTAGCAAAGCTCAATGAATATGTTGACAAAAAAGATAAAAGGTGTTATAATACATCACAAATCTTAAGGGGGAGAATGTAATTATGTATACAGAAGATGAAGAGAAAAAAGGTTTGCCAATTAAGACATTTGTGTTAAGTCTTATATTGGTAGTAATTTTTATATTATTATTGATGTGGTTATTACCTATGCCAAAAAATTCCAATAATAATTCAAATAATGGGGATAATACTTATCTAAATTCATTAGCAGATAGAATATTTAATGCTAATATTCAAGAAATGAAAAATGCTGCACTTTTTTATTTCACAACAGACAAGTTACCTAAAAATGATGGTGATAGTGTAAAACTAACATTACAACAAATGTTAGATATGAAATTATTATTACCATTCACAGATAAAAATGGTGATTCTTGTGACACAGAAGAATCATATGTTAAATTAACTAAAGTAGATGATCATTATGAATTGAAAGTTAATTTAAAATGTCCAGATCAAGAAGACTATATTATAGTTGAGTTAGGATGTTATTCATATTGTACATCTGCAATTTGTGAAAAAGAAGAAGGAACACCAAGTAAGCCAACAGAACAATCTGGACCATCTTGTACTCTATATGTTTCAAGTGGTACAAGAGGAAATAATGGTTGGTACTTAGGAAATGCAACAGTTAAGTTTAAAACTAAGTCAACAACAAATGGAACAATAACATACTTTGGAATGGGAACAAGCTCTACTGCAAGCTTCAATGGAAATAGTTCTTATACAGTATCTAAAGATGGAACTACAACAGTTTATGGTTATGTAAAAGATTCAAATGGAAAAACTGCAATGTGTAGTTTAGCTGTTAAGAAAGATACAGTAAAACCATCTTGTCAATTGAAGGTACTATCTGGAAGTACTTCAGGAAATGGAACTTATATTTCTGATGTAGTAGTTGGATTTGCATCAAAGACAGATGCTACAAGTGGTGTATTTAGTTATGGATTAACTAACTCATCAAAAGCAACATTTAACAATGTTTCAAAATATACAATTACAACTAATGGAACACATAAAGTATATGGATATGTTAAAGACTATGCAGGAAATGTATCACAATGTGATATAACTGTTACTCGTCAAAAAACAAATACCGATTCAGTTCCAAGTTGTTCATTAAAAGTAGCAAGTGGAACACTAGGATCAAATGGATGGTATACAGGAAATGTTAATGTTACATTTGCATCAAAAACAACAACAAATGGTGCTAAAATAACTGCATTCGGTTTAGGAACAAGTGAGACATATGCTGGAAATAATACGTATACAGTTAGTGGTAATGGATCCAATGTTGTTTACGGATATGTTCAAGATTCAAATGGACATAAAGCAACATGTAGTATTACAGTTAAGAAAGATTCAGTAAAACCATCTTGTTCATTAAAAGTAACAAGTGGAACATTTAATTCAAATGGATATTACACATCTAATGTAGTAGTTGGATTTGCATCTAGAACTGATAAAGAAAGTGGAGTTAATGCTTTCGGAATTGGTAAATCTACAACATTTGCAGGAAATACAACTTATACAATATCTACTACTGGAAAACATACAGTATATGGATATGTAAGAGATAATGCAGGAAATGTTGCAACATGTAGTATTACAGTTGAAAAACGAGACAACATAGAATATCAATATCAAAAGAGTATTCCAAATCAATACAGTGCTTGGACAGATTGGACAAATTCAACATATAATCCAAATAATAAGCCTCAATTTGGTAAATTTACTTTACTAGAAGTAGAAGATTTAGGAAAGTCTACTGTAGTTGATTATTATAAAGAAACACCTGGAGAAGCATTCTATCAATACAAGACAATTAAGGTTGGAACTGCACAACAAACTTATTGTACAGGATACAATTATTATAGAGATTATAAGACACAAACAACTTACGCAGTTAAAGAAGGAACAGATTGGCAATTTGCTGGTATGGTTACAACAACAGGATGGCCAACAGATTCATTATCAGTTAAATATGAATTTGTAGGATTCGATAAGAAGTGTAGTGGTTGTGAATTAAATCCTAAAAAGATTTGGAACAAATATACAAGAACAGTTGGAACAGTAACATCAAGTACTACCGTAACAACTTCAGGAGTTACTGTTAAGTGTGCATCTACAGCAACAAGAGAAATCGAAGTATTTGATACAGTTAAAATCTTTGTTAACTACGAGATAGTTAGAACACCAGTTTATAAAGATGTTTATAAATATAGATATAGACAACGTACATTAGTTAAAAAAGCTTATACAGATTATGTATGGAGCAAATATAATGATACAAACTTATTAAATAATGGTTATACTTATACAGGTAACACAAGAGTAGCTGGATAGAAAGAGGGGAATTTTGAATGAAAAAAGTTAGTATAGTAACTCAAAAAAATCAAGATCAAAACAATTACAGTACTTTAAAAATTGTTATATTTGATGATAACAAAGAACCACAAATAATTAATTATGAAGGAATCGAAAGCCTTCTTCCAATCGTTGAATTTGCAAAAGAAAACGGTGTAGACATTCTTGGGGATGCAGGATTAAAACCTGCTCTTCAGATGGGTCTTGTTGAAGTTTTATCTGCTGATAACAAAAAATCAATGGATAAATTAGAAGAAGAAATCAAAACAGAACAAGAAAAATACTCACAAAGTGAACAGTCCAAGATGGAATCTTCTGTATCTGAAGCTTTAGAGCAATTAAAAAATAAGCAAACTGAAGAAAAAGAGGAAGAACAAATAACTGAAGAAAATACTATGTTTACTCCAGTTGAAAGAAATAGATTAGATTTATCTGTTGAAGATAGAGAGTTTGCTGAATATTTAAGATTAAACATATTAAGATCTAAGGGTCAATTACCTCCTGTTGGACTTCAAAGAATAGAGGAATTGAAAGCAAGTAATGAAAAGGTTGAAGGATTAGAAAAAGCAAGAGACAATGTTGTTGCTGCAATTGAAAAATATAATTCAATTACAGATAAAAATAGTCCTGAAGCAACAGTAGCTAGAAATGAACTAGAAAATAGAAGAAAAGAATTTGAACAACTTCACGCTAGATATAGAGCAGAACTTGCTGAAGCAATTAAGAATGCTAAAACTCTTAAACCTGCTTTAAATAATGAAGAAAACGAAGAAATTCAAAAAGAAAATGATCAAAATCAAGAAGAAAATGAACAACATCAAGAAGAAAACCAAGAAAATAAAGAAGTTAAGAGACTTGCTTTAAGTAAAGATGATCGTGAACTAGCTGAATATTTAAGACTAGATATATTAAGATCTAAGGGTCAATTACCTCCTGCAGGAATTAAAAGAATAGAGGAATTGAGAGCAAGTAACGAAAAGGTTGAAGGATTAGAAAAAGCAAGAGACAATGTTGTTGCTGCAACTGAAAAATATAATTCAATTACAGATAAAAATAGTCCTGAAGCAATAGTAGCTAGAAATGAACTAGAAAATAGAAGAAAAGAATTTGAACAACTTCACGCTAGATATAGAGCAGAACTTGCTGAAGCAATTAAAAATGCTGAACCTCTTAAACCTGGTTTAAATGCTGAAGAAAATGAACAACATCAAGAAGAAACTCAAGAAAATAAAGAAGTTAAAAGACTTGCTTTAAGTAAAGAGGATCGTGAATTAGCTGAATATTTAAGACTAGATATATTAAGAAATAGAAAACAATTACCTCCAAAAGGATTAGAAAGAATTGTTGAATTAGCTCAAACTAATGAAAGAGTAGAAGCTCTTGAAAGAGCAAGAAGCATTGTTAATAATGCAGTAGCAAAATACGATACAATAGAAGACAAGAATAGTAATGATGCTAAACTTGCAAGATATGAATTGAGAGAAAGACAAAAAGAATATATGAATCTTCACTCTCTTTATAGAGCTCAATTAGCAGAAGCAATTAAAAAAGCTAATAATGAAACAATCGAAGTAGAACCAACTAGAGAACAAGAAGATAAAAGACTTGTTAGAGATGTTCCAACTCCATTTACTTCAAGAGAGAGAGTTTCTGACGAGTTAGATAATAACAATAATATGAATTCTCCAGTGAATAGAACTTCAGAAGTTGAAGAAAGACCAGTAGTAAATAATAAAATTGAAAAAACTGAATCTCCTGTTGTAGAAGATGAACCAGTAATAAATGAAGGTACTGGAAAAATAAATACTCCAACTGTTGAAGATGAAAATGATAAAGATAAAAAACCAAAAATTAAAATTGTTGGACCAACTGTTCCAGTTGAAGCAAAAGGAATTAAGCCAATTACTACTGATGAGGAAAAAGTAAAAGTAAAAACTGATTCTAAAAAGGATACTTCTACTCCAGTTATAACTGCTGCAAAACCAAAACCAATCTTTAAAGATACCGATGAAAAAACTGAAGATGCAAAAGAAGATGAAGAAGAAATTGTTGTTAAAAAGACAAATAAGCTTAAATCATTATTAAAGAAATTCGGAGCAGCTGTTTTAGGATTACTTGCTGGGCTTGGAGTTGGATCTCTAATCAACAGAAATAATAAGACAAATAACAATAATTATGTACCTCCAATAGTAACTGAAACACCAGCACCACTTCCTACTGAAACACCTGTCGTAACACAAAAGCCAGTAGTAACTGATCAAACAGTTAATAATCCACAATTAATGCAATTAATACAAAAGTATTGTGACGAATATAATGTTCCACAACAAACAAGAGCATTTTTACAATCAGCTCCAGTTATTAACTTCTTAAGTCAATATAAGAGCGATTATCAAATAAATGAAGTATTAAGTGCTTTATGTTATGGATATGAAGCTAACATTCTAACAACTAAAGATGGTAACTTCAGACTTGATGAAGATGGTAATAATCTACTTACTTCATTTACTCACGACTTCTTATGTGCTAAAGCAGTTGTTAACAACTATAGTGGTAGACAAATGTTAACAGTATTTGGTGGATATGATATGTCATATGATGAGTTAATGAGTGGATTCAATAACTATTGTTACACAGTAACTACATATGAAATGAATGCTAGAGAACCATTACCATTTAGATACTTAACAAACAACAATGCTACATCAACAAGAACTCTTAATAGTTTACAAGATAAATTATTAACAGTTAATATTAATAGAGCAAATGGAACTTTAACAAGTGATCATACTGATGATTTCATTGCTGAAGTATTTAATGTTTATGTTCTAAACGATGGATCATTAAACTTAAGCGAAGGAATCAAAACTCTTGGAGCAGCTTTAGTTGATTCATATGCTGCAATGCAATCACAAGTTATGAATGGTGAGGCATTATACCTACATACAGATCACGGATATGCTAAAGCAGGAATTAACTTAGCTGAAGTTAATGGACATTTTGCTCTAGAAAACCCTGATAAGACAACATTTGAATTTACAAGCTTATTTGATGTTTTAAATAGTACTTATCAAAATGAGGATGTTGTTCATTGCTTAACTGCAAGACAACAAATTATTTCTAACTTACAAGCAATGAGTACAATGAAGAATAGTTCTGCAGATGCTGCAAGACTAGAACTTGCTAATGTATTGTATCAAAGTGGATATGATACTTGGGGAGCAAGAATAAGCTCAGGTAATGTTACAGAAGCATTATTAAACGAAATCTCTGATTTTGATCCAATGCTAACTGATGATGTAGAAGCATATCGTTATGCTGTATCTAACAACAAAGAAGAATATGTTGGATTCGATGTTACAACTGAAGGTGTAGATAGATTGTTAGGAATTCAAAATAGACCTGAAAATAACTATGCTGATTTGATTAATAATAGAAGAAATGCATTATATTTATATAACAATTACACAATTACAAATGGTACAACTTATACTCAACACCAAAATGTAAATGGAAATGTTCACGGAGGAGGAAGCTATCATCAAGGAACACCAACTGTTCCTCCAACAACTGTTGTAGTAACTCAAGAACAAGTTTCACCAGAAGATTTAACTCCAGAAGAACAACAACAAGCACAACAACAAATCGAGCAATTACAACAACAAGAGCAACAACAACAGCAACAGCAACAAGCTCAACTTGAAGCAGCTGTTGAACAATTACAACAAGGTGTACAAAATGGAATGACTCAAGAACAATTAGCAGAGCAAGCTGCTCAAGCAGGTATCGAACTTGATCCAAATTATCAAGCTAATATGCAACAAGCATTAGCTGAGCAAGCTGCAGGAGAAGCTGCACAACAAGCTCAACTTGATGCAATGGCAGCAGCAAACGCAGCAGCACAAGCACAAGCAGAAGCAGAAGCTGAAGCTGAGAGACAAAGACAAGAGGCTGAAAGATTAAGACTTGAAGCATTAATGCATCAAAGTGAGTTGGCTGATCAAGGATTATTAAATCCTGAAGATCAAACTCCTACTCAAACAGATGAACAAACACCTCCTGTTGAGACTCCAACTCCAACTCCAACGCCTACGCCAACTCCAGAACCAACAAACCCAGATGTTCCACCTGTAGTAGATCAAACTGATCCAGATAGAATTGATGAGGGTGCTGGTGAAGAACCATATGTTCCAGACGAAGATACTACAAGAACTGTATCTTTAGATGAAGGTTTAGCAGTAACTGGCGAAGGAACTTATGATTATACTGGAGAAGATACTGACCTTGAAGAAGAAGCTGATGAAACATTAGTTGGTGATGAGTATTACGATTTAGATGAAGAAATCGATGTTGATGACTTAGATGTTTCAGAAGATGGACCAAAGTTAAGATAATAAAAAAATATTAAAGGAATAAGCAATTATTCCTTTTTTTGTTGTAAAAAAATTTATTAAAGCATATTTTGTATAAAGGTGATCAAATGTCTAAAAAAACTTTTAATATTGTTATCTCTTTTGTTCTAATATGCTTTAGTTTTTACTATACGAATAAGGTTATTAATGTAAGTAGAATAAATGATCCGATAATGATAGAAATAATTAAATATGATGAAATGTTAAATGATTCCAAAAGTGAAGCAATTTTAATAGATAACTCTATAATTCCCGGACTCAAAGGAGAAAAAATAGATATAGAGAAGAGTTACTCCAAAATGAAAAAAGTAGGGAAGTTTGATAAAAACTTACTTGTGTTTGAAGAAACGACTCCGCAAAATACCATCAAAAACAACTATGACAATTTTATTGTTTCAGGAAATAAAGGAAAAAACGAAGTAAGTATCATTATGGAACTTCAAGATACTAACTATGTTGAAGAATTTTTAAATGTAATAAACAAGAAAAATATTACAATTACGTTCTTTGTAACCGAAGAAATTTTTAACGATAATATCGACTTAATAAAATTAATGATTGCCTTTGGAAATGATGTTGAACTGCTTTCTAATAAGTACTCAATATACGAAGTAAATAAATATAACTCAATATTAAAACTTGTTTCCGATAAAAGACTTAATTACTGTTTAAATAGAAAAAAAGATGAAGAGTTACTAGATAACTGCAAAGAATCTAAACTTTATTCTATCGTTCCGACTCTTGAAAGTTCAACATACCTTTATAACTCGATTAAAAATAATTTAGAAAACGGTTCAATAATCTTAATAAAAAACAATAAATCTACTTTAATTGAATTATCATCGTCTGTTAATTACATCTTGCAAAAAGGTAAAAAAATAGTTCCTCTAAAAAAATTATTAGAAGAATAAAAAAAGACATTTTTCTACTTATCCATTTAGTAAATTATAAATGGTGGTGAAATGTTAATATATATTGATTTGTTATTAATTCTTAACTTTTGGATTGATTTTCTTTTACTTGTTACAACGAACATTATTTTAAAATATAAAACTAACTACATACGAATATTATTAGCGTCCTTAATCGGAAGCTTATCGACTTTTGTAGTTTTTGTTAATAATTCCTTTTTCTTATTTGTACTTAAAATAGTTTTATGTTTAATTATGCAACTCGTATCTAACAAGTTTAGAGGAATTAAAACTTTAATAGAAAATTCATTTTATTTTTATCTTGTAAGTATTATTTTAGCGGGGACAATTTATTTGTTTAGAGACTTAAAGTTTGACTTTTTAGAAAATTTTCTGCTTTTATTTTTTATAACACCTATAATTCTTTACATCAACAAAAGACAAATAAAAAAACTCGATACTTACTATAAAGAAAAATATAGTGTAACTTTCTATTATAAAAATAAAAGGTATGACTTTAATGCTTATCTAGACACTGGAAATATGCTTTATGATCAATATAAGAAACGCCCTATAAGTTTAATTTATTCTAAAAAAATAAAATTTGATTATAAAAATGGTATTTTAGTACCTATGCAGACTGCTAATAATAAAACCTTACTTAAGTGTATTAAAGTTGATAAGTTAATAATTGATGACAAAGTAATAGGCAATGTTTTGATTGGGTTATCAGATAAACCCTTTGAAATACAAGATATTAATATGATATTACACAAAGATTTATTAGGAGGCTAACTATAATAAGTCAAGTACTTTTTAATAGTTTGTCATAAATGGAAAAGAATCCCACGCCAAAAAGATTTCACAAAAGTGAAATTTTGAAAAAATTGATAAAATCAATTATTTCAGTAAAGACGGATCGAATTGGATATTTTTCTTTTCAAGTATAAAGATAACTCTAATAAGTTTCTTACATACGTGAGAAAGAGCAACTCTATAAGGTTTACCTTCATTCATCTTTTTATGAAAATAATCATAGAAAGTATGATTGTTGGAAATAACAACCATAGAAACATTCATAAGAGATTGTCTTAAATATCCAGAACCACGCTTAACCATTTTGCCTTTGGAAGACATAGTACCAGATTCAATTATACCAGGTTCTAAACCCGCAAAAGAAAGCATTTGACCAGCATTATCGAATTTAGAAATGTCACCAAACTCAGAAATGATTGAAGCACAAGAAATTACACCAATTCCAGGAATAGAAAGAGTTGGTGGATTAAGATCTTTGATAATTGTAGAAATTTGTTTATCTAATGAAACAATTTTAGAATCAATTTCTTCATAAAGAGAAAGAATAGTTTGAAGTTGGAATTCAAATAACTCATTAGATTCACCAATGGTATTTTTAGCTAAATCTTTTAATTTAATAAATTTAGAATAAGCAAATTTACCACGAGAAATTTTATTAAGAGTTTCAAAATCTTTCATATTAGAGATTTTACTAATAGTTTTATATTTTTTAAGAATAAACAAAGAAGTAGTAGAAAATCTATTAGAAAAGAAAGGCTTAAACTCAGGAAATAAAATATCTAATGTATTAGTCATTTGAACCATATATTTACTTCTTTGCTTAACTAAGGTTTCTCTTAATCTAGAAAGTGACTTTACCCCATATTTATGATAAAATAGTTTTGAATTTGTTTTATATGGAACTGACATAAGTTTTTGACAAATAATGATGGCATCTGCTTTATCAGTTTTAGTCTTTCTTAAAGATAAAGATTTAGCAAATTCTTTCACTAAAAGAGGATTAAATTCCATAAAACTATAATTATTCTTTTCTAAGAATAATTTCAAATTCAAACCATAATGTCCAGTAGCTTCGAGGCCGATATGGACATTAGAATTATCATAGGGTTTCAATAAGTCCAAAAACTGTTGAAATCCTTTTTGATTGTTATCAAAAGATAAGTTTTCTACAATAACTTCACCTGTATCACTGCAGATGAAACAGTCGTGTTTGTATTTAGATATATCTATTCCAACATATATCACTATAAACACCTCCTTAGGTTAGTTTTTTTAGCACTGTATGTTTGCCACATGAGTTTCTTATCTTGTAACCTTGCTGAACATATAAAACATCAAAGTGTTAACTAACTAATCAACAATTAAAATAAAAAATCTGTGGTTTGAGCCTCCTAGAACAGTCAAGCCGTAAAAAAATAGAAACAAATCCACAGTGCGAGAATTATTATACTTCTAGAAGTATAATAGTTCAAAAAATATAAATAGAAAGGAATAAATCAATCTATAAAATTTAACTCATTTCTATAAGATTGATTATACAAGGATAAAATGTTAACACTAATTTTAGGAATTATTAAATTATTTGATTTTAAAAATGTCTTTTTTTATGTAGGTGCAACCGATAAGTTACCGGAACCTCTATCTAAAGAATCTGAAGAGTTTTATTTAATTATGGCTCAAGATGGGGATGTTATGGCGAAAGATAAACTGATAGAACATAATTTAAGATTGGTGGTCTTTCTTGCTAAAAAGTATGAAAATGTCAAAGTAGATCTTGAAGATTTAGTAAGCATTGGTACGATTGGTCTTATAAAAGCAATAAATACCTACAGTATCGATAAAAATATTAAACTTGCAACTTATGCTTCGAGATGTATCGATAATGAGATACTTATGTTTTTAAGAAAAAACAAACGAACTAATAGTGAGATTAGTCTTGAAGAATCACTAAGCTATGATGCTGAAGGAAACGAATTGCACCTTGAAGATATAATTGGAACTGATGGCGACATCGTAACAAAAGATATCGAAGAGAAAAATGACAAAAAAATAATGCTTGAAGAAATAGAAAAATTAAATAAAAGAGATAAACAAATAATGACGATGAGATATGGACTTTTGGGGGAAGAAGAGAAAACTCAAAAAGAGGTTGCAGATATTCTAGGAATAAGTCAATCGTATATCTCTAGAATAGAAAAGAAAGTAATTAAAAAGTTACAAAGTGTGATTAAAGTTTAAATTTACATAATAAAGTCAACAAAGTGTAAAAAAGAATTAATAAAAAGTTTATTATGGTATAATATTTATTAGAGGTGATAATGTGAGAGTCATTGTTAGTGCAGGTGGAACTGGTGGCCATATTTATCCAGCCTTGGCAATAATAAATAAACTGAAAGAAAGAAATAAAAACTTGGATATTCTTTATATTGGTACGACAGATAGAATGGAAAAAGATATTGTACCGGCTTTAGGAATAAAGTATAAAGGTATTCAAATGAAAGGTCTAAATAGAAAAAAAATATTTAAAAATATCGAAGTAATAAAGTCGTTTAATAAAGCTAAAAAAGAAATAGAAAAAATAATGCTCGAATTTAAACCTGATGTTGTTCTTGGAATCGGTGGCTACATTACAGCCCCAGTGATAATCGTAGCACATAAACTTGGCATTAAAACATTCATTCATGAACAAAATTCCATTCCAGGATTATCTAATAAAATGTTAAAAAAGAAAGCTTCTTTAATTGGTGTTTCTATAAAAGAATCAGAAAAATATTTCAAAGGATGCAACGTTACATTTACGGGGAATCCAAGAAGTGAAGAAGCTTACAATGCTGTACCTGTTAGAAAGTCAAAATACGATTTAAGAGAATCTAAAAAGTTAGTCTTATTTGTAATGGGAAGTTTAGGCTCTCTTACGATAACGAAAACGATGAAAAATATTATTCCCGAATTCAAAGGAAAAGACTATGAAATACTCTTTGTAACAGGGGAAAAATATTTTGATTTATATAATGATATATCAATACCTCAAAATGTTAAAATGGTTCCAATACTTAAAGATATGTTAAGTGTTTTAAAGAAGTGTGATTTAATTATTACAAGAGCAGGAGCATCGACAATTGCCGAAATAACTGCTATAGGAGTTCCTGCAATTGTAATACCATCTCCTTATGTAACTCATAATCACCAAGAAAAAAATGCTAAAGTTCTAGAAGATAATGGAAGTGCCGTTGTGATAAAAGAAGATGAACTTTCTTCTTCAAAACTAATAAGTACGATTGATGAATTAATTAATAATGATTCTAAATTGGAAGAAATGAGAAAAAAGAGTAAAAGTATGGGTGTAGTGGATAGTGCTACTAAAATAGCTTCTTTAGTTGAAGACTTAGCAAAAAGTAAGTAAGTGGTGATTAAATGCAAACAATAATTGAATACATTACAAAAAATAATATTGGAAAATACGAAGAAAATGTTAGTATTTCTAAATATACAACTTATAAAGTAGGGGGAAATGCTAAACTTTTTGTCTATCCTAAAAATAGGGATAAACTTATTTTACTAATAAAAGAATTAAGAGAAAAAAAGATAAAACATATGGTGCTTGGTAATGGCTCTAATACTTTATTTAGCGATAAAGAGTACGATGGTGTTATTATAAAACTTGACTCTTTAGATGAGATTACTTTTAAGAACAATACAGTTAAAGCAGGAGCAGGAGTAAGTCTTATGAAACTTAGCTATCAAGCAGTTAGAAGGGGACTTGCTGGACTTGAATTTGCAACAGGTATTCCTGGAACAGTCGGTGGAGCTATATTTATGAATGCTGGTGCTTATAAAAGTGATATGGGCTATGTAACTAAAAGTGTCGAGGTGCTAACACCAAACTTGGAAGTAATTACGATGACTAACAAAGAATTAAATTTCCATTATCGTTCTTCTTTCTTTCAAAAAAATAGAGATTTTATCTGTCTTTCTGCTTTAATACAGTTAAGAGAAAACGACAAAGATTTATTACAGGAAATTGTCGATGATAGAAAGAAAAGAAGACTAGAAAGTCAACCCTTAGAGTATCCAAGTGCGGGATCAGTTTTTAGAAACCCTGATAACTTATTTGCAGGTAAATTAATTGAAGATTTAGGACTTAAAGGATATACTATCGGTGGTGCCAAAATAAGTGAGAAACACGCAAACTTCATAATCAATTACAATAATGCTTCAGGTAAAGATATAAAAGAATTAATTGATTTAGTTAAAGACAAAGTAAAAGAAAAATATAATATAGAATTAAAATGTGAACAAGAATTTGTAAATTGGGAGTAGGTTATGCCTAAAAAAGTGATACTAAAAAGAAGAAAATTAAAAATATTTGCTGTCGTACTATTTATTGTAATAGTAGTTTTAGTATGCTTTTTTATTAAGTTTCTTTTTGGAATAAAGATTCAAAATATCTATGTTCATCATACGGATAAGCAATATAATTTGAGCGATGAATATATCCTTGATAAAGCAAAGCTAGAAGACTATCCTAGTCAAATAGCAAACTTTTCATTAATTATCGAGAAAAGATTAGAAGATGATGTCTTTATTAAGGATGCTAGTGTCGATAAAAGTTTATTTGGAACAGTGGATATCAAAATAGAAGAAAACAAAGTTCTTTTCTATAAAGAAAGTGATAAGAAATATGTATTAGAAGATGGTGAAGAAGTTGATACTGTTCCTTACGATTTATCGCCAATAGTAGTTGTTAACTATATACCTGATACGGTTTACCCTAACTTTGTTAAAAAAATAGGTAAATTGGATCTAGAAATTAGAAATAAAATATCTCAAATAAAATATGATCCTAGTGAGTACGACGACTCTAGATTTATGCTTTATATGGTCGATGGCAACTATGTGTATGCAACTCTTACTAAGTTTGACTCTGTTAATTACTACAATGAAATATATCCAACTTTAAATGGTAAAAAAGGAATCCTTTATCTAGATTCCGGTAATCATTTCCAAGAAATAAAATAAAACATCGAGTGATGTTTTATTTTTTAATAGTAATAATTTTGATAATACATTGGGTACTGACTTGGATAATATGGATAAGAATAAGGATAGTATGGATAAACAGGATATGGAACATAATTGTTATTTCCGTGGTTATTGTTTGACCATAGACTTCCTACAACTCCTCCTAAGACAAATGGTAATATTGGTCCTCCAAAAGAACGATTGCTATTACCAAAGTTACTTTGATTTGAATACATAAATACCTCCTAGTGTAGTTTATGCAACAAAATCTTATTTGCTATTTCTAAGCCTAAAGAAATTAATACTTGGATGATTAAATAATCTAAAATTATAATTTGAATTACCAAGACCACCTGAAATATAAAGTTCTGTATTTTTTATTGTATAATGTGAGTCTATATATTTTTTAGCTCCTTCTTTTCTCATAACAGGACCTATAAAAGGTAAAATAATTTGACCATTGTGGGAGTGCCCTGCAAGAATTAATTCAGGGTTATAATCATCGATAACTCTATCAGCTAAATCAGGTTCGTGGATAAGGGCAATAGAGTAGTAATCATTAATCTTTGGTAAATCACTATAAGAATAAGTATCATCGACGGCAATAATATTTATAACAGATGAATTAATATAGACATTAATAATTGAATTATTTAAAATTGTAAAATTAGAATTATTAAAAATATCTTCGAAGTTTGTACTATCTTCTTCACCTTTAATTGCGTATTTTCCAAGTTTTGCTTCTATTTTATTAAACTCTTTCATAAGTTCTTCTTTAGTTTTATTACTTATTTTGTGATCACTATCTATTAGGTCCCCAGTGAACACAACAATATCAGGATTTGTATTATTAATCATTTTAACTAACTTTTTAACATTATCGATAGGGTACTGATCATTAAAATGTAAATCACTGAACTGGACTATTTTAACACCGTTAAAGTCACTTGGTAAGTTGTCATTATAAATTGGGTATTCTTTAACAATTAATCCCATATTACCGACAAATCTTAAAAGAATATAAATTACAACTAAAACACCAAATATAGGAAGGAACACTTTTAAAAAGATGTTACCTATCTTTTTTTCTTTTTTTATTCTTTCTTCTTTTTGTATTTCTTTTACTTTTTCTTTATTTTTTTCTATTCTTGTTTCACTCATTTTATCACCCCATCGTACTTACGATAATTAAAATAATTCCAATTGTATTATGTAAAAAGTGAATAAAAATACTTGAAAATATATTATTAGTTTTATAGTAGCAGTAGGCAAAAGATAGTCCTAAAGAAGTATAAGGTATTATATAAAGTAGTTCGTATAAAGACTTAATATTTCCTATAACGTGAAGACTTCCAAACACGAATGCTGAGATAAACAAATATAAGAAGAAACTTTTAAAAACATCTTTGAAAGATTTCCTAAAAATAATTTCTTCGATAAAAGGTGCTAGAATAGATGTCATCAAAAAAGCAATTATAGGAGTAGTATTTATAACTTCTCTTACACTTAATTCGTTACCTGGCATACTAACTGGTGAATACTTGGAAATTAAGTATGAAGATAAAAGCATAGCAATAAAGCCAAATATCCAACATTTAATTGCTATACTAAATATACTTTTAAAGTTCTTTTTTAAATCTTTTACATCTTTTTTTAAGTCTTTATAATATATTATAAATAGAAAGATAGCTGTTACAAAATTAGCAAACAATCTTGTACTATATAAAACTAAATCACTACATTTATTGGTATCGATATTAAATAATTTTATAGGAATAATTGCAAATAAACTTGAACAATAAAAAAGAAGTAATACGATTACTAAAGTTATGAGTGGTTTGTAATTTTCGTCTTGTTCCATATGTCCTCCGTATCCTATAATTTAATTTTAATTGTTGTTTAATTTTGTGTCAACTTATTTCATATTAATGTATTATTACATATAAAAATAATGTATAATAAAGAGTAAAGAGGTGTTTAAAATGAAATACTATTGCTTAGGAATTAAAGGTGCTGGAATGGCAACTTTAGCAAATATCTTATATGACCTTGGTAATGAGGTAGTAGGTTACGATGACGTAACTGACCATAAGTTTACCCAAGAAGGTCTCGATAAAAGGGGTATTACTATCTATAGTGATAATACGCATCCTCTTGATAAAGATATGATACTTACTCATTCTGTAGCATTAAAAGAAGATCATAAAGAAATAGTGCGTGCTAAAGAATGTGGTTTAAAAATAAAAAAATATAATGAAATTTTAGGAGATTTAACTGATACTTTTGAATCTATCTGTGTTTCTGGAACTCACGGAAAAACAACCACTTCGACAATGATTACACAGATACTTGATGAAGTTTATAAAGTTAATTATTTTATTGGAGATGGAACGGGATTTGCCAGTAAAGATAATAAAATCTTTGTAATCGAAAGTGATGAATTTAATAGACACTTTTTAGCATATCATCCAAGTTACACAGTAATTACTAATATTGAACTTGAACACACTGAAATTTATAAGGATATTGAAGATATAAGAAATACTTTTGAAACATTTGCCAATAAGACTAAGAATGTCGTTGTAGCTTGTGGTGATAATGAAAATGTAAGAATGCTTAAATTAAATCCTAAAACAATTTATTATGGTTTTAATGAGAATAACGATGTTTATGCTAAAAATGTTTCATTGACTGATGAAGGATCAAACTTCGATCTTGTTGTAAACAAAGAAGAGGTTGGACATTTTACTCTACCTTTATTTGGTAAACATATGGTCTTAAATGCAATTGCTGCTATTGTAATATGCCATTTAGAAGGAGTATCTTACGAAAAGATAAACGAACTTCTAAGTAAATTTCATAATGCTAAGCGTCGTTTTGCTATCGAAAACATAAATAACAATGTAATAATTGATGACTATGCACATCATCCGACAGAAATAAAAGTAACACTTGAAGCTGCAAGGCAGAAGTATCCCAATAAAGAACTAGTCGCTATCTTTAAACCTAATACTTATTCAAGAACAGAAAAGTTCTATAAAGAATTTGCTGATGCTTTAAATGTTGCCGATAAAGTTTATTTAACGGAGATAGATTGTAATAGAGAGAAAAAAGAAGATTATGGGAATGTTACTTCTAAAGTAATATTTGACCTTTTAAAAAATGGAGAAATGATTAGTGAAGAAGAGGCTGATAAACTACTAAAACACGATAATGCAGTACTATGTTTTATGTCTTGTGCCTCAATTGAACACTTAAAACAAAATTATAAAAGTAAATTAGATAATAAATAGATAGATTGTGCTATAATGTAGTATATAAAAGTGGGTGATAATATGGATAATGATTTTGGAATAAATAGTAAACTGGATTTATATGAGCGTGTTATCCCTGCCTTAAATTGCAAAAAAAGAGAATTAGAAAAACTAGAAATAAAAAATGTTAAGAAAGAAGATATTTGGAACTATCTTTTAAAAACAAGATGGGAAAATATTAAAGGACTTGATTTAGCTCAGATGGTCGATGATATTTTAAATCTTGATAATGAACTCTTAGTTAAATATTTGAAATCATCAAATGAGAGTAATACAAGTCAAGAAATCGAACTATTGTAAGAGGTGATTAACGTGACTAAAGATTATACAAAATATACAATAGATGATTTAATAGAAAAAGTTAAGGTATATATAAATGATTCTGAAAGTATCGAAAAAATAAGAAAAGCTTACACTTATGCTCAAGAAAAACATAGTGGTCAGTATAGATTAAGTGGTGAAGAGTATATAATCCATCCTTTGTGTACTGCAATTATTTTAACTACAGTGTATGCTGATGCCGACACGATATGTGCTGGACTTTTACACGATGTCATAGAAGACTGTGATGTAACAAAACAAGAACTAGAAGAAACTTTTGGTAAAGATATTGCTAAACTTGTCGATGGTGTATCAAAAATCAGTAAGATGCATTTTTCAACTGAGAATGAAGCACTTGTCGAATATTATAAAAAAATAATCGTCGGTATGAGTGAAGATGTAAGAGTTATTATAATTAAACTTGCCGATAGACTTCACAATATGAGAACACTTTGGGCTTTACCTAAAGAAAGACAAAAGATAAAAGCTAAAGAAGTTCTTGAAATACTTGCACCAATTGCTCATCACTTAGGTATTCATAAAATAAAAAGTGAACTTGAAGATTTATCTTTAAGATATTTAAAACCAGATGTATTCTACGATATTGCCGAAAAACTTAATACGACGAAACTAGAGCGTGACAACGAAGTAAATGAAATGATTAACGAAGTAAGCAATATGCTTAAAGAACACAATATTAAGTTTGAAATCAAAGGAAGAAGTAAAAGTATCTACAGTATCTATAAAAAGATGGAAAAAGGAAAGAAGTTCAGTGAACTATATGACTTACTTGCTCTTAGAATATTAGTAGATACAGAACAAGAGTGTTATACAGCCCTAGGTCTTATTCATTCGAAATTCAAACCGATGCCTAAAAGATTTAAAGACTATATTGCAATGCCTAAAGTAAATGGATATCAGTCTTTACATACAACTATTTTTGGAATAGATGGGCAAATTTTCGAAGTGCAAATAAGAACTCATGCGATGGATGAAATCGCCGAAAATGGAGTAGCAGCTCACTGGGCTTATAAAGAAAAGAAAAACTTAAACGAAAGAACGCAAAACTCGACAGAAGCTAAACTGCAATTTTTTAAATCGATTATGGAATTAGATGTCGAGAAGATGAGTAGTGAGGAGTTCGTTAACAGCGTTAAAGATGAAATTCTAAATGATAATATTTATGTCTTTACTCCTAAAGGTGATATTTTTGAACTTCCTCGTGAATCGACACCGATTGATTTCGCTTATAAGATTCATACAGATGTCGGTGACACAATGGTGGGAGCAATCGTCAATAATAATATCGTTTCTCTTGACTATAAACTAAAAAATAACGATATCGTAAAAATAATTACTAATAGAAATTCTTCACCATCTAAAGAATGGTTGAATATCGCAAAGACTACGCAAGCTAAAAATAAAATAAAGAATTATTTTACAAAATCAGAAAAAGAAATATATATCGAAAGAGGAAAAGAATATCTTGAAAAAGAATTAAGAAAAAAGAAGATTTCTTTCCAAGATTTCTTTACAGATTCTAATATTGCTGTTATATTAAAAGATACAAAATGCGCTGATTTAGAGGATGTTCATCTTTGTATTGGCAATAATAAGTTTAGTGCATCCTATGTCGTTAATCTAATTGTTAAGCAAACAGAACCTCAAGAGGTTAAACCAGTTGTTATTCAAAAAGTAAAAGAAAATGAAAACGATATTATAGTCGCTGGAATAGATAAGATAAAAGTTAATGTTTCTAACTGTTGTAATCCTTTACCAGGAGACGAAATAATAGGGTATATAAGTAAAAATAATGGTATAACAGTTCACCGTATCGTATGTCCTAATGTCGAAAGACTCGAAGATAGAATGGTAAGTGTCAAATGGGGAGAAAATCCTAAATCTAAATATTTAACATCTATTCTTATAACTTCTAAAAGAACAGATAAAGCAATGCTTGAAATAATGCAAAAAGCAAGTACTAGCAATATCTCTATTGATAATATCAAAACACTTAATAGAGCAGATAATGTTACTTATGAAGTGGATTTATGGGTTAATAGTTTGGAAAAACTTAATAATTTTATTAGAGATCTTAATCAGTTAGGTTATATAGAAAATGTCGAGAGGGTTTTAAGATGAGAATAGTAGTACAAAGAGTAACAAAAGCTAAAGTAGAAGTAGATAGTAAAGTAACCGGAGAAATCAAAGATGGGTTAATGCTTCTTGTATCTTTTACGCAAAATGATGACGAAAAAAATATCGACTGGATGGTAAATAAAGTACTAAATCTTCGAATTTTCGATGATGAAAACGGCGTTATGAATAGGAGTGTCTTGGATGTTGGTGGAAGTATTTTATCGATATCTCAATTTACTCTTTATGCTGATGCTAGTAAAGGAAACCGGCCAAGTTATGTAAAAGCTTTGAATGGTGATGAAGCCAAAGAGCTTTACGAAAAGTTCAACGAAAAACTAGCACAACACATTAAGGTAGAAACAGGTATCTTTAGAGCAGAGATGAAAGTATCACTTTTAAATGATGGACCTGTTACTATAATATTAGAAAAGTAGGGAGGTAAAAAAATGTTTAAAGACAAACTAAATTACAAAATATTAAATGTTTTAATGGTTGCAGTAATAATCTATATTGGTATTCTAACATTTAATGTTTGGGGTTCAATAATTGAGAAAATGATTTCAATAATAATTCCATTCTTTATTGCCTTTGGAATAGCTTATTCCTTTTATCCAATTGTTAGAAAACTGAGAAACAAGGGATTAAGTAACACTGTATCGGTAACGATTGTAGCAGGAAGTGTAATCTTTATTATTGCAGCACTTATAATTATTACAGTACCACTTGTGTACGATCAGATTGTATTGCTATCTTCTTCAATTGCCGAAGTCTTAAAAGATTTATCGACAAAGTTAGAAATAGACCTTGGAGATTTCCAAGCAAGTATCAATGGTATAATGGATAGTTTAGTTGCATCCGCTGGAAAATACTTATCAGATGGTACAGTTAACCTAGTTGGAAGAGCAGTAGACTTCTTATCAAATGCTGTAATAATATTAATCCTTTCTATCTACTTCTTAGCAGATATGGAAAGGATTAGAGGAGAAGTAAAAGCAATCTTACTTAGAACTCCAAAAAGAAGAAGAGCTTACGAATATGTTAAAACTCTTGATAAAGAATTAGGACAATACCTAAATGGACTTGCAATATTTATAGGTATTCAGTTTGTTGAATACACATTGTTATTTGGAATAATTGGACATCCAAACTGGTTACTTTTAGGAGTACTTGCATCTTTAACAACTGTAATACCATACTTCGGTGGATTAATTACTAACATAGTAGCAGTTATTTTAGCAAGTATTGTATCGACACCATTATTCATTGCAACTCTAGCAATATGCTTGATTTTCCCTAATATCGATGGGTATGTTATCTCACCAAGAGTTTATGGTAAGACAAATAATGTTAACGCTATGTGGACAATATTTGCCGTAGTAGCAGGTGGAGCTTTATTTGGAATTGTTGGAATTATGTTCTCACTTCCAGTATATATTGCTCTTAACTGTACATTTAAATTCTTTGAACAAGATATTTACGATACTGTATCAAATATCAAAGATGGAGATAAAGCAAAGAAAAAAGAACTTAAGAACTAAAAAAGTGCATAAGAAAGCCTCTAGAAATCTAGAGGTTTTATTTTATCTTTAATTTAAAGCTAACTCTGAATAAACTTTTTCATTGAACTGATGTTTATCATCTTTCATTTCTTTTAATTCTTTTGTTGTTATTAAAAAGTAAGTGTGATCTAATATGTCTTTATCATTAGTAATAGGGTCATCCCAAGTTAAATCTAGGTGATACCATTTATCATCTAAGTAAACAGCATTCCAAACGTGGTTTTCACTTGCAACTTTAAAGTTTGGTATATCATAATAATTTAAGAATATTGCCATTGCATCTGCATATCCACTACATATTCCATATCCTTCAAATAAAACACCGTAGGCTGTATTGGATTGGTAGGTAATTATATTTTTATCAGCTCTATCTTTATCATATTTTGTATTATTTATAATGTAGTCGTGAATTATTCTAATAATCTTTCTTGGATCTTTTTCATCTTTTACTTGTGTTTTAACTATTTCTTCAACTTTTTCATTTATAAGTTTAATTGTATTATCATCATAAGTTCTTTCGATTATAAGTTTAACTCTTCCAATATTATCAAATCTTACCTTGATTGTATCAAATGAATTATAAGGATGGACATAACCATTAATTGTTGAAAGCTCACGAGAATTATCTGCTAAAAACTTTACATCATTTAAACATACTGAATAACTATCAGGACATAAAAAGTTAAATTCATCATTACCATTGTTTATAATCGTATAGTAGAAATCTTTTAAATCTTGTAAATTATCTAATTTATAATCATTTTCATCTAAACTGTTAACATAATTAAATTTATATTTTAAATAATAACTATTTTTATACTCGAGGGTATCTTCTTTAATATCCATTACATTTTTTGCAATAAACTTTGTAATTTCCTCTCTATTAAAATAGACACCTGCTACAACAGCTAGTACAATAATCCAACCTAATAACTTTTTCATTTTATTATCACCACCTTAATTGTATCATAGATTAAAAAAAAAGAAACTAATTTGTTTCTTCTAATTTATTATTCATCTTCATTAGTCTTGATTTTTCTCTTGCTGCTTTATTCTTATGCATTAATCCAGAACTTGTAGCTTTATCGATATTTTTAATTGCAACATCTAATTTTTCTTTAGCTGATTCTTTGTTTCCAGCTTCAACTTCTTTAACAAATTTTTTAATAGATGTTTTTGTTCTTGTTTCTACAACATTGTTATTTACTTGTTTCTTAGCACTTGTTATAACTCTTTTTTTAGCACTCTTAATATTTGGCATAGTATCACCTCTCTTTTTTGACTACATATATATTAGCAAAAAAAATAATAAAATGCAAATAAAAGTTTAAAATATAGAGAAAATATATAAATGGTGAGATAATGCATAGAGTAAATCTTGAAAAAGAAAATATAAGATGTGATTTAATAAGTGATTTAAATTACGAGAGTAAGAAGAGAGAAACGAAAGATAATATTAAAATAGAGAAGTTAACTTTAAGTGGAAATGATGCCAAAAAGTTAAATAAAAGTAAGGGCAAGTACATATCGATATTTTTTGATGATGTTACCGATACTTCGATGAGAAATAAAGTAATAGAGGTGGTGTCTTCCGAATTAAAGAGCCTTTTAATAGAGAAAAAACTATATGGTAAACCTTCTTTAGTGGTGGGACTTGGAAATCCTTTATCGACTCCTGATTCTTTGGGACCGAAAACTATCGATAACATTATTACTACTAGACATTTATTTGAACTAAATGATGTGGATAAGAATTATTCTTCTGTTGCGAAGCTAACGCCTTCCGTGTACGCTACAACAGGAATTGAGACTAAAGACATAATAAAAGGTGTCGTTAACGAGATTAATCCATCATTTCTAATTGTTATAGATGCGCTTTCTTCGACAAGTATAAAAAAACTTAACAAGGTAATTCAAATAACAGATTCAGGAATAGATCCAGGAAGTGGAGTGGGTAACCAAAGAAAAGAACTCTCTAAAGAAACTCTTGGGCTCGACGTCATCGCAATAGGGATACCTACTGTAGTAAATCTACATACGATAGTTAAAGACTTCTTAAACGAATATAATGTCGATGATATCTTAAAAGACAAAGGTAATAACTTTATGGTAACACCAAAAGAAATCGATTTCGTAATTGAAAAACTATCCTTGACACTTTCAAAAGCAATTAATTATGCTCTTCATAATATGACAAAAAATAACACCTAAAAACCATATAATAGCATTGGTGATAAAATGAAAAAGAAACTTCCTAAAATAGTTTTATTCTTTGTCATAATGCTTCTTTCAATGATATATTCAGTTAAATGGTTAGATAAAATAAATATGGATTTAGATAAAGATACGGTCGACCTTCTTTTAGAAAGTTCAGGACTTAACAACAAGAAAAATAGAATTGTAAATAAAATAATAACGATAATAAAAGATGCCAATATTGTTGACCCTGTTACTATCTTAATAGATAACTTTAAAGTTGAGAAAGTAAAAGGGGATAATGTTGTGGAAGTATCTAAAACTGAGACACCTACTATCGAAGATGGGAAAACAATTGTCTATATTTATAACAGTCATCAAACAGAAGCTTATAACTCTTCAAAAGAGATAAATCTTAATTATACTGTTTTAGATGCTAGTTACTATCTTCAAAAAAAATTAAAAACTTATGGAATAAACTCTTATGTTGAGAATGCTAGTTTTCCTGATGTTTTAAATGCTAATAACTGGAAGTATGCCAGTTCCTATAGAGTATCTAGGATGTTTCTTGAAAAAAGAACAGAAGAAAATAAAGACTTAAAATATTTTGTCGATCTTCATAGAGACTCCGTAAGTAAAAAAATAAGTACCGTCGAAATAAATGGTAAAAGTTATGCTAAAATCTTGTTTTTATTGGGACTTGAAAACGAAGATTACAAGAAAAATGAAGTAACTATCAATAAAATGAATGACTGGGTAAATAAAAACTATCAAGGCTTATCTCGTGGTATCTATAGAAAATCAGGAAAAGGCGTAAATGGAGTCTATAACCAAGACTTTTCATCAAACTGCATATTAATTGAAATAGGAGGAGAGGAAAACACCTACGAAGAAGTTGAAAACACCATCGATGTTATCGCTGAAATGTTAAACACTTATATAGGAGAAGAAAATGAAAAAGAAAATAGTTAAATATGTAATATATCTTCTATTTGCTACTTTTCTTTTTTATTTTCTAGTAGGGGATAAAATGTATCAAGATGATCTAATGAAAAGAAAAAACTTAACAGAAGAACAAATAAAAAAGTTTGAGGAAGACATAAAAAATGGTGTTGAAATAGACTTAAATGAATATGTAGTAAAAGAAAAAGATTACAGTAATTCAGTAACCAAAATAAATGGAAAAATATCATCTCTAATTGAAAAAGGATTTAAAAAAGTTTTTGAATATTTCTTGAGTAGCTTGGACTTGTAAAATACAATAATCCTTTGATATAATTATCTAGTAAATAGAGGTACTTATGGATAATTATAAAATGGAAGATATAGAAAAACTTATTGAAAATAATCTTTTAACTCCAGATATTTTAAAAAACATCTTAAAGAGTACAACAAGAAGAATAGAAAACTACGATGATAAAGACGCCGTTAAAATATTAAAGTATTTATCGAGTCACGAAGTTGTACCTGAAGAAATAAAAGAAGAAATAAATAAGTATCTATCTGAATACAACACATACAAAATTGACAGTGTGGAAAATAGTGAAAATAAAGGTAAAGAAAGCAAAATTAAAATAATCGTATTGTATTCTTTGATACTTGTTCTTTTGGTAATACTTTTATTCTTACTTGCTAGAAGGTGATAAAGTGGAAAAAAAGTTATCGAACGATGAGAATATAAAAAATCTTAATAAAAGAAAATGGTTAAGGATCTTTGTTATCTTCTTTATATTACTTACACTTTTCTTATTACTTTTAAATATCGTTTTAAAAGTAAGTATAATTTATCCGATAATTACTTTTATAATTTATCAAATATTATTTAGAATAAGAGAAAAAATCCCAATTAATAAAGTTGATGATTTGGAAAGTGTTAGAAAAGAAATAGAGAAAACCAAAAAGAAAAGGAAATAAGTCTTTTAAAGACTTTATTTTTTTGATATAATGTTAATTGTATGATAAATGTAGAAGAGGGTGTTTTCTATGGCAAATGGTCAAGTTGTTGTAAATAGTGATGAAATAACAAGTATTTTATCTCATATGGTTAGTTCTTGTTCTGTATTAGAAAGTGATTTATCTTCTAAAATACCAGGTAACTTTCAATGTCTTGTCGACTTAGGTTTTTTATCAACAAGTGTTACCAAAATAAAAGAACAAATAAACACGATTACTTCTACTTATAAAAGTGTTATTGCCGAGATTTCATCACACTTAGGTGATGTTGCATCGACAGACGAAAAATTAGAATCAAATTTCCGTTCTGGTTATGGAAGTGTTTCTAGCGGTGGCGGTGGAGCATACTATGGTGAAGGAAAAGGTAGTGAAACTGATGTTAATTCCGTTGAAGATGGAAAGAAAATTAATGTTCAAAAATTTATTGAATGTTTACCACTTTTAGATGACGAATCAAAATTAAATTTAGTTAAATTTATAGATATAAAGAAAGATGAAGGAACTTCTCTCGTTGATTTATTGTTTAATGCTGAAAATACCGAAGAACTATTTGTTCTTATTAAAGATGCCTTTAAAGATTCAATCGATTTAAGTGAAGCAACTCTTGATGATTATGTTTTAATAAAGAAAGCTTTACTTGAGATGTTATGCAACAATGAAATAGACTACAAGGAACTTAAAGAAAACAGTATTATTGGAGCAAAAGAGTATCTAGTTAAAATTAGTAAAGAAAACAATATTTCCGTATCAGATTTACTTGTCGATACAAATTATAGAGAAGTTTTAAAAACAAGTTTAATAAACTTATATGATGGTAATGTCACAAGTGATGTTTCAACAACAATTATTGAAAACTATCGAAATTATATCGATAAAGTAGCAAAACTTAACAATATCACAAGTGAAGAATTACTAACTAAACATATTGAACTAATATTATAGGAGGGGTTATGGATTTTAAAGTTGATTATTATAGAATATTTGATATAGGTGATGCTTTAGAAGTTGAAAATAATGAATTTAAAGAACTTCTTGATAATCTTATAAAAAATATCGAAGAACTTGGTGCAAGTTGGGAAGGTGCCGATTACGAGAATTTCAAAGAAAATGCTACGACATATATTAAAAATTTAGAAAATACATATAATGAGCTAGATTACATAGCAAAATTTATAAAGAAGTCTTCTAATGTCTATAGTGATAGTGATGAAGCTTGGGCTAAAAATATGAAAGAAATAACGACAGAGGAGGACAAAAGAAAATGATAGAAAACATCAAAATAAATAGTGAAGGATTTGCATCTACTCTTAATTCATTTGAAAAGAATACTTTAAAAGTTCAAGAACTTCTAAAAGAAATTAGTAATACGATGAGAGATATCGATGGAACTAATGAAACTTGGAAAAGTAGAACAGCTTTGGCGGTAAATGAAGGGTTTAAAGAGTCAGAACAAAACTTTGAAACAATTAACGAACAGTTGAAAAAATATGTCGATTTTCTTAAAACCACTTTGGAAAATTATAAAACTGAAGAAGAAAAATTAAATAATTCAATTGATAATGAAAGTAATAATTTAGATGTAAACGAATAGAGGTGAAGAAATGACTTATTTTGTCGATCCTTATAAAAAATATTATGATACTTTAAGTGCTAATACGAGTATTGCTACAGAAAGTGAATCTATTTCTTCAAAAGTATCTGATATACAATCCTCTTTTTCTAGTATTAAGTCAGCTTTATCTAGTTCTAGTTGGAAGGAACTAGGAGAAGAGACTCTTGCTAATTCTACTATTCCAGCATTAATGTCAAGTGTCAGTACATTAAGTAATAATATTGATTCTTGTCTTAAAGCTTGTGCAAGTGCTGCTATAAATCAACTTCTTCCTGAACTTACTAAACTTAAAGAAGAAGATGAAAAGTATGAAGAATGTGCTAAAAAGATAAATGAATTAGTAATACCTGTTAGATATGATAGTAGAGGAAATGAAACATCAGAATATAGAAGTTATGAAAATGAGAAAAGTAATTTAGAAAGAGAATTAAATACTTATAGAACTAATTGTGAACAATATAGAAAAAATTGTGATTCGATAGTTACTTCTCTTAAGAGTTTCGATAAAAATGTTGAAGAAATTAAGAAGCCTGCTGTTACAAGTAGTGGTAGTAGTAATCTTGCTTCATCTATAAGTATCGAAGGTGCAGCAAGTGGAGGAAAAGTACTTAAAGTTACATATAATGGAAAATCGTTCTATGTTGTTAATACGAAAGAGTCTGTTGCTGATTATGCTAAATATGTTCAACAAAATGGACTTTGTCAAAATGCTGGATTACTTGGTAGTCAGTGTATGGTCTTATCTCAATATTATGCTGTAGATTTGATGAGAGGTACGCATACTTCTCGACAGACAATGGCCAATATGCAAGGTGCTCCTGCACCTAGAATAAATAATAGAGTAAGTTCTACTTCCCAAGATGCTGTCTTAAAATATGTGTATGATGAAGTAACGCAGGGAAGACCAACTGTTTTACAGGTTACTCAAAGAAGATCTAGTGAGGGATTGCGTCACTTAGTAACAGTTGTCGGATTCGATGCCAGTGTAAAAAGTTACCAGGATTTAACTCCTGATAAGATACTAGTTTTGGACTGTGTCGATGGAAAGATTCAAACTCTATCTGAAAGAAATAGAAACTTATTCAACCAAGGAGGCAAGTATCAAGCTCTCGGAGCAACACAAACTTTCTTATCTCAAGAAGTATATACAGGTTCATATAGAGCATAATTGCCGATAATAAAAAAATGTATTGACAATACCTATGTCAATGTAATATAATACATAGCGTAATAAAGAAGGAAAGAGATGTATCCACATCCACCTGATTGCGAATAGCTTTAGGTTAAAGTGCCAAACAAGAAAAAATTAGTCTTTTTAAAAATGGTATTTAAAGTGGATATATTGTGTCCACTTTTTTATATTTATTGGAGGTGTTTTATATAGCAAACTCAAAAAATAATTTGTTAATTAATGAACAAATTAAGATTCCACAAGTATTAGTAATTGGTCCCAATGGGGAACAGACAGGTGTTAAATCAATTAATGATGCCTTAACACTTGCAAATTATGCAGGTCTTGATTTAGTATTAATCGGACCTAATGGTAATCCACCAGTATGCAAACTTATGGATTACAAAAAGTACAAGTATGAGAAAAACAAAAAAGAAAAAGATGCTTTAAAGAAACAGAGAGCATCTATGCAAAGTCTAAAAGAATTTAGATTATCACCTCAGATTGATGTAGGTGACTTTGAAACTAAGTTAAAACAAGTTACTAAATATCTAGAAAAAGGTGATAAAATCAAGGTTACAATTCGTTTTAGAGGAAGACAAATGGCTCATACTGAACTAGGTAGCGATGTATTGCTAAGATTTGCCGATAGACTTAAAGATCTTGCCGATATTGAGTCACAACCAAAACTTGATGGAAAGAATATGATTATGTTATTGATGCCAAAAAAGACAAAATAGGAGGATTAAATAATGGGAAAAGTAAAGACACATAGTGGACTAAGTAAAGTTCTAAAAGTTAGAAAAAGTGGAACTATTACATTACGTCAAACTGGATTAAATCATAAAACAGGAAAGAAAAGCGGAGCTGTTAATAGAGCAAAAAGAAAGAATGCTACACTAAGCAGATCTGACTATAAGAGACTAAAGAAAGTTATATAAAAGGAGGAGTAAAAAATGACAAGAGTTAAGAATAGTGTTACAACAAGAGCGCGTCATAAGAAAGTTCTTAAGGCTGCTAAAGGTTACTTTGGAAGTAAACATAGATTATACAAGTCTGCAAAAGAACAATTAATGCATTCTGGACAATATGCATTTAGAGATAGACGCCAAAAGAAAAGAGATTTTAGAAAATTATGGATAACAAGAATTAACGCTGCCTGCCGTGAAAATGAAATTAGTTATTCTAGATTCATTGAAGGATTAAACAAGAGTGGTGTTGAAGTAAATAGAAAGATGTTATCAGAACTTGCAATTCAAGATCCAAAAGCATTTACTGAATTAGTTAAAGTTGCTAAAAAAGGTCTTGAAGGTAAGACAGTAGCAGCAAAGAAAGAAACTAAGACTGTAGAAGTTGAAGTTGTTAAAGAATCAGCTAAGAAAGAAGCTAAAGAAGAAAAAACTGAAAAAGTTGAAAAAGCTGCAAAGAAAGAAACAGCACCAAAAAAAGTAGCTGCTAAAAAAGAAGAAAAGGAAGAAAAAGTTGAAGTTAAAAAGGCTCCAGCTAAGAAAACAACAGAGAAAAAAGAAACTGAAAAAAAACCAGTAGCAAAGAAAACTACTAAAAAAGAAACTAAATAAGCATATTAATGGATTTAATTACCTAGTGCCAATTTGGTGGTATTATTAGAAATTAATAGAAGATAAAAACGAAAAGGAGAATTATATTATGACAGTAGTGTCAATGAATTATTTATTAGAAGCAGGAGTTCACTTCGGACATCAAAAAAGAAGATGGAACCCAAAAATGAGAGAATATATTTATACATCAAGAGATGATATTTATATAATCGATTTACAAAAAACATCAAAAAAAATTGAAGAAGCTTATGAAGCTATGAAAGAAATTGCAGCAAATGAAGGAAAAGTTTTATTTGTAGGAACAAAGAAACAAGCTCAAGAAGCTGCTGAAGAAAGTGCTTTAAGAACTAATATGTATTTCGTAAATGAAAGATGGTTAGGTGGAACACTTACAAACTTCAAGACAATTAGATCAAGAATCAAAAGACTTGATGAAATTGAAAAGATGGAACAAGAAGGAACTTTCGAATTACTTCCAAAGAAAGAAGTAGTTAACATAAGAAAAGAATACGAAAAACTAAACAAAAACTTAAGAGGAATCAGAGAAATGAAAAAACTTCCTGATGCTTTAGTTATCGTAGATCCAAGAAAAGAAGAAATTGCTATTAAAGAAGCAAGAAAGTTAAATATCCCAGTATTTGGTGTAGTAGATACTAACTGTGACCCAGATATGGTTGATTACGTTATTCCAGGAAATGATGATGCTGTAAGAAGTGTTAAATTAATGATTGGTGTTCTTACTAATGCTATTGCAGAAGTAAATGGAAACGAAATGATCGATTACTTAACAGAAGAAGATAAAAATAAAGCAGCTGGAAAAGGTAAAAAAGAGGATGAAGTTAATGAATTCGTTGAATCTTTAGAAAAAGAAACTGTTAAAGTTCAAAAAGAAGATCAAGAAGAAAACGAAGAAAGAAAAGGAAGAAGAGAACATCCTAAAAAAGAACATAAAGAAGTAAAAGAAGAAAAAAAGGAAGAAAAAGTAGAAGTTAAAGAAGAAGTTAATGAAGAAAAGAAACCTAAAAAGGAAAAAGAAGTTAAAGAGACTAAAGAAGAAAAAGTTGATTTAGATTCTATGAACTTAACTGAATTAAAAGAATATGCTAAAGAACAAGGTGTTAAAGGATATTCTAAGATGAAAAAAGATGAACTTCTTGCAGAATTAAGAAAATAATTAAATAGAAAGGGTGTAGTTATGTTTAGTGCTAAAGATGTAAAAGACTTAAGAGAAAAAACAGGGGCAGGAATGCTTGATTGCAAAAAAGCTTTAGAAGCATCTGAAGGTAATATGGATAAAGCTGTTGACTGGTTAAGAGAAAAAGGAATTGCTAAAGCAAGTAAAAAAGAATCTCGTATCGCAGCAGAAGGTCTTAGTGAGATATTTGTTGATGGAAACAAAGCTGTAATTTTGGAAGTTAACTCTGAAACAGACTTTGTTGCAAAAAATGAAGAATTTAAAAACTTTATTTCAACTGTTGGAAATACTATTCTAAAAAGTGGAGTAACTACTATGGAAGAAGCATTACAACTTAAAGTTGAAAGTGGAGAAACAATTAACGATTATTTAGTAGCATTAATAGCAAAAATCGGAGAGAAAATAAGCTTTAGAAGATTCGAATTAGTTGAAAAGACTGATAGTGAAGTATTTGGAGTTTACTCTCACCTTGGTGGTAAGATTTCTGTTTTAACTGTACTTGAAGGTGCTAATAGTGAAGTTGCTAAAGATGTATCTATGCACGCTGCAGCAATGAGACCTCTTTATATGAAAAGAGATGAAGTACCTGCTGAAGTACTAGAACACGAAAAAGGAATCATCAAAGAACAAGCAATTAATGAAGGAAAACCTGCTGATATTGCTGAAAAAATGGTAAATGGAAGGATTAATAAGTATTACAAAGAAGTTTGCTTATTAGAACAAGAATTTATCAAAGATTCAGATAAGTCAGTAGAACAATATGTTAAAGAAAACAAAGGAACAGTTAAGAAAATGGTTCGTTACGAAGTAGGAGAAGGAATCGAAAAAAGAAATGACGACTTTGCTGAAGAAGTAATGAAACAAATTAACGGATAATAAACGAGATAAGAAGTAATTTCTTATCTTTTTTTTACACTTTTTAAGGCTTTTAGTGTTAACTAAAGTATTTCTTTCTTTTTCTAAACTTATGTTGTGATATATAATAAAAGTATGATAGAAGGGAGGATTTATGAACAAGTTAAAATATACTGATAAAGTTTTATTGTTTTTAAGTGTTTTACTCTTTTCTATTGGTCTTGTAATGATTTTTTCATCTTCGAATATAGCAGCATTTATGAGATATGATAAAAGTCCTTATGAATTTCTACTTAAACAAGGTTTATTCCTTTTTGTAGGAATTATAGAGTTTTTGTTTATTATTCATTTTGGTACTAAAACCTATAGTGGTGTCTCGTGGTTTGCTTTACTAGGGTCAGGAGTTGCTCTTTTAGTTGTCTTCTTCGTTGGACCTATAATTAATGATGCTAGAAGCTGGATACCTATCGGACCATTTAATTTTCAACCGAGTGAATTTGCTAAAGTTATTTTGATTTTGTGGTATGCAGCTTTCTTTGAACTCAATCGTCATCAGTTGAATAATATGTTTACAAACTTTTTCCCTTTAATTGTATCAGGTATTATTTGTGCTTTAATAATATTACAACCGGACTTTGGTACAGCAGGAATTATTTTACTTTTATCATTTATGATGTATATGCTTATGCCTGCTAAAAGGCTAGTAAAGTTTAAGGTAGTAGGAATCTCCGTTTTTGTTGTAGCGTTCATCATAATGGGATATTATGTTTTTAATACATCTTCTGTTCAAAGACAGATAAGTCGTTTTGACTTTGCTAATCCTTGTAGTAAAGAGAAGTTTTACACGACAGGTAACCAAGTTTGTAACTCCTATATTGCTTTTAATAATGGTGGAACTTGGGGAAAAGGACTAGGTAACAGTACGCAGAAATACTTGTATCTTCCTGAGTCTCACACAGACTTTATCTTTGCTATTGTAGTAGAAGAATTAGGGGGAGTAATATCTTCCGTGATAATTCTTATGATGCTAGCAGTTATTGCAAGAATTATCTATATTGGAAAGAATAGTACAAGTAGTAGGGGTGCCTTTATGTGTTATGGCGTCGCAATATATATCTTCCTGCATATTTCAATTAATTTATTAGGTATAATGGGATGGCTTCCTCTAACTGGTGTTCCTCTTCCGTTCTTAAGTTATGGTGGAAGTTTCACCTTAAGTTTGATAATGGCGCTTTCTATTGTTCAGGGAGTTGCTATTGAAACAAAAATGAAAAAGTTAGGAAATTCTAAATAAATGAATAATAATCTCCTTAGGGAGGTTTTTTTATGCAAAAGATAAAAGATTTTATTTATTACAATCGTAAGGATATCGTTCTAGTTTTAATATTTATATTTCTTTTTACTGGCTATATTATCTTTTCAAGTGGAGAAAAAGATTATGTTGATCAGGTGGATATTGAAATAGAAGATAAGGATGAAGAAACAAAAGAGAAGGAGTCTTACGAAAACACTGTAATTATTGATATTAAAGGGGAAATAAAAAGTCCTGGGACTTATGAGTTAGACACCGAAAAAAGAGTGATGGACGCAATATTAGAAGCAGGTGGGCTTACTTCCAAAGCAGATACTAAAAGTGTCAATTTAAGTGAGAAATTAGTGGATGAGATGGTTATCATTATACCAAGTATCGAAGAAGAAAAAGAAGAAGTGAAGCAAGAAGTAGTTAATCAAAAAGCGCAAAAGGATGACAAGATATCGATTAATACGGCACCTTTATCACTTTTAATAACAATAAATGGTATCGGTGAAAGTAAAGCTAAAAACATAATTGCTTATCGAGAAAAGAATGGTAAATTTAAAACCATCGAAGAAATAAAAAATGTCTCTGGAATAGGGGATTCTACTTTTGATAAAATTAAAGATTTTATTAAAGTCTAAGAAATTTATAATTATTTTAATTTTTTTAGCAATACTTAGTTTTACAAGTTTTAAGTTAAAAAGAAAAACAAGTATTTATAAAGAAACAGAAGAAAATTTTGTATGCACTGTAACTGATATTTATCAAGATAATTCATTAAAGTTAAACTGCAATGAAGAAATGGTAGGTAGAATAAATAGTATCGATAATATCGAGATAGGGGATATTTTAAAAATAAAGGGTACATTAAAGGAATTTAATAGACAAAGTAATTTTAATTTGTTTGATTATAAAACTTATCAAGAAAACTTAGGGATATTCTTTCAAATAGATATTGAAAGTTTTAAAAAGGTTTCTAAAACAAGAGATATAGTCTTACAATCTAAGAATTATCTTAATAAAAGAATTTTAAATTTAAAGAGTTATTCTTATTTAAAAGCATTAATTCTCGGAGAAAAGAAAGAAATTGATGACAATATTATCTCTTCTTTTAAAAGTAATGGTGTTATTCATTTGTTTTCTATATCGGGAATGCACATAAGTTTATTAATTGAATTAATCGATAAAACATATAAGAAAAATAACAATAAAAGAAATATCTTTACTATTTTATTTTTAGTTTTTTATTATAATCTTATTAAAAGTATTTCTTTATTTAGGTGTTTAATTTTCTTTATTACAAAAAAGATAAACGAATTATTAGATTTAAAATTCACTAAGAGTAAGTTATTTTTAATTGATGTTCTTCTAATAGTTATTTTAAAAGCTAACTATTTATATTCTATAGGCTTTTATTACTCGATAATTATAAGTATTGGAATATCTTATTCCACGAAGTACTTAAAGAACAAAAGCAAAATTATGAAGTCTTTAATTATAAGTTTAGTGGCATTCATCCTAGCAATACCTTTAAATATATATAGTAACTTTGAAATAAATTTCCTTAGTATATTTAATAATATTGTATTCGTTCCCTTTGTCTCATTTATAATCTTTCCTTTATCGCTACTTACTTTTTTAGTACCATATCTTGATAATGTTTTAGTAATATTTACAAAAGCTCTAGAGGATTTATCTTTATTTCTTAATAATTATCAAATAACATTGATCTTTAAAAAGATAGATATATATGTGATTGCTATCTATTATTTAGTTATTTTTCTTTCTTTTTATAATAAGAGACTCATTTACTTATTACTTCTCTTGTTATTATTTCACTATAACTATAATGATATTATTAAAGAAAACTATGTACTTGTATTAGATGTAGGGCAGGGAGACTCATCTTTACTGCATTTAGAAGATACCAATATTTTAATCGATACAGGTGGAAGATACGGCTTTAACATTACAGAAAACATTACAATTCCAGTACTTAAGTCCTTTGGAATAAGAAATATTGACTATTTGATACTTACCCACGGGGACTATGACCATCTAGGAGAAAGCATCAACTTGATTAATAATTTTAAAGTAGATAAAGTAATATTAAACTGTGGTGAAATCAATGAGTTAGAAAAAGATTTAATAGAAGTTTTAAATAAAAGGAATATTAAATACTATAGCTGTATAGATAAGATTAATTTAAAAAATAATTCTTTGTATTTTCTAAGAAACAATAGTTATGATAATGAAAATGACAACTCAAATATAATTTATACTGAAGTTAATGGGTATAAACTTCTATTTATGGGAGATGCTAGTAAAGAAGTAGAAAGTGATTTGCTTAATAAATACTCTTTAAAAGATATCGATATTTTAAAAGTAGGTCATCACGGAAGTAAAACGAGTAGCAGTAAGGACTTTATAGATAGAGTAGAACCTAAATACTCGGTTATATCTGTTGGAAAGAATAACATATATGGTCACCCAAATAGTGAAACTTTAAATAATTTAAATAAGTCTCTAGTTTACAGGACTGATGAATCTGGTAGTATATTCTTTAACCTTGATAAAAAAATAGCAATAAATACAGCAATTTCCTAAAAAAGTGTAACATTTTAAAACTTTTACCATAAAATATAATGGAACGCATCGTAAAGGCGTTTACATAGATTAAAGAGAGGCCTCTCTTTTTTGTTTAACATTTTATCTACTATGTGCTACAATTATTTATATCGTTAAAAAGATAAGAAATTAAAAGGTTGTATATAAATGAAAAAGATAGATAATGAATACTCGTATCTTATACAAGATATAGAGTCCAATAAAGAATTTCAAAAAACAAAAAATATAGTTCATCACGGTATGAATAGATATGATCATTCTAAAAGAGTGTCATTTTATTCATACAAAATTGCTAAAATGCTTAGATTAAGTTATGATGAAGTTGCAAGAGGAGCTTTATTACACGATTTCTTTTTAGTAGATAATCAAGCAATAAGTGTTTCTCAAAGAGCTAATACGATGATTAATCATCCTAAATATGCTCTTGCATATTCAGAAAAGTTCTTCGATTTAACTGACAAAGAAAAGGATATTATTGTTACACATATGTTTCCAGTATGTCCAACAAGAGTTCCTAAATATGCTGAAAGCTGGATTGTTGATGTTGTCGATGATGTAGTATCTCTATGTGAAGAGTTTGCAATTAAGAAGGACAAAGTAGTTAAATATGCTAGTTTCTTATTAGCATTCATTCTTATAAAATAAAATTAAAAGAAGTGGTTAAAATAATCACTTTTTTTTGATGATTTTTTAAATTACCCCTTTATATATATATATATATATGATAAAATGGCATTGAGTAGGAGGAGTAAATATTATGAAAAAGAAGATTTTAAGTATTCTATTACTTGCTGTTTTAGTTTTTTCTGTAACTGCTTGTGGTAGTAATGAAAGTAAGAATAAAAGTAATACTAGCAAAGATAACGCCGTAACATCTAAGGAGTTGACCGTTGATGATTTGTCGATAGATGATTTCAAGTGGGAAATGTACGATGATGACGACGAAGAACATACTGGTAGTGGATTATATTTTACTAATAATTCTAAGTATGATGTCATTGGTTTAGACATTTCTTATAAAGTTAAAAGTGATCTTTCTTATGATGATTTATACAAGGGTTTTAGAAAATATGAAAATGATTATGGTTCATTAACGGAGTTAGTAGCAGGTGGAGAAATAGACACATTGATTAAAAAAGGAGAGAAATTAGACTTTTTAAAAATTACTGTAGATTATTCTCTCTATTATTACCTTGACGATGGACAAATGGAGTTGATGGAGCCAAAAGAATTAAAAATAGGTGTAGTAAATGGAAGTAAACTATATCACGCTACATATGATTTTGAGCTTGAGACTTGGGAATTAGACCCAACTACAATAGTTGTAAATAGTTTGCCAGATGAAGACAAATTTAAAGCTATTCCTAAGCCAGTTGGTGAATATTTCGTTTTGATGTTTAATAGATCTGATTATGGTGAAATATATTCTTATGGTATTACAAAGGAAACCTATGATAAATATATAAAATCCTTACAATCTGCCGGTTTTGAAAGCGAACCTGATTCTTCAACATTCCATTTTGAAGGTGACAAAGATAAGTACAGAGTAACAGCAGGCTTTAAGGTTGGCGAAGGAAAATATGGTGTAAATGAAGAAAAGATGGAAATAAGAGTAGAAATAAGAGAATATGATTAACAATAGAAAAAACATATAGGCGTTTTGCATATATGTTTCCTTTTACAATATGGCGTCCCAGGGCAGATTTGAACTGCCGACTTACGACTTAGGAGGTCGTTACTCTATCCAACTGAGTTACTAGGACATAAAAATATATACTTATTATATCATAAATTACTTAATTTTTTATAAGTATTTAAAGAAGAGGTGGAAAAATGAAAAAGAAAACAAAGAAAACTATAGGTATAATAATAGTTTCTATTATTCTATTAATTACAATTACGGTATTTTGTATAGTTTTATTTAGCAGTATAGGAAGTAAAAATAATAGTAAGGATAACAATAATGATGATAGTAGTGGAAGTAATACATCATCTAAAGAGTTGAGTGTCAAAGATTTATCAATAGATGATTTTAAGTTTGAGTATTATTCATCTATGTGTGATTCACAAGAATGCTATGCTGCTACTTTAACTAATAATTCCAAATTTATTATAACTGGTGTTAATTTTTATTATAGAGTGAAGAGTGGAGTATCAGAAGACGAATTATCAGTTTATAATGATTTTATGCAGTATAATAAAGGAGATATGTTAGAAGATTATATAAAAAAACTTGGATATGATTATTCATTAAAAAATATTACTTTAATAAGTCCATTTTATTTGTATTTAAGAAAAGGAGAACAAGATTCAATACACTTTTACATTGGTGTTATGGATGAAACTTTAATGACTCATTATGCTAATGAAGAACAATTCAAATTAATGGAACCAAGAGAATTAGATTTGAGTTTAATATATAATGGCAAAGAGTATTATGTTCGTTATGATTTTGATAAAAAAACTTGGAAAATAGATGAAGAAACTCGTGATGTTGATGTCTGGTCAAATACAGATATTGCTAAAGCTCTTCCAAAACCGAAGGGAGAACACTTTGTTGTACATAGAAATGAAGATAGCTTATATTTTATAACTTCTTATGGAATTGATAAATATATGTATGAGGAATATATAAAAACTCTAAAAGAAGCTGGGTTCAAAGAATCTATTTATACATCAGATTACTATAGTGGCGTTGGAAATGGATATTCTGTTACTGTAGAGTACGCTGATAATTATGAAAAATCAGGATGGATGAGTATCGAAATAAGGGCGGAATCATAAATTGAATAAACATATAGGTATTAAACTTATATGTTTTTTTGAATTTTAAAACACTTATCTACATTTTTAAGATGAAATAAATTTATAAACTTAAATCAAATAATTTAAATTATTATTAATATTTGATATAATAACAAAGTATTATAAAAAGTTTTGAGGTAGTATTATGAGTTCTTATATTGTACCAATTAAAGTTGGAATAATAGTTTTTCCAATAATTGCATTATTAATTACTTTACCTTATATGATAAAGCAATATCATAAATATGGATCTATTCCACTTTTAAGAACATTTGTGGTGTATTCTTTTGTTCTTTATCTATTAATTGCTTGGTTTATGGTAATATTGCCACTTCCATCTATTAAAGAGGTTTCGAAATATACGACACCTTGGACCCAGTTAGTGCCATTTCAAGGACTTAAAGATATCATAGCAACAACTAATTTTAATATTTTAGATGTATCGACATATTTACCGACTTTAAAGAATCCTTGTGTCTATACAGTATTATTTAACTTTGTATTAACTATTCCTTTTGGAGTTTACTTAAGATATTACTTTAAAAGAAGATGGTGGGAAGTATTTATATTATCATTCCTTTTAAGTTTATTCTTTGAAGTAACTCAAATAAGTGGATTATTTGGAATATATCCAAGACCATATCGTCTATTTGATGTCGATGACTTAATTGTAAATACTACTGGAGGATTAATCGGATTTGTTATTACTCCAATTATATGTATGATTCTACCTTCAAGGGAAGAACTCGATGAGAAAGCTTACAATAAGGGTCAGAAGGTATCATATCCTAGAAGATTCATTGCAAGTTTACTTGATTTTATTTTGGTAGCTTTATTTACTTTTTCAGGAATCTTTAATATAAAATATTTAGATCCATTTATTCTTGTATATCTATACCTTTTATATCATATTATCTGTACTTTACTTTTAGGTGGAAGAACATTAGGTAAATTTATCGTAGGAATAAAAGTAGTAGGGGAAGATGGTAAAAGGGCAAATATTTATCAAATCTTAACAAGATACACTGTAAAATTTATGCTTTATTTTGAAGTGTTCTATGTAACTTTAACTTTTAATGTCACTGATACATTTAAAGGATTTGGTAACTATTTAGTTCTAGCAATGTATGTGATGCTTCTTTTAATTTTCTTAAAAAGTTTTATAGATGCTGTTAGAAGAAAACCTTTGGTATATGAAAGTATGAGTCATACAAAACACATTAGTACTATAAAAAATAAATATAGTAAAGTAGATAAAGAAGAGAAAAAAGAACAGTCAGAGATAATTAAGAAAAAACCGATGAAAAAAGATGCTGAAGTATAGTAAAACGCTATACTTTTTCTTTTAAAAAAATAGACACCTCTTTTAATTTTTGATAATATTATATATGAGGATAATATTATGAGTAAGAAAACAAAAAAAAGTTTAATAACTATGACATTTATATTATTTGTTATGTTTCTATCTTTGTTTTTCGATGGTGATAAATTAAAAAATAGTGTTGGTAGTGATGCAACGGAAGCACTAAAGGAAGAAGAAAACCAAGAAGACCTAAAAATAGAAGCTTCTAGTAAAGTAGAATTAACTGATGAGTTTATGGTCTACTTTTTAGATGTAGGGCAAGCAGACTGCATTTTAATAAAGTCAAGTGACGAGTATATGTTAATCGATGCAGGAAACAATAATGATGAAGAAAAAATAGTTGATTATTTTAAAAGTTTAGGAATAGAAGAGTTTAAGTATGTTATAGGAACTCACGCTCACGAAGACCACATTGGGGGAATGGACGATATAGTAGAAAACTTTAATGTCTTAAACTTCTATATGCCTGATGCTGTTACGACAACTGCAACTTTTGAAGATTTACTTAATGCCTTAGAAGAAAAAAATGTAAAATTTAATGTTCCAGAAATAGGTATGACTTTAAAACTTGGAGATGCCGATATTTCAATACTTTATGTTGGAAGTGACGAAAGTGAACTTAATGACACTTCAATTGTTACTAAAGTAACTTATAAAAATACATCATTCTTGTTTATGGGAGATGCATCCACAAATGTCGAAAAAGAGATACTCGATAAAGATTTACAAAGTACTGTTTTAAAAGTAGGACATCACGGATCAAAATATAGTTCCTCTGCCCAATTTTTAATGAAAGTTAAGCCTAAGTATGCTATAATATCCTGTGGTGAAGGGAATTCCTATGGTCATCCACACGATGTTGTGATAGAAAAATTAGAGAAAATTAAAACAGAAATACTAAGAACAGATGAACTTGGAACGATTGTAGCAACATCGGATGGAGAAAATATAACTTTTAAAAATATAGAAACAAATACAGATGGTGGATAAGATGGAAAAATTAGAAAAATATTCAGTTGATAAAATAGATGAAGGTTTTGCCTTATTGCAAAATCTCGAAACTAAAGAATTAAAACTTGTTGATATCTATCTTCTTCCTGTAGTAAAAGAAAAAGATATATTAGTATATCAAGATAACTTTTATGTTAAAGATGATGAAGAAAGAAGAAAAAGACAAGAACTTTTAAGAGAAAAGCTAGAGAAACTAAAAAATATAAAGTAATGTAAATATTAGTATTTTCTATCTTTTTTATTTTATATTTTGTATTATAATCTAATAGTGAGTGAGGGTGTTAAAATGAAAAGATATACTCCAGATGTAAAAAAAGGCCTTTCTTTTGAGCAAGTAACAGAAAGACTCAATAACAACTTAAATTATACGGATGTTTCTGTTCCAACAAAGACAATTGGAGAGATTATAAGAGGTAATTTCTTCACACTTTTTAACTTCTTAAACTTTGGTCTTGCTTTAGCTATCGCTTTAGTTGGGGCTTATAAAAATATGTTATTTATTGGAACAGTTATTTTAAATATCATTATAAGTACTGTTCAAGAAATAAGAGCTAAAAAGATAGTTGATAAATTATCTTTAATTAGTCAATCAAAAGTAGTAGTTATAAGAGATGGTAAAACTTGTGAAATAGCAAGAGAAGAATTAGTACTTGATGATATAGTAGAATTAAGGGTAGGATCTCAAGTAGTTGCAGACTCGATTGTTCAAGATGGAACTTGCCTTGTTAATGAATCTTTTGTAACAGGAGAATCAACTCCGATTGAAAAGAAAAAAGGGGATATGATTTTATCTGGAAGCTTTATAACAGGTGGTAAAGTATATGCTAAAGTAGAACACGTAAAAGAAGATAACTATACATCTATTATAAGTAAAGATGCAAAATACATAAAAAAATTAAATTCCGTTTTAATGAACTCTCTAAATAAAATAATTAAAGGTATATCATTTGCTATTGTACCAGTTGGTATAATGTTATTTATTAATCAGTATTATTATGCTGGAAGTAATTTTAACCTTGCTGTTTTAAATACGACAGCTGCTCTTATCGGAATGATTCCTGATGGACTTATTCTTCTTACAAGTACAGTATTAGCAGTATCAATAATTAGACTTAGTAAATATAATGTTTTAGTTCAAGAACTTTATTGTATTGAAACTCTAGCAAGAGTAGATGTATTATGTCTTGATAAAACAGGAACGATAACTGAAGGTGTTATGGAAGTTGTCGATTTTATTCCAAATGTTAAATATTCTAAAAATGAAGTAGAAGATTTATTAGATAAATTGTGTCATACTATCGAAGATGTTTCACCAACTATGAGTGCTGTAAGAGATAGATTTGAAACTAAAAAAGGTAAACCTCTAGATTATAAAAAAGTAATGCCTTTCTCATCTGATACTAAATACTCAAAAGTTGAACTAGAAGGAATAAGTTATTATCTAGGAGCACCTGAATTTATAATAAAAGATAGTAATTATGAAGAATATTCTAAAGATTATAGAACACTTCTATTAGCAGTTGAAGAAAATAATAAAAAATCTCCAGTAGCAATCATTTTAATTCAAGATAAAATAAGAAAAGAAGCTAAAGAGACTTTAAGTTACTTTAAAAAGCAAGGCGTCGATATTAAGATTATTTCAGGAGATAATCCAATTACTATTTCGCAAATCGCTAAAAGAGTTGGTATCGATAATTATGATAAATATTGTGATTTATCTGAGATAAAAACTAAAGAACAATTAAAAGAAGCTTATATGAACAACACTATTTTTGGTAGAGTTAAACCGGATCAGAAAAAAGAGTTAATTCTTTTAATAAAGAGTTTAGGTCACACAGTTGCTATGACAGGTGATGGAGTAAATGATGTTTTAGCTCTTAAAGAAGCAGACTGTAGTATTGCAATGGCAAGTGGAAGTGATGCTGCTAGAAATGTCAGTCAGCTAGTACTTATGGACTCAAACTTCGATGCAATGCCTAAAGTAGTAGAAGAGGGAAGACGTTGTATAAATAATATTGGAAGAAGTGCTTCACTATTCTTAACTAAGACAATTTATACTACTTTAATAGTGCTTATGGTTTTATTTACAGCATTCCACTATCCATACCATCCAATTCATTTAAGTCTTATGAACTTAATTACAATTGGTGCACCATCTTTAGTTCTTGCCCTTGAACCAAATAAAGAAAGAGTAAAGGGAAACTTCTTAGTTAAGATTATTGCCAATGCCTTACCAACAGCATTAACAGTCTTTACAACAATCTTTATTTTCTTAGTTTTAACAGATGATAAAGGATTTAATCCAACAGAGTTATCGACAATAACAGTAGTGTTAACAACAATAATAATGCTTATATATCAATATAAATTATGCAAGCCATTCAATTTGATTAGAAGACTATTAATGATATGTATGTGTACAATCTTTGCAGTTGAAATTCTTTTCTTTAAGAGTTTCTTCACTTTAGCTAAATTTGATATAGGAATGTATATTATTACTGCATCTTTAATTGTAATAGCACTTCTATTATGGAAAGGATATAATGCTTTATATGAGTACATTTATACTCATAATGAACATTTCAAAAAAATAATTCAAGGATAAAGAGCCTTCGGGCTTTTTTTGTTTGGCCTTTGCTTTACACAGTTTTTACACAGCCCAGTATGAAAAGAGATGTAAAAAATTGACGCGGGGGGGGGGAGCCTTATAATGAAGTTAAGAATAAAAGAATAGAGGAAGTATGTATATGAAAACAGTAAAAAAAGTATTAACTTTATTATTAATTTTAACGATAATTAGTCAAATATTTATACCTAGTAATGTAAAAGCGCAAAATACAATTAGAACATATGATAGTAATTCGCTTTATGATGAAGTTGCAAAGAACGCAGTACTAGATAATAAAAGAAGTGAGTATGTTGCTAGTGATACAGGTATAGATTTCACTAAAGGTGCATCAAGCACAAATGGACAAGGGGTATATACGATAGCAAGTACAAAAGACGATCTATATCCAATCCATTATTATAGAGGAAATATAGATAACAACAATGTTTTATTTGGAGGATTTTGTTGGCAGATAGTAAGAACAACAGAAACAGGTGGAGTAAAACTTATCTATAATGGAGCACCTGATGAAAATGGAAAGTGTGAAAATACAGAATATGATAATGAGTTTGAAATAGAAACTTCGTCTTCTAATGAACAATATATGTATGATTTTGATTTATATAATAATTCCCAAAGTTTTTATTATAATAATTTAATTAAAGTGCTTTTTAACACAAACTGGGGTGGTGATGGAACAATTTATACTTCATCAACAAGTTTTTATTATAGTGACAAAATTGAATACAATGAGGATACCAAAGAATATAAATTAATCGACTATAAAGAATATAATGCTGGTGAAAATATGGCTGATATTACAAAAAAATTAATGGGTTCTAATAATTTTGATGTTAATAATCCGGTATATACTTGTGGTAATCAAAAAGAAAAATGTAGTGCAATTTATTTATTAACTGGTTATAATTATTATACCTCATATGGATATAAAGAATTATATTATGTAGTGCTTTATAATGGTGAAACTCTTGAAAAAATAATAAATAAAAAAATAAAATTTGGAAATGATGTAGAATATAAAGATGGTATGTATAAGTTAGTTAATACAATAGATGTTCCAATATTATCAATTTCTGATAATTTAGATAAAATTCTTAATGGACATCACTATTATTGTGAAGACTATTCTAACAATTGTAGCAATGTTAATTTCATATATAGATACAATGACAGTATAGATGAATATTCATTCATAACTTCTTTAATTTTAAATAATGGACACACAATAGATGAATTTATAATTGATTATGAAAATTTAAAAAATAATAATAACTCGACAATAAAAAAAACAATTGATAATTGGTATGAATCTAGTATGATAGAAAATACTAGATACTTAGAAGACACAGTTTGGTGTAACGATAGAAGTAGAATTTTTAATGTTTTTGATAAAGATAGCAATTTAGAAAATGGAAATCAGAAACTATCTATGTCTTTGAATTGTTCTAATAAAGTAGATAGATTTACCGTCGATGACAATAATGGAAATGGTAATTTAACATATCCAACTGCAACACTAACAGCACAGGAGGCAATATATGCAGGAAATAGTGTGCTAGAAGATGATGACATAAGACTAGCAGAATATTCACCATCTAATTATCTAGATAGATACAATACATATACTATGACTCCTTATGGACATAAAGATGGTAAGTTTGAACAATATGTTATAAAAGAAGGTGAACTTACTTTTAGTACACTAGGATCAAATTGTCGCTTACAATCTATAAACTCTAATATAATGCCTATTGAATCAAGCTGTGAGCGCTATTATGAATATTCAGTTCGTCCAATGGTCTCTTTAAAACACTCTATGGTTGTATCTAGTGGTGATGGTAGCCCAACTAATCCTTATGAAGTTGTTGAAGGTAATACTGTTGAATATGTAATCGATGGAGATATGCCTAATGGATTCCTTCCACCTGAAGTAGAATCTTACTTAAAGGGATCTAAAGTTAAGATGAATGGTTTAAAGGCTGGTGACATCATAAATGGTTATCGTTTTCTTGGATGGCAAACAAAAGATGTAGAAGTAGTTGATGGTACCTTCGATATGCCTGAGAATAAGGTTGTCTTTGTAGGTCGTTTTGAGAAAATAGAAGATTCACCTTTGACTTATGACTTAATTGGTAAATATCTTACAACTGGTATAATTGGAGTAGTTGGTTTAGCTGGATTTATTATAATAAAGAAAAAAATGTTAAATTAATTTTTTAACATTTTTTCATTTTCTTAATATTATTTTTGTTTATGATATTTAAAATCTTCTCTATCTTTTCATCATCTAGTGTACTTCCATAAATAATAGAATTAAATAATACTTTTTCTTCGTTGTCATTTAAATCCTTTAATAGATGGTAGTTTCTTAATACTTTTAAACGAGAAATAATAACTCCATCAAAATCATAAGTATAATCATCTACAGCATATGGTGCAAGAAGTGGTATTTCTTCTGTTTCTGTTATTATTTTCTTATTACTTTTTATTACATTTTCCATATCCTTATCGATATAGAAAGGAACAACATTTGATATAAAACTAGATAGACTATTATCACTTATAATATTCTTTCCAAGTCTAAAATCTTTTTGAAGAACTTTAGGATTTAGTTTATCATCTATTAATAAAGGAATATCCAATTCTTTACACATTGTTAATCTATCAATTACAGTGTTTGATCTTTTATTGATAGAGTATGGTCTTTTTCTTATGTAGTCAAAAAGCCCTAATTCAATATATTTATCAACTATTTCAATTAAACTTGGATTTGTTAATAAATTATAATTATTACTATTTGTAAAATCAATGTTGTATAGAGTTACTAAATTAACAATATCTAATAAATAACTTGTATCTTCAAGTAAAAGATTACTATCTGCTTTAGACATTAAAAATGTATCAAATTTCTTTTCTTTTAATAAATCAATATTCTTAAGTAATCTTTCATAATATCCATCTTTTATTGCTACTTTATCAAGTAAAGATTCATCTATTTCTTCGACATAAATACTTGGGTTTTTTAAAGCAAACTCTGGAGTAATTACTCTTGCTTCAATAAGTTTATTAATATTAGAAATAATAGATGGCTTTGAAAGCATTAAAATATCATAGATAGGGAAGGAATCATTATAAATCTTAATATTTGATTCCGTAAATAGATTAAGCATTTTCTCTATTTCACTGATATCTTTAAAAGAAGAGAGGTTAACTTTTTCTTCTTCAGTTAAATCATCGATTGAAAAACAACTCTTTTTAAATAATCTTTCTAGTTTTGAAGTTAATTCCTCTTGTTTTAATTCTTCAATTGTCTTTTTTTGAATCTCTAAATTATGAGAGAATGCTCTTCTTATAATGTGATACTTAATAGTAGGGTTATCTAAAGAATTTAAAAAACCAGGTGAAAGAGTTATAACTTTATCTTTACTATAAGATGAGATTGTATCTATTATCTTTTCTTTCTTTTTAGTCCAAGAATTATTATTCTTAGTTCTTTCTCTTGGTAATCTTTTAAGTTCTCCAATTCTACTTGAAATATCTTTTATAAAAGAATCAATATGACAAATTTCTAATGCTTCTTTTATAAATCTTTTTCTCTTTTCATAACTCCAATTATCTTTATTGGGATTTAATGCGTAATAACGATTGTCATTATGATTGTCTTCTTTAGCAGTTTCAAAACGAATTTTACTATCATTTAAAATGGATACTGCTAGAAGAGCAAAGATAAAGTTAGCTGAATATTTTTCATAAAGTTCAAAATAAGCATCTTTTGCTTCGTCATTTGGAGCGATAAGCTTTAATAGATTATTTAATTTTACTGTTTGATCAAACATTCCAGCATCTTTTATTTCTTTGACATTTTCACTATCTTCATGGTAGTCATAGGGAAGAGTAGGAAGATACTCATATTTCTTATCTTTTATAGATTGTAACATTATATCGTGAATATCAAAAACTTTATGAATATCCATAATTCCATCTAGTGAAAGAAGATTAACTCTATTTTTAATTCTTGAAAATATTCCATCTTCAGTTGTTCCTGCAAGCATAGCAATAACAAGTTTTTTCTTATCGATATCGGCGAGTTTAGCAAGATTATCGTAGTCAAAGTTCTTAATAAAATATTCTAAAACATCTAGTTCTTCTTGTTCTTCTTCTGAAAGTTCTGGATTTACACATTTTAAATCATAGAAGTGCTCAATATATTTAATTAGACGCTCCATTATTATCACCCCTTGATAAAGTTTTATTTCTTGAATTTAATCTTTCTAATACTTCAGAATATTTCTCGTTGTTTAAATCTATAAACTCTTGGTTATTCATTAATTCTTTTAAATCTTCTCTAATACTTCTAAATCTTTTTGCTCTTACTTCAAGCATTTCAGAGTAGATTAGAGGGTTTTGGAATCTTTTAACAAGAATTCCTAATATTACAATAATGTTGTTATCTAGTCTTGCAAAAATGATACGGGAGTCTCTTCTTCTAATGGCTGATATTCCTTTTAATTCCTGATGATTATGGAATCTTTTTTCTCTTGTAATATTATTTGTCTTAATATCGTTTAATATTGGAAGAACATCATCTTCAGTTGCTATTTCGTCGATATCTGAATCGATATATAAAGAATTACTTTCTTTAGGAAGAAAGATTAAAGTATTGGATGTAGTAGATTCTTCTTTTTCTTCAACTTGTTCTTCTTCCTTGTTGTATTCTTTTATAATAGAAATAATCTTTTTATCTTTTTTAATTAATTCTTTTAAGTAATCGATACTTTCTTTATCTTGTTCTTCACACATCATTTGCTCTGCAAGAGCAATTTCTTGATAGAATTGTAAAATAATAGAGATAATTATACTTTCGTAATTGTTATCGTAAATAGATGGAAGAATCTCAGTTAGAAAGTCATCATCGTCACATTTTTTTAAGGCTTCGATATAAGGTGCTACATCAGTTAAATTATCTTCGACTATTTCTTGTTCTTCTTTCTTTTTAATTTCTTCTTTTAATTCTTTTTCCTTGCTTACTCTTTTAGCAGTTGCCTTTAATTTAGCTTTATTTATTTCATCTTGTTTAATATTGTATTCTAACAACAACAAAAGAATCGAGCTTCTATCTTCGATTGTTAATTCCTGATTTGCTTTTAAAACAGCACTTATTTTTTCGATATTTTCGACATAACCGTATTCATTTTTATATTTGTCTATTATTTCACTAGCAATTTTTTCAACCATACTTATAACCCCTTAAAAATTAGGTCTTATTTTACCATATTATCTTTTCTTTGTCAATTTGTAATTCTTGTGATATAATTGTGATATGTATTTTAAGGAAGAGGTAGTATTATGTTTATAGGAAAGTACAATAAGTCATTGATTCTTAGTTATCTTGGGGTTATCTTTGCGGTTGTAGGAATGTATTTAGCTACTGTTGAAAAGTTTAAGTATGCCGTAATAGCATTAATTTTATCGGGTGTATGTGATATGTTCGATGGTAAAGTTGCAAGAATGTGTAAAAGAACAAAAGATGAAGAACTATTTGGTATTCAACTAGATTCTTTAGCTGATACGATTGATTTTGTAACTTTCCCAATAGTATTTGGATTAGCTTTAGGATTCAACCACTGGTATAACATAATTTCTTATGCTTTACTTGCAATGGCCGGAATTCAAAGACTATGTCACTTTAATGTCCTTGTAATGAATAAAAACGATAAAGGTCCAGTTAAGTTTTATAGTGGTTTACCTGTAACTTCAACAGCCATTACTTATCCGTTATTTTGGCTTATTTCACAAGCAAAATGTGTTACAAATGACATTTATCTAATAATGTATACAGCTCTTACCTTTGCAACCGCATTATTATTCGTTTTAAATATAAAAGTACCAAAGCCAAGAGGAGTAGCATATCCAATTATTGCAGTAATAGCTCTTGCAAGTATTGTATTGCTTTTCTTAATATAATGGAATATAAAGTAATAGATAGAAAAACAAAAGAAATAACTGTAGAAAAAAGCCCTAATGGGGCTAATTTTCTTTATAAAAATGGTTTTGGACGAATAATATTAAAGCTTGCAGATAGAAGATTTGTTTCAAGAATTGCAGGTAAGTTTTTAGATAAAAAAAGATCAACTAAATATATAGATAACTTTATAAAGACAAATAATATCGATATAAGTGAATATCCTAAAGTAGAATATTCTTCCTTTAATGAATTCTTTTCAAGAAAGATTAAAGATAATAGAAGAAAGTTTAGTGGGAATAAAAAAGACTTTTGTGCTCCTTGTGACTCGAGACTTCTTGTCTATAAAATAGAACCTTCAAAAACTTTTGTAATTAAAGGAAAAACTTATTCTTTAGAATCTATTTTAAGAAATAAAAGACTTGCTGAAGCTTATCAAAATGGTTACTTTTTAGTCTTTAGATTATCAGTAAGTGATTATCATAGATACGCCTATGTCGATAATGGAACTCTTTTAAGGAAAGTAGAAATAAATGGTAAATTTCATACGGTGGGTCCGATTGCTTTCGAAAAATTTAAAGTCTTTGAAGAAAATCAAAGAGAATACTCTTTACTTAAAACCGAAAACTTTGATGAAATAATCGATATCGATATAGGAGCGATGATGGTTGGAAAAATTGTGAACCACAATAAGAAAAAGTTCAAAAGAGGAGAAGAAAAAGGTTACTTCCTTTTTGGGGGATCAACAGTTGTTATAATCGTTAAAGAAAATATCTTGGAAATTGATAAAGATATCTTAGAAAATAGTAAGAATAACATTGAAACAAAAGTTAAACAAGGAGAAAAAGTCGCAAGAAGAATATTTACAAAATAAAAATATATAGTAAAATTGAATTAAGGAGATAAATAATGGAAGAACAAAATTTTATTGAAGAAGCAGAAGAGAAAATGCTTAAAGCACTTGATAATTTAGAGAAGAGATTTTTAACAGTAAGAGCAGGAAGAGCAAATCCTAATGTCTTAGATGGAGTAATGGTTTCTTATTATGGAGTTGATACACCACTTAAACAACTTGCAACAGTATCTGTTCCTGAAGCAAGACAATTATTAATTAAACCGTTCGATAGATCTTGCTTACACGCTATCGAAAAAGCTATTTTTGAAGCAGATTTAGGATTCACACCAAATAATGATGGAGAAACAGTAAGAATTGTTATCCCACCACTAACTGAAGACAGAAGAAAAGAACTTGCAAAACAAGTAAAAGCAATGGCTGAAGAATCTAAAGTAGCAGTAAGAAATATAAGAAGAGATACGATGGAAGATATTGAAAAAGCAAAACTTCCTGAAGATGAACAAAAAGGAAAAGATAAACAAGTTCAAGATTTAGTAAACGAGTACAATAAGAAAATTGAAGAAATGTTAAAAGTAAAAGAAGAGGAACTAATGAGCGTTTAGTTCTTTTTTATTGCAAAACTATTTAAAATGTGGTATAATATGCCAAGTAATTGGGGGATGCTGGTATGAAGAATACGAATATGGATGAATACGAAGAGGAAATAGATAATTTTGAAAGAACGATAAAAGACTCTTCTTATACCTTTATTGACAATCAGGACTATGAGGAATTGATAGATGTATTTAATAGAGTTTACTTAAAAGAATCTTTAGGGAAAAAATTAAAAGATGTCGATTTAAAAGCTTTATTTTTAGATACGATAAAAAAGATGGGGAAAGATACTCAAGATTTTTACAAAAATCAAATGCCTAAAATAAAGTTAGTTAGAGACCCATATATTGGACACGATGAAGCTTATTCTTTAGGTAAAAAAGATTCTCAACTTATACACATAACTTATAGACCATTATATGCTTATGACTTTGCTTGCTTTTCACACGAGTTAGGTCATATACCTGGATTTATTAAAGTCGCTAAGGATGATTACTTTGAATATAACGAAGTTTTACCTATGCTTATGGAGTATCTAGCTTGGTATAAGGCAGAAAATATAGAAGGAATTTATGAATTCTTAAAAAATAGATTAGCAATTTTAAAAGAAAGTGCCCAAGTATTTTTTTACTATAAATATTCTTTAGAAGGCTTGGATGATGTTGGTAAAAAATATTTAGAGATGAAGACCAAAAGAGTAGAAAGCTACTTTCATTCTTTTGAATATGTTCTTAAACTTATAGAAAGAATAAGTGAAGACGAAGATATTGCTTTAAGTGAAGTAGATAAATATGTAACTGGAGATAAATCACTAAAAGATATAGGTAAAACTTTAGGTATAGATACTTCCGGTTGCAAAAAGTTATTAAAAATTGCTAAAGGCGCAGCAAAATAAGGGTGGTTAGTATGGGTAATAATGATTATTATAAAAGTCTCTTCAAAGAAAATATGGAGAGCAATAAACTTTTTAATTGTAAATTTATAAACGATGAAGAAGATAGAATAGGTGTTTGTAAAGCTTTAAGAGATTCAAAAACATCTAGATATTTAGGGGATGCTATGCCAGAATACCACTTTAAAAACAAATTTTTAGGGTCTATTTGTAATTTAGATTTTAATTCCCAAGCATTTTATAAAAATCATATCGATAAAATTGCTGTTGTTAAAACACACGAACTTAATAATGGGGAAGGATTGTTACTGGGAAATCCCATAAAACAAACTTTATTTTTAACTCGTCGACCTCTTCATACGATTGACTATGTTGAGTTCTCACACGAACTTGGTCATCTTCCTCAAATGCTTAAACCACATTCCAATGAGTATTACGAATATATTGAAGCATTACCAATGTTTTTCGAGTATTTAGCTTGTAAACAAGTAGATGAAGAAAATGCTTTTGATATCTTCTTAAAAATAAGATTACAGATGGCTAAAGATGCTGCTAGAGAATATTTGAGTTATCAAAAAATGATAAAAGGAAATAATTCTTATAGAGATAGATGCTTAGAACTTGAGCAAAAAGAAGCATATAAATATTTAAAATCTTTAGAGTTAGCTATAGAACTTATTAAAATCTATGAAAAAGATAATAAAGATGTGACTATGGAATTATCTAAATACATTGAAAGTGAAAAATCAATGAAGAAAATAGCTAAAACTTTGGGTATATCTACGACAGGATGTCCTAATTTGATGAGTTTAACAAGAAAATAATTGCAATATAAAAAATTAAATGATGGGGGTCATTTATGGAAAAAATGTTAGAAAGTGAAAAAAACTTTATTGACACTTTTAGCAATTCAGAGTTTGTTACAAACAATTTACCTTTTAAAATTAAATTACCACTTAGGAATAAATTCTTCACAGATGATATTGGAATAAAATATATTGGTAATATGTTGAAGGATATCGATGTAAGACTTTATTTGGCTTTTTTGAAAATTGCAAAAGATAAAATTGATTTCGTAGAAGATTATAAAGCTGAAAACGCATCTTGTGTTTCTAAAGTGACATCGGGAGTAATTAGAGACGTTGTTATTGTAGCCCCACATATAAAAAATGGTATGAATTTATGTACATTTGCTCACGAAGTAGGACACGGATTAAAATCTTCTACGAAGATTAACAATGAAAGATATTTACATTCTAGTACAATATATGATGAAACACTATCTATCCTGTTTGGTAGGCTCTGCTTGGAAAGATATATTAATGATTTTGGATATGATGATTATGCCCAGCAATTTGAATTATTAAATATTAACAATGCATTTTATTGTATAGATAGACTTAAGGAATTAATTAAAAAATATTCAATAAAAGAAGAAGAGTTAGATAATACTACTATAAAAGAAATTAAAAATCCTCGTTATGATGATGTAAAATATCGTTCACTTGTATCAGAAATTGAAACACTAAAAAAAGACTTATATAGACATATAAGCTATCCAATAGGAATATCACTTGCTAATGTGTTTGATAACTTTGATGAAAAACAAAAAGAGGAATATTTAGAGTTTGTAAGTAAATTTTTGTTAAATATAAAACATATTGATTTTGAAATGATATTAGAATATTTTGGGATTCCTTTTGATGCAAATTTTTATGTTCAAAATTTTAAGGAATATATCCAAAAATTCGAAAATGAAAATAGTAAAAAATTAGTCTTGGGGGTAAAAAAACAATGACAGATTTAACAGAAAATGAAAAATTGGAATTAAGTGCTTTTGCAGAAAAAATAATAAAAGAAGAGGTTCAAAAGATAATATCAAAAATTGATATAGAAACTGATATAAATAAATTAACTAATAGATTATTATCAAAAAGTAGAATTAAAGGACTTGTAGGAACTATAGAAGAAACTATAGATCATTACTTAAATGATTTAGACGATATCAGTAAATTTAAGGATGCTATTAGAAAAAAAATAATAGATTCTTTAAATGAGTATGTAGAAAGTGTTAAGAAAGAAATAGCTGAAGAAGAAGAAAACACATTAAAAAAAGTTGACGAAAAAGCAAATGAAATAATAGAATCTCAAAAAGAAGTAATAAAGGGATATGCAAAAGATGCTTATGAACTAGCTGACTACATAGAAAGAGTTAAACAAAGAGTTGTCGATGACATAGTAAAAGAAGCAACCAAGAGAATTGAAGTTGAAGATGTTAGACCTAGAAATATTCAAATATATAATAATGGTAAACTTGAAAAGACACTAGATCAAGAAGTATATCATCAAAAATTTGAAACAATATATAAGTTAGCAAGAATGGGATTACCTGTTATGTTAATCGGTCCAACTGGATCTGGTAAATCAGTATGTGTAGGTCAAGTAGCAAAAGCATTAGATTTACCAATGTATTATACAAATAATGCTAGTGAAGAATATAAGTTACTAGGTTTTACTGATGCCCACGGAAAGTATAAAGAAACTCAATTTTATAAAGCTTTCAAAGATGGTGGATTATTCTTCTTAGATGAAATTGATACTAGTCACGCTTCAGCACTATTATCATTAAATTCTGCGATTGGTGCCACGACAAATGGTAATATTTATATGGCTTTCGAAGATGGTAAATTTACAGAAGCCAATCCTAATTTTAGACTAATCACAGCTGCTAATACTTGGGGAAATGGAGCAAATAGAATGTATTGTGGAAGAAATGAATTGGATGCTGCCTCACTAGATAGATTTATTCCAGTTTATTTTGATTATGACCCTAAGATTGAAAAGTCAAAAATTGATGATGATGAACTACTACATTTCTTTTGGGACTTTAGAAGAATTATAGACGATTGTGGAATTAGACACACCGTTACAACAAGAAATATCGATTATGCAAGTAAATTAAAAAAAGCAGGATTTAGAACTGAAGAAATCTTGCTATATACAGTTATTAAAGAATTAGATTATGAAGATATGAAAATTATAGCTCAAAGATTTGATGACGAACAAATCGAAAAATCTGCTTATACTGAAGAATTCAAAAAACTGATGTTAAAGAAGGCATAAATTATGAAAAGTAATATTTATTCTAATGATGGTTATGAATTCTTTGAACTAAAATTTGCAAATAAACAAGATTTAATTTCTCATATTAAAAATGCTGATACATCAAAAACTTTTTTAGGTAAAGAGTTAGCATCCCAAAGAACTTCAGATGTTGATTGGTATAAGACTAATTCTTTTTCTGAAGCGTTAAATATGTTTGAAAGTGGTTGGTATGAAGATTTTGACAAATTCCTTGCTTTAAAAAAACAGATAGATAAGAGTTTTCCTTATATTGCTGAAAAAAGAGTTTATAAAAATTACATTTGTGGAGGTGTTCCAAATGTAGTCAATGCTATTAATAATCTCCCATTTTCGATGAGGAAAATATATAGTGATAATAATCCACAAAATATTATAACAATTAATTATAATTGTTCGTGTCCAGGTTTTACAAGTAGTGAACAAATATTAATGAACGGATTACTTACTCTTTCTTTGATTGATTTTTTTGAAAGTAATGGTTATAGAGTTTATTTGAATTTCTTTTCGATTACAAAGACTGGTAATCAAGTATTAAAAATTGAAGCAATATTAAAATCTCCAGGTGAAAAAATTAATTTACAAAAATTATATTTTGCCTTTTGCAATCCTTCGTTTTTAAGAAGAATAATTTTTAGAGTAAAAGAAACAACAAATGGACTATGCAGAGAATGGACGGAAGGATATGGTAGGGGAATGACTGCCGATGAAATTAAGCAGTTTTTAAATATTGATAAGAATAATATTTTTGTTAATTGGCCAGAAGAAATGGGAGTAAATGGCAAAGATGTAAAGGAAGATATTAAAGCATATTTAGATACTATTTCTTTAGGTGATTATATTAAAGTAGATGAAGAACAATATAATGTTTATGATGAAGCCCATATTTTGAAAAAGAAAAGATAAAAAATTAGAATTTTATTAATTAAAGAAAAGAAGCCATCGATATGATGACTTTTTCTAGTTATTGGTTAAACTATGATTTCTATTCCCAAAAAACTCCATAATTGACTTTTTTGGGAATACCAAATTTAAAAGATAGTTATTAAATGTATATCAATGCTAAATTTTGAGTAAGAAGTGAATAAATTATTTGTTGATATACAACTTATTTATTTTGTTTGTATTCTTTTTTTAATGCTTTTCCTTTTTCATTAAAATCTTTTCTTAAAACAAAACTTTTGCGCTTATATTCTTTATCGACTTCACCATCATATTTATAAAACTCTTTTAGCTTTCCATCAGGTCCAAAGAAATGATAATCATATCCACGATCTATCAATGCAGTTCCATTCCACAATAAAGACAAAGGATTTTTACCGTTATTAAAAGCTTGCACTCTTACCCAACCATTAAATGGTGTGTAAATATCATTTACATTTTCAACAAATCCTCGTGGAGGATCTTCATTAATATGTTCTTTTACCATTTTGCCTTCGGAATTAAGATATTCAAAGTCTTTATTTATCCAAGAAACTTTTCCATCTTTACCAACCATAGCGTACCCGTATTCATTAAAGTCAGTTGCCACATCGTATCTATATGGCAATAAAGTATTATCACTTTCTCTAATATAGGCATATTCTCCGTTAGTAATTAGAACAACTTTAAAGCCGTTGACAAAATTTTCAGATTCTTTTTTAATCGTTTTAAATCTAGGTGGTCTTATACCATTTCTCATAGTAATATCAACAGTTGTATCTATATCATCTTCATTTACACTATACTTAAAGTGCATTAAAGTATTACCAAAACCTCTATCTTGTGCTGATATGCTTTTTACATTTTTAAATAATCTATCCATAAATAACCTCACATCAAATATTATTGTAGCAAAGTTTTCTTTTCGTTTCAATTTTTTACATTGATTGCTTTGTTCAAAACAATTAAAATAGCAAGAAAATGATTGAAAAATAAAAGATTTTAAATATAATATATATACGGTGAGGGGGATTTTATGAATACAAAAGAAGTGGCAGTAAAAACAATACAGTACGATAGTGAAATGAAGAATATGGGTTTATCTTATAAAAATAGTTATGAAGAACCTGAAAGAGAAGAAATATTTAAATTATGTAGAAAAATATCTAGATCAACTCTTCCTGATTCTTGTGAATCAAAAGATCCAGTTAAAGTGGAAGTATTAAGACCATACTTTTTAAGATCTTTAAAAATATTTGAGAATTCTAATATAGTTGATTACTTTGATTCCAAGACAAAAGATGTAACACTTGTTAGAAAAAGTCCTGAAGTAAGTCTTTTTTATAACTTAAGAGCTCAAGGAAGAAATAGATTTAAACTTAATTTGCCTCCTAAAAAATTAACGATGAGTGATCAGATGGGATATGCTCACGAAATTGGTCATATTCCAGAAATTGAAATGGTAAGAAAGAGTTTCTTAGAATATAGTGAAGCATTACCAATGTTTATGGAATACTTGATGGAACTTCGTAAATATAAAAATAAAGAAGATGCTAAAAGAGCTTTCTTATCTGAAAGATTACCAATGGAACAAGAAGAAGCAAGATCACTTATGAAAATATATAAAAGAATCGATGAAACAAGAAACAATGCGGTAAGAGTGTACAATACCCAACTTTTTGCAGATTATTACAAATTTTTAGAGTCTCTTGAATTTGTACTAAACTTAATCGATATTATGGATGATGATTTGTATGCTGTGGGAGATGAAGTGGAAGATATAACAAATGGTAAATCTCTTATTGCAACAGCACGCAGTCTAAATATTGTAACTGATGGTTGCCCTAAACTTTCAAAAGAATACAAGAAGATGTCGAGGTAATTATGAGTAGATTATATGGTAGAACAGATGATGTATATTATATATCCAAGTTTTTAATGGAGAATAATCACGGAAAATATAAAAGAGATCTATCTAAAACTTCTCCTGATGGATTAGTAGAAGCAGCAAAGATGGTAGACCCATATTTTTCAAAAGATATGCAAGACTACTTAAATGAATGTCATATTAGACTTGGGTACAATAACTTTATTAGAAATACAATCTATAGTGGTACAGATGATAAAGAAAACATTATAATATTTCCTACTAAAAAACCAAAAGAAGAGTACAAAAGAGAACTTTTATACTTTGTTGGTGACTTACTAAGAAGAAAAAATATGGATCTTGTACCATCAGAATTTGACTTAAAATGTCAATATAGTGATTTACTTCCATTACTTGTGGAGTACCTATATATGAAAGAAGATAATAAAGAAGATTCCTTTAGCAGTAAACATATAAGTGACTTAACTTTAAATGCTAAAGAGTATATTAAAATATTTGAAGACTTTAATAGTGATTTTAGAACGATTCCTGAAGGTAGTTTCTTATGGAACACTTTACTATTTCTTGTACCATTATCTTCTTTAGAAGCATTACTTCAAATTATAGAACTTGGTTATGATAAAGAAGAAATAAAAAAATTAATTGAAGAACTATATGAAAATAAAAATAATAATCGAGAAGAAATAATGTTAGAAAGAAATATTGATTCATATGGTTTTAAAGCTTTAAGAAAAGAAATTAAAAGAAGGGGATAAAAGTGAGTAGATTATATGGAAGAAGTTTAGATGTCTACAGTGTCTCAAAGTATCTTGTAGATAATAAACCAGAAAAACATAAAAAAGAAAAAGATAAGACTAGTTGGGAAGAGGTTACGGAATGTCCTTCTTTAATTGAAGATTATCTTCCATCTAGTGCTGTTAAAATAATTGAGAATAAACCGATAAGAGTAGTGGGGTCACCATTTGTAGTAAAAGAAGGCTCTCTTTTTGTTGAAGGAGAAGATCCAACTCTTTTATTTCCTAGATGGACACCAATAGATGAGTACAAAAGAGAACTTGTCTATTTTCTTGGTGTTGTGCTTGCTAACGAAAATAGTGACAAGATGCCTAATGATTACTCTATACCTTGTGAATTTAGTTCAGTATTATCACTACTTCTTGAATATCTTTATTTAAAAGAACAAGGAAAAGAAGATTCTTTTAGTCCAAAACACTTAAAAGAACTTTTATATAATGCTAAAAAGTATATTTTATCGTATAATAATTATCATAAGAATCTATTAAATAAAAGAGCAGAAGAAATGTTTACCGATAGTGGTTACCAAGACTTAGGGGAAATAGATTCCTACTACGATAGACAAGAAAAAGATATCTTGAAAGCAACATTACAATGTTTAGTGCCTTACTCTTCAATGGATGCAACTTTACAAATAATGGAAAGATATAAAGATAAAGCTGAAATTAAAGAACTAATTGATATGCTTGTTCAAAACCCAAATAACGATAGACAGAAGACACTTAATGACTTAGGAATAGAAACATATGGTTATAATTCTTTAAAAAAAGAAATAGATAGAAAAAGAGGTAGATAAAATGAGTAGATTATATGGTAGAATTTATGATGTTCATAGAGTAACAGAAGAACTATTAGAAAGTGAAAAATATCTTCCTAAATACAAGAAAGATACTAAACTTTCTTCTTGGCAAGAAATAGAAACAACGCCAGAAAAAGTAGAAATGTATCTACCAGATCAAGCCATCGACTTCTTAATGTCTAAAAAAATAAAAATATATAAAAATCCTCTTAGAGAATATACTCTTGTAAGTTTACCTACAGAAGCAGATGAAGAAAGAAAAGTAGTCTTTAACTCTTTACTTCCTTACAACGAATTTAAAAGAGAATTAATGTTTTATGTAGGAATGATTCTTTCAGATTACAATCACGATAAAGAAGAAAACTTATATGAGATACCTCACGAATATGATGACTTATTACCACTTTTACTTGAATATCTTTATATGAAAAAAGCAGGTAAAGAAAAAGATTTTATATTAAAACATCTAAATGAACTTGTAAGATTATCTAAGTTCTTTGATGTAGAATACAAAGATTATCAAGACTTTAATGACTTTAAAGCTAAAGTACAATTGTGTGCTTTAAATGGTAAGAAACTTGAGAACTTTAGAAATCTTTGTGAAGAAAAAGATAACGATATAATAAAAGCTACCAAAAACAATATAGTACAATTATCATCTTTAGAAGCTTTACTTGGGATATTAGAAACAATTAACAGCGAAGAAGATATTAAAGAGCTTATAAAAGATTTAATGTTAAATAAAAATGGAAGTAGAAATGAAGTCTTAATGGATAGAGAAATTGACTCTTATGGATTTAAAAGATTAAAAAAAGAATTAAAGACAAGAAAAAGCAATAAAAGTATTTGCAAAAATAAACTATTTGACTTATAATCATACTTGTATATTTGATTGCGATAATTAGGAAGTAGTAATAAAAGTACTATCTTAAAGAGAGCTGGCAAAAGGTGGGAAGCTAGCAAGAAAAGTATTTATGAATTCGTCCTATAAGCATTTATTAATAATAAACGGTTGTGCGTTATAGCTTAATGAGAAAAAAATAAGGTGGTACCACGAGCATTTCGTCCTTTGGGATGAAGTGCTTTTTATTTTGAAAGGAGAACTTATGAAAGAGAAAGTTGAATCTATTAAAAAAGAATTAGAAAAAGACTTAGAAAATGTTAATTCTTTACAAGAAGTACAAAATCTTAAAGTAAAATATTTAGGTAAGAAAGGTTTAGTTACTGAACTTACTAGCAATATGAAAGATTTATCAATAGAAGAAAGAAAAGAAGTTGGTAAATTATCAAATGATACTAAAAACTATGTTACAGAAGAACTTACTAAATTAGAGACAAAGTTAAATGAAGAAGAACTAGAAAAGAAGTTAAACAGTGAAAAAATTGATATATCTCTTCCAAGTACAAAAGTAGCAGTAGGAAGTTCTAATATTTTGGAGAAATTAATTGAAGAAGTTGAAGAGTTAGCAATATCTATGGGATACGATGTAGTAGAAGGACCTGAAGTAGAAAAAGATTTATATAACTTTGAACTTTTAAATTTACCTAAGGGACACCCTGCAAGAGATGCGCAGGACACATTCTACACAGATGGCGACACTTGGCTTTTAAGAAGTCAAACATCTCCAGTACAAATTAGAACGATGCTTAATAATACTGAAAAAACGCCAATAAGAATAATCTGTCCAGGAAAGACTTATAGAAGAGACGACGACGATGCAACTCACTCTCATCAGTTTACCCAAATAGAAGGACTACTTGTAGATAAAGACATCTCTTTAGCAAACCTAAAAGCAACATTCGATGTTATTGCTAAAAAGTTGTTTGGTGAAGACCGTGAAACAAGATTCCGTCCAAGTTTCTATCCGTTTACTGAGCCTTCAGTAGAGATGGATATTTCTTGCTTTAACTGTGGTGGTAAGGGCTGCAATATCTGTAAAGGAACAGGTTGGATTACAGTAGGTGGTGCGGGAATTGTGCATCACAATGTCTTAGATAACTGTGGATATGACTCTGAAAAGTGGACTGGATTTGCTTTTGGCTTTGGTGCAGAACGCCTTGCAATGTTAAAGTATGGAATAACAGATATTAGAACATTTTATACAAATGACTTAAGAGTAAAAGAAACATTTGATAGAAAGGATGCTGATTAATATGGCAATAAGTATGAATTGGGTCAAAGAATATGTTGACCTTAACGATGTCGATTTAAAAGAATTAGCTACTAAAATTACCAATGCTGGTGTTAATGTTGAGCATATATCATCAAATGATTTAAATAACTTAGTAGTAGGGTATGTTATTTCTTGTGAAGATATACCTGATACGCATCTACACGATTGTTTAGTAGATGTTGGAACAGATAAAAGAAAAATTGTCTGTGGGGCAAATAATGTAAGAAAAGGAATAAAAGTAATCGTCTCACTTCCAGGTGCTGTATTACCAGGTGGCGTTGTTATTAAAGCATCAACAATTAGAGGATATGAGTCAAATGGAATGATTTGTGCATTGTCTGAGTTAGGACTTGAAGAGAACACTCCAGAAAATCACGCTAAAGGAATCTATGAACTTCCTGATGACGCAAAAATCGGGGAAGATGTAGTTAAATATATGTCTTTAGATGATACAATTTATGAACTTGACTTAAATCCAAATAGAAATATTGACTGTACAAACCACATCGGATTTGCTTACGAAGTTGCAAGTGTCCTAGGAAGAAAAGTAACACTTCCAGATTTATCTACTAGTCCAATTAAGGATTCAGTTAAAAAGCACTTCAGCTTATCAATTGATACACCAAATTGCACGATGTACAATGCTAAAATGGTAACAGGTGTAGAAATAAAAGAGTCACCTGACTTTATAAAACACAGACTTATCGCTGCTGGTATGAGACCTATTAATAATGTTGTCGATATATCAAACTATGTAATGCTTGAATTTGGTCAACCTCTTCACTTTTTCGATAAAGATAAACTTGGTGACAAAATAAAAGTAAGAATGGCTAAAGAGAATGAAAAAATAGTAACACTTGATAAAAAAGAAAGAACATTAACAAGTGATGATATCGTTATTACTGATGGTGAAAAACCTGTATGTATCGCCGGTGTTATGGGTGGTGAGAACACCGAAGTTGATGAAAACACAAAAGACATCTTAATAGAAAGTGCCATCTTCAATTCTTATAATGTTAGATACACATCTTTAAGACTTGATTTGCGTAGTGAAGCATCTTTAAGATACGAAAGAGGACTAAACTATGAATATACGACAATGGCTATCGAAAGAGCTTGCCACTTACTTGAAAAGTATGCAAACGGAAAAGTTTTGAGTGACACAATTGTTGTAGATAATATCGAAAAGAAGAAAAAGGTAGCTAAAGTAACACTTGATGAAGTAAACAAAACTTTAGGACTTGAAATGACTTTAAAAGATGTAGAGAAAAGTCTTAATAACTTGGGATTCCCATATAAAGAAAAGAATCAAGAATTTACTGTCGAAATTCCAAATAGAAGATTAGATGTTGAACCACATAGACAAGATTTAATCGAAGAAATTGGAAGACTTTATGGATATGACAAGATTAAGTCCGTTCTTCCAACTATTCCTGATAGAGCAGGTAAGTATGTCGGAGCAGTTAAATATAGAAAATTAATTTCTAATAGATTAAAATCTTTAGGACTTAATGAATGTAGAACATACACTCTTGTAAGTGATGAAGAAAATGAAATGTTTAAATATAATCGTAAAGAGCAAATCGATTTATTAAGACCAATGAGTAGTGATAAGAAGACAATAAGACAGACACTTATCCCATCACTTCTAAAAGTATATGACTACAATAAATCAAGAAATGTAAAAGATGTAATGATCTATGAAATTGCTAATACTTATGGTAATAAGACAGAAGAAGATACTAAAGTTGCCATTTTAATGAAAGGTAATTACTTAACTAATTCTTGGAGTAGTACAAATACGAAAGTAGATTTCTATCTTCTTAAAGGAATACTTGAAAACTTACTAGATTATTTAGGATTAAAGAATAGATATCATTTGCAAGAAGCAAAACTAGATGGAATGCATCCAGGTATCTCAGCAGAGATAACTCTTGATAAAGAGCCAATCGGATTTTTAGGAAGAGTTCATCCAAACATTTCTAAAGATGATATTTATGTTTTAGAAATAAGTATGAATAAACTAGTTGAAAAGAAGATTAAACCAATTAAGTTTAAAGAGATATCAAAGTACCCAAGTATCGTTAAAGATTTAGCATTCATAGTTAAAAAGGATGTTACGAGTGAAAAACTTGTAGAGACGATAAAACATACTGGAGGAAGACTTCTTACTAATATCGATGTATTTGATGTCTATATGGGTGAAAATGTAAAAGATGATGAGAAGTCAATCGCATACTCACTTACATTTAGTGATCCAGAAAGAACATTAAGTGATGAAGAAGTTATGAAGATATTCGATAAAATTATAGAAGAAGTATCTAAAAAGCATAATGCCGTTTTAAGAGATAAATAAGCCTTCGGGCTTTTTTTATTTACACAATTTTTACATAATCTTATATCAAAAACAATGTCAAAAATTGACGCATAAGTTATTTTATAATAAAGTTAAGATGAAAAAAGAATAGAGGAAATTTGTATGAAAAAAGTAAAAAAAGTATTAACTTTATTATTGATTTTAGCAATCATCAGTCAAATATTTATACCTGGTAGTGTAAAAGCACAAGAATCAGTTAAAGCATATGATAGTAATTCTTTGTATGATGAGGTTGCAAAGAATGCTGTACTAGATAATATAAAAAGTAAGTATGTTACTAGTGACACTGGAATAGATTTTACTAAAGCTGCATCAAGTACAAATGGACAAGGAGTATATACAATTGCAAGTACCAAGGATGATTTATATCCAATCCATTATTATAGAGGAAATATAGATAACAATAATGTTTTATTTGGAGGATTCTGTTGGCAGATAGTAAGGACAACAGAAACAGGTGGAGTAAAACTTGTCTACAAGGGATCACCAGATGAAAACGGAAAATGTGAAAATCCAAAATTTGATGATGGTTTGCAAGTAAAATCTGTTAATTCTGATTCCAATGCCCAATATATGGAAACTACAAGTATATATAGTTCTTTCAAAGCTCTTAATAGTTTGCCTTTGTTATTTCATATATTAGAAAATGGAAAACTTCAGACTAGCAGTTCAACTTTTTATTACAGTGACAAAATAGAGTATGATAAAGATACTAACGAATACAAACTTATCAATTATAAATTGTATAATGCCGGTGACAATATGGGTGGCTTTCTCTATAAATTGCCTAGCTTTTCTCAAAATACAAATATTACGGCAATATATACTTGTGGCAACAAAGAAGAAAAATGTAAAGATATGCTTCTTTTAACAAATACCTCAATTGCTAATGGAGTTACATCATTTGATTATGTAATATTAAACAACGGAAATACCCTTGAGAAAATGTTAGATAGAAAAATAACATTTGGAAATGATGTAGAATATAAGGATGGTATGTATAAGTTAGTCAATACAATAGATGTCACAATATTATCAATTAATGATAATTTAGATAAAATACTCGACGGACACCACTATTTCTGTGATGACTATTCTAATAGTTGTAAAAATGTTAATTATGTATTTGGTGGTTATGGTGATAAAATCACATTCGTTTACTCTTTAGCTTTGCAAGATGGACTTACAGCAGATAAAATAATAGCTAATTATAAAAGTAGGCAAAGTATTGTGAATTCAGAAGTAAAAGAAGTAATTGATGGATGGTATAAATCTAATATGATAGATAATACTAACTATTTAGAAGATACAGTATGGTGTAACGATAGAAGTAGGATTTTTGATTATGTATTTAATAAAAATAGTAATTTAAAAAATATTAATCAAGGATTTTCAATGTCTTTAAAATGTACTAATAAAATAGATGAATTTACTGTGGATAGTAAAAATGGAAATGGTGATTTAACATATCCAACTGCAACATTATCAGCACAGGAAGCAATATATGCTGGAAATGTAATGGTAAAAGAAGAAAATAAGGATACAAATTCAGTTTCATCAAGTTATCTAGATGGACATAGTGTTTATACTATGACACCATATGGTTTTGAAGAAATTAGAGAAAAGCAATATGTTCTAAGTGAAGGAAAAATCACTTTAAGTGAATCTAAAAACATACCATCTTCTAATAATGGCCCTTCTACTAGCTATTATGAATTTAGTATTTATCCAATGATTTCTTTAAAACATTCTATGGCTGTATCAAGTGGTGATGGAACTCCTACTAATCCTTATGAAGTTGTTGAAGGCAATACTGTCGAATATAAAATAGATGGTGATATGCCTAAAGGATTTATTTTACCTGAAGCTGGTTCTTATTTTAAAGGTTCTAAAGTAAAAATAAATTCTTTGAAAGCTGGAGATGTCGTAGATGGCTACCGTTTCCTTGGATGGACCACAGAAGATGTAGTAATAGTGGGTGATACATTCGATATGCCTGAAAAAGAAGTAGTCTTTGTAGGTAGTTTTGAAAAAATAGAAGAATCATTTTGGTCTAATAACTCGACAAGCATATATCTTGTAATAGGAATAATTGCAATAGCAGGTCTTGGATTTTTCTTCTTCAAAAAAAAGAAAAAACAATCAAATGAAAATAGTTAGTTCGTTATAGTATTGAAAAAATATTGCAAAATAAATTATAATATATGGGGATAGCTGGTGGTTATTATGGATCAAGAAAAAATTGGTAAATTTATAGAAAAATTAAGAAAAAGTAGCAAAATGACACAAGAACAGTTGGCTCAAAAATTGCATACATCTAGGGAAAATATATCAAGATGGGAAAATGGTAAAAACTTACCTTCAATAGAAACTCTAGTTAGACTTAGTAAATTATTTGATGTAAGTGTAAATGAGATTATTGTTGGGGAAAACAGAAACAACGAGAATATGAAAAAGATTGATAATATTTCTGTTGATATAATAAAAGAAAGTAATAAAAAAATCAAAAAAATTATGTTAAAATTTGTCTTTGGAATGGTATTTATGATTTTAATTTTTTTATGTTATTACTTCATTAATACCTATAATACAATCTATGTCTATACTCTTGCTGCTGAAAATGATAATTTTTCATCATTAGATGGAATTGCTATTTTTTCTAAAAACAAATGTTATTTAAGAATTGGTGATATACAATCAAAAAATGGTAGTGAATATGATAAATACGAATTATTTTATTATGATAATAATACAGAACATTTACTGTTTTACTCGGATGATGTAGAAATAAATTTGAATAATTATTCTAATTACAGCGAATCTTTTTCATATGAAAATAGGAAAAAAATAATTAATAATTTGTATCTTAAAATTATATATTCTGATGGATTAGAAGATATAATTAAAGTAGAAACTAGAGAAGATATGACTAATAATTTATTGTTATTTAAGAGTAAAAGCAACAACATTGTATACCCAGTTTCAATGAATGAAAATAATAAAGGAAATGATGAAGACAATTTAAATTATATATATAAAAATTTCGATTATGATAAAACTAATGATACTTATACTTATAATAAACAATACGAAGATTTTTTATTAAATATGCAATATTCAAATCTTACCAATTTTTTTACAGTAATAGAAAATAAAAAATCAATTCAAGTAATTATGGATTTCAATTTGATTACTGGTGATTTAAATTATACAGAAATGGATAATGAAGGAACCATTCTAAATACATTTATATATAATATTAAGACTCATAAATGTGAAGATAATAGTTGTGATGAAAATCATATAAAATATTTTATGACATACTATTACAATATATATTTAAATTAAAAAAGTACAATTTTTGTACTTTTCTTTGTTTTATAGCTGAAATAATCCAATATTATTAATGTACATATAATGTACTTTACTAAAGTTAAAACTGTAAATTATAATTGACTTAAGAGAGGAGAAGTATGAAGAAAATATTTTTAGTTTTAATTATTACTTTATGTTGTAGTATTATGATTGTTAATGCTCAAGAGATATCTTATAATAATCAAGCCATTAACTTAAGTGAAAAAGAATACAATTATATAATAGAGCTATATGGAGAACAATATTTACAAAAAATGACAGTAGAAGATTATAATTGGATAAAAGAATTAAATATTGATAATAGTGAAGTTGAAATAAAAACATTGAATCCAAAAGAATTTATGCCATTAGGAACAATAGTTTCTACATCAGATGAAAAAATAGCAATATCCAAAATTTGTCAAAAAACATATTGTATCATTACATCTGTTGCAACTTGGTTGAATAGTCCAGTTACTAGAAGTTATGATGTTATGGGCTTTAGATTTTATGGGACATCATTATATAACAATAATGTTGTAACAAGACTCAGCAGTAAAGATGGTGTTGAAACAGTTTCTAATTATAAATATTTAGAAAATGGTTTTGGTAATTCTATTAAATTGCCCGAAAGTGGTAATGACATATTAATTGAGCAAAGAATTTATGTAAAAACTGGTGGTACAGTATATGCCTCTTATCAACACGCATTAAAAAATGTAACACTAACAACAAGCAAAAATTACCAAATTTCTGCAACTGGATATGGAAATGTATTTGTATTTACTGATTCAGCCGAAGGCGTATATAATGGGTTGTCAGGTGTTTATCTATCTGTATAACTAATAATAAAATTTGATTAAAATAGTTATTTATATCTTTTGAGATTGTAAGAATTAAGCTTGATTTTGCACAATTCTTAATTTGATATATTTAACGAGAAAGGATTGGAAAAAATGGATAAAGTTTTAAAGAAAAGCGTATTTATTGCTGTTTTGATGTTAGTAGCAATTCAAGGTGTTATTACTGTTAGTGCTGCTTCAAAAACTTACAAAACTACAATTTCAATTTCTGATAATTCATCATTGAATGGTACTGTAAGAGACTATCCTAACAAGAAATATAAGCTTGCTGTTACTCCTACATCATTAACAGAGGGACCAAGAACACCAGGAGAAGTAATACTAGCCACTGAAGTTCGTCAACCAAAGACACTTTTTGGATGGGAATATGATTACACTACAAAATGGTCTGGTGATATGGTCTTTGATGCTAATAATGGTGTCGGTAAAGAAGTAACAATTACTCCAGGAGACTGTGGTAGTGGTGATAGATATTTCTATTTCAGTACTTGGGGCGGTTGGGGCGCTGGCACTGGAGCCCTTAGTGGAAATGCAGTTATAACTAATTACTCATAGTGTGTAAGGGTTTAATGATGTAAAGCAATTTCATTAAACCCTTTTTATTTATTAAAAAAAACAAAGAATTATACTATTAATTTTAAAAATAACAATATCAATAACAACATTGTTTTGTCTACTAAACTTGTCTATGCTGAAATTCTATTATGCAATAAGTATGAATATCTTTATTAAATTATGGCTTAAATTTTATTTTAGTTTTAGACATTTGGAAAGGAGTGAAGAGATGAGTGCAATAAGCATATTAAATGCCACAAAAATATACCAGTTAAAAGGTACAAGTGATAAAGCAATTAATAATTTATCATATGAATTTGAATATAACAAATTATATGTAATTATGGGGCATTCCGGAAGTGGAAAGAGTACATTAATTCAATGTTTAGGACTTTTGGATGAATTAAATGAGGGTAAGGTATTTATTGATAATAATGATACAAGTAAACTTTCGGAAAAGGAAAAGAATAAAATAAGGAATTCAAAGATTGGGTTCATATTTCAAAATTATTATTTAAATAACACTATGAGAGCATATGAAAATGTAATGCTTCCAATGCTTATTAACAAAAATTATAATAATAAAGATATTAAAAAAATATCAAAAGAAATGTTGTCAGAGGTTGGATTGTCAGAAAGGGTCAACCATTATCCTAAAGAATTATCTGGTGGTGAACAACAAAGAGTTGCTATTGCTAGAGCACTTGCTAATGAACCAGATATCATACTTGCAGATGAACCAACTGGTAATTTGGATGAAGAAAATGAAATTTATATTTTAGAAAAATTAAGAAGTTTAGCTAATGAAGGTAAATGCGTTATCGTCGTAAGTCATAATGCAATTGTAAAAAAATATTCTGACGTTGTTATTAATATGAAAAAAGGAAAATTTGAGGATTTAATAATATGAGATTAAAATATTATTTATTTCTAACTGTGAAAAATTTTCTTCATAAAAAAATTAATATATTAAATGTGTGTTTACTTACTTTAGTGATAACAATGACAATTGTATCATTGAGTTTTTCTAAGACTTTTTTTAGGTTTATTGATAATATAATTAATGGAAATATGAACCACAATGTAATAATAGTAAAAAGAGTTGATTCAATTGAAAAATTAAAAAAATCTTTAAGTGATAATAAATCAGTAGTATATGTAGAGAATTATAATTCATTTAATCAATATGTAACAGCAAATAATAATTTTGAATTGGAGTTAATTGGAATATCGGATAATTATTTAGAGATTTTATATGGCCAAAATTTAAATAATACTTTAGAAGAAAAAGTTCTAATTTGTCCTTCTAAATTTTATCTAGGCGCTAATCCTGAAGAATACGATAAAAATTTTTTAAGAAATTTAAAAAGTGGTAAAGAATATTTAAATGATTTAATAAATATTAAATCTGAAGGGTATGATGAAAATTACAAAATTATTGGAATTTACGATGTAGACAAATATACTTATGGAGAGTATAATGTATGTTTTACTAAAAAAGAAAATATTGACGAAATATATATGAATTATGTTATGGAATTGAAAACTATTTGTGAAGAAGAAAATACTATTTGTTCAGAAAGTTCTTTTAAGCAAGCTGTTGTTATAGTAGATAATATTGAAAATGTTACTGAGGTTGAAGAACAAATTAATAATTTAGGATATATAACTTCAAGAAAAAGTAAAGTGAATACTGACGGGATTGATTTTTTAACTTTTACTTTGTTATTAATATCCATTTCAATTTTTATTGTTACTTTTATTATATTATTAATATCTAATAATAAATTTTTGCAATATAACAAAAAGAATAATTTGATTTATAAAACTATCGGATATGATACAAAAATTTTATTAAAAATTAATTATCTTGAAGCTATAATGTTATCTATAATAAGTTTTGTAATAGCTACTATACTATGCTTTATAATTTATTTTATTTTATTTTATAACTTTAGTGCTGAAATCAAGTTGCAAATGCCCATATCTGTATCTATTTTATCTATCATTTTAAGCATAATGTTAACTTTAGGAGTGTCTTTACTATCAACATATTTAGCTATAAAAAATAACAAATCTATAATTGGAGAATTTTCAGATGTTGAAATTTAATTTTTTATATTTTAACATCTTTGAAAGAAGAAAACTATGTCGATATTCAATTGGTATGTTTATTATACTTGTTATATTTTGTATGACAATATATGGATTAAAAAGTGGCATACAAAATAAGTATGTTTCTTTACAACAAGAAAATATCGACCATAATTATATTTTAATTACATATAATGAAAAAAATTCAAAATTAGAAAATGATGTAAAAAATATGCCACATATAAATAAATTTTACTTATTTTTTAAATATCAAAATCTTGTTTATTCTGATAATTCATTAATTAAATTATTAAATGGTAAATATCCAGAAAAATATGATGAAGTAATTGTGTCAGATCAAATCAAAAAACAAATTAATGATACTATTTATATTAAAATTGATGGGTATACTTGTGAATTCAAAATTGTTGGTATTTATGATTCAAAAAAGGATAATTTTACTATCGATAATTTTGTGAAAAATCCAATTTATGTTTCTTCAGAATTTTATAATAATAATATACAAAAAAGTGAATTAACTGGTATTATCTTAAAATTGGATAATTATAGAAATATTGTGAACATTTCGGAATCTATTAGTAATTCTGGTGATTTTGATTTAACAGTTAAAGATAGTAATAGGGAAATACTTGATAGATATTTTAATTTCTATAATGGTATTAATCTTCTATCACAATTCCTAATGCTCATCTGTACAATATTTGTATTAATTATTGAATTAATAATTGTATATGATAATAGATCTAATATTGCAATTTTAAAAAGTTTAGGATTTTCAACAAGAAAAATATCATTTTTAATGACATTTTATTTAATTTTATTATTGTTTTGTTCAGTATTACCTAGTATTATTATTTCCAAATTTATATCCGTCATACTACAACAGTTTATTGTCTTTGATTTCAAATTTCTTATAAATATTATTTTAATTTGTATACTAATGAGTATAATTCTTTCTTTGGCTTTGCATAGTATAATTAATAAAATTAATATAGTTAGTATAATAAAGAAGGAAAAATAATTGATAATTATAATAAAATAGTTAAGTAATTGCTACGGTAATTACTTTTTTTCTTTCTTTTAATTTGGTATAATTGAAGTGTAAGTTTTGGTGATTATATGCAGATTAAAGTAAACGGAAAAAATTACGATGTTATAGTTACAAAAAAAATAGGTAATAGAAATACTTATTTAAGAGTAAAAGATGACTTAAAGATTTATGTTACTACTAATACTTTTGTATCTAATAAAGAAATAGAAGATATAATTATAAAGAATCAAGATTCGATTGTTAAAATGATTAATAAAGAAGAGAAAAGAGTTCAAAATAATGAAGGATTCCTCTTTCTTGGTAAAAGGTATGACATAATATATACGACTAATCCTGGTATTGTTTTAGGTCAAGAAAAAGTATTTGTTAACCGTGATGTAGATATCGATAAATGGTACAAAAAACAAGCTGAAAAATTATTTCAAGAACACTTGGATATCGCTTATAAAAGCTTCACAAGAAAAATACCTTATCCCACACTTACAATAAGAAAGATGACAACTCGTTGGGGTGTATGTAATACAAGAGATCATCGAGTTACTTTAAACCTCGATTTGATGAAAAAACCAATTTACTGCTTAGATTATGTAATTATGCACGAACTATCACATTTAATACACGCTAATCACTCTAAAGACTTTTGGAGTTTAGTAGAAGAAAACTGTCCAGATTATAAAAAAATCAAAAAAATATTAAAAGAATAGAGGGATACTATGTTAATAACAAGTCTTGATAATGACCGAATTAAAGGCTATATAAAGCTTAAAGATAGAAAGTATCGTAAAAAAGAGAAAAAGTTCATAATCGAAGGAATGCATCTTGTACTTGAAGCTTGTAAAAAAGGAATTGTCGAAGAATTAATTATTGAAAAAGATGTCGTACTTCCTATAAACCTTCCAACGGTATATGTCACTAATGAAATAATTCATAAGATAAGTGAAATGGAGTCACCTAGTAATATAATGGCTCTTTGTAATATGGTCGATGAAGGTATTATCGGAGACAAAATACTTATGCTCGATGAAATACAAGATCCAGGTAACTTAGGAACAATAATTAGAAGTGCTGTGGCATTTAATGTCGACACAATCGTCTTAAGTCCTAATACTGTCGATTTATATAACCCTAAAGTAATAAGAGCCACTCAAGGAATGATGTTTCATATAAATATCATTGTAAGAGAATTACAGGAAGTAATAAAAGAACTTAAAGGAAAAGAAATACCTATTTATGGAACTAATGTAAATAGGGGAATGGATGTTAGAAGTTTGCACGAAAAAGACAAAAAGAAATACTGTCTAATAATGGGTAATGAAGGTAATGGCGTAAGAGAAGAAATACTCAATATGTGTGATAGTTACTTTTATATAGATATGAACGAAAATGTCGAAAGTTTAAATGTAGGAGTTGCAACAAGTATCATTTTATACGAATTAAATAGATAGGAGACGAATATGGAAGAAGACTATATTTATATTGGTAAAATAGTTAATACTCACGGTATTAAAGGTGAACTTAGAATACTAAGTGATTTTAAATACAAAGATAGAGTATTCCTTGAAAATAGAAGAATATATATCGGTGAAGAAAAAATAGAAGAAATAATCAAAACTTATCGTCATCATAAAATCTTCGAAATGATAACAATAAAAGGGTACGACAACATAAACCAAGTATTAAAATATTTAAATAAAGAAGTATATGTTAAAAAGAATGATTTATCTCTTGGAGATAAAGAATATCTAGATGAAGATTTAATTAATTTAAATGTTGTCTTCAATAACGAAGAAGTAGGTCGTGTAGTAGCTATAAGACAAGTAAGTAAAGATAGTAAAATAATAGAAGCTATGATTAATAATAAACTTACTTATATACCTTATCACAATGACTTTATAGCAAATGTCGATTTAAAAAATAAAAAAATAGAATTAAATTTAATAGAAGGGATGATTTAATGAAAATAGATATTTTAACTTTGTTTCCTTCTATGTTTGATGGATTTCTTACAAATTCAATTATTAAAAGAGCAATAGAAAATAAATTAGTAGAAATAAATATAGTTAATTTTAGAGATTACACACTAGATCCTCATCATAAAGTTGATGATACTCCTTATGGTGGTGGAAGCGGAATGGTTCTAATGGTTCAACCAATATATGACGCAGTTATGGCTTTAAAAGATGATGATACCAAAGTTATTTTATTGACGCCAGATGGTGTTACTTATAATCAGAAAAGAGCTTACGAATTAAAAAAAATTAAACATTTGATAATTATTTGTGGTCATTATGAAGGATTTGATGATAGAATAAGAAGTGTAGTGGATTATGAAATTAGTGTTGGTGATTATGTCCTTACAGGAGGCGAAATACCAGCAATGATTTTAACGGATTCTATTGTAAGACTTGTCGATGGCGTAATAGAAGAAGAATCCCATATTAATGATTCTTTTAATCCAAATACTAACTTACTTGATTATCCTACATACACAAAGCCAAGAGAGTTCAAAGGAATGAAAGTTCCCGATGTCCTTCTTAATGGTAACCATAAAGAAATAGATGAATATAGATTAAAAGAAAGCATAAAGAAAACACAAGAGAGAAGACCTGATTTATTAGAGAAGTAGGGGTGATATTTATGGCAGTTGTAAGTCGTTTTCGTGTAGTAAAGGAAGATAAAAACAAGAATATCGAAAAGATTGGTGCTAATACTTTAGATGGTTATAACTTAACTATTAAAAAAGGAGTACACTTTGCTGATGGAGTTGATATTGATCGTTTAGTATTAGTAAACCCTATATTTATCGATAAAATTGCCAGTAAAAAAATAAACTCTAAATTTGATAGATTAATCAATATGATGCAAGTAGTATGTGAAGTTGGTGATGAAGATGAGTCAGGAGACGGTTACAAAATAGCTTTAGATGAAGCAGAAAAGTTAAAGATGCAACTATGGAATAAATATAGAAAATATATATCTGAAAGTAAACTTGAACTTATGGTTAAAAAAATAGAAATCTTAGAAGATGAATTAAAACTTCGACTTGACTTATTACTCAATGAACAATTAATGGATGATGAGTTAGAAAAAGGTCATAGTAGATAATAAATTGCAAGTATTTCTTGCTTTTTTTCTTGTTTTATGTTATATTCTATTCGTTGTGTAATCCGCTGACATTAAATTTAGGAGTTATGATTACCAGAAAAAACAGGAAAGGAATGATAATCGTGAACGTAATTGATAAAATTACAGCAAAACAAATTAACCCAAATATTCCTGAATTTAGAGTTGGGGATACAGTTAAGGTTAATGTAAAAATTATTGAAGGAAACAAAGAAAGAGTTCAAGCTTACGAAGGTGTTGTAACTGCTCGTAAAGGTGGCGGAATAAGTGAAACTTTCACTGTAAGAAAAGAATCTTATGGTGTTGGAGTTGAAAGAACATTCCCAGTTAATTCACCAAAGATTGACAGTGTTGAAGTATTAAGACACGGTAAAGTAAGAAGAGCTAAACTAAACTTCTTAAAAGATGTTGTAGGTCAATACAGAATCAAAGAAAGAGGACAAAAATAAAAGATTTTGCCTCTCTTTTTTTGTCAAAAAGTGTCTTTTAATTATGAAACTTTAGTGACAATTATTTACAATTTATTTAATGGTTGTAATATATAAATAGAGAGGACTAGATATAAATGAACGAATCAGTAAATAATGGTAATGAAAGTCAAAATAATCAGGTTGTAGAAAATAACAACAATAATACATACCAAGTACCTAATGAAATAATGTATGAGACGCCTGAAGAACTAAAAAAAGATTTAAAAAAAGAAAAGAAAAATAAAGTTCTAACGTTTGTAAAAGATGTTATAATTACGATAATTATAATTATAGTCGTTCTTTTAATTAAAAAGTATGTAGTAACTCCTGTACAGGTTAAAGGTGACTCGATGCATCCGACTCTTTTAGGAGGAGACTATATGCTTTTAGACAAAGTTACTTATAAATTTAGAGGATTAAAAAGATTTGATATAATTGTTCTTCATAATGAAGATGTAGTAACAGGAGAAGATGTTTTAATTATAAAAAGAATAATAGGACTTCCTAATGAACATCTAGAGATAAAGAATAATGTTTTATATATAGACGGTAAAGAAGTAAAACAAGATTTCTTAAATGATGATGTTGTTACTAACGATATGGTTGCTGATATAAAAGATAATTGCTACTTTGTTTTAGGGGACAATAGAGGCGATTCTTTAGATAGTGAAGAGCTTGGTTGTTTTGATATAAGTAAGATAGAAGGAACAGCAAGTTTTACTATTTTCCCATTTGATAGATTTGGTGATAAAGATTAAGATGATTATTCATCTTTTTTTCTTGTGTCAATTTAATAAAAGTACTTGATTAGATATAGATATTTTTTGTAAAATAGTATATGTGAGGATAGGTGGTAAAATGTATAAAGTTTTATATAATAAAAGAATTAGCTCTAACTCATTTGAAATGGCTGTAGTTGCCCCTTTAGTTATTAAAAGAGCAATACCTGGTCAGTTCGTAATAGTTATGGCGCGTGAAGATAGTGAAAGAATTCCCTTAACAATTTATGATTATGATAAAGAACAAGGAATCTTATATTTAATTTATCAAGTAGTAGGAGCATCTACTGAAGAATTAACTTATGCTAAAGATGAAATCTTTGCAGTAGCAGGTCCTTTAGGAAACCCTAATGAGATTTGTCTACATCCAGAAGAATATAAGGATAAAAGAATTGTCTATGTAGCAGGAGGAGTTGGAATTGCCCCCGTGTATCCACAAGTTAAGTATTTAAAAGAACACGGAATAAATGTCGATGTTATCTATGGATCAAGAAGTGAAGATTTACTTCTAATAAGAGATAAGATAGAACAAGTTGCTAACAAGATTACTTATGCAACTGATGATGGTTCATATGGAATTAAAGGATTTGTTACAAATGTCTTAGAAGAACATATTCACGACTATGATTTATGTGTAACAATTGGACCCGTTATAATGATGAAAAATGTCTGTGAACTTACAAAGAAGTACAATGTAAGGACAATTGTAAGTATGAATCCACTTATGGTTGATGGAAGTGGTATGTGTGGTGCTTGCCGTTGTGAAGTTGATGGTAAACCTAAATTTGCATGTATCCACGGACCAGAGTTTGATGGACACAAAATTAATTTTGATTTAGCACTTAAGAGAATGAATGTTTATAAAGAAGAAGAAAAAGTTAAATGGCAAGAAATGAAAGAAAGACTTTCTAAGGAGGTAATCTAATGAACGACGAAAAAGTAAGAGGAAGAGTCCAAGCTCCCGAAGAAAGAATAACAAACTTTAAAGAAGTTGAACTTGGATACAATGATGAAGAAGCATTAAAAGAAGCAAATAGATGCTTACAATGTCCTAATCCAAGATGTGTTAAAGGTTGCCCAGTAAATATTGCTATTCCTGAATTTATAAAAGGAATTAAAGAAGGAGACTTAAAAAGAGCTTACGAAGTAATAACAAGGTCATCTAGTCTTCCTGCTGTATGTGGAAGAGTTTGTCCACAAGAAAAACAATGCGAAGCAATGTGTGTTAAAGGAATCAAGGGGGATGCTATCTCTATTGGGTCACTTGAAAGATATGTTGCTGATCAAGCAATACTAAACAATTATGCATCTACAACAAATGTCCATAAAAACGGTAAAAGAGTTGCCGTTGTAGGAAGTGGACCAGCTGGACTTACTTGTGCTGGAGATCTTGCTAAAAACGGATATGATGTAACAATATACGAAGTATTACATAAAGCAGGTGGAGTTTTAACTTATGGAATTCCAGAGTTTAGACTTCCAAAATCAATTGTTCAAAAAGAAGTAGATTCACTTAAAAAATTAGGTGTTGAAATTAAAACTGATGTACCAGTTGGAAATGCTATTACGATTCCTGAATTGCAAGATGAGTACGACGCTGTATTTGTAGGAAGTGGTGCAGGTCTTCCAAAATTTATGGGTATACCTGGTGAGGACGCCAACGGAGTATTTTCAGCAAATGAAATACTAACAAGAATTAATTTGATGGGAGCTTATCAAGATAGTTCTAAAACACCAATTAAAAGAGTAAAGAAAGCTTATATTATTGGTGGAGGAAATGTAGCAATGGATGCAGTTCGTTCACTAAAAAGACTTGGTATTGAAACACACTTGATGTATCGTCGTAGTGAAGAAGAACTACCTGCAAGAAAAATGGAAGTTGGACACGCTAAAGAAGAAGGAATTATTTTTGACTTACTTACAAATCCAGTTAGAATTTTAACAAATGAAAACAACGATGTTGTAGGTATGGAAGTTGTCAATATGATTTTAGGAGAACCGGGTGAGGATGGAAGAAGAAGCGTAACTCAAGATGATAATAGTCTTCACACAGTTGATTGTGATATGGTTGTTATGGCTCTTGGAACAAGTCCTAACCACGAAGCTTTAAAAGAAAGTAATATGGTTCTTACTGAACGAGGATTAATTAAAACAGAAGAAGAAAAAACTAAAACATCACTTGATAATGTTTATGCAGGTGGAGATGCTGTAACAGGTGCTGCTACAGTAATACTTGCAATGGAAGCTGGTAAAAAAGCTGCCAAAGAGATTATGGAGTCATTAAGCTAAAGAACTTTAAGTTCTTTATCTTTGGAAAGTAGGTGGAGAAATGAAAGAAGAAATGATGAATTATTTTGAAGAAAATGTAAGCTTTATAAAACACAATAATATTCATATAAAAAGTATCGATAAAGATAAAGTAGAATTATATGCAAATCTTACTGATGAGTCATTTAATCCATATGGATCTGTTCACGGAGGACTTATTTTTGGACTTGCTGATACGGCAATGGGATCTCTTGCTCTTTTAACAGGAAGAAAAGCAGTTACAGTTGACTCAAATATCAGCTACTTAAAACCTTGTAAAGGTAAGATGATAAAGTGTGTTGCAACACCAGTAAAAGTAGGTAAGACAATTGCTGTCTTCAGTGCTAATATTTATAATGACAAAGATGAACTTGCTGCAGTAGTAAATGGAAATTTTATGTTTATAGAGTGAGAAATTCCTTGATTTAGTAAGGGGCAAAATTCGCCCTTTACTTTTTTTATGCTCATAATTAAAATGAAATTATCAAAGATGAATTATGAATATTTTAATTATTTAATTTGTTTTTGTGTTAACAACATTTTTTCAAAGGCGTACGATTTGTATTAAATGTTTGTTATAAAAGAAAGGAGTATATTTAATGAAAGCTAAAGTTTTACTACTTATTGTTTTTGTATTTTGCTTATTTGGTGTAACAAGCGTTAATGCTTTAACTGAATCAGTGTCAACATTAAAAACTATTACTAATTACTCATTAGCGAAGGGTGCAACAAAGTCATATAGTGGTTTATTTTCATCACTAAATTATGCAAGAGCTAGTTTAACAGTTAATTCTGTTACATCAGAAGGTGAGACTTATTTTGAAGGATATAGACTTGAATCAAGTAGTTATTTATTAAAAGATTACAATACAATTAAGCTTGTTAAAAATTCTTGCCAATTAATTAAAATAGGAAAAATAGGCTTTGGAACTTGGAAGTTGTCTAATTCAGCAACTGATAAATATGTCGGTTGGTCTGGAGAATTAGAGTATATGTCTTCTTCTGTAGAATAGTAATATTATGATTAAGAGAAGAAATTTCTTCTCTTAATCAATTTAATTTGAAAAATAAATATTGTCACTTTAATGATAATATTTTTATATAAATGATAAAGGGAGAGTTAAATGTTAGAGTTAAAAAATGTAAGTAAAAGTTATAAAAAAAATAAAGTTGTTGTCTTGGACAATATTAATTATAAGTTTCAATATAAAACATTTTATTGTATTAATGGAAAGTCAGGTGCAGGAAAGTCTACTCTTATTCAATTACTTGGTCTATTAATATCACCAAATGATGGAACAATAAAAATAGATGGTAAAGATGTATCAAAGTTAAGTAGTAATGAAAAAGCTAGAATAAGAAATAAAACAATTGGATTTGTTTTTCAATCATATTATCTTAATCCTTTAATGAAAGCATACGAAAATGTAATGTTACCTACATATACTGACAACTCATTAACCAATGAAGAAAGAAAAGATAAAGCAATGCGTTTACTACAAAATTTAGGATTAAAAAATAGAGAAAAGCACTATCCTAAAGAACTTTCTGGTGGTGAGCAACAACGAGTTGCAATAGCAAGAGCCTTGGTAAATAATCCGGATATAATATTAGCTGATGAACCAAGTGGATCACTTGATCCTGATAACGAGGATAACATCTTAAGAATATTAAAGAAACAGGCAAAAAGGGGAAAGTGCGTTATTGTTGTGAGTCATAGTGAAAATGTACCTAAATATGCAGATGTTGTGTTAAAAATAGAATCACACAAATTAGTTGAGGTAAAGAAATGAAGAATCTGTTTGAAATTTCTTTAAAAAATGAGTTAAGAAAAAAATCTACAATCATAAATATTATTTTAGTGTCTTTAGTTTTTATCTTTGTTTTCTTTTTGAATAGTTATTTGAAAACTTCAGTAAATCACTTAGAAAATGATATTCTAGATGCTAGGTTTATTTTGGAATTGACTATTACAGGAACAACAGATCCAAAATACAAATGGGAAACTAGAGACGATGTTAATAAATTAAAAGAAGACCTGTTGAAAATAGATCACGTTACCTATATTGCAAATAGTTATGCATATTGGACTAGCAACATTTCTGACGATTTGAAGGTTACAGGTCTTGATGGGACTGTAGAATATTATGCTGCAAATAATAAGTCACTTCCTGAAATTGTTTATGGCACTAATTTCCCAGATGAAGACGGTGACTATATGGTTTGCCCGGAAAATTTTTATCCGTCAGCTAAGCTTTATTCTGAGGAACGATTTATTCCTTCAACAAAGAAGATAAACATTAAAGATTTTCTTAATAAAAAAATTACTATTAAATATGACAGTAGGGGTGGAACAAAACATTATACTCGTGATTTTACAATTGTAGGTTTTTACAAAAATAATCCTACCCATATTGATGAAAGCACTTGTTATATACCTGATGAATCTTTTAAAAGGATGGCAGAAGAAGAATATATTGATGATATTGACCCAGTAAGTGGAATACATAATATCGAGATACAAACTATTTTGATTTTAAAAATAGATGATGTAAAAAATCTAGATTATGTTAAGAGTGAACTCGATAAAAGAGGTGTCAGTTATAGTAAAATATATGATATAGTTTATAGTATATTTGAAAATACTGAAAAGAATGTTAATAGATATACAAAGATACTTCTTGTAGTCTTATTTATCATTTTATTAGTGATTTTCAAAATTAAGTTTGAAGAAGATATTAAAAGTTATAAGTTGCTTTCGTACTTAGGATATACAAAAAAAGAAATAATTACTGTTAACTGTTTCTCAATATTAATTCAATTTGTTCTTGCAACTATTGTATCAATAATTATTTTATTATTAATCTTACCGCTAACTAATCTTGTCTTTGATTATTATCCATTTATCTTAGACAAATGGAGATTTATACCAGACTATAACTCTATAGTTATTTTAGCAATTGTAATGTTATTATGTATCATTATGTGTGTATCTTATAGCGTTTATAGGTTGAAAGCTGATTTTGACGAAAACAATAATATTTAATGATTAAAATTACAAAAAGATTGAGGTAAAAAGATGAAGAATTTGTTTAAAATTTCTTTAAAAAATGAATTAAGAAAAAAGTCAACAATCATAAATATTATTTTAGTATCTTTGATTTTCATTTTTGTTTTCTTTTTGAATAGTTATTTGAAAACTTCTGTTAACTATTTAGAAAACGATATTTTAGATGCTAGATTTAGTTTGGAATTTACTATTTATGGAAAAGATGACCCAAATTTCAAAATGGAAACTATAGATGATGCTGAAAAACTAAAAGAAGAACTTTTGAAAATAGATCACGTTACCTATATTGCAAACAGTTATGCATATAGTGATGGAAATGTTTCTGATGATTTAAAGGTTACTGGGCTTGAAGGAGTTATTGAATATTATGCAGCAAACAATGAATCACTTCCTGAAATTGTTTATGGCACTAATTTCCCAGATAAAGATGGTGACTATATGGTTTGCCCGGAAAATTTTTATCCATCAGATAAACTTTATTCTGAGGAACGCTTTATTCCTTCAACTAAGAAGATAAACATTAAAGATTTCCTTAATAAAAAAATTACTATTAAATATAATAGTAGAGGTGGAACAAAACATTATACTCGTGATTTTACAATTGTCGGTTTTTACAAAAACAATCCTACTCACATTGATGAAGGTTCTTGTTATATAACAGATAAATCTTTTAAAAGGATGGCTGAAGAAAAATATATTGATGATATTGACCCAATAACTGGGGAACATAATATCGAAATACAAACTGGTTTGTGGTTAAAAATAGATGATGTAAAAAATATTGATTATGTCAAGAGCGAACTTGATAAAAGAGGCATCATATATGATGATATATTTGATATAGATTACAATACATTTGAAAATATTGAAAAGAATGTTAATACATATACAAAAATACTTCTCGTAGTCTTATTTATTGTTTTATTAGTGATTTTCAAAATTAAGTTTGAAGAAGATATTAAAAGTTATAAATTACTTTCATATTTAGGATATACAAAAAAAGAAATAATTACTGTTAACTGTTTCTCTATATTAATTCAATTTGTTCTTGCAACTATCGTATCAATAATCGTCTTATTATTAATATTGCCACTAACTAATCTTGTCTTTGATTATTATCCATTTATTTTAGACAAATGGAGATTTATTCCGGATTATTATTCAATATTTTATTTATTACTTGTAATAATGTTATGCATTATTATGTGTGTATCTTATAGTGTTTATAGATTGAGAGCTGATTTTGATGAAATTTATAATATTTAATGGTTATAGGGATAAAAAAAGATATTTAGCATATTTAATATTATTTTCTTTGATTATTCTTTTCTTATTTGTATTATTTGAAAACAATGAATTTTATGATTATCAAATAAATTATGTTATTGGGGCAAAAGAAGCAAATAGAGAAATTGTGGTGGAAGATAATGATTCTTCTAAAAGTATCGTATCTTTATTAGATAAAAATAAACATATATTAAATTATTATCCTTTATATGACAGTGAAATAATACAAGTTAATAAACTGGGAACGAAAATAAATTATCACAGAAACGAAAAAATAACATTGGGTAGGGATATTTCAAACAACAATGAAGTTATATTGTCTACTTTTGGTTATCAGAGATTATCACTAGATGAAAATGACTTAGGAAAGACTATTAAATTATCGATTAATGACAAAACATATGAGTTTGTATTTGTGGGGATAACTGATGTAAAGTCTGTAGATATTTACTTATCACAAAGTGAATTTGAAGAATTATTTTCTTTGAGTCCTTCAAAATATGGTGCCCTAATAGATGAATACCCTAATGTTTCCAAAACAATAGATGATCTACAAGAGAAAGGATACAACGCATATATTGAAGTTTTTCAAAATTACACTGAAATACATAATATTCAAAAAGTAAAAGATTCTCTTACAGTTATACTTGTAGCTTCACTTATATTCATCTTTCTATTTGTAAGAAACATTACCAAAAATGTTTTACGAATGGAATCTAAAAATATCACTATTTATAAGATAGTAGGATTCAAAAATTTAAAGATATTTAAAATAGTCTTTTTGAGAATATTTTTAACTATTCTTCTTTCTTACATCTTTGTACTTTCAATTAACACTTTATTTTTACCAATTTATAATCTTTTAGATTTAGAATTTATAAATATTAAAAATATCTTTATGAGCAGTAGCTATAGTTTTCTAATAATTGCTTCAATATTTTCCATAAATTACATATTATTGTTTTTTAGGCAGATTAGGAAAGACCCGTTAGAACAATTAAATCAAGAATGAAAAAATGATGAAGAAACACTTCATTGTTTTTCTTTTTCTTTTAATTTGTGTTATTCTATTGTTAGCTTAAATTTAAGGAGTCTTGTATGAATAATAAAAAAACGGGGAAATTTATTAGTGAATTAAGAAAAGAAAAAAATTGGACCCAAGATGATTTGGCTAACGAAATGTTTCTTGATAGAGCAACAATATCAAAATGGGAAAGAGGACTTTATATACCCAGTACTGATCACTTATTAAAATTACATAAATTATTTAATGTATCTGTAAACGAAATATTATATGGTGAAAGATTAAATTCTGAAAATAAAGATAAGATAAATACAATCTCTTCTGAAATACTTGAAAATAATAAAAAGAAAGGAAAAAAGACAATAATTGCTTCTTCTCTTGTGTTTTTACTACTACTATTAATAGCATTCCTCGTATATTATTTCTTTAGCACTTATAATTCTATAAATATATATGTTTTGGATGGTTACAATGGTGAATTTTATGTAGAAGAAAGCTTGCTTTGCACAACTAAAAAACAAGGTTATATAAAAATGGGCAAAATAAAAAATAATAGCGATTTAAATATTAAAAAGGTAAGATTATATTATAAAAAAGATAGTGAAGATAAAATGATTTATTCTGGTCCTTTTCATTATTTTGGTGATCAAGTTTTTCTTGTTGAATATAATGGTAAAACTTCATTCATTAGTGAAGATATAGATAATCTTAAAAATAACCTTTATCTTGATATCTTGTGTGAAAATGATGAAACATATATAATTAAGTTAAACTCTATCGCTTCTTATTCGGATAGCAGTTTAATTAATTAAATGAGGTTCTTATGAAAAAAGAAGTATTTAAGAAAATTTGTTTATATGTTGGTATAGGAATATTAGGATTAGGAATAATAATATTCCTTTTGAATTTTTATGTATGGTTTACAACTAGAAATTATATAATCGATGATTATAGCAAAATAGAAAATATTGACTGTATTATCGTCTTAGGTGGAGGTATAAGAGGAGATAGACCTAGTCCACTATTGCAAGATAGACTTGATAAAGCGATAGAACTTTATGAAAATAATGTAGCACCTAAAATAATTATGAGTGGGGATCACGGTAGTTTTGAACACGATGAAGTTAATGTTATGAAAAACTATGCTATGGAAAAAGGGGTTTCAAGTGAAGATATATTTATGGATCACGCTGGATTTTCAACATATGACACTATGTATCGAGCAAAAGAAATCTTTGGCGTTAAAAGGGCAGTTATTGTAACTCAACAGTATCATCTATATAGAAGCATTTATATTGCAAGAAGTCTTGGATTAAATGTTTATGGAGTTCCTGCTGAAAAGATTAAATATGGTGGAAGAGTATATCGAGAAATAAGAGAAGTATTAGCAAGAGGTAAAGATGTTATAAAATGTATTGTTAAACCAAAATCAAAATATCTTGGTGAAAAAATAGATATAACTGGAAATGGTGATGTTACTAACGATAATTAGAAAGTCAATACTTTCTTTCTTTGATAAATAAAATATGTAATTTACTAAAGATATCTTAAAATAAAAAAAACTCAGCATGTTACTGAGTCCTTTTCAAATTCTTTAATAATATTATCAATGTCAGATATAGGAATTCGCGTATTAGGATGTTCCTTTAGTGATTTACAAGCATTAATTGCATCTTTATTAGTAATTATAGCTTTATTTTTCATTAATTCAATTATTTTTAAAGTTCTAATAACTTGTATTCCATTTGCTTCACTATAATCTTTAAGTTTTTTGTCACCAGTAGCTAAAATTGCATTATTATTTCTAGCAATTATAAAATTAATAATATCGTATGGAGATAATCCGTGAGTTCCTTTCGATATTTTGAAAATTTCATCGATTTCTTCTGAAGTGGCATTAATAGTTTTAAATTTTTTAATTGTATTAACATTTCCAGTATTAGAATTTATTTCATCTTGTTTAATCATATCACTTATATAAACATTATCTAGTTCAACAAATTTATCTAAAATATTTGCATTACTGAGATCTGTTATTATATTAGTATCTGTAATTATTATCTTCGTTGTTATATTCATTTATTGTTATTCCTAATAACTCACATGCTTTATTTAATGATATGATATTATTTACTTCTAATTTATGAACAAGTCGTTTGAATTGAAACGATTTTTCTTGTTCAATAGAATCTGGTTCATGCTTTTTATATCCTTTTGTACTTAATGAAATGTTAATCTTTTTATATAGATATTCAGAAATAATGTTTAATTCTTTTAGCCTATATAAGATGGCTGCCATACTAACTTTATATTCGTTTTTAAAAGCTCTTAACTCAAAAAAACTTAAGTTATTTCTTGATAAACCAAATTCATTAATTACTGCTTCTTTTGGCATTAATAGACTACTTGCAAATTTATTACACATTTTTTCTTCATTCAAATTATTATCTTTTATATTTAGAACTAAATGTCCTAATTCATGTGCAATAGTAAATCTTTGTCTTTCACCATCAATATCATTTAGTAATACTATTAATGGTACATCTTCAACAATTTCACTAAGACCATCAAAGTCAGAAAAATTTCCATTTGTATTATCTATTTCAATAATCAATATTCCTATATTTTCTAATGTATTTATTAAATTTGTAATAGGTTGATTAATTGATAACTTATAATTCTTTCTAAATTCTTCAGCAGCAAGTTCGGCATCTGTTTCGCTATTACATGTAAATTTTTTAATTTTATTGTTACCAACTTTTATTTCATTTAATTGTATTACTTCAAGATAATCAGAAACTTTATTTTGTATAATTTCCTTTAATAATTCAAGATTCTCGCCCTGAAGTCGTTTCCTTTTCCTAAATGAATTAAACTTCATTTCTGGAACATTATGGGACTTTAATAAATCTAATACTTTAACATTATATGCGTTGGCAAATTCGATAATTTTTTGCGAGTTAGGAAGTATTTCTCCTTTTTCATACTTTGAAACAGCAGGAGCAGACATATTTAATAGAAAACCTGCTTCTTTTAATGATAAGTTTTTTAATAATCTAATCCTTTTTAGATTTTTTCCAATTTCATTCACTTTACCATCTCTTTTCTAGTTAATATTTTATCATAAAAAAGAAGAAATGTAAACTAAATATATTGATATCTATTAGATTATATGTTAATATTTGGATGTGAAGGTATAATAAATAGTTTGTTAAAGCAAACTGTACCTTTTTAAAAAACAAATTGGAATATTTAAGCAATACATAAATTTCATGATTATATTATTATTTGCTTAAGACAATTATAATGATATTTGGAGAGTTTATTATTGCTAGACGATATTCTCAAATCAGAAAGGAGAATATTTTGATAGCAAACCGTATAAGAACATCTAAAGCACCAAAAAGTGTTGCTGGTAGTGCTTTGAGAAATAGAAGTAGGTAATGAGTAAAAGAATAACAAATTATTTATTGGATTTAATTATATTGTTTTTGATTTTTATTAACATATTTGGATTAAAATATACATTAGATTTAATTTTCCAAATGTTTAAACTGTTGAATAGTGTTTTATTGCAATTGACTAATACTTCCGTTTTAACATTTATGTTTAAATATATTATAGTTTTTTCAATAGTTGGTATTGTTCTAACTGCACTTGGATCACCAAGAAGAAAAAAAGGACACATAATTGGGAAAGTTTTATATTTTGCTATAGGGGACATAATAGAACATATTCTAGATTGTATTGCAAGGATTATTTTTTAAATTTGAAAGTAATATTTTATATGATGATTTAAAAATAAAAGAGTTTGTGTAAATAGTACAAACTCTTTTATTAGAAGAATTTATTATGAACTATTTATGGTATTTAATGCACCTGACATAAAAACACTTAATAATATGATGAAATCCAAAACTGAAAATAACTGATAGTGAATAGTCGAATTTTGTAAATAACTATGCTATAATATGTTATATAATTTATTTTATTATTATAAGATTTATTTTGTGAATTTTGAATAATGTTGGAGGAAGTATTATGGAAGAACAAGATTTAAAATTGTTGGAAGATAAATTATGGTCAGCTGCTGATAAAATGCGAGGAGCAGTATCTGTATCGGATTATAAATTTATAGTATTAGGGTTAATATTTTTAAAATATATTTCTGATTCTTTTGAAGAAAGATATAAAGAATTAGTTGAAGAAGGATATGGTTTAGAAGAGGAAAAAGATTCTTACGCTGAAAAAAATATATTTTATGTTCCTAAAAACGCTAGATGGGAATATTTAGTTGAGCATTCTAAAGATAGTAATATTGGTGAAATTATAGATGATGCTTTAACTTCAATTGAAAAAGACAATTCGTCATTAAAAAACGTCTTACCTAAAGATTATAATAGTCCAACTATGAGAAATGTTAATCTTGGGGAGTTAATAGATTTATTTACTAATATTAAAGTAGGAACTAAAGCTGCAATAGAAAAAGATATCCTAGGTAGAATATATGAATATTTCTTAGGACAATTTGCTAAAAATGAATTACAAAAAGGTGGAGAATTCTATACACCTGCTTGTTTAGTAAGAACTATGGTTGAATGTATTGAACCATATCAGGGTAGAGTATATGATCCTGCTTGTGGTTCTGGTGGAATGTTTATTCAATCATTAAAATTTGTTCAAGAACATCAAGGAAATATTAATAATATTAGTATTTATGGTCAAGAAAAGAATCCTACTACATGGCGCCTTGCTAAAATGAATTTAGCTATTCGTTCTTTAAATGGTGATTTGGGTAAATATGCTGCTGATACTTTTACTGAAGATTTGCATAAAGATTTAAAAGCTGATTTCGTACTTGCTAATCCACCATTTAATATGGAATGGGATGTTGATAAAGTATCTAAAGATCCAAGATGGGTGTTTGGCCTTGCTCCTAAAGGTAATGCCAACTATGCTTGGTTGCAACATATGATTTCTAAATTATCTCAAAATGGTAAAATGGCTTGTATACTAGCAAATGGGTCACTTTCTGCTGGTGGACAAGAAGGTGAAATTAGAAAAAAATTATTGGAAGATAATTTAGTAGATTGTATTATTTCAATGCCTACTAATTTATTTTATACGGTAACTGTTCCTTGCTCTATTTGGATTATAAATAGGAATAAAAAACAAAAAGGGTGTACTTTATTTATCAATGCTGATAATATGGGAACAATGGTTACAAGAAGATTAAGAGAACTATCGAAGGATGAAATTCTTAAAATTGCTGAAACTTACCATAATTACCAAAATGATACAAATTATGAAGATAAATTAGGATATTGTAAAAAAGCATCATTAGAAGAAATAAAAGAAAATGATTATGTATTAACACCAGGTAGATATGTTGGTGTTGAAGAACAAGAAAATGATGATGTTCCTTTTGAAGAAAAAATGAAACAATTAACACAAGAATTATCTAAACAATTTGAAGAATCACATAAATTAGAAGAAGAAATTAAAAAGAATTTAAGATCAATTGGTTTTAAACTTTAATTATTTAAAATGTAATTTATTGATTTAAAGAGAGGCACAGATATGTATAAAAAAATTAAGTTTAATTTTAACGATAAATTAAATAAAGAAGATAATAAAAATCAACCACTTGTATGTAGGCAAAAAAATCCTAATATATGTTCAAACAATGGTATTGAAAACATTTGTGCTTTTGTAAGTAAGGATGGTATATGTAAAAGACCATATCAAAGCTTGGAAGAAGCAATATGTTAATTAAATGGGGATGAATCAAATGGAAAAATATAAAATAAAAGATATTTGTACATGTCTTAATGGAAGAGCATATAAGTATGAGGAATTACAAAATTCTGGAAAATATCGTATTTTACGTGTTGGGAATTTTTTTTCAAAGGATGACTGGTATTATTCAGATATGGAACTAGATGATAATAAATATTGTTATGATGGAGATTTGTTGTATGCATGGTCAGCAAATTTTGGCCCAAAAATTTGGAATGGTGAAAAAACAATTTATCATTACCATATTTGGAAAATTATTCCAAATGAAAATGTAGATAAAATGTTTTTGTATTATAAATTATTTAATATGACGGATTATTTAAAAGGAAGCTCTCATGGAACCGTAATGCTTCACTTAACAAAATCAGATATGGAAAATTTTGATATAGAATTACCACATCTAGAACATCAAAAGAAAATTGGAAAAATATTAAAAAATATAGATAATAAAATTGAGTTAAATAATCATATAAATGATAATTTGTACGAGATAAACAAACAACTATATAAGAGTTGGTTTGTAGATTATGAATTT